>NZ_CP095073.1:1387500-2081250 GCF_022919095.1 Halobacillus salinarum | reverse complement strand
GGCAGGGTTATACCTAATTGCCCGTTATTCGCCGGTGCTTGGTTCTTCTGAGTGGTTTTTTGTTATCGTTTCAACAGCAGGAATCGTTACGATGTGCTGGGCTTCCTATATGGCGGTGAGACAAACGGATTTAAAAGCGATTCTTGCATTTTCCACCGTGAGTCAATTAGGTATGATCATGGCTATGCTCGGTTACGGTACAGAACTTGCAATATTTGCTGCTGCTTTTCACATCTTAAACCATGCAACTTTTAAAGGAAGCCTATTTATGGTGGCAGGGATTGTCGATCACGAAACAGGAACAAGGGATATTCGTAAGTTAGGCGGTTTAATGGCGGTGCTTCCTGTTACAGCAGTCATTGCTCTTTTTGCTTCTTTCTCCATGGCAGGAGTACCCCTGCCATTTTTGAATGGATTCTATAGTAAAGAGTTGTTTTTCGATGCCAGCCTTCATTTAGAACATACGTATCAAGGTTATGCTGGATTGTTACGTACAATTGTACCTTACGTGGCTGTTTTGGGCAGCATATTTACGTTTGTTTATTCCATGTACTTTTTCTTTGAAACATTCAGAGGAAAAGGGGATTTTGAAAAGCTTCCAAAGCGGCCTCATGAAGCTCCAATCGGAATGCTGATTTCCCCGATGCTTCTCTCTGTCGGCGTGGTCATAATCGGACTGTTTCCTCAACTGATTAATGAACCATTTATTGCTCATACTGCTGAAGCCATTAGCGGGATCAAACCTCATGAGCATATTGCCTTTTGGCATGGGATCAAACCACCTTTGATTATGTCATTAACCGTCGTAGTATTTGGGACAATTCTTGCCCTTTCCCGACCTAATTGGTCGTTTATTTACCGTTTCGTACCAGGCGTACTCAACTTTAATAAGGTTTACGACGGAATTGTACACGGTGTTGAAAAATACTCAGGGATGCTGACAAAAAGATATATGAATGGTTCCTTGAGCCGGTATGTCCGGTTGATATTAACTGCTATTCTCGTGATTACTGTATCTTTCATGTTTACTACGAATGGTTGGACCGTGAGTTTTGATAACTTAGCCGCCATCTCCTTTCCAGAAGCACTCCCTGAGATATGTGTAGCAGTTATGATGGTACTGGCAGCAATTGGGACAATCCTGACTAACAATCGTATTGCCGCGATTCTTATTCTAGGGGTCGTCGGTTATGGGCTATCTATTCTCTTTGTGTTATACAGAGCACCGGACCTGGCGTTAACTCAACTAATTATTGAGACCGTTACGGTAGGATTGTTTCTGCTCGCCTTCTATCATTTGCCTGAGCTTCAAAAACGGAACCAAAGCTTAGGAACCAAAGCGCTTAATGCCATTATTTCAATTGGTTTTGGCGGTATGATGACGATGATTGCTATTTCCTCACACAGCAGCAAATGGTTTGATTCTATTGCGGAGTACTTTGTTAAAACTTCGCACAAATTGGGTGGCGGAGATAATATTGTCAATGTTATTTTAGTCGATATGCGTGGTCTGGATACCATGTTTGAAATAACGGTATTAGGAATTGCTGCCATGGCCATTTTTGGTTTAATACGTCTAGGCAAGAGTAAGGGAGGCGGTAACTGATGGAATTTATTATGGCCATACTCGCAGGAATTCTGTTTACTACAGGCATCTACAACCTCCTTCAGAAGCAATTGCTGAGAATAATCATAGGAACAGGACTCATCTCTCACGGAGCTCATCTGTTTATCCTTACGATGGGAGAATTACGCAGAGGGGCTCCGCCGATCTTAAAAGAAGGCGTAGAAAACTATACAGATCCTTTACCCCAAGCGCTAATATTAACATCCATTGTTATCAGCTTTGGGGTAACAAGTTTACTTCTTGTATTGGCATACCGTGCTTCAAGAATAAATGGCACAGATAATATGGAGCAACTAAGGGGAACAGATTATGAGTAACTTAGCAGCCTTACCGATTATCCTGCCGCTGCTGGCAGGAATTGTACTCGCATTCTTTCATAAACGGATAAAACTCGTACGTATTGTTTCACAAGTGACTGCAGTGATCAACCTTATTGTAGTAGCGGTGATATTTTGGAAGGTTCACACCGGAGGATCCATTATTCTGGAAACCGGAGACTGGACCGCGCCGTACGGCATCATATTAGTTGCGGATATTCTGTCGATCACCCTCGTCCTCACGACTAATATCGTTGCTGTTGCATGTGTATTTTATGCACCAAGAACGCTCTCCGAATCCCAGGAGTCCTTTTACTTTTACAGTTTCTTTTTCTTATTAATTACAGGTGTAAGCGGCGCATTTATTACAGGAGACTTGTTCAACTTGTTCGTCTTTTTTGAAGTCCTGCTCATGGCGTCCTACGGATTGATCGTACTTGGCAATGGAAAGGTCCAGTTAAGGGAGTCCATCAAATATGTATTGATAAACTTGTTCTCGTCCATGCTTTTTGTGACGACGATTTCCTTTTTGTATTCCGTTGTCGGAACAGTCAACATGGCACAAATTGCTCAACGAGTCCATGAGGTTGACCAAAAAGGCATATTAACTACGATTGCTTTGCTTCTCTTTTTCGTGTTTGCTACGAAAGCGGCAGTTTTTCCGCTTTATTATTGGCTCCCAAGGCCCTATTCCGTCCCGAATCCCGTTGTTTCTGCATTGTTTGGAGCTCTACTGACAAAAGTAGGCGTTTATTCAATCCTGAGGGTCTTCACTTTGATTTTTGTTAAAGATATCAGCGCTACGCACACCCTCTTTATTTACCTTGCCGCTTTAACGATGATCTTTGGTGTCGTCGGAGCATTATCCACCAATAATATTAAGCTGATTATCGCCTACAACATCATTCCTGCAGTTGGATTCATGTTAATGGGGATTGGCATATTTACAAAGGTATCTATCAGCGGGACCATTTATTATTTAATTCATGATATGGTCATAAAAGGAGTGCTCTTTATGCTGGTGGGGGCAATTGCATATGCAGCAGGTACTTCAGATTTGAGGAAGATGGGGGGCTTAATTCATCACTACCCTGTTCAAGGCTGGTTTTTCTTCATTGCCTCTCTCGTTTTAGCCGGGATCCCCCCTTTTAGTGGCTTTATCGGTAAACTTCTTCTTTTGCAAGGAGCTTTGGCAGAGGAACAAATAATGATTGTGGGGGCAGCATTAGTTTCCAGTTTATTAATTCTGCTTTCCATGATCCGGATTTTTATACAAGGGTTCTGGGGTGAAGAAAAAGAACTCGCCAAGCCTGAACGTAAAAAGACAGCCGCAAAGATGGCATGGCCGATTGGTCTTCTTCTCTCAATATCTGTGTTACTAGGTGTGGGGGCAGAATGGTTTTATCCATCCGTAGAATCGATTGCTGATTATTTAATGAATCCGCAAATTTATATTGATTCTGTGCTAAAGGAGTAGACTTTCAATGCCATTTCAAATTGTATTAAATATTATCATTGCCGTAATGTGGATGTTTCTAAGTGAGAGCTATTCATTTTCAACATTTGTAGTCGGTTATTTACTGGGCATAGCTCTCTTGTTTGCTTTAAGACGGTTCATTCCGGATTCTTTTTATATGGTCCGCGTATGGAAAGTCATCAAATTAATATTATTGTTTATTCGAGAATTAATTTTAGCCAATTTAGATATCGTTAAGTTGGTTTATAAGCCGAAATTAGACATTGAACCTGGGATTTTTGCTCTTCCTACCGAATTGACAAGCAATTGGGAAATCACGCTTCTGGCCAACCTGATCACTTTGACCCCAGGTACTCTCTCGATCGCAGTTAGTGAAGACCACCAAACCATTTTTGTACATGCGATGGATGTGCCTGATGTTGAAGAATCCATAAACGATATCAAAAGTACATTTGAGCAAGCCATCATGGAGGTGACTCGGTAATGGAACAAGTTCTGGCATTCACATCCAGTTTAATCGAGATCACGACTGTACTATCCATTATGGGAATATCAATTTCCATAATCATGCTGCTTTACCGTGCAATTGCAGGTCCAACAAATCCGGACAGGGCAGTTGCTCTTGATACGATCGGTATTAACCTTATGGCTTTGGCTGGAGTAATCGCTATATTGCTTGTAACGACGAAATTTAATGACGTCATCCTTCTTATAGGTATTCTTTTATTTATTGGTACGGTGGCGTTAGCAAAATTCTTAGAAAAGGGTGTTATTATTGAGCGGGACGTGGATTGATGTAGTACTTGATTTAGTGATTTGCTTGTCTTTATTAATCGGCACTTTTTTTATTCTATCCGGCTCCATAGGCATTTTACGGTTCCCAGATGTCTATGCAAGGCTGCACGCAGCAACCAAAAGCTCCACCTTAGGGGTGGCCGGAATTATGATCGGCGCATTTTTTTATTTATATGCTGAATACGATATCGTAAGCGGCAAATTGCTGTTAGCCATCGTCTTCGCTTTATTAACCGCCCCAGTATCAGGACATATGATCGCACGAGCTGCCTATCGAAGTGGAGTCCCTTTGTGGGAAAAGAGTGTAAAAGACGATTATTATGCAGAAGTTCAGCACAAACGGCAAAAACAAAAGCAATAATGAAGCTGGCATGGCCTCTGGGTCATGCTTTTCTTTTACTAAAATAACTTCTTTTTCATGCTGAACAAGCACAGAGCCTCCTTATGCCACATACATATGTGGTAGGCATACGCCTAATTTATGAGGAGGTGCGCATCTCATGAGCAGCATTATCGCTTCCATCTTATATTTCTTTAAAGAATCGCTGTTCTTCATGTCCTATGTAAAAAATCAGGCCTTTCCAAACCCACTGTCTCCTGAGGAGGAAGCCAAACAGTTAAAGTTGATGCAAGAAGGAAGTCAGGAAGCCAGAGATACGCTAATCGAACACAATTTACGTTTGGTAGCTCATATCGTAAAAAAATTTGAAAATACAAAAGAGGATTTTGAAGACCTTATTTCGATTGGAACGATAGGATTAATTAAAGGGATCGAAAGCTATTCGACTGGAAAAGGAACGAAGCTTGCCACCTATGCAGCCCGGTGTATTGAAAATGAGATCCTCATGCACCTCCGTTCAACCAAAAAAATGAGCAAGGATATTTCACTTCAGGACCCGATTGGCCATGATAAAGAGGGCAATGAACTAAATCTTCTTGATATCCTTCAAGCAGATGTAGAAGATATTGTAGAAGAAATCCAGCTTCATATGGAACTTGAAAAAATTAAGGATTTCATAAAGATCCTTGATGAGAGGGAAAAAGAAGTAATTATATCCCGTTATGGATTAAATAATGAAGATGAAAAAACACAGCGCGAAATTGCTAAAGAACTAGGCATTTCCAGGAGTTATGTCTCCCGCATTGAAAAACGAGCGCTGATGAAAATTTTTCATGAATTTTATAAACAGAGTAAACAGGGAAGAAGTGTATAAACAAAAAAACAGCTCACACATTCATTTGTATGAGCTGTTATTCTTTTTGCTGTATATGCTGCCACTTTTTAATTTTGAAAGTAAATGTGAGTGCTGTTGCTAATATTAGAACTACGGCAGGCAATAAAAGCTTATAGGCAGAGGAATGGTATGCAAATATACTAATTAACGACCCTATATATAAATAGCTGCTAAGAATTAAAAGAGTCATTGTAAATCTTTTAAAATCAGATATTTTCTTTGTCATCCATTTGGTAGATTTCATTCATAGCCACCTCCTGCACAACTAAGATTGTAACATATCTATTCCGTTGTACAGGTGGTAATTCCTGTTAATTCAAGCGATCAAGCATCTTCATCACGATCGTTGCTGCATTTTTAGCAGCCACAGGCAGAAACTGGTCAAAGGAAAGCGGGGACTCTTTTCCTGCTATATCTGATAAAGCACGGAGTATTACGAATGGCGTTCCGTATCGATGGCAGACTTGCGCGATAGCTGCTGCTTCCATTTCAGCTGCGATCATCTCAGGGAATTTATCCCTAACGAAGTCCACACGCGTCTGTTCATGCATAAATGAATCTCCAGTGGCAATGATCCCGTTTAAAGCCCGAGCGTTAGCTGAATGAGCTGCATCGACAGCTGTCTGAACAAGCTCTCCATCTGCTTTATACATGGAAGGCATGTCCGGTATTTGTCCATATTCATATTCAAAGGCTGTTACATCGACATCATGGTAGGTAACATAGCTGGATATAATGATATCTCCTACCTCAAGGTCAGCTGCAAAACCCCCGGCAGAACCCGTATTAATCACTGCTTGCACAGGATAACGCTCCTGCATGATCGTTGCAGCTACCGCAGCGTTGACTTTACCTATTCCAGATTTCAGCAGAACGATCTCCTTGCCGCACAGAGTCCCTTGAATAAATAAACTACCCGCTATTTCATTTTTTTCTGTTACGTTCATTTCTTTCTCAAGCAGCTCAATTTCTTCGTCCATTGCTCCAATGATTCCAATCATGCCATACTTCCTTCCTCGTTCTATTTCTATTGATCAATTATATTTATTTTCTTTGAGTTCTTCCACTTTCGTGGGCTTATAGCCTTGACCGTCTACCCACTTTACGTGGACGCGGTACGTGTTTTTCTGTGATTTATCGGAAACAGTAGCAACAGCTTGCTGCGACCCTTTGCCGTCCACCCACCAAGTAGTCATATTACCTGTGCTGATACCTGTAGCTTTGCTTACAGCCCGCAGAAGTTCCTGCCAATCTTCTGACTGATTGTCAGACCAGTTAATCGAATGCTTTCCATTCAAATCTTGTTTCGTTGCTACCGGTTCCCAGTCCTTTTTAATCACTTTTTTCACATTTTTATCGTCAGATTTTTCGACGGTTTTATTTTTGTCTTCATCTTTTTCTTTGCTTTTATCTTCTTTGTCTTGTTCCTTTTTATCTTGATCTTTATTTTCTTCTGAGGATGACGACTGGTCTTCACTTGAAGACTGATTGTCTTTAGAATCCTGGTTCTTATCACTGCTGGACTCATTTTCTGAAGACTGATCTTTGCTTTGATCGGAAGACTGATCATCATTCATACTGATTTGTTGATCGGATTGTTCAGCTGAACCTGGTGCCCCATCCCAATTAATAAATACAACGGCAACCAGCACAACGAAAACAAGTCCGGCTATGCCAACGAGAATTTGAAAAAAGCGATTGCTTTTTTTTCTCTTTTCCATTCGGTTCGAACGGGAAGACGATGGTTTCTGTTTTGACATCGTTTTTACCTCCTTTTGCTCGATCATATTATACACGAATAGCCGTTTACTACCAATCCATCCATTGTACCCAAAAGATGAGATTACAATAGAGAAAAAGACAGGGTATCACCCTGTCTCCCTTGTATCTTTAGTCCACTGTAATAATTTTTACATCGATTTCGCCACCTGGTGTGGCAACTGTTACTTCATCGCCTACTACATGTCCAATCAAGCTCTGAGCCATAGGAGAATCGTTGGAGATTTTCCCCTCAAATGGATCTGCTTCAGCACTCCCAACAATTTTATAGGTTTCTTCATCTCCATCAGGGAGCTCTTGAAATGTAACGGACTTACCAAGGGATACTGTATCAGGATTATCATTATCATTTTCAATAATGACTGCATTCCGGATCATATTCTCTACTTGAGTAATGCGTGCTTCTACAAAAGCTTGTTCGTCTTTAGCAGCATCATACTCGGAGTTTTCAGAAAGATCTCCGAAGCCTCTTGCAATTTTAATTCTTTCTACTACTTCTTTTCTTTTTTCTGTTTTTAGATGGTGCAGCTCATCCTCTAATTTCTGTTTACCTTCTTCAGTCATGTAATAACTTTTTTCCTCTGCCATTCTTCCAACACTCCTTTGGTTCCACCAAAATAAAATTCCCAATATAAGGAAATGAGCGGTACATAAAGTACGCCCATTAGATAGTTACTATACTGTATCGCATATTTCAGTTCTCTAGAACTACTATCCCAAACTATGCCAGATTTTTTATAACTTTTCAACTATTTTATTTACTAACCGACTGTCCTTTTTCTCTTAGTACTGTTTGGATCTTTGTCGCCATTAGATCAATCGCTACGTGGTTTTGTCCGCCTTCAGGGATAATGATGTCCGCATAGCGTTTTGTCGGCTCAACAAATTGAAGGTGCATGGGGCGGACAACGTTGATATATTGTTCTATTACCGAATCAAGTGAACGTCCCCGCTCGTTAATATCCCTCATCATTCTACGGATAATTCGTACATCGGCATCGGTATCAACAAATACTTTAATGTCCATTAAATCTCTCAGCCGCTCATCTTCAAGAACCAGTATTCCTTCTACAATGATTACTTCTTTTGGTTCTACCCGGACCGTCTCATTAGAACGGGTATGCATCTTATAATCATACACAGGTTTTTCAACCGATTTTTCATTGATCAAATTGTTTAAGTGGTCAATGAGTAAATCATTATCAAAAGCAAGCGGGTGATCATAATTGGTTTGCAGTCTTTCTTCAAAAGGAAGCTCGCTTTGGTCTTTATAGTAATAATCCTGCTCCAGCATTAATATCGTTTTATCGGCGAATCGCTGGATAATAGAACGGGTAACACTTGTTTTACCGGAGCCAGTACCTCCAGCTACTCCTATTACTACGGGTTTATCAGTCATGCTATGGACTGCTCCTTTCATCCTTAGAGGTTCTCTCTTTATGATTTCTTATTTTTTATCGTTACGGCAACTCCGTCTCCGACAGGAACAATCGTCGTATTATAATCAGGATGGCGGATTAGCCGCTGATTAAATTCATCAATCTTAGCTGCTATTTTTCCTAATCGCTCCGGCGCTTGTTCACGGTTTGCGACATATCCTTTAAATAGTACATTGTCAGATAGGATCATCCCATCATCTGATACAAACGGGGCATATAAATGAAAGAATTCTTCATACTTTCCTTTGGCTGCATCAATAAAGAGCAGATCAAAAGGGCCCTTTTCTTCTACTTCAGGAACTACATCCAGTGCGTCTCCTTGAATTAGATGAATGTTAGGTTCAGCTCCAAGCTTAGCTATGTTAGCTTGAGCTTCTTTAAACCTGACTGAATCTCTTTCTACACTTACGATTTGGCTCTTTGGATACGCTTCGAGCATACGCAAAGCTGAATAGCCAATCGCCGTACCAATTTCAAGTATTCTTTCCGGCTGTTTCAACCGCACCATCTGCATCAGGAAATCAATACCTAGAGGTTCCATAATAGGAATACGGTTCTCCTCAGCATATTCTTCCATTCGTTTTACTTCTATTGAAGGTTCTGAGATCATTGCCTGTAAGTAAGCAGTATTGTCCATCAATAAATCGACCTTTCCCACATCGATAGTTACAACCATAATATTTTAACATATAAAAAAGCAGGAATGCGAGAATTCTCGCATTCCTAATTGAAAATTATTTAATATACTTCTTCTTAAATTCATTATGTTTTTTTAAAGTCTTGGCATAATGGACATTTCCATCACTGTCAGCAAGAAAGTAAAGAAAATCGTTATCGTCAGGATTAGCCACAGCTTCTAAAGAATTCGTGTGGAAATTCGAAATCGGGCCGGCCGGGAGTCCCTTAATTTGATAGGTATTATAAGGAGAATCTACTTTTAAATCCTTAGACAATACTTTTTCTTTCCATTTCCCCATTGCATAGAGAACTGTTGGATCTGTTTGAAGACGCATGTCTTCATCCATTCGGTTATAAAATACTTCAGCAATCTTCTTACGTTCTTTGGCTGTGGTAGCTTCATTTTCTACTAAAGAAGCCATCGTCACCCCTTCGTGAATGGAAAGGTCTTGCTTAGCAAACCCTTTCTTATAAGGAAGAATAACAGTTTCGCTTTTCTTCAGCATGGATTCAATGATTTGATCGATGCTCGGATCACTCACATAGAAAGGATAAGTAGCGGCAAACAGATACCCTTCCAACGGCACTTTAATGTTCTTATTTAATATTTTGTCACTTAACAATTCGGGATGGGCTTTTATCAATTGCTGGACGTATTTTTTGTCTGTCACTTTATCCATGAATTGTTTTTTTGTAATGTTATTAAACTCGTCTGCATAAATTTCAGCGATCTGTTCCACAGTTTTCCCTTCAGGAATGGTTACTTTAGCAACAGCCTTCTTCATAAGCTGTCCCTCCTGCAGGGAGGAAATGATTTCATCCAGGGTCATGGAAGATGTAAATTGGTAATCCCCTGCCTGGAACCCTGATTCATTATTAAATTTAGTATAAAACCTAAATATAAGGTCATTTTTAATAATTTCATTTTTCTCCAGAATGCTGGCAATTTGGGACGTTGAAGAACCTAACGGGATTTTCACATGTTTTTGGCTGTTATCATCCGAGTCTACTGGTTTCAGAGCGGATTTAACATATAAAAAGCCTGAAAGACCTCCGACAACGATGATTACTATGAGCGTAGTCAATACGATCGCGACAATCTTTCTAACCGTATTGGCTTCAGATGAACGCTTTCGGACACGCTCTTTATACTTCTTCTTAAAATTCGAATCAGACAACAAACTTCCTCCTTCCATCCGGTTTATTATACTATAAAAAGTTCACTGCTTTCTACGGATTTCAACAATTTCCTACATAACTTTCCTTATTTTTACACACCTTAGAAATTATCAAAGAATCTCCTCTAACAATGTGTGCGGGACGATCAGAAAAAAAACCTGCAGCTGTAGCTGCAGGTTTTTTGTTCCATGGAATTTAATTAGGCTAAATCCTCATCCGTTAATGTATTGAGCATTTCTTCCACCATATCCCACTCTTCTTCAGATTCAATTTGAAAGAGTGCCAGATCGTCTTCTTCGTTCCCTTTTTCCTCATAACGAAAAGCAAACACTTCTACTTCATCGCCTTCCTTTTGTTCTGCGGGAACGACTGCGATGTAAGACTGGCCAGTCTGATCTACATCAAAAGTGAACAGCACTTCAAATAAATGTTCTTCCCCATTTTCATCAGGTATAACAATGCGTTCCTCTTTTTCTAAAGCCATTGATAAGCCTCCTTTATTTGTTTGCATCTAAATAACTTTGCAGGATCATGACAGCCGCCATTTTATCAATGACTTTCTTTCTTTTTTTACGGCTGACATCTGCGTCGATTAATACGCGTTCTGCAGCCATTGTGGTCAGCCGCTCGTCCCATAATTGGACCGGCATGTTAAATTCTTTTTCAAGCCATGCAGCGAAATCCTGACTCGCCTCTCCCCTTGGGCCAATCGTGCCGTTCATATTCTTAGGAAAACCAACTACAGCTTCCGTGACCTCATTTGCCTGAATAATTTCCCGCAATGGCTGCTCCGCAGTACCATAATCAGGTTCTTCCCAATAGAGAGTCTTTATCCCTTGGGCAGTCCATCCAAGGGCATCAGATATGGCGATGCCGATTGTCTTTTCGCCTACATCCAGGCCTATCTTTTTCATTCAACGCCCTCTTTATTCTCTTCTAGATAAAATTTCACTAATTCCTCAATCAATTCGTCCCGTTCCAGCTTGCGAATTAAATTCCTGGCATCTTGATGACGTGGAATATAAGCAGGATCTCCGGAAAGCAAGTAACCGACAATCTGGTTAATAGGATTGTATCCTTTTTCTTGCAGAGCGCTGTGTACAGACAATAGCACAGAGCGGACGTCTTGTTCAAAAGGTTCGTCTGAGAAGTTAAATCTCATTGTTTTGTCCATTGAGCTCATTACAGTCACCTCGCATCTCTTAGTCTTTACTTCATTATATACCTAATTGGGCCTGAGGAAAAACTAGGAGTTTTCGCTGACGTATTCTTTTGCATAATTTAATGCCTCCGGTATCTTTGCAGCATCCTTTCCTCCAGCCTGGGCCATGTCCGGACGGCCGCCTCCTCCGCCTCCACAGCGGGTAGCAGCTTCTTTAATCAGATTTCCAGCATGGTAACCCTTTTCTACTAAATCCTTGGAAACACCTGCAATAAGCTGGACTTTTTCCCCTGATGGGGCAGCTAGCAGGATAATCCCTGAACCGATGCTCTGTTTTAAATCATCAATCATTGTTCTTAAGGCCTGTTTATCTTTCACATCGACTTGTTTGGCAAGAACTTTAACACCATTGACCGTTTCTACTTCATCTAGAATGGAAGAAGCCTCCAGATTGGAAAGCTTTGCTGTTAATGATTCTTTTTCGCGCTGCAAATCTTTTAATTCTTTATACAAGCCTTCTATGCGTTCAGGGACCCGGTCCGGTCTCGTTTTCAACAGGTGTCCTGCCTGTTTCAGCAGTCCTTCTTTGTTGTTCATATACGTATATGCAGATTTAGCTGTTACAGCTTCTATTCTTCTTGTGCCGGCCCCAATTCCTGTCTCTGAAGTGATTTTCAAAAGTCCGATTTCTGCTGTATTCACTACGTGGCAGCCTCCACAAAGTTCTAAACTGTAATCACCAACTTCGACGACCCGGACGACATCCCCATATTTTTCTCCAAATAAAGCCATTGCCCCTCGTTTTTTTGCTTCTTCAATCGAGTTATATTCAATGACCACTGGTATGGACTTCCAAACTTTTTCATTAACTATGCGCTCGATCCGTTCCATTTCTTCTTCACTCACAGCTCCGAAATGTGAAAAGTCAAACCGAAGGCGGTCCGCCGTTACAAGGGAGCCAGCCTGGTTGACATGCTCACCTAAAACGTCTTTCAAAGCTTGATGAAGCAAATGCGTAGCTGTATGGTTTTTAACAATAAAGGAGCGAGAACCATGATCCACTTTCGCCTTTGCTTTGGAGCCTTTAAAAATTTCACCGCTTTGCACAATTCCTTCATGCATGTGCTGTCCATTAGGTGCTTTTTGTACATTTGTCACTTCTATGGTGCCTTGAGCCGTTTCGATTAAGCCTTTGTCTGCTATTTGTCCTCCGCTCTCTGCATAAAAAGGCGTCTTGTCTAAAAAGAAATAAACATGTTCTCCTTCCTGAGCTTGATCTGTAACTTCTTTATTTTTAATAAGCTCCACAATTTCTGACTCAGTTTGAAGCTGATCATATCCGATAAATTCGCTCTCTACATGTACTTCGCCAAGAACGCCTTCCTGGATCTGCATGGAATCTGTTTTCTGTCTTGCCTGGCGGGCTCTCTCCCTCTGTTTCTCCATTTCCCGCTGAAATCCTTCTTCATCAATTGTAAATCCGGCCTCCGAAACATATTCATCCGTTAATTCTTTAGGGAATCCATAAGTATCATACAGTCTGAAAACTTCCGAGCCAGGGAAAACATTACTCCCCTTTTCTGTTTCCTGCTTCATAATCGTCGATAAAATCGCAAGTCCTTCATTTAATGTCTCGTGAAAGCGTTCTTCTTCTGTTTTAATAACATTTTGAATAAAGGATTCTTTCTCACTCACTTCACTGTAGAACGCATCCATAATTTTTGAAACTTCCGGCACAAGCTTATGCATAAACGGTTCCTCGATACCGATTTGTTTCGCATATCTTACCGCACGTCTCAGCAGGCGGCGCAGCACGTATCCTCGACCTTCATTAGATGGAAGAGCTCCATCTCCTACGGCAAAGGTAACGGTTCTCATATGGTCTGCAATTACTTTAAAAGCCACATCTTTCTTGTCATCGTCCATATATTGAACATTTGCCATTCTTTCTGTCGCTTTAATAATAGGCATAAACAAATCTGTTTCAAAATTTGTTCTTTTTTCCTGTATAACACTTACAATCCTTTCAAGTCCCATACCTGTATCAATATTTTTTTTCGGAAGCGGAGTGTAAGTATCATCAGGATTATGGTTGAACTGTGAAAAAACGAGGTTCCAAATTTCTAAATAACGCTCGTTTTCTCCGCCTGGGTAAAGTTCAGGATCAGACGGATCATTCCCGAAGCTTTCTCCGCGGTCATAAAAGATTTCGGTATTCGGACCACTCGGCCCCTCGCCAATATCCCAGAAATTTTCCTCCAGGCGGATAATTCGTTCTTCTGGAATACCAACCGTATCTCTCCACAGTGTGTAAGCTTCATCGTCTTCCGGGTGGACGGTGACAGACAATTTCTCAGAGTCAAATCCAATCCATTTGCTGCTGGTTAGAAACTCCCAGCCCCATTCAATTGCTTCTTTTTTAAAATAATCTCCGATGGAAAAATTGCCGAGCATTTCGAAAAAAGTGTGGTGTCTCGCAGTAAATCCAACGTTTTCTATATCATTTGTCCGAATAGACTTTTGGACATTTACGAGCCTTGGATTATCGGGAATGACTCTTCCATCAAAGTATTTTTTCAATGTAGCAACACCGCTGTTAATCCATAATAATGAAGGATCTTCATGAGGAACAAGAGATGCACTCGGCTCTACACGGTGCCCCTTTTCTTTGAAAAAGTCTAAAAACATTTGTCGTACATCCGCAGACGTTAATTCTTTCATTTTCCAAACCTCCTTAAATAATAGCTATATAAACGTAGAAAAGCCCCCATTCCTGCCAACGGCAGGGACGGGAGCTTAATCCGCGGTACCACCCTGATTACAGACGTAAACGTCCATCACCTCATAACGCCGGTAACGTGGCGCCACTCCGGCGGGGGTTAACCGCACTCAGGACCAGCTTTCAACAGGTGAACTCATAGGGTTTCTTTCAGCCTGATGAAAACCCCTCTCTATACAAGCCTGCCTGCTTACTTTTTCCTTCTTCGTGTTTAATCGTTCATACAGTTCATGATATGGGTAATTATAGAGAATTGCCAGTACGATGTCAATGTTCCAGCTGGCCCCGTCTAACTTCAAGAATAATCGCCTTTAAACAAGTCAGCGCGGGAACAGCTAAGATCATTCCAGGAATCCCGGCAAGCTCCCCACCTGCTATCAGTGCAAATATAATTAATAAAGGGTGGATATGAATGCTCTTTCCCATGATATAGGGAGACAAGAGATTCCCTTCTAATACCTGGATGACAGTAATAGCGATCAGCGCAAAGAAAAACGTTTTCACAGAAACTGTCAGAGCAACGATAGAGGCTGGTACAGCACCGAGCAAAGGGCCGAAATAAGGAATAATATTTGTGATACCAGCTACTATGCCTAATACCAGCGGATAAGGCACTCCAGCCAGCCAAAAACCAATGGAAGCAAGAACTCCCACAAATAAACTTATTAAAAGCTGGCCGCGTATATACCCTCCCAGCGAATGACTTAGTTCACCACCCAGCCTGTGTGCTTCATCATGCCATTTCTTTGGCAGAATCTGAATACACGCTCGAAAAATAACTTTATCATCCTTTAAGAAATAGAAGGTCATCACCGGAATGACCGCTACCAACAGAATAAAATCAAAAATTCCGCTCATTCCAGTAACTACAGACATAACCCGGGCGCTCAGCCAGCCTTCAAACTTTGTAAAACTGCCATCCAGCCGGTGATGGATACCATCAGGAAAACGCTCCGTTTGTTCATAAAATTCCTGTGTCCACCCTTGATAAGCCTGCATTAATTGCGGGAGCTGCTCGCTCAGCAATTTCAGCTGTTCGATTAACTTCGGGTATCCGCGATAAATCCCAAAGCCAGCGAGTGTGAAAAACACAGCAAACAGTAACAGGATCGCAAAGCTGCGCTTCATCCCTGCATCTTCAAGCAAGCGAACCAACGGATGGAGCAATAATGAAAGTACAATGGCAATCAGAAAAGGCAGTAATATTTTACAGATCATGACCAGGATATGATCATAGTACGGAAACAGCCAGGCAAGCAGTAAAAGAAACAGCAGTACGATAAAGGAAATGGTCAGCCTTTTCGTCCAGAGGTTTTTTTGGTGTTCCATACTAATCTAGGATCCTTGCTGATAAAAAATATCATTTAAAGAACTTAAGCTGCCATCCTCTTCAATCTGGTGAATATTCATTTTGCCATTTTCTATTGAAAGTTCCAGGCAGCAATTCCAGCAATAATAATGATCATTACCAATTTTGCCAAGATTTTTATTGTTGCAATTCGGGCATCGCATCGAACATACTCCTTTTTTATTATCAAGTATGTTCGAATATCTAGCGATTCATACATTATTCGATCAGCTTCCGTACCCACTCGACTCCTTCAGTAACGAGAGATTTACTAGGATTGGAATGAGGGGTGTGTTCCAAAACAAAATATTTTGGGTTTCCTTCTCCAAGTATTTCTATCATCGGTTCCATTTCGAAATGGCTGTTTTTATTTTCAAACTGAGGATGAACAGGAATCCATATATACCCATCCTCTATGTAACTGACATTATGTAAATGAACGACTTTCACAAACGGAAGAAGCGGTTCAACATAGGCTTTCCATTTATCCCCTGCAGCCATTCGATAATCTCCGAGATCTATGCAAATGGATAAATGATAGTGGTTCCAGATTTCCATATCAAAAGCTGCCAGGTCCTCGATGCCGGCTGGAGACTGATTCTGTCCTAGTTTAGGCTCGCATACGATAGGCAGTCCATATTTCATTTGAAGACTGTTCAAATACTGAAGCCCCTCATTAATCAACGTTTCATGACCTAAAGGGTCTGCAGTTTTGAAATAAGGAAAATGAACGAGAAGGTATTCCGCACCATGTTCTGAAAGGTATACGACCTCCTCTTCGAAGTGCTTTCGCGCTTGTACGATGTCCATCGAAACGGATTCCACCAAGTCATATTTGCTATTCCCTCTAATAAGCGGAGAGTGAACCCCAAATGTCACGTTGTGAGCTTTTGCTAGTGCTAAAAATTCTTGAAACGCATTTAAATCAGGAAATTCTCCAATCTCAATATGGCTTACCCCATATGCAAATAATTCATCAAACTGGTCCGGATTGGACATAATGGTACTGCCGGACACGGCTAGTGTATTCTTCAATACATACTACCTCCTCGCTACATGAAATCATACGGAGAAAGCTCCTCATCTTCTTCCTCTGTTTCTTCCGGTACTTCTTCATTTTGCAGTTTCTCTGTCAACTGCGTGTAACGCAAATTAGTTTCTGTCGTTTGGATTCCCTCCAGGAAAGCATGAGGATCCCCACATAAAATCAAGGAGTCTTTAGCACGGGTAATGGCCGTGTACAGTAAGTTTTTCCTTAACATTCTTCTGTAGCTTCTAACTACCGGCAGGATAACGATGGAAAATTCACTTCCCTGCGATTTATGAATTGAAGTACAATAGGCGAGCATAAGATTGGATACATCCTTTTTTGGATAAACGACTTCTTTATTATCAAACTCCACTACAACCTGCTCTACTCCATCGATATTTTCTTCTTCTCTAAAAATGGCAGCCACTTCACCGATATCTCCATTATAAACACCGTCTTCAGGCTGGTTGACAAGCTGAATGACTTTGTCCCCTTTACGAAATGTGTTGTCTTTAAAGGTAAGATCACGTTTTTGTTTTTTACTTGGGTTCACAACTTTCTGGATCTCCTTATTCAGTTGATGTATACCTACATCAGTTCGATACATCGGGGCAAGCACTTGAACTTCTCGTAATTCTATGCCTTTATCTAAAGCTTTTTTCATAATTTGAATAACCAAATCAATCAGCTGCTGTTCTCCAGCCTGGATAAAATTAAAATCATCACCTTTAAGCAGGGATTGGAGTGTACATTGATCATTCTTAATTTCATGGGCAAGCTGTATAATTTTTGAGCCTTCCTTCTGTCTATACACTTCTGTAAGATTTACAGCTGGAAGTTGTCTTGAAGCAAGTAAATCGGCGAGTACCTGGCCGGGACCCACTGAAGGAAGCTGATCTTCATCCCCTACCAGCAGAATTTGCATTTCCGAAGGCACAGCTCTGAATAGCTGATTGGCCAGCCATACGTCAACCATGGAAAATTCATCAACAATTAAAAATTTTCCTTCTAACTGGTTATTTTGATTTTTTTCGAAGCTGGTATGACCATCCCACCCTAGCAGCCTGTGAATGGTACTTGCCGGAAGACCTGTCGATTCTGTAATTCTTTTCGCGGCTCTCCCGGTAGGAGCGGCTAATACAAAAGGGAATGGATCACCCTGCCCGTAATCCTCGGGATGTATAGAATGCTGGTTTAATTTTGAAAAGGCATGAATTATCCCTTTAATGACCGTTGTCTTGCCTGTTCCAGGTCCGCCTGTTAAGATCATCATCTTAGAATGAAGAGCCTTTTCTATCGCATTGAATTGGTCCTCGCCATAACTCATCGCTTCTTCTTCTTCGATTTCTCCAATCATCTTCATCAATTCAGCTTGTGTATATTCGGTTGCCAATTCGCCACCTAGAATTCTTCCCAGCTGCCTGACTACCCCGTTTTCAGCAAAGTAAAGCGAAGGAAGATAGACCCTTTCTTCTTCCACATAAACATGTTTATCTTCCCCAAGCTGAATAAGCTGTTCGGACAGCTGTTGAAACGTAATTTCCGGATTGCTTCCATTATTTAATAATCGCTCTACCTGGAGTAAACACTCTTCTGTTGGAAGGTATACGTGACCTTCGGACAGGCTTTGCTGCATAATAAACAAACACGCCGCACGGATTCTTGTAGGATGGTCGTGAGACAACTTCTGCATGTTAGCTATTTCATCTGCCCTATGAAACCCAAATCCTTCTACTTTAAAGACGAGCTGATAGGGGTCCTCTTGAAGGATTCCCAATGTCTGGTCTTTAAATGCTTCATAAATTTTTTGAGACAGCTTCAAGCCGACTCCGTACTGGGAGAGCTGAATCATTACATGTTCAAACCCCTGATGCTCTTTTAAATCCTGATAGAGCTTGTCAGCTTTCGCTTCAGGCAACTTGGGCACGGAATCAAGAGCGTTCCGGTCTTTGAGGATTGTAGATATTGCACTTTCCCCTAAATGATCTACAATCCTCTCGGCAGTTTTTTGGCCGATCCCTTGAAAAAGCTCACTGGAAAGGTACATAATCAGCCCGTCTCGCGTTTCGGGAAGAAGACGTTGATAAGAACTTACTTCATATTGGAGACCGAATTTTTGATGAGTCTGGAAGGTTCCATGGAACAAATACGTTTCTCCTTCCTGTAAGGGAGAAAAGTGGCCTTTAATGACAAGACTTTTCTCATTAAAGGCCTCATTCGTATCTCGTACGAATATGGAAGCTATTGAAAAATGCTCCACATCATTATGGAAGATCATACGGTTGAGATCCCCTTTAACGTAAGGCTTCTCCTCCTCAAGTTCTGATAGTAATGACTGTTGTTCCATGGAAATCGTTCTCCTTCTAATTATTCGTGATTTAATGCAGCTTCGACCTGTGTTTTGGCATGGGCAGCCAGCCTATGTTCAGGCTGTATCGACACGGCTTTATTAAAATATTGGAGAGCTCGCTCTGCTTCTTCATGATGAAGAGCAATCACACCCAGGTTATAAAAAGCATCACTATGTTCTTCTTCCAATTGTAGCACATGCTTCATCGCTTGTTCAGCTGCTTGAAGCTGGCCATTTTGAGCAAGACACAATCCATATTGAAATTGGATATCTGCATCTTCCGTATTCAATTCTGCCGCACGTAACAAATATGGCAGAGCAAGCTTTTGATAATCTTGATGAATAAATGTCATTCCAAGCATAAAATGGACATCAGCTTCATCTAAACCCGCTTCGATCGCCCTTAAAAAATGCTCTTGTGCTTTTGTGAATTTCTCTTGTTCATAATACACATTCCCGGCCCCGTAATGAGCTGTTCCTGCTTGTTCATCCAGTTCTAAGGCTCGGTTGTAAAAACGAAGAGCACGCTCATAATCCTGTAAATGCAGCAGCAAATTGCCAAAATTAATATAGCCCACTGGTTCGTTTGGATTTTCATCAATAGCTTTTGTAAATAAGCGCGCTGCTTCTTCAAAGTTCTGTTGTTTCATCTCTTCTATAGCTTTTGCTAAAGTATCCATACTCTAGTACCCCTTTCTAATAAAAAAACCATGTCCATATTTCTTTGGACATGGCCTTTTTTATCCTACATAATCTAACGCTTGATCAGCTTTCAACACTTCATCAATGGTAGCTCCTCCAAGACAAACATCTCCATCATAAAGGACGACAGCCTGACCAGGAGTTACGGCACGTTCAGGTTCGTGGAACTTGACTTTTAGTTTACCATCCGCAAGCGGCTCGACATCCACCTTGCTGTCCTCTTGACGATAGCGAAATTTAGCTGAGCAGCTGAATGGTGTTTGTGGAGTCTCTCCACTCGTCCAGTTTATATCTGAAGCTATTAACCCATCTGAATAAAGAGCCTTATGATGATAACCTTGGCCTACATAAAGAATATTTTCTTCTATATTTTTTCCTACTACAAACCACGGTTCGCCTGCTCCGCCAATTCCGAGACCTTGACGCTGTCCAAGCGTATAATACATCAATCCGTCATGGGACCCCTTGACTTCCCCATCCAGCGTTTCCATTTTCCCAGGCTGTGCTGGCAGGTATTCACTTAAGAATTCCTTGAAGTTCCGCTCACCGATAAAACAAATGCCCGTGGAATCTTTCTTGTTAGCAGTTGCTAAATCATGTTCTTCGGCGATTTGGCGAACACGTTTCTTTTCTATACCGCCGATAGGAAACATCACTTGACTCAGCACTTCCTGAGGTAATTGATTTAAGAAGTAGGTTTGGTCTTTATTAGAATCTACTCCGCGCAGTAATTCAAACCTCCCATTATGCTCCTCGACACGAGCGTAATGGCCGGTAGCCAAATAATCAGCCCCAAGAGCCATGGCATGATCAAGAAATGCTTTAAACTTAATTTCCTTGTTGCACATGACATCAGGATTAGGAGTTCGGCCGGCTTTATATTCATCGAGAAAGTAGGTGAATACTTTATCCCAGTATTGTTTTTCGAAATTCACAGCGTAATAAGGAATGTCCAGCTGATTACACACTCTAATTACATCTTCGTAATCCTCAGTCGCTGTACAAAACCCGTTTTCATCTGTGTCATCCCAGTTTTTCATAAAGATCCCGACAACATCGTAACCCTGTTCCTTCAATAATAAAGCTGCTACAGAAGAATCAACTCCGCCGCTCATTCCAACTACTACCCGGGTATCTTTTGGATCTTTCATTACTTTCACCTTCCTATATTAGCGCTTTAAGCGCTTCACAATCTTACTTATTCTGTGTGCTGCATCGATTACGTTCTCTTTATCATTTGCCGTCCCAAAGCTGAAACGTATCGAGCTGGTGGTACGGTCTGAATCACTTCCAAACATTTCAGACAGCACGTGGGAAGGCTCTACAGAACCCGCAGTACAAGCACTTCCGCTGGAAGCTGCAATCCCCGATAAATCAAAATTCGTCAATAGCTGTTCAACGTTTAAACCGGGAAAGCTGAGATTGACAATCGTATCTACCGTATGTTCCACGTCTCCATTCACTTCAAATTCAACTTCGTTGTTTTGAAGAGTCTCAAGAAATGTTTGTTTTAATAAACGGTATTTATTTTTGTTGTGCTCCCGTTCTTCAACCATTAGCTGAATAGCACGCTCGATTCCTTTAACCGCAGGGACATTTTCGGTACCCGCCCTGCGCTTACGTTCCTGCTCTCCACCATGTTGAAGATTGGCGATTTTCGTTCCTTCACGAATATACAAAAAACCTATTCCTTTTGGACCGTTAATTTTATGACCTGACACGGCTGCTAAGTCCACCTGCAGCTCTTCTACATCGATTTCAATCAGTCCGAAAGCCTGGACGATATCTGAATGAAAATAAGCTTGATGATTTTTAACAGCTTCTGCAAGCTCCTTAATGGGCTGAATCACACCCGTCTCATTGTTTACCATCATAATTGATACGAGAATGGTATCTTCCCTGAGCGCCTGCTTTAATTCGTCCGGACGTACGAGACCATCTTCATTTACTGGGAGATAAGTCACATCAAACCCGAGTGTTTCCAAATATTCAGCTGCATGTAATGTAGCATGATGCTCGATAGATGTGGTAATTATATGCCTGCCGTTTTCCTGATTACCAAGAGCTGTTCCGATTACAGCCAGATTGTCCGCTTCTGTTCCTCCACTGGTAAACACGATTTCTGTATCTTTGGCATGAACGCTTTTGGCTGCTGTTCTTCTTGCCTCATCTAAAATTTGTCTCGCTTTTCTTCCAAATTGGTGAACGCTCGATGGATTTCCAAATACATCCTGATAGACGGAGCTGATTGCTTTTACAACCTTCGAGTGAACAGGAGTTGTCGCTGCATGATCTAAATAAATAGAATCCATAAGTTTCACCTCTCTTCATTAAATATAAAACATATAAGCATCCTGAGTTTGATCGTGCACATGATCTTTTAAGTCTTCAAGAGTGGTTGTATCCAGTACGTCCTTCACCGCATCTCTCACTCTCATCCATAAAGCCTGCTTTGCAGGTTCCTCATCTTCTATTCCTTCAACAGGAGTAATCGGCCCTTCAAGGATACGGATGACATCTCCTGCTGTAATTTCATGAGGCATGCGCGTCAGCATGTACCCCCCGTAGGCTCCCCTGACACTTTTTACGAGTCTGGCATTTCTCAAGGGAGCGATTAATTGCTCCAAATAATGCTCAGAGAGTCCGTTGTGCCGGGCAATTTGTTTTAATGATATTGGCCCGTCACCATATCTTCGTGCAAGCTCAATCATGATTGTTAAGCCATAACGTCCTTTAGTCGAGATTTTCATGTCCATCATCCTTTTTTATGAAAATGCTACAGCATTCTGTCATATCGCTTATCTTTTCCCTAAATAAAAAGAAATGGATAAACACCGGACTAATTCAACAATCCAGCCTATTAACCAATTCCCTTATTCGAATGGTTTACTTCTATTATACCAAACGCTATTATAGCACGAATGGCAAGTCCCTTGCATTTTTAATAAAATCATCCTACGCTTAATTCCATAATCAACAAAGGAGTTAATGTCCATGAGCCAAAAACCTCTCGCCTTCCGCATGCGTCCAGCAAATATAGAAGAAATCATCGGCCAGCAGCACTTAGTTGGAGAGGGCAGGACTGTCAATCGAATGGTCAAAGCGAACCGCCTCGCCTCCATGATCCTTTTCGGCCCGCCAGGTACTGGGAAAACTTCACTGGCAAGTGCACTTGCTAAGCACTTAAACCTTCCTTTTAAAGTGCTTAATGCCGTAACAGATAAGAAAAAAGATATGGAAATTGCCGTGGAGGAAGCGAAAATGCACGGACAACTCGTTCTCATTCTTGATGAGGTTCATCGCTTAGATAAAGCAAAGCAGGATTTCCTTCTCCCTCATTTAGAAAGCAATACATTAACGCTGATAGGCTGTACAACGAGTAATCCTTATCACTCCATTAACCCAGCAATCCGAAGCCGTTGTCACCTTTTTGAGCTTTACAAATTAACGGAGAATGAAGTCAAAACTGCGTTGGAGCGGGCACTTAAAGACGAGGAGAAAGGGCTCGGCTCTATGGCTGTTCAGCTCACCGAAGAAGCACTTGACCATTTTTCCCTGGCAGCCAATGGAGATTTACGCGCAGCATTAAATGGTCTTGAACTCGCAGCTTATTCGACACCGTCATCAAAGGATGGGGTGATCCATCTGGACCTTGACACTGCAGAAGAATGCATGCAGAAAAAGAGCTTTTCTCACGATAAAGGCGGAGACGCCCATTATGATGTCCTTTCCGCTTTTCAAAAATCCATCCGGGGTAGTGATGTGAATGCAGCCCTTCATTATTTAGGCAGGCTCATTGAAGCGGGAGACTTAGACAGTATTGGAAGAAGGCTTGTCGTGATCGCCTATGAAGATATTGGTCTTGCAAACCCTCAAGCTGGCCCGAGAGCCCTTTCTGCCATTGAAGCTGCGGAACGTCTTGGTTTTCCTGAGGCTAGAATACCACTTGCAGTTGCTGTAACCGAACTAGCTTTATCGCCAAAATCCAACAGCGCTTATAAAGCACTCGATGCAGCTCTGTCTGATATACAGAAAGGAAAAAGCGGGGACGTCCCGGTCCATTTAAAAGATGCGAGCTATAAAGGAGCAGCATCTCTCGGAAGAGGAATAGAATATAAATACCCTCACAATTATGAAAACAGCTGGGTGGAACAGCAATATCTGCCTGATACGATTAAAAACCAAAAGTATTATGAACCTAAATCTACAGGTAAATTTGAACAAGCCCTGAAACAAGTATATGAAAAAATAATGAAACAGAAAAAAAGCTAAAGTATATTTCAACTTCATGTTGGCCACACTACTATTAAATCTGACAAACTACTTTTCTAAAAATACGATTTACAGGAGTGGTGAACATGCCAAAAGTTAGACAGGATGCCTGGTCTCATGAAGATGATTTATTATTAGCTGAAACAGTGCTGCGTCATATTAGAGAAGGCAGCACTCAATTAAAAGCTTTCGATGAAGTCGGAGATATTTTAAATCGAACCTCGGCAGCTTGTGGTTTCCGCTGGAACGCAGAAGTTCGGCAAAAATATGAGCAAGCTGTAGAATTAGCTAAAAAGCAGAGGAAAGAGAAAAAACGGAAAGAGGCAAGCATGCAGGCAGCCGTCGAGCCTTCCCGAGTGCAAACCTACCATTATCAAGAAAACCACGAAGAAGCGGATGATGAAATCCCTGTTTTCAAGCAGCCGGTTAAAGCTGATACAGAGCCTGAACTGCAATTGTCGCAGGTCATTCGTTATCTCAAAGGCTTGCAGAAAGATTCCGCGGGCACAGATTCTGTGAAAAATAAACTTCAAGAGCTCGAAACTGAGAATTCCAAGCTGAAAGAAATGAATGCAAAATTAAACAGACAGCTGGAAGCGATGAGCGAAGACTATCAAGCTTTAATACAAATCATGGATCGAGCTAGAAAAATGGTTATGTTTGATGACCAGGATTTTACGGCAAAGCCTCATTTCAAAATGGAAAAGAACGGAAATCTTGAGCATATGGCAAGATAATAATAAAAGTGCGTATGGCGGATACCATACGCACTTTATTATGTAGATAAAAATAAAAACAACCAATCCCAATCGTGCCGTTGCATCATGAGTTTTGAACCCGCTCCAGGCAGGTGGGTGCCCTGCTTCGCATTTCTTGCGTCCTCCCATCAATGATGGTTAAGAGGCTTGCATTCCATGCGAAAACGCCGGGCTCCCGTTTCATAAATGTTCGGTCAAAACGTACATTCGAACAACGAACACATCAGGATTGGTTCAATTTTTGTATCCAAATTATAGCATATTTACATAAGCTTATCAAGAACTATATACTTTGTTAACATTCCGTTTTCAGTCCTGTTTTTTTGGTTTCAGCTGCAAATGAAGTTCATCCAGCTGGGCCTTATCCACTGCTCCAGGTGCCTGTGTTAAAGGATCTTGAGCAGAAGCCGTTTTCGGAAACAGAATTGTGTCACGCAGATTTGAACGGCCAGCCAACAGCATGATAAAGCGGTCAAATCCGAGAGCAATACCCCCATGTGGCGGAGTTCCGAATTCCAGAGCCTCCAAAAGAAAACCGAACTGCTCTTGTGCTTCTTCACGGCTGAAGCCTAGAACTTCAAACATTTGGTTTTGGAGCTCTTTTTGATGGATACGGAGTGATCCACCGCCCAGTTCATACCCATTTAATACAATATCATAGGCTTCGGCATGGACATTTTCCGGTTCGGTGGCCAGCTTATCCAGCTCTGAGTCTACAGGCATAGTGAATGGGTGGTGAGCTGCAAAATAACGGCCTTCCTCTTGATCGTATTCCAGAAGCGGCCAGTCCGTCACCCATAAGAAATTATATTTGGATTCATCGATTAATTCCAATTGTTTCCCCAGTTTTGATCTTAGTGCGCCTAAGCTGTCCTGAACTATCGTAGTCTCATCAGCGACAAACAGCAGCAAATCACCTTCTTCTGCATGTAAAGCCTCTTTAATAGCTCCTGCTTCTTCTTCACTAAAGAACTTTGCTATCGGACCATTTATTTCCTCTTCCTTAACTTTTAGCCAGGCCAATCCTTTTGCACCATAAACTTTCACGTCTTCGGTTAATTTATCAATATCTTTTCGGGAAAACTGGTCAGCTTGACCTTTTACATTGATCGCACTTACTTGCCCGCCAGCTTCAATAGCAGAATAGAATACTTTAAAACCAGAATTCTTCACTACAGATGAAAGATTCACAAGTTCCAGCCCAAAACGAGTGTCCGGCTTGTCCGAACCAAAACGTTCCATAGCTTCTTCGTAGGATATTCTAGGAAAAGGAAGCGTGATGTCCATGCCTTTGACTTCTTTCATTACTTTTTCCATCATCCGTTCCGTCATCGCCATAATTTCCTCTTTAGACATAAAGGAAGTCTCGATATCCACCTGGGTAAATTCAGGCTGACGGTCAGCGCGTAAATCTTCATCTCTGAAACATCGCGCGATTTGATAATACTTTTCAAATCCGGACATCATTAACATCTGTTTGAAAAGCTGAGGAGACTGCGGCAGCGCATAAAATTCTCCTTCATGAACCCGGCTTGGTACAAGATAATCACGTGCACCTTCGGGCGTGCTTTTCGTTAACATCGGCGTCTCCATTTCAAGGTAACCTTCTTCGTTTAGAAAATTACGAATCGATTGTGTAGCCTGGTGACGCAATATAAATGTTTCCTGCATTTCTTTTCTACGCAAATCCAGGTAACGATACTTTAAACGTAAATCTTCCGAAACTTCTGTTTGGTCTTCTATCATAAACGGCGGGGTTTTGGACTTGCTTATGATCTCAGTTTTAGAAGCGAGAACTTCTACTGCTCCTGTCGCCATATTTGGATTGATGGTGTTCGGATCACGCCCTACTATCCTGCCCTTTACCTCAAGCACATACTCTGTGCGGACATTCTCTGCTACATGTAAAGCATCCTTTGAAACTTCCGGATTAAAAACGACTTGAACAACTCCAGAACGATCCCTTAGGTCAATGAAAATTAATCCTCCGAGATCACGGCGTTTCTGCACCCAGCCCTTAAGTAAGACTTCCTGTTCCAATTGCTCTTCACTTAAGGATCCACAAGCTACTCGTTCCATGTTATTTACCTCCCGCTAACTGCTGTTTTACATACTCTACAGTTTCCGATAAAGCTATTTCTTTTTGTTCTCCTGTCCGCATATCCTTTACAGTCGCTACCTGCGCTTCTACTTCTCTTTCTCCAAGCACGAGAACGTAATTTGCTTTCAGCCGGTCCGCTGATTTAAATTGAGCTTTCATCTTTCTTTTCAGATAGTCTTTATCTACCTGGACACCTTCATTTCTCAACTGATACATCAACTGGACAGCTTTTCTTTCTGCTTCATCTCCAAGAGCAGCGATGTAACAATCCAGTCCTTCATTAACTGGCAGTTCGATACCTTCAGCTTCCAGAGCCATTAGAAGTCGTTCAATGCTCATGGCAAATCCAATTCCTGATGTTTCTGGTCCGCCTATTTCCTGGACTAAGCCTGTATATCGTCCCCCGCCACTTAAAGTCGTAATAGCACCAAACCCCTCAGCATCACTCATGATTTCAAATGCAGTGTGGTTATAATAATCCAGCCCGCGGACAAGGTTGGGATCGATCACATATTCAATTTCCATAGCGTCTAGATATTCTTTTACCTGTTCAAAATAGGAGGTGGAATAATCATTTAGATAGTCTAGAATAGATGGAGCAGATTCCATGGCCGGATGGTCACGGTCTTTTTTACAATCAAGGACGCGTAATGGATTTTGTTCCAGACGTACTTGACAGTCAGCGCATAGCTCTTCTTTATGAGGAAGAAAATGCTCGACTAAGGCTTTGCGGTGTGCTTCACGGCTTTCTGCATCGCCTAAGCTGTTTACGACCAGTTTTAAAGATTTCAGCCCTAATTCTTCATAGGATCTCATCGCCAGTGCCAAAACTTCAGCATCAATCGCAGGGTCGTCACTTCCTAAGGCTTCGATGCCAAATTGCACAAATTGTCTTAACCGGCCCTGCTGGGGTCTTTCATATCTAAACATTGGTCCGATATAAAAATATTTTACAGGCTGGTTAGGAAGGCCGTACCCTTTATTTTGGACAAATGACCGCACAACAGAAGCGGTGCCCTCCGGCCTCAAAGTAATGCTTCTTCCTCCCCGGTCATCGAAGGTGTACATTTCCTTCTGTACAATATCGGTGCTGCCCCAACGCCTCGCTGAAACAACTCCGTATGTTCGAATATCGGCGTACGGATTTCTTGATAATGATAACGCCGGCAAAGGTCCATTAACGTGCTTTCTACATATTGCCATTGCTCAGAATTTCCAGGCAGTATATCCTGAGTTCCTCTAGGAGCATTCATACTCATTGCATTTCCTCCTTTAAATTAAGGGACGGGGAAACACTGGGAAAATAAAAAAATCCCGTCCCTTTTCCTATTTCTAGAAAAGGGACGGGGTTATACCCGCGTTGCCACCCTGATTGAAGCCTGTAACAGCTTCCGCTTTAAACAGTTAACGCCTTGTTTACGTCCACACCTACTTTAGTGTTCGGTGTGAAACCTAAGAAATGTCTTTCACCTGACCATCATCATTGAAATGCTTCCAGCCAAAGGCATTTCTTCTCTGTAAATGCGGGATTCAGGCTACTCTTTTCCTCACTGGTTTTAACGATTCAGTTAGAATTGATTACTATCATATAGGTTGAGATGTTCCTATGTCAAGCACTTTTAAAATTAATTACAAAGAATTATTTATTTTACCTTTGGAAGGTTTTACAATTCATTTGTCGAATAGTCATAGAATAAGAGAAATTCAGGAGGTGTATGCATGGCAAAAAAAGGAATCGCAGCCCTGTTTATCATTATTTTAGGGCTTACAACTATGATTTCTAATCCAGCTTATGCTGATAAAGCAGTAGTAAGCGTCGACCATTTGCATGTAAGAAATGGTCCAGGGACTGATTATAAAAGCCTAGGCATGGTTAATAGTAATGAGTCCTATACGGTAGTAAAAGAACAAGGAAAATGGGTTAAAATTAAGTGGAACCATCAAACCGGCTGGGTTGCTAAATGGCACGTTTCAGTGAAGAGATCGGAAAAATCTTTTTCTTCCAAAGTTGACTATTTAAGAATCCGCGCTCAACCAGGTTTGGACAGCAAAGTCCTTGGTTATTTAATGAAAGGCGATGAAGCCGTCCAAAAGGACCAGCAGGGAAAGTGGATTAAAGTGAATCATTCAGGAACGAGCGGATGGGTTCATCGTGATTATTTGACAGACTCCGGCGGTTCTTCCTCTAATGGAGAAGAAGAAAGTAATAAAACGCTCGGTTCGCTGACCATAACCACTTCGATCTTAAATGTCCGAAGCAAAAGTTCGACAGATTCATCGATTGTTGATCAGGTCTATAAGAATGAAAACTATGATTACATAAGTGAGCAGCAAGGATGGTATAAAATTAAATTGCACAATGGCCAAACCGGCTGGGTTGCTGGATGGTTTACTAGCAAAAACGCCTCCTCCAGTTCAAACAAGTCTTATGTGACACTTCAATACAATGGCACGAATCTGCGCAGCGGACCATCGACTGAAAACAAAATTGTCGGCAGAGCCGGCAAAGGCGACCAATTTAATGTCATTGAAAAACAAGGAAAATGGTATAAAATCAGCTATAAAAGCGGGGAAGCTTTTGTAGCAGGCTGGATTGTTGAAGAACATAGCGGCACCACGTCTTCCAGTCCTCATTCAAATGGAAACTTAAGCGGCAGAACAATCATGATTGACCCGGGACATGGAGGCAAGGACACGGGCGCCTTGGGCTACTCTGGAAGTCATGAGAAATCCATAACCCTTCAAACAGCATTTCAATTAAAGCAACAATTGGAAAGCTCGGGAGCAAACGTTATTTTAACGAGAAGCAATGATGAATATGTCGCCTTATCTATCAGAGCGCTGAAATCCAGAACTTCTAAGGCTGATGTCTTTTTAAGCCTACATTTTAACAGTGTTCCTTCTGGGATTAATGCAAGAGGAATCGGGACTTATTATTACCATGATAAAGATCGTTCTCTAGCAGAAAACCTACAGAAAGAAATGGTGCAAACAACTGGATTCAACGATCGAGGCGTTCGATTTGGCGACTTCCACGTCATCCGGGAAAACAATAAGCCCGCTCTCCTATTGGAACTGGGCTTTATCTCAAATTCAAGTGAAGAAGCTGCCGTAAAAGGTGTTCAGTATCAAAAGCAGGTATCACAGGGAATTACAAATGGCCTGATCCGTTATTTTAATGAATAATGTTTCAAAAAAAATCCTATGACGTGGACGTCATAGGATTTTTTATTTCTCTTTACTGTCAAGAATCAAGGTGACCGGCCCGCTGTTTGTCAGCTGAACTTCCATCATTTCCCCGAAAGCCCCTGTTTCTACAGACACCCCTTCATCCTCTAAATACTGATTGAATAATTGATAAAGCTCTTCTGCAGTCTCCGGTTTAGCCGCTTGCATAAAGTTCGGTCTCCGGCCCTTGCGGCAGTCTCCATAAAGGGTGAATTGAGAAATAGAAAGCAATTTTCCCTGCACATCAATAAGAGAACGATTCATTTTTTCATTTTCATCCTCGAAAATTCGAAGATGAGGTATTTTTTTTGCTAAATATTTGACATCATCTTCAGAATCATCATGAGTTACACCGATTAAAACTACCAAACCCGTGTCGATTTGACCGGTGACCCCCTTTTCAATTCTTACAGAAGCTGCGGATGCACGTTGAATAACTGCTTTCATAATTACCACTCCACTACTCGTTTATTGCATAACCCGCCTTACAGTATACACGTCAGCAATTTGTTTGATCCGTTCTACGATTTTACGCAAATGACTAATATTTTGGATAAGGATTGTAATATTTATGGTAGCCATCTTATTTCGGTCAGATTTCCCTGAGACAGCGGTAATATTAGTCTTCGTTTCATTCACAGCTTGCAACACTTCATTCAAGAGACCTCGGCGGTCATAGCCCCAGATTTCAAGATCCACGTGATATTGTTTTGTATCCGTAATGGAATTCTCCCAGTATACAGGAAGTAATCTCGACTGGGCTTCTTCGGCTTTGACATTCGGGCAATCCGTTCGGTGGACGGATACACCTCTACCTTTCGTAATATAGCCGATAATATCATCTCCAGGCACAGGGTTACAGCATTTGGCCAAGCGGACAAGAAGATTATCAACACCCTCCACTCTGACTCCTGAATCTTTTTTCCCCGATGACGAAGAAGTTTTTATCTCTGTTGTATTTACATCAGCTAACGTCTGCTGAAGATCCTGTTCCTGCTCTTTCTGCCTGCGAATCTTTTCAGTTAATCTAGTTGCAATTTGAGCAGCAGTAATCCCCTGATAACCAACAGCCGCAAACATATCATCCTCATTAGCGAAGTTGAATTTCTCTGCTACCCGTTTTAAATTCTCTGCTGTAAATACTTCTTTCGGCTGAATTTCCGAATTTCGAATTTCATCCTCAACGAGTTCTTTTCCTTTTGCAATGTTTTCATCTTTCCGCTGCTTTTTGAAAAATTGCCGGATTTTATTTTTTGCCTGGGAGGTTTGAGCAAGCTTAATCCAATCCTTGGATGGGCCGTACGAATGTTTGGAAGTCATCATTTCTACGATGTCTCCCGTTTTCAAGACGTAATCGAGCGGCTCCATTTTACCATTCACTTTCGATCCTATCGTTTGATTTCCCACTTCGGTATGAATTCGATAAGCAAAATCAATCGGGACTGAACCGGAAGGAAGCTCGATAACATCTCCTTTAGGTGTAAATACATACACCATGTCAGAAAATAAATCTACTTTTAACGATTCCATAAATTCTTCCGCATCATGCGTCTCGCTCTGCCAATCTAATATTTCTCTAAACCATGTCAGTTTCTCCTCAAAAGACTGTTCCGCTGTTTGCTTCCCTTCTTTATAAGCCCAGTGGGCAGCAATTCCATACTCAGCAATTTCATGCATTTCATGCGTTCTGATTTGTACTTCCAGCGGATCGCCTTTTGGGCCGATCACAGTCGTATGGAGAGACTGATAGAGGTTTGGCTTCGGCATGGCAATGTAATCCTTAAACCTTCCTGGCATAGGCTTCCAGCAAGTATGAATAATACCAAGCACAGCATAGCAGTCTTTAATGCTGTTAACGAGAATACGGACAGCAAGCAAATCGTAAATCTCATTAAATTGTTTGTTTTGAAGAACCATCTTTCTATAAATACTATAGAGGTGTTTCGGCCTGCCATTTAAATCTGCGTCAATATTAACCTCTTTGAGCTGATCACGAATCTCATCCATGACTTCCTCAATATAGGATTCCCGTTCGTTCCGCTTTTGCTTCATTAAATGAACGATACGGTAATATTGCTGTGGATTTAAATAACGCAGTGCAGTATCCTCTAACTCCCATTTAATGGTAGAAATTCCCAGTCGATGAGCTAAAGGCGCAAAAATTTCCAATGTCTCATTGGAAATTCTTCTTTGTTTCTCAGGAGGAAGGTGCTTTAACGTCCGCATGTTATGCAAGCGGTCGGCCAGTTTGATTAATATCACTCGTATATCCTTAGCCATGGCTACGAACATTTTGCGGTGATTTTCTGCCTGCTGGGCTTCCTTCGATTTATATTTAATTTTCCCTAGTTTTGTCACTCCATCGACGAGCATACAAACCTCGGTATTAAACTCTTCTTCAATATCCTTTAGGGAAACGTTTGTATCCTCTACAACATCATGCAAAAAACCGCCAGCCACCGTTTCAGGATCCATTTCCAGGTTTACTAATATACCTGCTACTTGAATAGGATGAATAATATAAGGCTCCCCGGATTTACGATACTGGTCGCTATGGGCTTTTTCAGCAAACTGAAAAGCCCTGCGGATAAATGCAAGGTCCGATTCATTCAAATAGGTACCCGCCTGTTCAATGACTTCTTCGGCGGTTAAAACAGTATCTTTAGCCATACAATCACCCTAGTCTCTTTAAACTACTTCCACAAATACTATGGTTTGCTTATCATTATCGAAAAAAGCCGACAAAATGTAAAGAAAAATCGTTTAGATTTACTCAATTGTAAAATAAAGAGCGCCCTGACCGAAAGGGCACTCTCCGAATTAATATTGCATTAAGGTACAAACGTCATAACCATCCAGTTTCCTACGTCCATCTAAATAAGTCAATTCGATAAGGAACGCGCAACCGGCTACTACCCCGCCCAGCTGCTCTACAAGATTAATGGTCGCTTCAATTGTACCGCCCGTAGCTAATAAGTCGTCTATAATTAACACTCGTTGTCCTGGTTTAATGGCATCTTTATGGATCGTGAGCACATCACTCCCATATTCAAGACCGTAATCCACTTGGATCGTCTCACGAGGAAGCTTTCCTTCCTTACGCACAGGAGCAAAGCCGATTTCCAGTGCATAAGATACGGGGCAGCCTACGATAAACCCTCTTGCTTCCGGACCTACGACTATATCAATTTCTTTATCCTGTGCATACTCTACAATTTCATCTACTGCAGCTTTAAAAGCTTTTCCATTGTCCATTAATGGAGTTATATCTTTAAATTGGATGCCTTTCTTAGGCCAATCCTCCACAATTGCAATATGTTCTTTAAGATCCATTTACTACTTCCTCCTCGACTGATTCCATATAAGCATTGAACCAGTCCTTCAATTCTCTAAATGTAGAAAAGTATAATTTCTGTTCCACTTTCATCTGGTACTGTTTTTCACGGTACAAAACTGATTCCTGTAAATCCTTTTGTGAAGGTTTAGCGTTAATCGTTAGTAAACCATCTTCCATTTTAACAAATTCAAGTTCAAAAAACACCTGGGAGATAAAGTCAACCATTGACTTATCCCAGCCTCTCCGAGCAGCGAGCTGTTCGCCTTCAGTTCGTACGTTAAAAGACTTGCGCTTCATAAGCATACCATAGAAAAATTTAAAATGGTCACGAGTCGGCCAAGTTTTAAGAAATGCACTATCTTCTATGCGGTAGCATGCAAATATTTTCCCCGGCTTGCAAGCGTTGACCACCTCTCCCAGCTCCTCTAACCGGTTTGGCAGATCCAATACGACTATCCCGTCCAATCGTTCAGCTTCCATCATCTCTGTCGGGCTCAACACCGGGATATTATGAGGGGCATGCTCCATCTGGTGAAAGGAAAGTGCAGCATATTTTTCATTTTCCGGCAATGGAATTTGCTTGTCTAATTGCTTAGAACCGCGAAAATCGAAGAGCTGCCATTCGCTGACTTTAAGGTCTTTTATCATGACTTGGACATTTTTCCGCCCATTCCATTCATTAATTCCAAGTTCCCCCACGACTTCCATATTAGCTTGAGGAGATAACTTCTGATAGAGTTCCCCCATTCCAAAAGCAATGCCGTCCAAACGAGACTTAGCTTTTTGGAATTGGAGTTTTAGATGGTTTTTCCGACTGCCAATCAATCTGATTTCCTTCGGAGACTGCTGCACGCGAAACAATGGTTTAGGATTTCCTACACCAAACGGTTGAAGCTGATTTACTTCTTCAATTTGCTTGAGAGTAATATCGTCAATTTCAATTGTCATTGCTATATCCAGTACCTGCTGGTAATCTTCTGCCGAAAGTTTTTCAGCTGCGAGACGGTTTAAATCTTCCTGTAAGCCCGCAATCTCCTCTACCGGCAAAGTCATTCCTGCTGCTTGCGCATGTCCGCCGAAATGTGTAAACCGCTCTCTTACCTCCATGCAATTTTGAAAAAGGTCAAAAGCGTCTATGCTTCTTGCTGACCCTTTTGCTGCTTGAGTCTCAGAATCAATCCCAAGCACGATCGCCGGACGGTCAAATTTACGAACAAGCTTCGAGGCTACAATTCCCAGAACCCCTGGATTCCAGCCTTCCTTAGCTGCTATGATGACTCGATTCATACCATTCTGGCTGAGCACCATTTCTTCAGCCTCTTTAGCAATGTCAGCTACGATTTTTTGACGTTCCTGATTCAGCTGATTAATAAATTCTGCCAGCTGCATGGCTTCGTGCTTATCGTTAGATATCAACAATTCTACAGCCGGCCCTGCATCCTGTAATCGTCCTACTGCATTCAACCGGGGACCTATGGTGAACCCTATGGTTTCTTCATTGATTTCCCCGTCTACACCACAAATTTCCTTCAAAGCTCTTAGTCCTGGGCGCTCGGTTCGGGAAAGTGCCTTCAGACCAAAATAAGCCAGCAACCGATTCTCATCCCTCAAAGGAACAAGATCAGCAATAGTACCGATCGCTGTTAGCTCCAGCAGCTCCTCAGGAAGCCGGCCCAGCAATGCCTCAGCTACTTTAAATGCCACCCCAACCCCAGCAAGCTCCTGGAATGGATAATTAGGGGAAGTCTTTGGATGGATAATGGCAAACGCATCCGGCAGAGTTTCCTGAACTTCGTGATGGTCAGTAATAATGAGATCCATTCCTAGACGCTTAGCGACTTCTGCCTCGTGTACCGCAGCAATCCCTGTATCCACTGTGATGATGACGGAAAATCCAGAGTCTTTCGCAAAAATAAACGCGTCTTCATTAGGTCCATAACCTTCAGAAAAACGGTTTGGAATATAGAAATCACAATCTGCCCCCATCGCCTTCAAGGCTTCAAGCATGACCGTTGTTGAACTAACTCCATCCGCATCATAGTCCCCGTAAACAAGGATAGATTCACCCTGCTGAACGGCCAGCTTTACTCGATCTACCGTTTCCTGCATTCCACCCATTAAAAATGGATCGTGTAAATCTTCTAGAGAAGGATGCAGAAATTTATCAATATGGGCAGGATCAATAATCCCACGATTTTTTAATAGTTGTTGAGTTAGCGGTTTCAGCCCATTGACAGGCTTTACCTCTTCCAGACTATCTTCATATGTAAAATTCCATCTCATCTTGCTTTGCAGCATAAATTCACCCCTGACCCATCTATTATACAAGAGGGGAGCAGGGGGAGCAAACAGGATTTAGGTTGCATTTCTACGATGCTTCTCCTTATGGTCATCTTCCTCCTGAGTAGTGGCTGTCTCAGCTTTTTCTTCCTTAGGTGCAGTCTCCTCCAGATTGGCTAACTGATTTCTTAAGGAACGGTTTTGCCTTTTTAATTTAAAATAACGGACGGCTCCAACGGAAGCTGTAACGAGACCACCCATCAACACAGAAATGATGATAACCAGTATTAACGGTGCCTCTCCAGATCCAAACAGGTAATTCACTTGTACAGGGTCTACGTTAATGACCGCAAAAATTGCAATTAATAATGCAAAAATGAGAGCGGAAATGATATAAGTCTGCCCCTTCATTCTTCGCTTCCTCCTTTATCATACTTCGAAATCGTATGAATCCTTTAATGTAGTTATACCCTGATGAACTTTCACCCAATCCAAAAAAAGCAGCCCCAATAGGTCAGGGGCTGCTTTATCACGCATCAGACTTGTGGTCCGCCGCTCTTTGGTTTCTTTTTAGTAAATTCTAAAGGATTTTCTTTCACGCTTCTTCCGCGCCAGATCAGCCACAGCTGAGCCGCGATAAATAAGGAAGAATAGGTACCGGCAATTAAGCCAACGACTAGCGCAAAGGAGAAGTTCGTAATCGAAGATGCTCCGAAAATAAGCAGCATCAATGCTGCAAAGATTACAGTTAGCACTGTATTAATACTACGTGTTAATGTCTGCAGCAGGCTGTCGTTTACAACTTTGGCAAGTTCCTTAAAGGACTTAACCTTGCGCCTCTTTCTAAGGTTTTCCCTAATTCGGTCAAACGTTACGATGGTGTCGTTCACCGAATATCCTACGATGGTCAAGATTGCGGCGATAATTGTAATATCAAACTCCAGCCTGGTAATGCTGAAGAGCGCAATGATAAAGAACGCATCGTGCAATAAAGCAATGATCGCCGTAATCGCAAAGAAAAACTCAAAGCGGATCGTGACGTAGATAATAATCCCAATCGATGCGTAGAGTACTGATAGTGCCGCATTCTTGGCAAGTTCCTGGCCAACGACCGGCGAAACAGTACTTACGTTTGGTGTGTTGCCATATTTATCTTCATAATAACTTTGGATCTCGCCAATTTTCTTTTTGCCGAGCTCACTTTCAAACCTGGCTACAGCAATTTCATCATTTTCCCCAGATAATACTACTTTTTTCGGCTTAACACCAAACTTATCTTCCAGGGTTTGCTCCACTTCCTCGGTCTTGATGTTTCCATCAGAAAGAATGGATAGTCTAGAACCGCTCGTAAAATCGATTCCCAGATTCAAACGGAAAACCGCCAGTATAATAATCCCTGTGACGACCAGTACGATCGACAATGCAAAGAATCGTTTACGGATACCAACTAAGTCAAATTTCCGTCTCATAAAGGTTGGTTCAACTTCTTTCCCCTTTTCAATGGACAGAATATCTTTTGGATTGACACCAAACCACTTCGGACGTTTGTTCAAGTAACGGCTTTTCACCCATAATCCCATGAGCAGACGCGTACCGTAAACTGCTGTGATAAAACTTACTAAAATACTTACGATCAGCATAGTGGCAAACCCTTTGACCGAGCTTGTACCAAAGATAAAGAGAACAGTAGCTGCGATTAACGTCGTAATATTGGCATCGAGAATCGTGGAAAGTGACTGCTTGTTACCTGCTTTGAAAGCGGACATCACCGATTTCCCTGCTTTCAGCTCCTCTTTAATCCTTTCATAGGTAATGATATTGGCATCTACTGCCATACCGACCCCAAGAACCAACGCGGCAATACCAGGCAGTGTCAGTACACCCTGCATGAAGTCAAAGACTACCAGGATTAAGTAAATATAAGCTGTCAAGGTAATGGCAGCAATTACTCCAGGAAAACGATAGAAAGCCATCATAAACAAGAAAATGATCGCAATTCCAATGATTCCTGCATAAATCGTCTTATTCATCGCCTGCTCGCCGAATTGAGCTCCTACAGAAGTTGAATACGTTTCTTCAAGATTCACAGGCAGCGACCCGGCATTTAAAATATTGGCTAATTTCTTAGCTGAGTCTACTGTGAAGTTTCCTTCTATTTGAACCGACTTACTTCTAATTGGCTTGCTGATGCGAGGGGCAGAAATGTACTTATGATCATCCTTGCCGTACTCTTTAGCAAACGAAGTATCTTCATCATAATCAAGCCAAATGACTAATAAATTTTCTAAGTATGGAGTATCAGGATCCTGCTCACGGGCAGAGACCTCTTTGGTAACATCGTAAAATTTCGAAGGATCCTTCATATCGAGTGTTACAATCGGATTGTTATTTCGATCGTAGGACTGCTGAGCACTTCCTTCTACGAGATCCGAGCCGTTCAAATATTCTTTGTCATTGACGTCTCGAAAAGACAAGTTCGCTGTAGTGGAAAGCAGCTTCCTTGCCTCCTGTTGATCCTTCACACCTGCAAGCTGAACACGGATACGATTGCCATTCTCTATAGCAATGTTAGTCTCACTGATCCCCAGGGCGTTCACCCGCTGGTTCAAAGATTCGACTGTGGCTTCCATGACCTGCTGATTAATTTCCTGTCCTTCATGAAGCGGTTTGACATCATAAAGGATTTCAAACCCGCCTTGAAGATCAAGACCTAACTTAATATTTTTAGTTATGTTCGTAGTAGTCGACGCAATCAAAGTTCCTAATAAAACAAGAACTAGAAAAAAGGCGACGATGCGACCGCGTTTCACCATAACATTCTTTGCCTCCTTTGTTCCTGAAAAGACAGGTATGCCCCGTTATCAATATGTATTTACGGACCAGGGTACAAGCTTATCTAAAATTGTCGTTAAGCTCGCTGATGAGCTTCCCGTACCAATTTTACTACTAAATTTTTTTTTGACAACTAAAGATTTACTTTTAGTCTTCCATTTCTCCAGAAACAGCCTTGATTGAAGCCAGCAAATCTTCATCTTTATAAGCTTCCACAGTTAAATAGCTGACATAAAGCTGACTGCTGAGGTGAAAGATATCCTGAACGACTTCATAGAGCCGCATGCTTGGCTCGCCTTTCCAAACTTTTTTTCTTAAGCAGCTCCACACATCTTCCTTCGTTGCCCTGCTATACCCCAATATTTTAAACTCTTCCACCTTACTTTGCAAAACCGGCACAACAAATGTCTTCCATTGGCTTATCGGCCGCCGCTGTTCCATACGTCCACCTCTCCCTAAAAAGTTTCCTGTTTCAATTAACGAAGGATTGTCATGCCTTGTCCCTATTCGCGCATATACTTCATTGTAGCTGAATTTCAAAATTTTGAGAAGGCGGATAAAATCTATGGCTAAACAAACCTTTTTACATGGAGCATTGATTCTTGTAGCTGCCGGACTAATTACAAGGATGCTTGGTTTCATTAACCGGATAGTCGTTGCAAGAGTAATGGGACCTGAAGGAGTGGGCTTGTATATGATGGCCCTGCCTACTCTGATTCTCGCCATTACTTTAACTCAATTCGGTTTACCCGTGGCCATTTCCAAACGGGTATCTGAAGCTGAAGCGACAGGAAATGAACGAAAAATAAAACGAATATTATTAGTCTCAATTTCATTGACCGCTAGCTTAAGCGTGGTATTTACCGTTGGACTATTTCTACTTTCCCCAATAGTGGCTAAATATTTCCTAACCGATGCCCGAGCCTTGTATCCTTTACTAGCCGTGACTCCAATTATTCCTATAACTGCTGTTTCGGCCGTTTTGAGAGGTTATTTTCAAGGCCGGCAGAATATGAAGCCGCAGGCCACGGCACAAGTAATTGAGCAGATTGTACGGATAGCTGCTGTCGTGATCCTTACGAAGCTCTGTTACCCTTATGGTGTTCAATATGCAGCTGCCGGTGCGATGGTGGCAGTTGTCATCGGGGAATTTGTAGCTCTTTTTTATATGGTGCGTCAATTCAATCTACACAAACGATTCAAGCTGAGAAGCACTTGGAAAAAACAGATCATTGAGGGAAAACAAACCTTTCAGGAATTAATGACAATTGCATTGCCGACCACCGGCAGCCGGTTTATCGGGTCACTGACTTACTTCTTTGAACCCATTTTGGTCGCCCAAAGCTTAGCATTCGCCGGGTTGACGGCTGTTGAATCAACGAAACAGTACGGAGAACTAACCGGATATGTCCTTCCACTCTTGTTTCTCCCTACATTTTTAACTCATGCACTTTCTGTAGCACTTGTCCCCTCTATTAGCGAAGCTGCTGCTAAAAATGCTAAGGAGACGATTCAGTATCGGATTCTTCAATCCATCCGCTTGTCTCTCGCTTCTGGCGGTGTCATTACGATCATCTTTATGATTTTCCCGGCAGTGATTTTACTTGCCGTATATGGGACGAGCAATACTGCTTTTTTATTACAATTTATGGCCCCCTTTTTCTTGCTTCACTATATCCAGACTCCGCTGCAGGCAAGTTTACAGGCTCTTGACCTCGCTCAGTCTGCGATGTGGAATACATTGATTGGTTCAGTCATTAAATTTATCGTATTAGTCGGCCTGAGTTCCCAGCCTGAATTCGGTATCAATGGTGTAGCCATTGCTATGGTCGTGGGCGTCGTAGTTGTCACTATATTACACTTAGGCGTTCTCATCAGATCAGCTTCTTTTAAACCGCCAGTCAAAATGTTTGCCAATTTTGGTCTCATTGTAGGGATTACAGGATGGGCTGGTTTTGAAATGAAGGCGCACTGGCTGCTGGAAACCAAGCCTCTCTCGCAGCTTCTTACGATGGGGTTCATGCTTACACTGCTTTACATCACTCTGTTATTTTTATTAAAAATGGTACGGATTGATGAAATCAAATTGATTCCTTGGGCAAAACTGCTTCATAAAAAATAACCGTAACCCTGTTACGGTTATTTTTTATGAAAACTCGTTATTTCGATCAAAATGGATCTCTCCTGAATCATTGATCGTACATAAAGAAATGTCTTCCACAGATTGAAATCCTTGTTTTTTCACTTCATTCAATAACCACGATTTATTTTTTCGAATCGTCTTCAGACCATTGTATTGGATTTGGCCATCAGCTATTAAAATGACCGCATAATCGGAGCTCCCATCATCTTCTTTTTCAAAAACCGAAAGCTTTCCAGAAGGTTCCAGAATAGCAAATGCTACATCATTTACTTGTTGGATCCCATGTTCTCTTAACTGCAGCAATAGATCATTAAAATTGTAACGCTGCTTTTTCATTTCCTTCTCATCAATTTTCCCGTGTCTAATGATCAGTGAAGGTTTGCCGTCAAACCAATCTCGAAAGGTCTGACTTTTTAAGGAGGCATAAGCACTGATCCATTGAATAATAAGAAGGATGGCCATGGGGATGAGAGCTTCCCAAATGGATGACTTAGGTTTCTCAATTAAAAATACTGCGATTTCTGCCAGCATTACAAATACAACTAAGTCCATGACGCTTAATTCGCCAATTTCCCGTTTGCCCATAATCCGAAAAATAACTAGAATAAGCAGATAAGAAAGGATGGTTCGGAATATGATTGCGCTTAGAAGCATAGTACGATCAGCTGCCCTTCTTCGAACTCTACACTTCTTAACATGACCTAATCCATCTTTTTTATGTTAAAAACGGAATTAAATACCTTAGAAAAATATAAATAGTGCTGATTAGTAAAGATAAAATTAACACCGGAAGTCCATACAGAGTGAATTTCACAAAAGATATCGGCTGATTATGGCTGGCTGCCAAACCAGCAACGACGACATTGGCGGAAGCTCCCACTAATGTCCCATTCCCTCCTAAACATGCTCCCAAAGCCAGGGACCACCAAATCGGATCCACATTCATCATGCCGTAGCCCTTCAGCTCCTGAACTACAGGAATCATCGCAGCTACGAAAGGAATGTTATCAACGATCCCTGAAAGGATACCTGAACTCCAAAGCATCACCATGGAGGTAATCGGAAGATCCCCCCTGAAATCCACACCATTCCCCTGGCAATCTCATCAATAATTCCGACCGTTTGCAGCCCTCCGACCAGCATAAACAAGCCAATAAAGAAAAATAAGGTCACCCATTCTACTTCCTGAAAGACTTTCTCCACGTCCAGCTCCCTATCTGTCATAAACAAAAGAAGAAGGGCTCCGCTTACTGCAATCGTGGTAATATCCAAGTGGAAAAACGGATGGAGCATAAATCCTGCAATCGTTAAAAACAGTACGGACACAGACTGAACGAGCAATTTTGAAACTTGAAGGTACTGGGAAGCGTCGATCTTCAACAATTTCTCTGCGAGCTCCTGGTTGTATGTAAGAGAGGAACGAAAACGAACCATTAACAGGGTAATCGTAATTAAAAAGATAACGAGAACCACAGGGCCTAAATGAATAAGAAAAGAAAGAAAGCTGAAATGCTCAACGGCTTGTCCAATCATTATATTCGGCGGATCACCAATCAATGTAGATGTACCGCCGATATTAGAGCAGAAGATCGTAGCCAATAAATATGGAAAAGCTGGAAGCTGTAATCTTTCAGTCAGTGATAGTAATACAGGGACAAATAAAAGCACGGTAGTTACGTTATCAAGAAAGGCTGATCCGACAGCCGTAAAGATTCCTGTAACAGCCAGCAATGGAACCGGTCTTCCTTTAACCATTTGAGCTAAACGAATTGCCAGATAAGTAAAAATTCCGGTTTTTTTCGTAATGGAAACTAATACCATCATGGAAAACAACAGTGCGATGGTTTCCCAATCAATAAAACCAAAAGCCTGCTCCCATTCATAGACTTTTGTCATCAACAATAGGATGCCTCCAGTTAATGCTACGAGTGCCCTATTAAATTTTTCGGTCATGATTAAAAGATAACTCACGACAAAAATGAGTAATGCAAGCATTGTAGTCATTGAACTTCCCCTTTATTACGGTCTTTATCTATCCTATTCACGAACCTTGAAAAATATCTGCTTCTATCTTACAAGCTTCTATGCATATATTGATAAAGACAAGCACATAAAGGGAGGGAGGATTTCAATGAAAAAAATGATGCAGGGCGTACTGGGATATGGGGTAGGTTCTATCTTTGCAGGCATGCTGCTATTCGCAGCCATATTGGCACTATTATTAAGGTTTACATCCATGGAATACGAAACGCTTAATCAATTAGCCCTGGTAGCTGGTATTTCTATTTTGGCGATCGGCGGAATATTATCTGCTTACAAAACGGAACAAAAAGGGTGGCTTTCCGGCGGACTGACGGGCTTCATTTTTGTAACCATGATGATACTTTTCCAAATTATTTTTGAAAATAAATGGATTTCTCTGCCCCAGTTAAGCTACTTCGGAGGGTTATTAGCAGCCGCTTGGCTTGGTGGTATGATCGGAGTAAATCTGCCGAAAAAATCGGGGAAACGATAAAAAATCGGTCACAAAAAGCCCGTTAACAGACGTAACGGGCTTTTCTACTTAGTCTTTATTAAGCTTTTCGCGGACTGAAGAACGGTCAAATTTCATTTGGGTTCCATCCTGCACGGAAATGACCAGCGAGTTGTCTTCAATAGCGTGGATGGTTCCATGCATTCCCCCGATAGTTATGATTCTATCTCCTTTTTCAAGTTCCGTCTGCATCTGCTGCACTTGCTTCTGTTTCTTTTGCTGTGGACGAATAAGCAAGAAATAGAAAATAACAAACATAAGAATAATTGGCAGTAATCCCATTAATGTTTGCATTAATATTCCCCCTTTCTAAAAGTTCTTTGCGTTTGGTTTATTGAAACCATACTGATCAAAGAATTCTTCTCTAAAGTCACCGAGTCGATCTTCTCTAATAGCTTCACGCACTTGCCTCATTAATTTTAACAGAAAATAAAGGTTATGATAAGTCGTTAACCTAAACCCAAACGTCTCATTTGCTTTTACTAGATGGCGAATGTAAGCCCGGCTATAGTTTCTGCAAGTATAACAATCACATTCATGATCGATCGGAGTAAAATCACGGGCATATTTAGCATTTCTGACAACCAGTCTTCCTTGTGACGTCATACACGTCCCATTTCGCGCAATTCTCGTTGGCAGTACACAATCAAACATATCTACACCTCGGATTGAACCATCAATCAAAGAATCCGGGGAGCCTACACCCATTAAATATCTCGGCTTTTGATCGGGAAGTAGTGGAGTTGTGAATTCCAGAACCTTATTCATGACGTCCTTTGGTTCACCAACTGAGAGGCCGCCTATAGCATATCCTGGAAAATCCAAAGAGACTAAATCACTGGCACTCTGCTTTCGAAGCTCCTCATATTCTCCTCCTTGGACAATTCCAAACAAACCTTGCTTGTCAGGTTTCTGATGTCCTCTGAGACATCTTTCCGCCCATCTGCTCGTCCTTTCTACTGATTTCTTCATGTAATCATATTCAGCCGGATATGGAGGGCATTCATCGAAAGCCATCATAATATCTGCCCCGAGCGAGTTTTGAATGTGCATCGCTCTCTCTGGAGACAGAAACAGCTTTTCACCACTAATATGGTTTCGAAAATGGACGCCTTCTTCTTCAATCTGTCGCAAATCGCTCAAGCTGAAGACTTGGAACCCACCGGAATCTGTGAGAATCGAACCTTTCCAATTCATAAAAGAATGAAGACCCCCGGCTTCTTCTACGATATCCTCCCCCGGCCTGAGCCAGAGATGATACGTATTAGACAAAATGATGCTGGCACCCATTTGCTCCAGTTCTTCAGGACTCATCGTTTTCACAGTCGCTAAAGTACCTACAGGCATAAACATCGGTGTATCAAACGAACCATGAGGGGTATGGACTTTTCCTAAACGGGCGCCGGTCTGCTTACAGGTTTTTATTAATTCATAGCGTATGGCCATTCTCATAAATCCTTTCTTTGTACCTTACTTTTATACAATCAGCATAGCATCGCCGAAGCTGAAAAAGCGGTACCTTTCTTCTACTGCCTCATGATAGGCTTTTAAAATAAATTCCCTCCCTGCAAATGCACTCACCAGCATAATGAGTGTAGATTTAGGGAGATGAAAGTTTGTAATCAAGCCATCGATCGCCTGCAGCTTTTGTGGTGGATAGATGAATATATCTGTCCAGCCTCTGGCTTCCGTAAATTCACCGTGATCACGAATAATGGTCTCAAGCGTACGGGTAGAAGTCGTCCCTACTGAAATGATTCTTCCGCCTTCATTTTTTATTCGGTTCAGCTGATCAGCAGTTTCCTTTGACATTTGGTAAAATTCCGCATGCATTTCATGTTCCTCAACTTTATCAACACTGACCGGTCTAAAGGTTCCGAGGCCGACATGAAGAGTTAAGTAAGCAAGTTCAACGCCGCTAGCTTGAATCTCTTCTAACAACTCATTTGTAAAATGCAATCCTGCCGTGGGCGCAGCTGCTGATCCTTCCTCCTTAGCATAAACCGTTTGATAACGTTCCCGATCAGAAAGCTGCTCCTTGATATACGGCGGAAGCGGCATTTCACCGAGGGATTCCAGTACTTCAAGAAAGATCCCTTCATAAGTAAACCGGACTTTACGGCCGCCATGCTCTTGGATATCTGTACATTCAGCCGTCAGTCTACCATTACCAAATTCAATAATTGTCCCTTTTTTTACTTTCTTTGCAGGTTTAACTAAAACTTCCCATTCATCCTCTTGTTCCTGATGCAGCAGCAGCACTTCCACTTTGCCGCCTGTGTCTTTTTTTGCACCGTATAGACGGGCAGGGAGCACCCGGGTATCATTTAATACTAAACAGTCTCCTCGTTTTAAAAAAGATCGTATGTCAGAAAAGTGATGATGATCCATACTTTCTTCCTTACGATTTAATACCATCAGCCTTGAAGAAGCCCTCTCCTGCAAAGGGACCTGGGCAATCAATTCTTCAGGAAGTTCAAAATCGTATTCCTTAATATTCATGTGAATCTCCTATTCCTTCGTTAGCGTATTTTTCCGATAAAATAAAAAATGAGTGATAAGATGATGCTTACTACAATAGAAGTCATAATAGGAAAATAAAAGGTGACTGACCCTTTCTTGAAAGAGAGGTCTCCAGGAAGCTTTCCAAAAATACTCCAAAGTAAGCCGATAATAATGAAAACAATCCCTATTACAATAAAGATTTTACCGAAGCCCGTCAAGTCCCCGGCACCTCCCTTTGAAAATGGTCGTATGCCTTAGGTGTCACCACCCGCCCTCTTGGCGTCCGTTGAAGTAATCCAATTTGCAAGAGAAACGGCTCGTACACATCTTCAATCGTTTGTGATTCTTCCCCTATGGTAGCAGCGATCGTATCAAGTCCCACAGGTCCTCCATTAAACCCATCTATTATTCCTAATAACAGTTTATGATCAATGAAATCGAGTCCTTTATCATCCACTTGAAGCATTTCAAGGGCTTTATTTGTCATTTCTTTACTAATTGTTTCCTCCCCTTCGACCTGCGCGATATCCCGGACGCGTTTAAGCAGACGATTAGCAATTCTGGGAGTTCCTCTGGACCTGCGGGCAACCTCAACAGCAGCGTCTTTTTTAATCGCTACATGAAAAATCTCAGCTGTCCTCTCGACGATCGAACAAAGTGCCGCCGTGTCATAAAAGTCGAGGCGGCTGTGGACTCCAAACCGGTCTCTTAGTGGCGCTGATAACAGCCCTGCTCGTGTCGTTGCTCCTACTAGGGTAAATGGGGGAAGATCCAGTCTTACCGATCTTGCGCTGGAGCCATTACCAACAACAATGTCCAGACAAAAATCTTCCATTGCAGGATAGAGGACTTCCTCAACCGAACGAGGAAGCCGGTGAATTTCGTCGATAAACAGAACATCCCCCGGCTCAAGGGAGGATAGAATTGCTGCCAGGTCCCCTGCTCTTTCGATGGCAGGCCCGGAAGTCGTCCGAAACTGAACCTCCATTTCATTCGCTATGATGGAAGCGAGCGTCGTCTTTCCCAATCCAGGAGGACCATAAAGCAGGGTATGATCAAGGGGTTCATTTCTCATTTTCGCCGCTTCGATAAAAATGGACAGATTTCTCTTCGTTTTTTCCTGTCCAATGTATTGATTAAGTCGTTCAGGACGAAGACTTTGGTCGATTTCCTGATCTGACAGCTGGTATTCTCCAGAAATCATCCGTTCTTCCACAATATTCCCTCCTTTACGTTAGGCTTTCATTAACAATTGAAGACCTTGGCGTACATAATCATCTACGTTTACAGCTTTTGAGTTGTTTAGCTCTACATGGACGAATTTCAATTCTTTTTCGGTGTAACCTAAAGCTTTTAAGGCCTCCAGAGCTTCATTCACCCGGGCACGTTTTTCACTTGATGTTACTTCTTCCTGATTAAAGAGCGTTTGTTCATGATCTTCATCCGGAAGCCAGACAATGAGTTTTCCTTTTAAATCAAGAATCATCTGCCGGGCGGTTTTCTTTCCTACTCCAGGAAAGCGGGTTAAATATTTTTCATCTTCCTGCTCAACAGCAGCGGCAAATTCCGGCACACTGACGGTTCCGAGGATCGCCAGAGCTCCTTTAGGTCCAATCCCAGAGACATTCAGCAATTGTGCAAATAACTGTTTGTCCTCTTTTTTGCGAAATCCAAACAGCAGCTGGTTGTCTTCACGAATATAATGGTATGTATGAATCTTGACTTCTTTATTTAGATGCTGCTGAAAATGAAAAGGATTGGCACAAAGAACTTCGTAGCCAATACCACTTGTCTCTATCATAATAGAATCATCTTCTATCGTCGTTAAAATACCTTTCACATATGCGATCATGGGCGTTATTTCCTCTCTTGCTTAAGTTCTATAGCACTCTCTATTGTAACATACAAGCACATGTTCGCCTAAGTTTTTCTAGTGACAAGAACACCAAAAAACCGCCTGTTACCGGCGGTTTTTAACAAAGTTAAAGACTTTGTTTATCCGTATATTGGTTTAATACCTGCTTAAAATGCTTTAAGTTATTAATTTTAATACCATCCTGAAGTTCTGTCTTGCGCTTTGTTTCGAGAGGCTTGATTGGAATTGGTTTAAAAGATTCAATCACTTTTCCATCCTCCGGACTGCCATAGAAAACCGCTAGTTCTCCCTTGTCATTGAGCCCAAAGTAACCTTCCCGTTTTGTTAGAGGAGAAATGTCGTTCACCTGCCGTTTAAATACTACTTGATCTAAAGTCTGGTCAACGACTGTCCATCCTCCATAAGAGGACCAGAAATCCATCATGGACCAGATGGTCTCATTCTTAGTAGTCGTTTCTATAACTCCGTCTTTGTAATGTTCTTTCAGGACAACTTTAATATGAAGTGGTTCCTGCTGAACTAATGTTTCTACTGCTTCTTCATGGGATTTTACTACAACCGGTCTTTGTTTTGAAACATCCTTACCTGAAAGTGTGTCTTCATGATTTCCCAGCAGCTGCCACCCTGCAAAGAAAACAATTAACAAGAACCCCGTAATCCAGCGATTCATCGTATTTCCCCCTAACTAAAATAACCTCTGTTTCTAGTATCACCAGAAACAGAAGTTATTATGAGCTGCTGGGAAATTTAAGATAATTTTTCAAGTACCTGCTCATCTGCGTCAAGGTTGTGGTAAATATCCTGTACATCATCATTATCCTCAAGCATATCGATCAGCTTAAGCATTTTTTCTACGCCTTGTTCAGCTAGAGGGGTGTAAGAATCAGGAATCATGGTCACTTCAGCAGATTCCAGTGGATATCCACTTTCTTCAAGAGTCTGCTTCACCACACTATAATGGTCAGGGTCTGTATAAATCTCAAAATGATCATCCGTAGTCTCCATGTCTTCCGCCCCTGCCTCAATGGCTTCAAGCATAAATTCGTCTTCGTCAGCGTCTACGGCATTTCGATCCACTAACAAATAACCTCTCCGATGAAACATAAAGGCCACACAACCGTTTTCCCCCAAATTCCCATCGTTTTTATTAAAGGCATGGCGCACATCAGCTGCAGTACGATTCTTATTATCAGTTAAAACTTTAACCATTACAGCGACTCCTCCCGGCCCGTATCCCTCATAAGTAATTTCCTCATAGTTTACTCCTTCAAGGTCACCGGTGGCTTTTTTGATGGCACGTTCAATATTATCATTCGGCATATTACTGGATTTCGCTTTATCAACAGCGAGCCGCAGGTTTGGGTTCATGTCAGGATCTCCACCACCTTGTTTGGCTGCCATAAAAATCTCTCTGGCCAGCTTCATGAAGACCTTTCCACGTTTAGCATCCTGCGCTCCTTTACGGCGCTTTATATTATTCCACTTTGAATGACCAGCCATGGACATTCTCCTCTCCCATTGCAAAACTTTTCCTTTTAAATATATCATATCCGTTGGCTGGGATTAAAGAACACTACTTTGCACCTTTATTCATTTTGAAAAAATCCTGTACTTGTTTTTTAAGTTTATTTGGAGCTTGTGAAGCTTTCAACCGTGCATTTAAATCCTTCATTTGGTCCCAGTTGCTTGTATTTGTATAAACAGTAACCGGCTTTTCTGTCATTCCTTCTACTTTCCGCCTGATTTTATTAGCTATTTTCCGATCTCTGTAATCCCTTGGATTCAGCATAACGGCAACATACACATGATCATCTGTTGCAAAAGCCTGGGTCATTGTTACTTCATCAAATGTATTCACTGCTTTCGTGATGGCTACTGATTCTTCGTTATAAAAATCATTGTTATGGGATTTGTTCGTTTCTCCATATTGAGCATGATTAAATTCTTTCTCAGCCGAACGTTTAAAATAACTGTCTTGTCCAATCGGTATCTGCTTTTTCTTTTCTGGTTTATCATCACCCCGGTATTCCAGGGGCTGGTATAGTGTTTCATTATGATCTGACTCTGCATTAGGCTCTTTTGCCTGACAGGCAGATAATAAAACAGAAGCACATAGGAAAATCAATGTTCGTTTCCACATAAAAAACATTCTCCTTTTTCCCTTACTATGGGTAAAGAAGAATGTTTTAGTCTGTTAATATTAACCATACTTATTCTGGCGGAGAAGGGGGAAGCTGTCGCTTGTGAGCCGATCGGTTATGCATGTCTTCAATAATTTTTCGGTCTTCCTCAGGAACCTCTTCTCCTTTGAGGTACTTATCAATCATATCATAGCTCGTTCCCATTTCATTTTCATCGGTCTGACCTTCCCAAAGACCGGCGCTTGGCTTTTTATGGATGATTTCGTCAGGGACATTTAAAACTTTCGCCATTTCCCTGACTTCTCCTTTAGTCAAATGAACCAGCGGAACGAGGTCTACGCCTCCATCACCAAATTTAGTAAAATAGCCGGTGTGCCATTCGGCAGCATTATCTGTTCCTACAACTAAGTATTTGTGATTAGCCGCAATTGTATAGAGGGTACTCATTCTCAAACGTGCCCGTAAATTTGCATCGGCAAGCTTCAATTGTTTCTCATCGGTTATACCCTGATCATCAAGCTGCTGTTTAATCGTACCAAACATGACATCATGGGTTTCTGTTAAATCGACTGTAATTGAATCAAGCTTACAAGCTTCCGTGACGAGCTTAGCATGCTCCTGGTCACTGGAATGGCTTTTACAAGGCATGATTACTCCTAGAGAGTTCTCCGGAAATGCTCGCTTAATTAAATTCGCTACGACCGCTGAATCAATTCCTCCACTGACCCCTACAAGGAGTCCTTCAACATGGGCTTCTTCCACTTGTTTTCGCAGCCAAGCCACTAATTCCTCTACTTTTCGTTGCACTGGATTGTTCATCCTTTCACACTATAATATACTATTTTAGCATATTCTCAGCATATCGGACAAACATCTTACGCTGCTCCCAGGCGATCTCAAGTTTATTAATGTGGACGGCAAGCGATCCCTCACCTGCACGACAGCGTTTATAACCATACAGCCATTCTCTCAGTAAATCAGCCGGGACTAAGACACCCTCAAGCCATAGATTGTTGTTTTCGGAATGACGGAAATAATTCAATAAAGTTCGACGCTGGTCTTCTAAATAAGGCAGGAATCGATGAGCAAGCTGAATTTCATCATATAACCGTGGACCATTATGGAGAAGGTCAAAATCAATCAATTTCATATGATTATTTTCATCAACAATAAAATTATGATGTGCTAAATCCCCATGAAGCCAATCGTGATTCTCCCATGCTCTTTCTTCAATTTCTCCCCAATTATGGTCCGCAAAATAGTTCAGCTGTTTATCTGTGACAGTTACTATTTCATGAAAGATATTGCTTTTTTGATAATGGCTGAATGCACTTTTTGTTTCTTTAAATTGTTCTAGCCTTCTTTCCCACTTTACATACAAGGGATCTCTTGGAATGGACAATGCCGTAATCCCTTCCGTCGTTCGGTGAAATAGCTTTACTAAACGGCCTGCCTGTTTACGATCCGAGTGGCTTCTAAAATCGGCATGTCTCCCTTCAAGCCATTCAAATAATCCCCATTCACATCCCAATTTACTTTTTGTAAAAGTATGATCTGGGAAAGGAATGGGGCATGAAGCCATCTGGGAAGCATTTGTCCATTCTTTAAAAAAATCAAGCTGCTGTTGAAGGATTGGGGCACGCCTATATCCTTTTAACAGTAATTTCCGGCCATTCATGTTCACTTGAAAAACCTTAGGTTTAATAACTGTTTCTATGGTGATGGGAATATCGTGTTTGTACTGAAGCCAATGGAAAAGGCGATCCGTGTATGAATCGCCTTCTCTATGGTCAGTCTTCATCTACATCATCGCCTCGCCAAGGCTGCTGCGGATTCCAGTTCCCCATAGGAGGCTGCTGTTGGTTCCAATTCCCCATCGATTGCGGCATGTTCCAATTTCCCATCGGCGCCTGCTGTCCGTAACCACCCATCGGCCATTGCTGACCATATCCTCCCGCCATCGGCCCTTGTTGGCCTTGAGGCATTGCTCCATGCATCCCCGGATAAAATTGTGGTCCATATCCCATCATTCCAGGATTTTGCTGACCGTCATCTCCACACCCGCAATTAGGCGGCATTTGTGCATGCATATAAGCGGAAGATGGCGACTCCCAATCCTCGCCTTGCCAAGGCATCTGTCCTTGCGGATGCATCGGCATATGAGCTGGCATCATAACCGGGTATGGAGGACAGCAGTAAAAATCACTGTGAACCAATTGCGGCTGGGCAGGAGGGTAATACTGCATTGGCTGGTAATATTCTTGTGGAGCTGTGTTGGCTGCTTCTACTGGAGCCTCTTTTTTTGGTTCTTCTTTCTTTTCTTTTTTCGCTTCTTTGGCTTTTGGTTCAGGAGCTTTAGGCATTGGAGGCAGGTTGAAGGTCGTATAATAATTTTGTAGCTGCTGCTCCATCATTGGCATTTGGACCGGAATATTGAATTGCGGCATAATTGGCTGCATCGGCTGCATTGGCTGCATTGGCTTTTCTTTAACTGGCTGCATCGGTTTTTCTTTGACAGGCTGCATTGGCTTTTCTTTTACCTTTTCATCCTCTTTGATAACTGGGATCGGTTTAGGTGATGTATCCTTATAAGGATGCTGTGTAGGCATTTTTTTGGGAGCCTCTTTCTTCACCTGTTTTGTCCCTTGAGGAACTTTAATTTTCATTCCTGGCATAATCATATCTGGATTGGACAACTGCGTGTTAACTGCTTTTAACTCTTCAAAATTAACCCCGTACTTCTTAGCAATGTTCCAGAGTGTATCCCCTTTTTGCACAATGTGAATTCTCACAGTTGCAACTCCCTTCCTGTGATTCTAAAAACAAAAAGACAATAATAGCTTCATAACACTCTATGCAGCACAAGCCAAAAGATTGATGATTTTGCCTATAAATCTTTTTCTAAAAATAGAAAAACCTCTAAAAACCGAGATAAAACAAGGTTTAAAGAGGTTAAGAAAATCATGCTTTCTTTACGGGGGTGTGCAGGCTTATTTGATAACTTGGATAAGTACCAAGAAGCTTCATTTGGCACCCAAGAGCTTCCAGTTCTGCTTTCACACCTGGGAACATAATTTGATCGTATGCTTGCTCAACGTCTATGATGAAGTAATAGTTGCCGAGCCCCGTTTTTAATGGTCTGGATTCAATTTTAGATAAGTTCATTTTTCTCCAGGCAAATGCGGCCAGCACTTGATGAAGTGCACCTACATAATCCTGAGGCAGCGTAATCATGACTGTTGTTTTCTGCTTATGTGGATGATCTTTTACCTTTAACGTTTTTGGATTTTTTTGTACAACGGCAAAGCGTGTATGATTATTATCATAATCGTGGATATTGTCCTCCAATATTTTCAGCTGGTTCCGTTCCGCTGCCAAATGGTTTCCAATGGCTGCAACCTTTGGCCCTGAAGAAGCAGCAATTTCAGCTGCTTTCGCAGTCGAAGTCGTATACTCTATTTTGATTCCCGGGAAATTTTTATGCAAATATTGATGGCACTGGGCAATAGCTTGGCTATGAGAATAAATGCGCTCTATTTTTTCCCCATTATATTGAGAATGTACGAGCAGATGCTGTTTAATAGGTACAGTCATCTCGGCAATAATGGATTGATTAACATAGTGGACTAAATAATCAATGGTTAGATGTACAGAACCCTCAATAGCATTCTCTAGAGGAACAACCCCCGTAGTTATTTCTCCTTCTTCCACTGCATCCAGGCAGGCAGGAATGCTCTCATAGCTGATGAAGTTTCCTCCATCAAAAAGGGCATCCACAGCCATTTTGGTAAACGTGCCTTTAGGTCCCAAATATCCGATTGTTTGCTCTTCCATCTGCTGTTCCCTCCATGCATTATGCTCCTGAACTAAGGATCTCCACTCGATCCACGAAGTCGAGCTTGTGTAATTTTTGTAATAATTTTTCTATTGAAAATACCATACCTGTCGTATTTAATGAAAGCGTAACGTTTGCTTTTCCTTGTAACGGAATCGTCTGGTGGATGGTGAGCACATTGCAACCTGACTCTGCTACGGTCAGCAGCAGATTTGACAAAGTACCCGTGCGATCCTCTAAATGAAAGAATAACGTAATCATTTGTTCTTTAACCATAGCCTGAAAAGGAAATACAGCATCTCTGTATTTATAAAAGGCACTTCTTGAGAGTCCCACTTCTTGAACCGCTTCGAAGATGGACTCTACCTTTCCTCTTTCCAGAAGCGCTTTAGCATCGATGGTTTTCTTCATGGCTTCAGGAAGGATATCACTACGGACTAAATAAAATTTTTCGTTATAATCCGCCATAAGGCACCCTCCTTAATCGACAAATTCAAATTCATAATCTAACAATCTTACGGTATCACCATCTTTTGCTCCACGTTTTCTAAGTTCCTCATCCACTCCCATGCTGCGCATCTGCCTCGCAAACCGGTTAATTGATTGGTCTCTTGTGAAGTCTGTTCTTCTAAACAACGATTCGATTTTTTCACCATATAGAACATACGCTCCATCATCATCCCGGGTAACCTTGAATGAAGCTTCCTCTTTTTCATATTTGTAAACGACCCGTTCTTCCATTTCCTCCACAGGCTTTTCCTGTTTCGGAATGTCATCAAGCTTATCGGCAGCCGCATAAAGAAGTTCATCAATTCCATCACGGGTAATTGTAGAGACAGGGAAAACTTGAACGCCCTCACCTAGTTGTTTTTTAAATTCTTCAAGTTTTTCCGGAGCTTCCGGCATATCCATTTTATTCGCCACCACGATTTGCGGGCGTGTTTGCAGTCTGGAATCATAAGAGGACAATTCATGGTTTATGGTTAAATAATCCTCATAAGGGTCTCTTCCTTCTGTTCCCGACATGTCAACGACGTGAAGGAGGAGCCTTGTCCGTTCCACGTGACGGAGAAATTGATGGCCTAAACCCACCCCCTCATGGGCGCCTTCAATTAATCCCGGCAGGTCTGCCATTACGAAACTGCGCTGATCTTTTGTTTCCACTACACCCAAATTTGGAGATAAAGTTGTAAAATGGTAGTCGGCTATCTTAGGTCTTGCTGCAGTAACAACCGAAAGGAATGTAGATTTACCTACACTCGGAAAACCTACGAGTCCTACGTCGGCTAACAACTTTAATTCTACCTGTACCTCCAACTCATGGCCCGGCTCCCCGTTTTCTGCAATTTCTGGAGCAGGATTTCTCGCCGTCGCAAAACGTGCGTTTCCTCTGCCGCCACGGCCGCCTTTAGCAATAACCGCTCGCTGTTTGTGTTCGGTTAAATCGGCGATGACTCTTCCCGTATCCAAGTCTTTTACCGTTGTGCCCGGAGGAACACTAACGACTAAAGGTGCAGCATTTTTCCCATGCTGCTTTTGATTCATTCCGTTTTCTCCGCGCTTAGCTTTAAAGTGGTGCTGATAACGAAAATCCATCAGCGTGTTTAAACCCTCATCCACTTCGAAAATGACATCCCCGCCATCTCCTCCATCTCCGCCTGATGGACCACCTTTAGGAACATACTTTTCACGCCGATAAGCGACCAGCCCATTCCCGCCGTCGCCGCCTTTTACAAATACTTTCACCTGATCGACAAACATCTCGTTCACCTCTTCAATCTATCATCATTTCAACAGAAAGCTCCCTACCTTCAAAAATAGATACGATAAAGCCTTCTTTGCTTAATTTTTTCTGCAGCTCTGGAAGATCTCGAAAGGCACCCTCCCATTCCCAGCTTAAACCAGGAGCTTCATTGTTTCCGCTATTATAAATATGAAGCGTTCCTTCATAGAGCTCTCCTTCCACATTATGCTCTTCCATAAGTTCAATCATTCGCCTGCTATAAGCCGTGATAGTTAAATCATGACGGGATAAATCAACTTCATCTTTTATATAAAAAACAAGCCGATACTGGGAGTGTGAAGAATTAAAGGACAGCAGCCACAATGAAAACGTGTCTGCTTTGCTGTTTAATAAACGATGCTCCTGTTCTGCTTCTGCTTTCAATTCATCAATTTGCTCCAGTAATTTGTCCTGTTTACCAAGAGTGGCATATCCTTGAAGCAGCTGGATTTGATTCATCCAGTCATGACGCTTATGCCTTAACAGCGAGATAAAGTTATGATTCTCCATATTCAGCTCCCTCTCCCCTTCGATAATAAGAAAAGTATAGCAAAAATATGCGGGAAACTGAAATCTGTGAAAATAAAAAAAGCCGCGCTTATGCATAGCACAGCGCAGCTTTTTTACGTATACACGCACAAGAGAATTTACGCTTCCTGAGCAACAGGATAAACGCTCACTTTCTTGCGATTACGTCCGTAACGCTCAAATTTAACAACACCGTCCACTTTTGCGAACAAAGTGTCATCTCCTCCACGGCCAACGTTTGCTCCTGGATAAATCTTCGTACCGCGTTGACGGTAAAGGATAGACCCACCAGTAACTTGTTGTCCATCTGCACGTTTGGCTCCAAGGCGTTTAGACTCAGAGTCACGTCCGTTTTTCGTACTACCTTGCCCTTTTTTCTGGGAAAAGAATTGCAAATCAAGACGTAGCATGGGTTCCCACCTCCTTAATAGAGAGTAACTTTAATATGATTACTATACTCATGTTCAATGGTCTCCAGCGACACCTGCATGCCTTGAAGAAGAACTTGTGTCTTCCCTTCCTGTTCAGATGTCAAACCTTCCGGCAAAGTTACTTTTAAGTATCCGCCTTCGCCGCCCTGCTCCACATGAGGTTCAAACTCGCCAAGATGTTCAATCGCGTTGACCGTCCCGAAGGAAATGGCAGATACAGCTGCACATACGAGATCATGTCCATAAGGTCCGCTTTCTGCATGACCGGCTATTTCAAACCCTTCGATGAAACCTTGCGAGCGGTAAATGTTTACATGAATCATCAGCTGTGTACCTTAGGCGTTGATTTTCTCAACAACAAGCTTCGTGTACGGCTGACGGTGACCTTGTTTACGTTTGTAGTTCTTTTTTGGCTTGTATTTGAAGACAGTGATCTTTTTTTGACGTCCGTGTTTTTCCACTTTCGCCGTAACTGTTGCACCATCAACATATGGAGCGCCGACTTTGGCACTATCTCCACCTACAAAAAGAACTTTGTCAAAAGTAATGGAATCGCCATCCTCGACGTTTACTTTTTCTACGTAAATTTCCTGGCCTTCTTCAACTTTGACCTGTTTTCCACCAGTTTCAATAATTGCGTACATACTTGCACCTCCTCGATTTACTCAGACTCGCCATTCAGGTACCTTACGGGTTTAAAACCTGTTCTGTGCGGTTGTAGCATCGGAGTGCTACTTGAATAACAAAATAATGTTACCACAATTCAAAACAAGTTGTCAACATTGTACGACCTGTGTTTAATCGCACTGTTAACCAACTCCTGAGACCCTTCAAGCTCTATTTGATAGGTAGAAACAGAAGCATCTTCTCTAACAAATAGGTCCTGTGAAATTTTACTAGAAAAAGGCTCCGAAATCAATTGTTTTTTCTCATTTAAAAGGTCTGGGTGGACAGCTACTAAGACAGCCTCCGATCCATTCCCGGATTTTGCAAGTAATTCCCGCTCCATTTGAAAGATGACGGAAGGGAAGTTTAGCTTAGGCTTTCTATTTGCTCTCAGAAGCTTTGGTGGACACATCCATTGTCTCTTGCGGCTGATTTCCATAATTCCGAGCTTTGTCATCCCATAAATAGTAGCAGGAACAGCATCTTCAGCTAGATGCTTTTTCATATAGTGGATCAATTTTTGTTCCAATTTTTTTGACTTCATTGAAATAAAATCAATCATAATAATTCCAGACAGGTTTCTTAATTTAATCTGTCTTGCTGCTTCTTCAGCTGCAGCTGCATTTACTTCGAATGCTTGAGAATTTGCCATTGCTCTCTTTACATGGCTGGAGCTGTTGACATCAATGACAACCATGGCTTCCGTTTCCTCAATAATAAGCTGGGCACCCCCGGCAACAGGGACCTCATTCTGAAGAATACGAGCTTGCAATTCGTTAATTGAAAGAGGAAGTTGTTCTTCCGCTTTTTTATCCCAGCGTATTCTCTCTGCTAAAGCAGGATAACGCCGTTTCACATATTGAACGACGTCGATATCATCGATGATAATTTCATGAATATCCGTGAAAGGATATTTTCGAATGAACTGATCCGGAAGCATCGGATCTTGCAAAATCGGATTGTTCTTCTTGTCAATGGTTTGCCACGTTTCCTTGAGCATCGAAAGCTCACTAAGCAGTTCCTCATGAACTGCCTTCTCAGCAGCCGTACGAATAATAACTCCTTCATCCCCGGTTCTTGATGCTTCCACGGCTAATTTTAAATCTGAACGACGAGGTTCCTGAATATTTTTGGAAATGGATATTGTTCTGCCAAAAGGCTGATAGACTAAATACAAACCAGGTACCGTAATATCTGCTGTAAGCTGTGCCCCTTTCTCCCCTGAAGTCTCCTTAATAACTTGAACGGCAAGCATTTGGCCTTCTGTAATGGCTTGTTCAATTTTCCCGGTACTCCATGGAATTTGAGACTCCTTAAGGAAGCCGTTTTTTGCAGAGCCAAAATCGATAAACGCTGCTCCAAGCTCTTTCATTATTTTCTGTACCTGTCCTAAAAAAATGGAGCCCGAAAGGAAGGTATCTCTCGGGCGTTCAAACATATATTCCGTAATTTGTCTATTTTCCAATACAACCCCGCTTTTCTCTGCGGGCTTTGTATGTAAGACCAGTGTTTTCATTCGTTTCCTCCCCTTATATCTTAATTCACAATGTCTCTCAAGCGGAGGTTAGGGGACTTTCTTTGAAAATAAGCTTGAAGACACTCTTGTTCATTAACTATATACAAAGGATTAGTTTGTTTCAATACATAGTAATGCATTCGATTGGCTCGTATATTCTTCAATGCATCCCTTACTTTCACATTTTCATCGATGGTTACATACCTAGCTTGTAACCGGGTCGAATCCCGCTTTCGACAATACATTAAATACCGGATAAATGTATAGCCTCTACGTTTCCATTCCAGAAGATTCTCTACAATTAAGAAAGAAGCGAGCAGTATACTGGCAAGTGTCCATTTATCAGCAAAGATCAACCAGCTCATCGTCACAGATAAAATAACACTGGATAGGAGGAGAGCCATTGTAAGGCTGTTTCTAAAGGAAAGGAATTGATTACAGCAATAAAAAACGAGTTTACCGCCGTCAAGCGGCCAAATAGGAAGTAAGTTACATAAAAGAATCAGACCATTAAACTCAAGAGCCTGTTCTAGTAAATGATGAGGGCCTGCATATATTTGAAGACCAAAGACTAAGATAAATATCCATACATGCTGCAAGGGGCCAGCAATGACTACTAAAACTTGTTCATGAAAAGGCCGTGTATTGTGTTCTTCACTTACAACGGCTCCTCCAAATAACCAAAACTCGATACATTCAACACGCCACCCAAAATAACGAGCCGTAAAAAAATGCCCAAGCTCATGGATAGCTACAATACTAAATAGGATGATAAATTCGTAGATTGCCCCTGTCAATAAAGCGGAAAAGGCAAGAAAAAAGAACAAAGGATGAACATGAATCTGCCTGGACAGCTTAAGAGTTTTCATCTACTTTGATCACCTGGACAGGATCCAAGTATTGTTTATCCTTTTGCACGGCAAAGAAAAACTGCGCCGCTTGTCCTTCCGTTGATTTTACCGAACCTAGCTCGGACTGGGCATCTACGAATTCGTATAAATGCACATTGATGGAAGATAGGTATCCATAAATTGTATTTGTCCCATCTGCGTGCTGAATGATAACAGTCTTATCGGATTCTGGGTCATTCCCAGCGAATATTACCGTTCCAGCTTTTACTGCTTTTACATTTGAACCATCGGTGGCGGACATAACGATCCCTTTTCCATCACTTTGAAAGGATTTAGTCACTGTTCCATTTACAGGCAGCGCTAAATCGGTGGCTTTTTTTGGTTCTTCTTTTTGGACAAGCTGAAGAGGATTGCCAAAACGATCACTGTACCACGCCATTACTTTTGCAAAAGGAAACTCCTGCTGTAATTGATTCGATACCCACTGCTCAGGCTTGTCCACCAATGGAATGTTTGTTCTTTCTCCCGCTGCTACCGTAACAAAAAGAAGGGCAGAAAAGACCAGCTGTAAAATAAGCTGATTTGAGCGGATTTTGCCCGTTTCCCTTTTTACACGTTCTGTATAACCAGTTACAATGGGTGGAAATCCATGAAGTTCCTCATCTTGAGGAGGCTGCATCGTCGTCATTGACTTAGAGTGAGAAGTATGAACTTTTTTCTTCTTTCGGCTTGCAATATTACGTCGCACATCCTCAATATCCCTTTTCATACCGAACCCCTTCTCTCTTTCCAACGTTTCTACCAGTCTATGGGGAAAGGGAATAGAATATGTCTTATTGGAAATAAAAGAAAAAAGCTGCAATGAAAGATTTCATTGCAGCAATTGTTAATCATGTTCGCAGCCCGAAAAACCGTTTTACTTTTGCGATCATTCCCGGCTCTTCTTCAAGATTCATAAGCGGAACAGATTCTCCAAGTATTCTTCTGGCAATATTTCTATACGCAATAGAAGCTTTTGTATTGGGTTCTAATGCGACTGGTTCACCGCTGTTTGCCGCTTTTAATACCGCATCGTCATCAATGACGATCCCTAATAAATCAATCGATAAAACCGACACAATTTCATCGACATCCAGCATATCACCGCTTTTCATCATATGAGTGCGGATACGGTTGATAACAAGCTTAGGTGCTTCAATTTCTTCCTGCTCCAGTAACCCGATAATTCGGTCTGCATCTCTCACACTGGACTTTTCCGGTGTAGTTACGACTATGGCTTTATCAGCTCCCGCCACTGCATTTTTATAGCCTTGTTCAATCCCAGCAGGACAATCAATGACGATATAATCATAGTCTTGTTTTAATTCCTCGACGATCGCTTTTATTCCTTCTGGTGTAACCTCAGACTTGTCTGAAGTTTGAGCAGCAGGCAGTAGGTGCAGACAATCAAACCGTTTGTCGGTAATCAGCGCTTGCTTCGTTTTACAACGATCCTGTACCACATCTACGATATCATAGATGATCCGGTTCTCAAGGCCCATCACTACGTCAAGGTTTCTTAGACCGATATCGGTGTCAACTAAACAAACTTTTTTATTCTGCAAGGCTAAAGCAGTACCCAGATTGGCAGTTGTGGTTGTCTTACCAACCCCTCCTTTTCCGGAGGTTATAACAATTGCCTCACCCATTAAGCATTCTCCTTTCAAAACTAGCTAGATCCGGACGCTTCTTAATGATTTCCTGTAAGGGTTCTATACGGATCTTACCTGTTTCATCAATACATCCACATTCCATATATACACCTTCGGATTCATAATCTGGTGCACGGCTCATTTGATCAGCGATTCTAAGCTGGTTCGGCTGCATATAGGAAGCTATTATGACTGCACCTTGATCCCCTTGCACTCCTGCATGGGCGATCCCTCGTAAACTTCCTAAGACGTAAATATTTCCGGTAGCACTCACTTTACCTCCCGGGTTTACATCTCCGATCAGTAATAAATCCCCGCGAATATCAATGACTTGTCCTGATCTGACCGTCTTTACAAGTGGATTAATATCAGTATTCTCTTTCCACTCTAAAGCTTCCTGCTTGGAGATTACCTCCGATTCAATATTTTCAACGACTAAGTTCTGTTTCTCACGGATTAAGCTTTTAAGTGTTTCCTTTTGCTCGTGGTCTAAATAACGCCTTCCTAAGTGAATCGTGAGTCTTATTAAGGGCTGTTCTTCATTAAGTCCGTTGAAGGCGAGCTTCTTTTTCAATTCCCCCAAAATTGCTTCAAACGTGCATTCATCATCCAAATGGAGTGTAAGACCATCCCGTGTCCCTTTTATGGATACAATTTGATTTTTGCCATTCACTGACTGTCACCTCAACCCTTATACAATTCCGTGTGCTATGCATTGTGAATATCTTCGGACCACTGTACAATCCGATTTTTCATTATCGGGTAGATGATAACGAAAAAGATCATGTTGGCAGCAAGCGTAGGAAGCAGCCTTTGAAGCGCATATGTACTCCAGGCCATAGAGGCTACCTGCACGAAAGAATAAATGATAAATAATAAAGTATCCGCAAGTGCTACACCAAGAATGATTAATAGCGAAGCAGATAAAAAGTTTGCATGAAGCAATTTTGTTAATCCATGGATCGTATAAGCAACAAATCCGTACGTGACCATATAGACTCCTAGTACTCCTGTATAGGCAACATCTATAAGTAACCCAAACAAAAGGCCGAACCAAAGAGAATGATATGTACGGTCATTATCATAAAATATAGCCAGCAGGAGAATGAAGCATAACGCCCAATGAGGAGTAATAAGTAAATTAGTATAGACAAGACTGGAGGGGAGTAAATTCATAGCCATTCCCTGCAAAGCCACAAGTATAAGCAAAATAAGCGCGATTAAATATCGACTCATTGCTCTTCTCCATTATTATTTTCTACTGTTTCCTCAGCACGATCTACAACGATCACTTGATTGATATCAAATAGATCAGCATAGGTTTTGATATAAGCAGTTTTGGTCAAACCAAATTGGTCATTGACCACTTCATCAACTTTTCCTATGCGTAAATTCTCAGGAAATACTCCGCCCATTCCAGAGGATACAACGGCATCCCCCTTCTTTAACTCCTCATCCAGTTTGATCCCGTTTAGAATCAGTCGGCCGCTTTCGTCATCATATCCTTCGATTAATCCAAAGACGCGATTACCTTTCTTCTTTTCTACCCAGGCAGAAATCTTATTGGAACGGTCGAATCCACTTAACAGCTGAACTGTAGAATGGAAGGCACCGGCAGATTTAATTTTTCCAACCATACCCTCACTAGTCATGACGGCCATGTCTTTCTTCACACCGTTTTCTTCACCTTTATTAATGGTCATTTGCTCAAACCAGCGGTCAGAGCTTCTAGCTATTACAGAGGCTTGGATGGGAGAATAATCGCTTAGAGCTTTGGATTTATCCATAGTAGCTCTCAGCTCCTCATTCTCTTTTTTTAATGCCTGGTTTTCCTGAATAGACCCTTTGTATTCGGCAAGCCTTGCTTTCAGCACTTTATTTTGTTCATAAACATGGAGCATATCCTTTGTGTGGGTATAAATACCATCTACCAAACGAATCGGCTGGTGAAAAATGGTTTGAACCCAGCCCACTGTATCCTGTAAAAACTTTTCTGGAATGGATATTGAACTGCGATCTCGAATTGAAAAGCCAATGAGCCCCACTAGAACGATGAATACGATTAATACAGTCATAAGTCTTTTTCTGCGAAAAAATGAAGGCATAGCTTTTCCACCCTATTCCATTGTTGAACGACTCGCAACATTCGGCTGAGCACGAAAATGTTGAATATATTCAAGAGATTTACCAGTTCCGATGGCCACACAATCAAGTGGTTCATCTGCAATAAAAACCGGCATGTTAGTTTCTTCACTAATAACCGTATCAAGGTTTTTCAAAAGAGCTCCTCCACCAGTTAATACGATTCCCCGCTCCATAATATCTGCAGCTAATTCCGGAGGGGTTTTTTCGAGAGTGTTTTTCACAGTTTCAATAATTGAATCTACCGTATCCTTTAGAGCTTGGACAATTTCAGCAGATTGGATTGTAATCGTCTTCGGAAGACCTGTCAATAAATCGCGCCCACGGATTTCCATCTCTTCGTTCTCCCGGACTTCTCCAGCACCGCCAAGTTCCATTTTTATCTCTTCAGCCGTGCGTTCCCCTATCATTAAATTGTACTTCTTTCTTACATGCTGAACGATAGAATCGTCCATCTCATCACCTGCAACTCGTATAGATTGGCTGGTCACGATTCCCCCAAGGGAAATAATCGCTACTTCTGTTGTACCTCCGCCAATATCAACGACCATGCTTCCTGTTGGTTCCCATACCGGCAGCCCAGCTCCGATAGCTGCCGCAAAAGGCTCCGCAATAGGAAAGGCATCCTTTGCTCCAGCTTGCTTTGTGGCATCTATGACTGCCCTTTCTTCCACCATAGTAATACCTGATGGTACACACACCATAACATTCGGTTTACTTGCAAAAGAAGAACGGGTTTTCAGCGCTTTTTTTATATAATATTTCATCATTTGAGCAGTTGTATCATAGTCGGCAATCACCCCATCCTTCATCGGACGGATTACAGAAATGTATCCAGGGGTCCGGCCTATCATGTTCCTTGCATCATTTCCAACCGCTTCTATTGTGTCTGTCTTTGTATTCTTCGCTACTACAGAAGGTTCGCGAACAATGACTCCTTTATTTTTCAGAAATACAAGGGTATTTGCTGTTCCTAAATCAATCCCCAAGTCCTGAGAAAATCCAAATAAACCCAATTCTTATCTTCCTTTCTACCCGCTTTAGTCCGAGCGGGGCGAAACTTTCAGTTAGTTTTATGAGAAGAAGCGCCGATTTATAAGGAAGATCTTATAAATGGCGCTTTAAATTTCCATCTATTCAATTATACGAAAAATATCTAAAAATAGATAGTGTTACAAGTATCCTTTTTCTTTCAATGAGATAAATTTCCTATCACCTATCACAAGATGATCAAGGAGTTCGATCCCAATCATCTTTCCACATTCCTGTAATCTTCTAGTCACGTGAATATCTTCCTGAGAAGGGGTGGGGTCTCCTGAGGGGTGGTTGTGGGCACAAATAATAGAGGCAGCAGATCGTTTAACAGCTTCTTTAAACACTTCGCGCGGATGAACTATTGAAGCATTCAGGCTGCCAATAAAAATGGTCTGTCGATGCAATACCTGGTTTTTTGTATTTAAAAATAAACAAATAAAATGCTCCTGTTTTAGATCCCGCATTTCTTCCATTACAAAATCTGCCCCATCTTCAGGGCTTCGTATCATATATCGTTCTACCGGCTTCATCTGCTGCATTCTTTTCCCAAGTTCAATCGCAGCTATCAGCAATACTGCTTTTGCAAGCCCAATTCCTCGAATGGCCCTGAGCTCCTCCACAGAAGCATCTTTTAACAAAAGGAGTCCTTCAAAATGGACTAACAGCCGCTTCGACAAATCCACTACAGATTCGAACTTGGTCCCGCTTCCTAATAGAATGGCCAGCAGTTCCTGATTAGATAAGTGAGAAGGGCCCAATTCAATTAACCGTTCTCTTGGGCGCTCCTCTTTTGGAACATCCTTAATCATGATACTCGTCTGAGACAAACTGCTTCTTCCCTTCCTGCTTATTCCTCGTAAAGAATTAAAGAAGAACCCCGAACTTTCTCAGTTCTCTCACAACACGAGATAAAGGAAGACCAACTACACTGTAATAATCTCCTTCTATGCTTTCAACAAAAAGCCCGCCTTTTCCTTGAATCCCATAGCTTCCAGCCTTATCCCATGCTTCTTTGCATTCTAAATAAGACTGGATTTCACTTTCTGTTAACGAAAAAAACTTCACTAAAGTGCTGACAGCTAAAGTGCTCTGCTCTTCCGAATTACGAATGGTTACAGCTGTAAGGACTTCATGTACGCTTCCGCTTAATTCCTCAAGCGTATTGTAAGCTTCTTCATAATCACCAGGCTTTCCTAGAATGCGTTGACCGTGAACTACAACCGTATCTGCAGTAAGGAGTACTTCATTGTTTCTGATAGAGATTGCCCGGCTTTTCTCTTCGGCCAATCGCCGCACCACTTCTTCTGGAGACCCGCCTATAATTTTTTCTTCTATCCCTGCCGATCTTACTGTAAAATTGTAACCTGCCATTTCCAAAAGCTCTTTTCTGCGAGGAGATGAAGAACCAAGAACAAGGGTTAGCATCGTAAGTCCTCCTTTCTCTTTATGAGGTGTATTTATCTTACATGAAAAGTGAAGATTTTTGGATTGGCAAATTTGTTGTCTCATTTCTAAAGGAAAGGGAGAAAATTAAATAAGTACCAGGAATTATTCCATTTTTACTAAATTATAGTTCGAACGAAAAAATGATTTACTCTTTTTCCAACGAGTGCACAATTTCGAGCCAAGCCATTTGATTCTGTCCGCTGTCTGCCTCCCACGATTCTACTGCTCCTAATAGTTTACTGTCCTTCGAGCCTTGTAAATCCTTCACTATTTGTTCCTTGCCATTCTGAGAAACTGAAGCTAAAGAACCTTCTTTGAGATAGCCTAATAAACTCTCTACTGCCCGCGCTTCCTTGCCAGAATAACTTTTTGTCGTAACCTGCCATGGTTTTACATAAGTATCTACGCTCTTACTTATAAGTGCTTTTGCAACCTGGTCTGCTTCTTCCCTTGTATCTCCTCTTCCTGCAAATAAAAAGTATTTTCCTTCTCTTTCCCAAATCATAGAGGCTATCGAAGCATTGGTCAGCTTATCTTTCCACTCTTTTGCCTTATCTTCCGTAGAAAAAACCCCCGCCTGCACAATATAAGAGTCAATGGTTTCAGAAGCAAGACTTGCTGCACTTGTGTCGTCCTGGCTGACCGCTGCTGCGTTGGCTTCCTCTGCCGACGGACTACTTTCTGCTGAGCTTGCGCTGTCACTAATGGAAACAAACATTCTTAAGAGCAGAAAACCCAATCCAAGACTAATTAGCAGGGCGGTTAACGTAGACATGATGATTGGTTTTAAAGAAGAGTTAGTTAATGTCTTCCTTTTGAAAGGCAGCTCATAAATAGAAGGACGATCCCGTGACTCCTGAAAGGAATCATTTTCTCTGTGATCAGCAGAAGCCGCATGTTCTTCCTTAGCTTGTACCATTTCATTTTGGAACTCACGGGCTTTTGTACCAAAAGTGATGGAGATCTTCTTCTTTGAATTCATTTTTTATCACTCCTGCAAGGTTTGTATTAACCCTATCACAGCAGTTATAAGAACCACGCTGAAATTTGTCACTCTTCTTTCGACAACTTCTTCTTTTCCTTCTACTTTTCGAGTGTTTTTTATGTTTCCGAAAAAAGGTTCCTCCTTCAGTCTGACTGCCTCGTGCTATTCGTTTCACCATACAGGAAAGGGCTCATATTGCCTACCTTTTCCTCGGAATTATACTTAGGTAATTCTGCTTCAAGAGCATGTAATTCTGGATAATAATAGGAAGAAAGAGTAATAAAATATACCAGTGCATCTTTTCCAGCTACTTGCTCTTCCTCCCTGTTAAAATTGAGAGAGTCCGCGGAAATAATTTATGACGGATCATTCACTTCATATAAAACATAATTGAGAAAGTGGTCTTTATTAACCATATGTAATCGCATTTGTTTTTTTTTATTAAATTGTACACCTCTCTCTTCTTTTTAAAAGAAACTAGTCACATACCAGTCAATGAGCAGCGGCCCTGAAAAAACGACAATCAACGCGCTAACCGCGATAAAAGGTCCAAAAGGAATGGGTTTGGCTCTTGAAATGGTTCCTGTGGCAAGTAACACTCCTCCAAGTATGGCTCCTAACAGCGTTGCAAGAAAAAAAGTAACAAGCAGCATTTTAACTCCCATCGCAAAACCAATGAGACCGAAGAGTTTCATATCTCCTCCGCCCATACCTGACCGGCTTATAAGAATGATCAAAGCAATACCTGCAAGACCAATTAACCCTCCTGCAATCGAAGCCCAATAGGGCATTAATGGATGAAATGACCGATACAATAAAAGGATGAAGAAGAAAAATAATAACACGCGATCGGGAATAATCATATAGGCTAAATCACTGACAATGATGATATGAAAAAGGGCTACTAAAATTAATGCATATAGAAACCCCCAACCCCAGTCAAATACAATGTAGGAATAGGAAAACAAAAGACCACTAAACAATTCCATAAAGGGGTAGATAAGCGAAATCTTTTGTCGGCAATGACGGCAGCGCCCCTTCTGGATAATAAAAGAAAGTACAGGTATCATTTCTGCCCAGCTGAGCTTATGATTACATCCAGGACAATGAGAGCCACCCTTTATAATTGACTCCTTCTTTGGGATGCGAAGGCCGGCAACATTAAAGAAAGAACCGAAAACAACTCCATAAATGAAGATGAGACTGGTAAAACATATATGCATGTGCAATTCTCCCATATAAGAAAATACCTCACGTAAGGGATTTTCGTTTAACTAGTCAGTGACGCAAATTTTCCTTTATACCATTCCTATCTAAATATGAAAAGGCAATCGGCTTATCCTTACTTTGCTTTAACCGAAATCATTGCCATACTGGCATCCAGCATGCTCTGCCAATTTGTGCATTCAAGTAAAGTGGTCAGCAATCTTGTCCTTAAACAAGAAACAAACCTGCTTATCTCTTCTTTTAGATCCGAATTTAAAGAAAAAAATCCAGTCAGCTGATATGAAATGCCAAAAAAATTAATGTTGAATAATGAAAATGTGATTAGTTCTAAAGATGTGGTAATAAATCAATTATACATAGAAAACGGGCATAGTTCATTATAAAATGCCGAAAATCGTATAAATTTTCACAACCAAATGCCTACATCCATGAATCTTACTCTGTCCTTCCCTACTCCTCATTCCTCACAAAGCTATCATGCGGACATCATCATTCCTGCGAAAACAATGACGAGTCTGGAATTCATAAACAGAGCAGGAAAAGAATAGAGATACTTCATAAAGTACATAACTTCAACCGTAAAAAAGCGACTCAAAAAAAGCGCAGGGCTGCAAGTCATTTTTGCAATCCAGCGCATTATCTTTTAAATGTAAAGCCTTAATCTTTCTTACTTCTTCTGCCGCAAAGGATGGAAGCTGTTTTATTGCTTAAAGTATTGTCTTATTTGAGAGATGTAATAAAGAGATCCAGTAATTAAAAAGAGATCCTCGTCTTTCATTTTATTCAAAATCCTGTTCACAGCCTCATAACCATTTTCACAGGCAAACGAAGCTTGAATGGGAGAAATAGCCATTAACTCTTCAGCAGACAGAGCTCGGGGAAAATCAAAGGTAGTAAACCATGCTTCGTCAATAACCTGTCCCAATTCCGTCAACATTTGATGGACTGGTTTATCTTCTAAAGCTGCATATAACAAGTATACTTTTTTATCCTTATAGTGGTGTTTGATTGTTTCTACCAGCGCACGAGTTCCTTCTAGATTATGGGCACCATCGAGGATCACTTCTGGTTCATCTTTTACCTTTTCGAAGCGAGCCGGCCATGAAGTCTTTTCCACCCCGCTTCTATAACAGGAACGGTCAATCTTTTCTCCACGTGCTCTCAGCACTTCTAAAGTCTCAATAGCCAAAGAAGCATTTTCAATTTGATGAGCTCCTTTCAACCTGGAAACTATACGATCGCAGCGGTAAGAAGAATGGACAAAATTGAATGTTTCCCCATCTGCCGCAGCTTCCAGGTGCTCTCCAAAGAAATCTTCAGCCAGTTGGAATAAAGGGGCCTGAAGTTCTCTTGCCTGTTCTTGAATTACGGCTTGTGCATCAGGCTGCCTCACACCGGAAATAACAGGGACATTTGGTTTAATGATGCCCGCTTTTTCCATAGCAATTTCTTCATAGGTGTTCCCAAGTATATTCATATGGTCCATTCCCACGTTGGTAATCACCGAAGCTGCCGGGGTAATAATATTCGTGGAATCATATCTTCCACCCAATCCCGTTTCAAAAAGCACGTAATCAGGCTGAGATTCTGAAAAGTAGATCATGGCCATAGCAGTAATAATTTCAAATTCCGTTGGTTCTCCAAGAGGCATGAAGCTCAGCTTCTCAGCAAGCGGTTTGATTTTTCCAACTAACTGTGCCAATCTATTATTTTCAACAGGAGTGCCATTGATACTGATTCTTTCGTTGAAACTGATAATGTACGGAGAAGTAAACGTCCCAACTTTATATCCCTGTTCTTGAAGGATGTGCCTCAGAAAAGCAACGGTTGAACCCTTCCCATTCGTTCCAGCAATATGAACCCCTTTCACCTGTTTTTCAGGATTCCCGAGTTCTTTCATCATCCATTCCATACGCTTTATGCCTGGCTTCACTTTAAATTTTTCTCTAGCATGTATCCAGTTTGTCGCCTCTTCATAATTCAGCACTGATGTCCCCTCATTTCAAAAAGAGGAGAGTATTCTAATTGAATACCCTCCCCCCTCCATTTAGGCATTAAGTTCTTTAATTCTTGCTTCAACCTTAGCCCTTTTATCAAGATAATCGGTTTCTTTCTTCCGTTCTTCCTCAACAACTTTCTCCGGGGCTTTCTTAATAAACCCTTCATTAGACAGTTTTTTCTTTACTCGCTCCACCTCTTTATCCCACTTATCCAATTCTTTCTCAAGTCGTTTGATTTCATCTTTAATGTTAATTAATCCAGCAAGCGGCAAGAATAATTCTGCCCCTGTAATTACTGCAGACATTGCCTTTTCTGGCACCTGTATATCTGTGGAAATCTTGAGCTCACTTGGATTACAGAATCTTTCAAGATAATCTCTGTTTTTCTCCAGTTCTTCAGCCACAGCTTCATCTTTAGTCTGAATGAGTAGCTGGATTTGCTTAGACATCGGAGTATCCACTTCAGATCTGATATTACGAACAGATCGAATAATAGAAACGAGACGTTCCATTTCCTGAACTGCCTGTTCATTGTGATACTCTTTTACAGCTTTTGGCCAGGAAGCTTGTGTGATCGATTCTCCTTCATGAGGTAGATGCTGCCATATTTCTTCAGTAAGAAAAGGCATGAATGGATGAAGCATACGCATCGTTTGATCAAGCGTATAAGCAAGGATCGAACGTGTTGTATGAATACGTGTCTCGTCTTCTCCGTATAAAGGCAGTTTAGCCATCTCGATATACCAATCACAGAACTCATCCCATATGAAATTATACAGATGTCGTCCAGCTTCCCCAAAATCATATTTCTCAATGTTTTTGGTTACTTGATCTATCGTTTGGTTTAATCGAGTGAGAATCCACTCATCGGCAACAGACTTGCTGCCGCTTAAATCGATGTCTTTAAATGAGAGATTGCCCATATTCATAAGAGCAAACCGGGAAGCATTCCAGATTTTATTAGCAAAATTCCATGTTGATTCAACTTTCTCCCAATGGAATCTTAAATCCTGACCAGGTGAAGAACCTGTTGCTAAGAAATACCTCAATGAATCTGCGCCATATTTATCGATAACATCCATAGGATCGACGCCGTTCCCAAGAGACTTACTCATTTTTCTTCCTTCAGCGTCACGGACAAGCCCGTGTATAAGAACATCTTTAAACGGTCGCTCACCAGTAAATTCTACGGATTGAAAAATCATCCGGCTTACCCAGAAGAAAATAATGTCATACCCTGTAACGAGTACATTGGTCGGGAAAAACTTTTTAAAATCCGCATTTTCCTTATCCGGCCAGCCTAAGGTTGAGAATGGCCATAAAGCCGAAGAAAACCAAGTATCCAGCACATCCTCATCTTGTTCCCAATTTTCTATGTCCGCCGGCGCTTCCTTGCCTACATATAGTTCACCTGTTTCTTTATGATACCATGCCGGGATTCGATGGCCCCACCACAGCTGCCGGGAAATACACCAATCACGAATATTTTCCATCCAGGTTAAAAATGTTTTTTCAAAACGTTCAGGTACAAAGCTTACTTTGCCATTTTCTTTTTGAAGGTCAATGGCCGCTTTTGCTAAAGGCTCCATATTGACAAACCATTGGGTGGACAAATAAGGCTCAACAACCGCACCGCTTCTTTCGGAATGTCCTACAGAATGGTGGTGATCTTCAATGTCGAACAATGTTCCATCTTCCTGCAGATCTCTGATGATTTGTTTACGGCATTCAAAGCGGTCCAACCCTTTATACTTACCAGCATTTTCATTCATCGTTCCATCTTCATTCATAACTAAAATCCGCTTAAGATTGTGACGATTTCCAATTTCGAAATCATTAGGGTCATGAGCAGGAGTTATTTTTACTGCCCCGGAACCAAATTCCATATCAACGTAATCATCCGCCACAATTTCTATTTCTCTTCCTATGATTGGCAATACAGCTGTTTTGCCAATTAAATGCTGATAGCGTTCATCTTGGGGATGAACGGCAATCGCCGTATCCCCAAGCATGGTTTCAGGACGAGTTGTGGCAATTTCAATACTGCCTTCTTCATCCTTTAACGGATACCGCATATGATAAAACGCACCTTGTACGTCCTGATATTCTACCTCGATATCCGACAAAGCGGTCTGTGTTGCCGGATCCCAATTGATAATATATTCTCCACGGTAGATCAGCCCTTTCTCATAAAGGGTTACAAACACTTCCTTAACGGCATCGGATAGCCCGGTGTCTAATGTGAAGCGTTCTCGAGAATAATCCAGGCCCAGCCCAAGCTTTTCCCACTGAGTGCGAATAAACTGAGCATATTCTTTTTTCCACTCCCACGATTTTTCAAGAAACTTTTCCCTGCCTAATTCGTGGCGGGACGTGCCTTGCTCCCGCAGTTTCCCTTCAACTTTTGCCTGCGTAGCGATTCCAGCATGATCCATTCCGGGAAGCCATAAAACATCATAGCCCTGCATCCGTTTCACTCTTGTAAGAATATCCTGGAGAGTCGTATCCCAAGCATGCCCTAAATGAAGCTTTCCCGTTACATTAGGAGGCGGGATCACTACAGTATAGGGTTCCTTGTCTGCGTCTCCACTTGCTTCAAAAAATCTACCGTCCAGCCAGTACTGGTAGCGATCCTTCTCAACGGCAGCAGGATCATATTTTGTCGGCATTGAAAGATCTGTTTCCTTCATTTGATCTTCCTCCTTTAACATTTATAAAAACAAAAATCCCCTTCATCCAACAAGGACGAAAGGGATTGATTCCGTGGTACCACCTTAATTCACAGACTGACAATAAGTCTGAGCACTCAAAATAAAATAACGGTTTTTACCGGCTTCATCTACTTAAGTTCAAAGAAGCTGCACTTCCGGAGCGACCTTCCTTATACAAGGGACCTGGAAAACTTTCACCTATGTGTTTTCCTCTCTGCTGGTGTTGTCAAGTACTCTTCTCCATCAAGGCATTTCACGTATAAAGGTTCTAATACATATTGTATATAAAACTTGTTATTTTAGTCAACGTTTAATTAAAAAATAGGCATTTAAAACAGAAAGGAGGAAAGATCCATGAGCAGATTTTACAGATATCGACTGCCTCCATGGTGCAGAGCGTGGCTTTTTGCGATTGAAACCGCAATTTTACCGGTCATGATCTTCCAGCTGTTCCGCACCATCATCTTTCCAACCACATTAGATGTATTCCTGTCAGGGATAATCATTGGTATCTTTTTTGCTTTTCGACTGAAATGGATTTAACTGGGAATGTAAACGATTTGTCCAGGGGATACATCCTCTTTGTCTTCATTCACTTTCTCTAACTGTTTTAACGGAACTTGGTAGCGTTCAGCAATGGTCGCTAAGGTTTCATCTTCCTGGACAATATACATTTTCATTTGAGTATAAGAATCTTCTCTGTTTGGAAATAAATGCTTGAATATATGCTTAATTCCATGGACACTTTCCGTTGATTCATTCTCAGCTTCATAAGCATCTTCATGAGCCATCGTACTGGATTCCATGATTGTAGTCAGTTCCCATTCACTGCTCTCATTGACCAGTTCTTCGACTTGCGTTTCCTGGGCAGCAGGCTCCTCTTTCCCGAAAAACTCATTAAAGCTTTGAGTTTTTTTATACGTCCATCTACCGTCACTCTCTGTTTCTTCCCCATTAGGGGCTTCATATCCCGGAAAAGGAACCACGGGCTCTTCCCTTTCAAAAGGCGGCGGGAAGATTTTTTGCTCGTCTGGTCGAGTCTGGTAGTTAATAGGACCAATAGTAGTCGATTCACCTAACCTTGTTTCGTCTGCAGGATAAGCTGCATCTTCTTGATTTATTCCATTAATGATCATTTGAGCTTGTAATCGCAGTTGATTTTGAGCAGGAAGCTCATAATCAAAGTTTTCAATGTCTACTAACACCGCATTAATATTGCTGACTCTTTCATTAGGTACTGTAATCTCAACAGGGAATGAATGAGAAAAATAATGGACCCCTTCTTCTCCTCGCTCGACTTCATGAATAACACGTACCGATTGTATTTCTGAAGAACTGTCATAGGCTTCTTTTTCATCCGCTAAGATATATTCCCCGGTTAATTCAATGGTACCGTTCAACCTGACTTCCTGATCCAATTGTTTAATGGTTATCTCAGGCTCTAAGGAAATTCCGAGCAGTTCACGGACACCCTGTCCCTCTTTGAACCAAAGAGCTTCATCTAATTGAAAAGAAAATACATTCTCTTTCAATGTTACGACCCCTCCCTTATATAGTAAACACAACGATCTAATACAACTTATGCAGAAAGAATTGTTATATACATAAAAAACCACTTCACTTTGCTGCATCGGTTACTCTGTTATGATAAATAAGAAATATTTTTAGAAAAAAATTCTCTTCATTCAGCACACAACTCTATGTACAACTTATCCCTGTTTTGCAGGTAATAAAAAACTTGCAGAAAAACCAAGAGGTTTCTCTGCAAGTTGATTTCGTATAGTTGCAAACTTTTTTGTTTTACTGTCTTGCTAATTTTGAAAATACTTTTCTCGCTGCATCAATCGTTGCTTCGATATCTTCATCGGAATGTGCTGCGGAAAGGAACATGCCTTCAAATTGTGAAGGAGGAAGGAAGATTCCTTCTTCAATCATACCGCGGTAATATCGGGCAAATAAATCTAAATCTGATTGGTTTGCTGTTTCAAAGTCCGTGACGTGTTCACGGTTAAAGAAAAAGCCAACCATTGATCCTGCCCGGTTTACAGTGAATGGGATATCATATTCAGCCGCTGCTTCCTGAAATCCTTCAACAAGACGATCGACTTTTTTATTTAGCTTTTCATATTCAGATCTCGTCATAGCAGAAAGGGTTTCAAAACCTGCTGTCATGGCCAGTGGATTTCCTGAAAGAGTACCAGCTTGATAAATATCTCCTACAGGGGCTACTCGTTCCATGATTTCCCGTTTACCACCATAAGCACCCACAGGAAGTCCTCCGCCAATCACTTTCCCTAAGCAGGTCATATCCGGAGTCACTTCAAAATGTCCCTGGGCACAATGATAACCGACTCTGAAGCCCGTCATCACTTCATCAAAGATCAATACAGTTCCATTATCCTGAGTAAGTTTGCGTAGTTCCTGAAGGAAGTTTTCTTCAGGCGGGACAACTCCCATGTTTCCTGATACAGGTTCAATAATTACTGCAGCCAAGTCTTTTCCATACTTGCTAAACACGTACTGAACGCTCTCCAAATCGTTATATGGAACCGTAATGGTATTCTGTGCTATTGATTCAGGCACCCCTGGAGAATCCGGTAATCCTAGAGTCGCTACACCCGATCCCGCTTTAATTAAGAGAGAATCTCCATGTCCATGATAATTCCCTTCGAATTTTAATATTTTATCGCGTCCTGTATAGCCCCTGGCTGCACGCAGCGCACTCATCGTCGCTTCCGTTCCGGAATTTACCATTCTTAACATTTCCATAGAAGGGACTCGTTCAATAACTAGCTGAGCGAGTTTGTTTTCAATTTGAGTAGGCGTACCAAAGCTGGTTCCGAGTTCTGTCGTTTTCTTTAGAGCTTCAACTACCCGGTCATCAGCATGTCCTAAAATCAAAGGTCCCCAGCTGAGAACATAGTCAATGTATTCCTGTCCATCAATATCATAGATCTTTGAACCTTTTCCTCGTTCCATAAATATAGGATCCATATTCACAGAATTAAATGCCCTGACTGGAGAGTTAACTCCCCCTGGCATTAATTCCACGGCCTGTTGATAAGCTTCAATTGATCGATCAAAATTTTTCATTCACCCAACATCCCTTCAACCTGAATAATTTCGGCTCTGCTTATTCACTGATCCATTTCGCAGCATCTTTAGCAAAATAAGTAATTATTAAATCTGCACCTGCACGCTTCATCGAAGTCAATTTCTCAAGCACTATTTCCCGTTCATTGACCCATCCATTGGCTGAGGCTGCTTTAATCATCGAGTATTCCCCGCTTACATTATATGCAACCAGAGGTAGAGGAAAGCGGTCTTTTACTTCCCGCATGATATCCAAGTAAGCAAGCGCTGGTTTTACTATTAAAAAGTCGGCTCCTTCCTCTACATCAGATTCTGCCTCCCTGATTGCCTCAAGTCTGTTAGCAGGGTCCATTTGATAAGCTTTTCGATCCCCAAACTGTGGAGAACTGTGAGCCGCATCTCTAAATGGTCCATAAAAAGCAGATGCGTATTTGACAGCATAACTCATAACCGGAATCTGACTATATCCTGCTTCATCCAGTCCAGCACGAATCGCTGCCACAAAGCCATCCATCATATTAGAAGGAGCAATAATGTCCGCCCCCGCCTCTGCCTGAGTGACAGCTGTTTTCGTAATCAGCTCCAAAGATTCATCGTTTGCGATATCTCCATCTCTTACAATTCCGCAGTGTCCATGATCGGTATATTGGCAGAGACACGTGTCTGCAATAACCGTCAGTTCCGGCACTTCTTTTTTTATCTGACGAATCGCCTGCTGCACGATGCCTTCGCGATTATAAGCTTCACTTCCTAGTTCATCCTTTTCTGACGGTACACCAAACACAATAACAGAACGGATACCAAGTGAGGTGAGCTCGTTCATTTCCTCTGTTAAATAGTTCAGGGAAACCTGGTGAACTCCCGGCATGGAAGGGACCTCGTTTTTCATATCCTCTTGTTCGAGTACAAAAATGGGGTAGATTAAATCATCTTTATGCAAATGAGTTTCTCTGACTAATGCCCTCATATTATCTGTTCTACGTAATCTGCGATGCCTTTTAAATTGTAGGTGATTCATACTATCGTTTCCCTTCTTCAGAAAAGTAGTCAATAATTTTATCCATCATGTCCTTTATTGAAAAGTTAGAAGGCTCTATGACTTGGCTGAACCCTCTCTCTTCTGCCCTTGCTCCTGTAGTAGGTCCAATGCAGAAACATGGAAGATGAAGCGCTTTGGCATTGGTATTTTGAATCGCATCCATAAATGCATCGATTGTGGAAGGACTTGTAAAGGTCAAACCATCAATCTCTTGCAGACGCAGTTTCTCTTGAATGATTTCATAGCTGTGTTCTACGGGAATCGTATCATAGACTGTCATTGTTTGAAAAAAGACCTGCTCTTGTTTCATCGCTTGTATGAATTCATCTCTTGAACGATTTCCACGAACGAATAATAGCCGGCCAGGTTCGTCATATTTCTGAAAAAAACTCCGGGATAAACTGCGGGCGTTAAATTTTTCAGGAACAAAGTCTGCTTTGACCCCGTATTTATTCAAAGCATCCTCTGTTCTTGTTCCAACCACAGCCCATTTCAAGCTTTGAGGCAAGTCTGCATTGTAAAAAGACAGCAATTCAAAAAAAAACTTCACTCCATTCGCACTGGTAACAAAAATCCAGGAAAATTCGTGAAGCTTAGCAAGCAGCCGATCGTGCTCTTTGGAATCGTGGAGCTGAAATGAGAGAAGGGGAGTTTCGACTGCTACTCCCCCATGTGTTTCTATTAGCGCTGATAATGGCCTTGCTTGGGATTTTGCTCTTGTTACAAGAATGTGTTTCCCTGCAAGTGTTCTCATTACTCTTCAAACTCCTCAATAGCGTCCGCGATTATCTCTTCTGCTCCCTTGGCTTTCAGACGGGCTGCTGCTTCTCTTCCCACTTCTACAGGATCTTTCCCACTTACGATATCATGTAAGATTGTCTGGCCATCCGGAGTACCAACAAGAGCTGTTAATACGATTTCGTCACCTTTGCGATACGCATAACCTCCAATTGGAACTTGGCAGCCGCCGTTTAAATCATGGAGGAACTTTCTTTCTGCCCTTACAGTCGTATCTGTGTACTCATGGTTGATTTGTTGGAGAAGTTTAATTAATTCCTGATCCTCTTCACGGCATTGAATGGCTAGAGCCCCTTGGCCAACCGCAGGCACACAGACGTCAGGTTCCAAATATTCAGTCACCAGATTATCGTCCCAGCCCATCCGTTTGAGACCAGCTGCAGCTAAGACAATAGCATCATAGTCTTCATCCTTCAGCTTCGCAAGCCGCGTATCGATATTTCCACGGATCCACTTTATCTCCACGTCTGGACGCACCGACTTAATTTGAGAACCACGCCGTAAACTGCTGGTCCCTACAACCGCTCCCTCTGGCAGATCCTTTAAAGTTACATTGCCGTTTGACACAAATGCATCACGATGATCTTCTCTTAAAGGTACAGAGGCTACTACTAGCCCTTCTGAAACGACGGAAGGCATATCCTTCATGCTGTGTACCGCCATGTCAATTTCTTTTTCGTACATGGCTTTTTCAATTTCTTTAATGAACAGTCCTTTTCCGCCTACTTTATTTAAAGTGACATTGAGAACCTGGTCCCCTTTAGTTGAAATCCTTTTTATTTCAAACTCATAGGACGGATCCGCTTTTTTTAATTGATCAATCACCCATTCCGTCTGGGTGATTGCTAATTTACTTTTTCTTGAGCCAATGACGATTTTTCGCAAAAGAGTTCCTCCTTCAATGTTAAAAATGAAAGTTAGAGAGTGAGCCGAAAAGCAAGAAATTAATCAATAAAAATAAGAATGCCGCTGAATTAAAGATGGAAATACTCCTGCCTTGGTACCCTTTCACCACTCTTAAAAATAAATAAATAATATAAACGATTAGTACAAGAAAAGAACCTAGCGTTTTAGAATCATACCAATAAAACACATCCGGAGATACATACCCCCATGTCACTCCTAAAATAATGGCAATCACAAGCAGAGGAACGGCAAGAATGATTGCGATATAGGAAAAGTGGTCTAGTTTTGTTAAATCTCCAAGTCTAAATAACTTTGTATTCCATTTTTTTCTTTTCAGGAGCCTGTATTGCAGGAGGTACATCAGAGAAAAAATAAAAGAAAGTGTAAAAAAAGCATAGGAGATCAATGCAAGACTAATGTGCACCACAAGCATCTCATTTACTAGATTTACGCCGCGGTCTTCTAAGTTGCTCTGCGCTCTAGTGGAAATATGGAGAAGCATGACTAGAAAGCCAAGTACATTCGTAAAGAACACAAGAAAATCCACGCGAAATAAACGATTTATTAATAACGAAAAAGTAACTAAAATCCACGCGTAAAAATACAGACCATCGTAGATTGTCATAACCGGGAAGTTTTCCTTCACAAATACCTGAGTCAATAAAAAAAAGGTTTGCATGAACCAAACCATACTAAGTAACCAGAAGGCGATTCGATTCACCTTCCGGTTCGTTTGAATAAAATCTATAAAATAACCGACTAGGCTGAGGCCGTAAAGTGCAAGTATCAATTCATAAACCCATTTAAAGTCAAACATAGCAAGTACCCACCCTTAAGGATGTGCAATTTGGGTGATGGAAGAAAAGGAATCGTCCTGCTTTTCCTGAGCTTCCTTTTGCAAAGCCTGGTTGTTTTTCTTTTCTTGTTCCTCTCGCTCTAATTCTACAGCTTCAGCAATACCAAAGATTTGTGTGAACAAATGGAGCGACTCATCTGCATCCGGTTGAGCTGCCAATTCTTTTGCCTGTAGAATCGGCTCTTTCAGCATTTGATTAATGATACTCTTCGTATGTTTACGAAGTACTTTCTTTTCCCGTTCGGTAAGTTCAGGCATTTTCCTTTCAATGCTCTTCATCGTTTCCGCTTGGATATTAAGTGCTTTAGAACGAAGAGCGGAGATGACAGGAACTACACCAATCGTTTGCAGCCATTCTTTAAACGTAACGATCTCTGCCTCCATCATGACTTCAATCTGCTCTGCCGCTTGTTTTCTTCTAGCTAAGTTGGCGTCCACAATTCCTTGTAAGTCATCAATGTCATACAAGAAAACGCTCTCCAAATCCTCCATAGATGGATCAAGGTCACGTGGAACTGCGATATCCACCAGGAATAAAGGCTTCCCTTTACGTTGACGGTGGATAGGCTCGAGCCGCTCTTTAGAAATGACATATCCTTCAGCTCCAGTGGAACTAATGACAATATCCGCATCCTTAAGCGAGTCTTCCAACTGCTCCATAGTACGAGCCTCACCATTAAATTGATCTGCTACTACTTGTGCTTTCGCAAGTGTCCGGTTAATAACGGTTACTTGCTTAACTCCTGATCCATGCAGGTTTTTAGCGGCGAGTTCACCCATTTTACCAGCACCTAAGATCACGATGTGTTTATGAACAAGGTCACCAAAAATTTTGCGCGCCAATTCTACAGCTGCGTAGCTGACCGAAACAGCATTTTCACTGATTTCAGTGTCTTTGTGGGCTTTTTTCGCCATCGTGATGGATTGTTTAAATAATTGATTTAAAATGGTTCCAGTAGCCTCCGCCTCCTGAGCCTGCATAAATGCGTGCTTCATTTGGCCAAGGATCTGAGTTTCTCCAAGAATCATGGAATCAAGCCCCGTAGTCACACGAAAAAGATGCTCCATCGCTCCATCTTCTTCATATATGGAAAGGTAGCGTGAGAATTCATCCTTGTCCACATTAAACCACTCAGACAAAAATTGCTTGATATAATAACGGCCCGTATGGAGCTGATCGACAACAGCATATATTTCTGTACGGTTGCAAGTAGAAATAATCACGTTCTCAAGCACACTCTTTTGTGTGTTCAAACGCTGCATTGCCTCTTTCACACGCTCTTCCTTAAATGTTAATTTTTCTCGAATTTCGACAGGGGCTGTTTTATAATTAACTCCAACAGCTAGAATATGCATGAAATCTACCCCCATTAAACGTCCTTACTTCTTCACTAATGTTTATTATAACATGAAATTTGGATAAGCATTCTGTTAAAATTTGAACAGAATTTGAAAGTCTGAGCACTAACAAGTAATAATTTATTCATTCATATAAATTCTTACATTATAAATACTCTAAAAAGTAATTCGTCTGTAATAGTACCAGACGACGCGCCATAACTCAAGAAATCAAATTATGTACATTTTCTCACTTGGAGGTTTCTCATGAAAAAACAAAATTGGTTCACCGGTTTTTTACTCGTAGGGTTCGGTATTTTCTTTTTTCTTCGTCAACTTAACATTCCCTTATTTGAGCCCTATTACTCATGGCCGACGTTTCTTATTATCATCGGCCTTGCCTTTCTATTACATAGTTATTTCGCTAAAGAGTATCAAACTGTTTTTGCAGGAATAATTCTTCTGCTGTTTGGTATTCATTTTCATGGGCTCGCTCATTACTCATTTTGGATTGACCATTGGGCTGTATATCCGTTTATTATCGGAATTGGACTTATCGTTAAGTCTCAGAAGTCTCAGGGAGGTCTTCTGCCGGGGCTGTTATTGGTTCTCATCGCAATGATTGCCTTGTTTATAAGCCCTGGATGGCTCAATTGGCTCTCTGTTTTCTTTCAATGGTTAGAAAGATTTTGGCCGGTCACGCTAATTCTATTCGGTTCCTACATGTTAATAAGAAAAAAATAAAAAGCCGCCTGAGCGGCTTTCTTTTTATAGAATTGAACTTAAAAAGGCTTTAGTCCGTTCTTCCTTAGGATGGTCGAACAGCTCCGCAGGCGGTCCAGTTTCAACAATTTTTCCATCATGCATGTAAACAACACGATCTGCAACTTCTCTGGCAAAACCCATTTCGTGAGTGACTACAATCATGGTCATGCCTTCCTGGGCAAGCTGCTTCATCGTTTGCAGCACTTCCCCTACAAGTTCAGGGTCTAGTGCAGAAGTGGGTTCATCAAACAACATAATTTCCGGCTTCATCGCTAATGCCCTTGCAATCGCAACACGCTGCTTCTGCCCGCCGGAAAGTCTTGAAGGATAATCATTGGCTTTATCTGCCAGTCCTACTTTTTCTAACAGTGCTTTTCCTGCTTTTTCAGCTTCTGCCCTGCTCAGACCTTTTACCTGCATAGGAGCTTCTAGCACATTCCCTATGACAGTTTTATGAGGAAATAAGTTAAAATGTTGAAAAACCATTCCGACTTTCTGCCTGACTTTATTTAAATCTTCTTTCCTTGGATCGATTTCTTTGTCTTGAATGAGTACATCGCCGCTATTTTTCATTTCAAGGAAATTAAGACACCGTAGCAGTGTACTTTTCCCGGAACCACTAGCCCCGATTAAGACAACCACTTCACTTTCAGATACGTGAAAGTCAATGTCCTTTAAGACGTGTAGTTCGCCGAACGATTTATTTAGTTTTCTCACTTGAATCATTTTGCTTTTGCTTTCCAACGCAAACAGCCTCCTCTACTAATCACTCACTGACAGTTTTTTCTCAATTAAGCTAACCACAACGGTAAGCAGGAACACAAGAATTAAGTAATAAATGGCACTCACTAACAGCCAGGTCATATAATCAAATGTATTCGCTCCTTTTGTAGTGGCCACTGCAAAAATTTCTGATACTCCGATAAAGGCAGCTAAAGAAGAGTCTTTAAGGCCAATGATAAACTGATTTCCTAAAGGAGGAAGTGCTCTACGGAGTGCCTGCGGAAGCACAATTCGCCTCATTGTTAAGGAGCGGCTCATTCCAAGGGAACGCCCTGCTTCGGTCTGTCCTTTTCCAATTGACTGAATAGAACCTCTAAAAATTTCAGCAATGTACGCCCCATTATGGAATGCAAGACCTAAAGAGACGGACCAGAACCCACTGATCATCCAAATGTTTGTAAGTCCATAGTAAAATACAAAAATTTGTACGATTAAAGGCGTTCCTCTAACGATATAAATATAAACATTGGCAATCCACTCAAGAATTTTGATATGAGATATTTTAAGCAGGGCAAAGAATAACCCAATAAAGATGGCTATGAAAATAGAAACGGCTGTTAAAGCTAAGGTCATTTTTGAAGCCTCAAGAAATATCCCCCGGCTGTCGATAAGCGCCTCCCAAAATCCAGTTGACAAGTACAAAACATTCATCCCCTTCATTAAAGTTAAAAAGAGTACGCATGCGCGCACTCTTTTTAGAACCTATTACTAAAGTTACTCAGGTTTTTTAGTAATATCTTCGCCAAAGTATTTATCACTAATTTCAGCAAGTGTTCCGTCTTCGCGAAGTGTCTTCAAAGCTGCGTTGATATCTTCCAGTAACTTGTCATTGCCTTTGGCAACGGCAATGGCTTGTTCACTTCTTTCAATCATTTTCTTTGCCTCTATATCGAGTCCTTGCCCTTTGGCTTCTTTACCAGTAAGAAAGTCCGTAATTACTGCATCATGGCGGCCTTTAGATAAAGATTGCAAAGCAACAACGTCACTGTCATAGGTTTTGATTTTGTCAGTCACTTCTTGAGCATACTTTGCATAAGTGGAGCCCTTCGAAACAGCTACTTCCTTCCCTTTAAGATCATCTAAAGTTTTAATGTCACTATCGGGACGTGTAAAAATCTGTGCGCCCGAGTAGTAATAAGGTGTTGAAAAATCAACTTCTTTTTGACGTTCCGGTGTGATCGTATGGCTCGCTACTGCCGCATCAAACCGTCCAGTTTTTACACCTTCCACAATCGCAGCAAATTTGAATTTTTGCTGAGCAGGTTCTAAGCCTAATTGATCTGCCACAGCATTGGCGACATCGATGTCAAACCCTGTCATTTCCCCTCCTGAAGTCATACTGAAAGGACGGAACTCGCCTGAAGCAGCGAATGTGAATTTCCCATCTTTCACCAGCTTATATTCAGAGGCAGCTTCACCAGTATCCCCTGAGGTATCTGAAGATTCGCTATTGTTTTCAGAAGTGCCGCCTTCATCACTTGTCCCGCAAGCTGCTAAAGAAAGCATAATTATGGCACTTAAAGTAAATAAAAGTAAAAGTTTTTTCATCGTTACTACATCTCTCCTTCATCTTTGTAACGTCTTTGTAATAAACCAATACATAAAATTATACATAGTAATCAGATTTTTCCCAAAATTAACTACCTTTGATATTTTGTTAAATAAGATAAGATACAGCTTAATCCTTTACTAAGCTTGGGTTTCCTTATTATTTCCGGGAAATCCTCTAATTGTTCGAGCATATATGCTCATTATCCCAAAAAAAGCCGCTTCTATGCGCAGAAGCGGCCAGTCTATGAGGTTTATATCATGAAATAAACAAAAAAGCCTGCAAGCGAATACCTTTGTTGTTCGCTTGCAGGCTTATAGAAAAGGAAGTTAACGAATAAATTCCAATATAGTACGCCACGCCGCTTCTTTTCCCTCACCTGTTTCTGCAGAGAAAGGGATAAAAGGATCCTCTTCATCCATCTGCAGTGTTTCTTTGATCAATCGAATTTGTTTTTGCTGCTGACTTTTTTTTATTTTATCCAATTTTGTAGCTACAATCATGACTGGTAATTCATAGTGCTTTAAAAAATCGTACATCATACAATCTTCGTCGGTCGGTTCATGACGAATATCTACAATTAAAGCCGTCGCACGCAGCTGCTCCCGCTCTGAGAAATATTCATCCATCATCTCTCCCCATTTGGCCCGTTCTGTTTTAGAAACTTTTGCATAACCATAGCCGGGTACATCTACAAAATGAAACTGATCATTAATAATATAAAAATTTAATGTTTGTGTCTTACCCGGTCTGGAAGAAGTTCGCGCAAGGTTTTTTCTTTGAATCAATTTATTAATAAACGATGATTTCCCCACATTTGACCGCCCAGCCAAGGCAATTTCAGGAATCAGGGCGCTCGGGTATTGTTTTTTACTTGCAGCACTTATGACAATCTCTGCAGTATTAACTTTCATAATTTTCCGCCGCCAATGCTTGATCTAATACTTCATCTAAGTGTTTCACTGGGACAAATGTAAGTTCCGAACGGACGCTATCAGGAATGTCTTCTAAATCTTTCTCATTATCTGCAGGAATGATGACTGTCGTTAAGCCAGCCCTATGTGCACTTAGAGATTTTTGTTTCAAGCCTCCAATAGGCAGGACACGTCCCCGAAGTGTGATTTCCCCTGTCATCCCGACTTCTTTTTTCACTGCCCTTCCTGTTAGAGCAGATACGAGAGCCGTAGCCATTGTAATTCCAGCAGAAGGGCCGTCTTTAGGGGTAGCCCCTTCCGGCACGTGAATATGGATATCGTTCTTTTCTACAAAGTCCGCATCAATTTTAAGTTCTTCTGCTCGGGAACGAATATAACTAAATGCCGCCTGAGCAGACTCTTTCATTACATCTCCCAGCTTTCCAGTAAGAGTAAGGTTTCCTTTCCCTGGGTATATGGAAACTTCTATGGAGAGTGTATCTCCCCCAGCTGACGTATAAGCTAACCCCGTAGCCGCCCCTACTTGATCCTCTAATTCGGCTTGTCCATAACGAAATTTTGGCCGCCCAATCAGTTCTTCCAGCTGTTTCATTGTTACAACTACGCGCTGTTTTTCACCAGAAACAAGAATCTTAGCTGCTTTTCGGCATATATTCGCCAATTCACGTTCCAATCCACGTACTCCCGCTTCTCTCGTATATCTTCTTATAAGTTTTAACAGAGCGTCTTCTCTTATTTGCAGCTGTGATTTAGTTAGTCCGTTTTCCTTAATTTGTTTAGGAAGCAAATGCTCTTTTGCAATGTGAAGCTTCTCAACCTCTGTATAACCTGCAATAGAAATGACTTCCATTCTATCCATCAGTGGACCAGGGATAGAACTCATCGTATTAGCGGTTGCAATAAACATTACTTTAGACAAATCATAATGTTCCTCTATAAAGTGATCGCTGAAGGTGCTATTCTGTTCAGGGTCTAACACTTCCAGCATAGCTGAGGAAGGATCTCCTCTAAAATCACTGGCCATTTTATCGATTTCATCCAATAGGAAAACCGGATTGACGGTTTCTGCCCGCTTCATCCCTTGAATGATTCGTCCCGGCATGGCTCCAATATAAGTTCTTCTATGGCCACGAATCTCTGCTTCATCTCTGATTCCCCCAAGAGAAATACGAACAAATTTCCGGTTAATGGCCCGGCCAATTGATTTTGCCAATGACGTTTTCCCGACACCTGGAGGTCCTACGAGGCAGAGGATCGGTCCTTTTATGGACTGGGTCAGCTTTTGGACCGCTAAATATTCCAGAACCCGTTCCTTTACTTTTTCTAAGCCATAATGATCCTCATCCAGGATTTTTTCGGCATGTCTTACATCCAGGTTATCTTCTGTTTCCACCGTCCATGGCAAGGAAACAAGCCACTCGATGTAATTTCTAATAACTGAGCTCTCGGCAGAACTTTGAGGGACTTTTTCATATCTGCCGAGTTCTTTCTCCGCCACAGCCTGAACTCTTTCAGGCATATTAGCTTCTTCTATTTTTTCCCTTAAACTCGCCACCTCTCCAGACTTACCGTCTCTATCACCTAATTCGTTCTGGATCGCTTTCATTTGTTCCCGCAAATAATATTCTTTTTGCGTTTTTTCCATAGACTTTTTAACGCGCTGCCCGATTTTTTGTTCGATTTGTAAGACTTCTCTTTCATTGCCTATCATTTCGATTAGTTTACGCAGACGCTTCTTTACGTTTTTCGTTTCAAGAATCGTCTGCTTATCCTTAATTTTTATTGGAAGATGAGAAGTAATCATATCGGCTAAGTGACTTGGTTCATCAATATCGGACACGGTATTAAACGTTTCCTGACTCACCTTTTTTGATACTTTAACATATTGTTCAAACTGGCTGACGAGCGTCCGCATCAATGCTTCTTCTTCATTTTGCTCTTCGTGCTCATCCTCAAGTTTGAGAATATTAGCATGGTAATACTGCTCGCCTTCTTCCATGTCGTGGATGCTTGCACGGTATAACCCTTCAACAAGCACTCTATTCGTGCCATTCGGAAGCTTTACCATTTGTTTAATTCGGACTACAGTTCCGACGTTATACAAATCATCCTGTGTAGGTTCATCAATATTCACTTCTTTTTGGGATACTAAGAAAATTTCATTATCATCCATCATCGCTTTTTCTAAAGCGTGTACAGATTTTTCACGTCCAACATCTAGATGGAGGACCATTGATGGGTAAACTAAAAGCCCCCTGAGGGGGAGGAGGGGAATTTGTGTACTTTGTTTATCTGCCATTGCTTGCACCTCCGAATAATCCGTTTTTGTATTTTCATCATATAGAAATAAACTTGGAAAGTAAACTGATGGATAGCCTAATCCCATAGCACTTTAACCCCTTAGCAATAAGTCCAAGGGGGAGATATATGTATTATGAGCAACCATTTTCTCTTTCATGCCCCACATCAAGTTAACTAATTAAAAAGAACCGCGCTACAGATCGGCGTAGCGCGGTTCCAAGTTAATAAGAAATCCAATTAAGCACTTTCTTTAGGAGTTTCTTTATTATCGTCCTCAACCGTTCCGTCCGTTAAAATCAGTTTAGGACGACCGTTTTCCGAAGTGACTGTTTCCTTTGTAATAATGCACTTCTCAATATCATCACGTGAAGGAAGCTCATACATGACATCAAGCATAATACCTTCGATGATAGAACGTAATCCACGTGCTCCTGTTTTGCGCTCAATGGCTAAGTGGGCAATTTCACGAAGGGCTTCATCATCGATTTCAAGTTCCACATGATCGATTTGGAAAAGCTTTTGATATTGCTTAACGAGCGCATTTTTAGGCTTCGTCAAAATTTCTACAAGCGCATCTTCATCTAAATGCTCAAGGCTGCCAATAACCGGCAGACGTCCGATAAACTCAGGAATCAGCCCATAACTTAACAGATCTTCAGGAAGAACCTTGGTCAATAGTTCTTTCTTTTCAGAATCGCTTGTCGTTTGCTCGGATCCAAAACCAATGACTTTACGTCCTAAGCGACGTTTAATAATCTGGTCAATCCCGTCAAAAGCTCCACCTACAATAAAGAGTACATTGGTTGTGTCAATTTGAATAAATTCTTGATGAGGATGCTTACGTCCTCCTTGAGGCGGTACACTTGCCTGGGTACCTTCAAGAATTTTAAGAAGCGCCTGCTGTACCCCTTCACCGGAAACATCACGAGTGATTGAAGGGTTTTCGGATTTGCGAGCCACTTTATCAATTTCATCAATATAAATGATCCCTTTTTCCGCTTTTTCTACGTCATAATCTGCAGCTTGAATCAGTTTAAGAAGAATGTTTTCCACATCTTCTCCAACATAACCAGCTTCTGTTAATGATGTAGCATCCGCTATAGCAAAAGGTACATTCAAAATTCTTGCCAGCGTTTGCGCCAGTAATGTTTTACCGCTTCCTGTCGGTCCAAGCATTAAAATATTACTTTTTGCTAATTCAACATCATCATTTTTAACTCCAGCATTAATCCGCTTATAATGATTGTAAACAGCGACCGATAAATTCTTTTTTGCCTGGTCCTGGCCGATGACGTAATCATTAAGAATCTCACGAATTTCCTGAGGCTTTGGAACCTCTTTAAATTCCACTTCTTCTTCATTTCCGAGCTCTTCTTCTACAATTTCTGTACAAAGTTCAATGCACTCGTCACATATATATACGCCAGGCCCTGCTACTAATTTGCGAACTTGATCCTGACTCTTACCGCAGAAAGAACATTTTAATTGTCCTTTTTCTTCGTTAAATTTAAACATATATTTCACCCCTTAATAAAATGACGCATAAAATGCGACTGAAGTCTAAGATATAACTCTTTCGATTCAGCTTCTTTTGCTCATCATACCAAATAAACCACAAACAAAAAAGTAATACCCATTAATTTAGAGGAGATTGTACCATCCTCATTATGTAGATATGTTTTACATAAGTCAAACAAAAGCCTATCTTTATTATTGTATGTAAAAATTGGGTGGTTTCATACACAAACCCTGAAATTACTTAAGATAAATATGAGAAAACAAGGAGCAAAATTATCGCTCCTTGTCTTTTCCATTCATTATTTAGTTTGGCTGTTGGCCACTAAAACATCAATAGCTTTGCGGATCTTCAAGTCTTCTTTAATCATGTCTGTGTTTCCGCCAAGCATTTGCGTCAGCTGTTCCACATCTGTCTGATACGTAGAAGCCATGTTTTCAAGCTCAGCATTCACATCTTCCTCAGAAGCTGCAACTTCTTCGGCTTCAGAAATGGCTTCAAGCGTCAAGTTTGTTTTTACACGTTTAGCTGCGTCTTCTTTCATTTGTTCACGGAGTGCGTCTTCGTCCTGACCCGTAAATTGGAAGTACATATCTTTCGTCATTCCCTGCATTTGCAGGCGCTGTTCAAATTCATTGACCATGCGATCAAGCTCTGTATCTACCATTGCATCCGGTACATCGACCTCAGCATTTTCAGCAGCTTTCTGGACCAAGGTGTCGCGCTTATGATTTTCAGCTTCTGTCTTTTTCTGTTCTTCCAGACGCTCGCGGGTTTTTGTCGTTAGTTCCTCAAGAGATTCGACTTCCTCATCGACATCTTTTGCGAATTCATCGTCAAGCTCAGGAAGTTCTTTTCCTTTAATTTCATGAATTTTCACTTTAAAGAGGGCTTCTTTACCAGCAAGCTCTTCTGCATGGTATTCTTCCGGAAACGTGACGTTAACATCCACTTCTTCTCCAGTTTTTTTACCAACCAGCTGCTCTTCAAAACCTGGAATAAAAGAGCCTGAACCGATTTCAAGTGAATAATTATCTGCCTGGCCGCCTTCGAAAGCTTCACCATCTACAAAGCCTTCAAAATCCATCACTACCGTGTCGCCATCTTCTACTTCTCCGTCTTCTTTGACGACCAGTTCAGCTTGACGCTCTTGAAGCTGTTTCAATTCGTTTTGCACGTCCTCTTCAGTTACCTCCGTGCTGAGCTCTTCTACTTCAAGACCTTTATATTCACCAAGTTTCACTTCCGGTTTAACCGTAACATCCGCAGTAAATACTAGATCCTTACCTTTTTCAATTTCCTTTACGTCTACTTCAGGACGATCAACTGGTTCAATTCCAGTTTCTTCGACAGCTTTTGAATAAGCTTCCGGAAGAACGATATCCAAAGCATCCTGGTATAAAGATTCCACACCAAAACGCTGTTCAAAAAGCTTACGAGGTACTTTCCCTTTACGGAAGCCTGGCACCTGAACTTGTTGAACTACTTTCTTAAAGGCTTTGTCAAGTGCCTGATCGAACTCACTTGCCGGAACTTCTACAGTAAGAGTCCCTTGATTGCCTTCTTGTTTTTCCCATTTTGCTGACATAAAAATTCCCTCCAACATCTATCATTCATTTTCGTCAAGTGACGAGTGATGGCTGATTCTATGAGTCTTTTACATACGAATCTAATTTGCAACCATTACATTATAACATAAAGATATGTGCTTTCAACAAGTGATCCGCAGCTTCATAAATAACTGCGGATGATTTTTTATTGCTCAACGATGGCTAAGTAATGTTGTTCACAAGTTTCTATCTCTTCCTTATATATAGATACGTTGTTTAAATCATTATTGTAATTGTATGGCAGCTGAAGATATTCATGACCGATCTGTTTCAAGGCTTCCACAATAACGGGAACTTCATGTTCGTCAGGAAATATCGGATACCTTACATAGCAATAATGGTAGAGCAGCTGATTCAGCATGTCGAACATGGTAGGATTACTCTGTTCAATACTCCCTAAACGCATTTGCACTTGTTTTAGAATATAGTCCGAGTGAAGCTGATTTAGTTCAGAAGGAGTCACTTCAATGTACTGACCAAACTTCTTTACTTTTATGTGATCTGAGAAACCACTGTCTCTAAACCATTCGATTATCGCTGTTTTAATAATCGGATGTACTGATTCTTTCATTAATAATGGTTTGTACATCTCAGCATAATGCTGAGCAGGTTGTTTTAGGAGACGTGATAACATTTGCCACTGATTATGTACGTCGTTATTTTCAAGAGCTTCAAAAAAGTGATGGCTGTATTTCTCACCTTCTGATTTATGCGTTTCCTCAAGCAGCTTTTTACTTACTTCGTACATTTGCCAAAGCTGCGTACGATTTTGATGCGGTACTTCTTCCGTATGAAAAACCTCATCAAGTAAATCGATAAGCTCCTGATAGCGGCTGTCTTGAAAAAGAATGGTTATGTAAATATGTAAATATTCATAGTAATTCTCTTCATCGACTTTCATTTGCTGGCGGCACAATTCTTCCGCTTCTTCAAGCTGTCCCAGTTCGATCCAGCTCATTAACAACCCTGTAATGACGTCATGATTGGCTACTTTATAGTCAAGCAGTGGACGTAAAGCCTGGGCAGCATCCTGATATCTTTTGTCTTTTACAGCTTGCAGCCCCTCTTGTTCCAGTCGTTTCCTCCATTTTGGGAACATGACAATGTTCCCTTTCTGATTTTCCATAAGCCACCCTTCCTAATTTACCTGTAAAATAATTTTTTCTTTCTCTATTCTTTCCTAAAAGCTGTCGCCCCAAACATAACCTGTCAGGCGATTTAAAGTAAAGATTTCCTGCGTTTTTTATGGACCTTATCTTTACCCCTCACTGCTTAGAGCTATGTTAAACCACTTTTACTGCAAACACAACTAATAATAAGGAAGGTTTACGAAGGATGTCGAATAAGTAGGTCTAATGTAAAAGAAGGCAATAAAATTGAGCTCAAAATTACCATAACGACTCGGAAAAACTCCCTCAAGAAAATTGGCAGCGCTTCCATCGGAAAAACAGGTCTATTTTCCCATGTAATATTTTTGCTTTTTGTTAAAATAAGTAAATGTGTATCAGTTCTAATAATTTCATGTAAAAATCAAGGGGTTGTATAAGTTGTCTCTGTTGGATGATCAAACTTTACTTGAAGCTTATCTTGAGTCTTTGAAACTTCAGTTAGATAAAGATTTTGTACATTTGCTAGCTGAAGAAATGGATAGACGCTCCATTGAATTGCCAGCTAACTAAAGATACATCCATTCTCTTATAGATAGGTCGGATACCATTGAGCATATGCTCAATGGTATTTTAATGTGTTAAAATCCCTTTTCTCGAAAAAATTTTTCAATTTTTTCAACATATTTGCATTAATCTACGATTTTTTTGTAAAAATTCAAAAAATTTCTCCACATTTGTCTTATTTTGTATATAATAACAATATAAGAGGTTAAGGTGCATAACAGATACAGCAATTATTGTTTTCATTTCACCAGCCGGTGGTTCTTCCTTCATCTCTTATCATTCATACATAGAGGGGTGGTTTACAAAGCTAATCTGGGAAATAGAATGGCTTAAAATAGGACAGGTATTGGTTAGCCTTCAGTTTTTCTCATGCTTTTAAAAAACCATTAATCATTTAGGAGGATGAAGGATGAAAAGATTAATAATATACCTTCTGCTAGTCATGTTGTTTTCTATTGGAACAGCTTCTTCTATTGAATTTGCAGCAGATCCAGGTGATCCAGGAATGGGGATTGTTTCTCCCAATTATGACCCAGGCGATCCGGGAATGGGATAATATTAACAATTTGATTTACGAAAAAAAGCAGGCAATCCTATTGCCTGCTTTTTTCGTTTATAAATAGTTTTGCAAGATCTTCCACTGTTCTATTTTTTCAAGTCGGTTTTTATTATATTTTCCTGGAATGGGACTTGTCGAAGGCAAACGGTGAGTAGGGATTGTTAGATGGGAAAAATATTTAGTATATACTTGAAATGATTTTTGGCCATTAAAAAAAAGTGCTTTGATATTCGGATATTCTCTTAACAGTTCATCAATCGGGTTGGGATACCCGTTTTTTATTTGGACATCAAGGCTGCCTTTTCTTTCACAGAATTTCAATACATCCCACAAAGCAATATGGTGCTCTTTAATAAAAGCAATCCTCGAATCATAACTTTCAATAGGTTCCGTATCAAATATAGAAAATAGGATCGACCAGAAATGATTTCTGTTATTGCCATAATACTCTTGTTTCCGTAAAGATTCTCTGCTTGGCATAGATCCTAAAATCATAACAGCAGAATTCTGGTCAATTACAGGGTTAAAGCTGGTAATTTTCTCTCCCATTCTTTATCTCTGACATTCCTCTCTATTTAAGCTCTTAATTGAGATTGTTGTGCGGTTATTTTAAGTTTATCCGCTTTGGAAGGGTGCAGATTTTCTTCAATCGTTTTCTCTAATAGCGCTACTTTACGTTTTTCTTCAGCTACTTCTTCTTTAAGTTTTTTATTTTCTTTAACTAAGAAATCACGCTGATCGAAAATTCTCTCCATATCTTCTCTCATTCTATTAACCTCCTCTTGTGTTTATCATTATACCAATTTCGACAAAACTTGGCATAACTTAACACAAACTTAAAATAACAAATTTAGAGCTGGATGTCTTTCAAAAAGCCTCCTGGAACACATTACTTCGATTTATAAACAAAAAAAGCAATAACAACCATTCCAATGACACTAGCTACAAATACTGTAATAATCAAGACTGATTCCCAGGAAAACATCGGGATCACCACTTTTTATCTCCATCTTGTACAATATTCCATTTTCTTATTCAGTTACTCCTTTTTTAACTCATTCACTTTTTTCATTGTTTCATGGAGAATCGTAAAAGATGAGCAAATGAGTGGAGAAACTCATCAGAGGAAATTGGATTGTCATGAAGAAAAAAGCGTGAAGCTTAATAAGATGGACACCATTCTACTGAACTAATATGTAATTTATCTGAGTCGTTTTTTGTTTTTGCAAATATCACGAGATAAATCAAAAACTCCCTTACTCAGGGAGTTTTCTTTCTTCCATCTTTAAGAGACATATGGTAACGATTGAGAGAAGATGGACCACCATTATATTACCATAACAATGCAAACAGTTAAAAGATTCAGCTTACACTTAAAAAACTAAAAACCAGGGTTGTTTTGTTTGAATTTTTCCCATGCTTGTTTTGAGCCTGCTTTTAAAGATTCTCTATCCGCTTTTAAGCGATGGACTGAATCTCCATACCCAATCTCTGTCTCTCCTTCTTCAATTTCAGCAAAAACTGAATCGGCAAATTCTTGAAGATTGGCACCGAACGTATGCATCCCCGGTCCTCCAAGATCGGTATTAACAGCCGGAGGAAATATTTCAATAACCTCTATATTCGTGTTTTCTAATTGTAATCGCAACGTTTGTGTGAAAGAATGCAACGCAGCTTTCGTGGCACTGTAAACAGGCACCCACGCTCCAGGAGACAGGGCTAACCCAGAGGAAACGTTAATAATCGCCGCTTCCTCTTTCTCTTTGAAAAAGGGGGCAAACAGCATCGTTAAATGGACCGGCCCATCCACATTTATTTTCAATTCGTTTTTTGCCCTCTTCCAGTCGTCCGTGTCTTTAAGTAATTGGAATCGTTCTTGTATGCCTGCATTATTAATAAGGATATTCACTTCAGGAAAATGAGTGGTGATCCAAGTAAACAATTCAATCCTGTCTTCTTCTTTTGCCACATCACACGTTTTAATATGAAGGCCAGGGTGTTGATGCCGGGCTTCCTCCAATTTATCTTTTGTACGCCCTGCGATAATGACTTCGTTTCCAGCTGCCAAATAACGTTCAGCTAAGGCAAGTCCTATCCCGGACCCTCCACCAGTGATTAATATGGTATGACCTGAAAAATTCATAGTCCCCATCCTTTCTTCATTCATAAGCTGATCCTGAATTTATTGTATAATAATTCTGCCTGAGTCTTCCCCTCTTCTACACCCTTTCCCAAGAACCTATTTTCTGAATTATGTCCGATACTTTAATTGTGTAGCTGCTTACAGCAAGTCCCTTTACCACAATACCCCGATCTGTTATGACTTATGTGTTCCAATTCCGCCTCATGTTCTTTCAATATCCTGGCTAGCATTTTTCAACCATCAGAAAACTTACAGTCAGCCCCATTGGTGGCATATAGTTTTTCAGTACAGACAAAATAACAACCTTCCCACAAAAATATTCCTCTCCAATCCTTTATATTTTATTACCAGGTGGAATTTGAGCTTAAACCATTGTATGTAATCGTATGATCAAGTACACGGTCCAAATTTTCTGTGAGATGAGTATCCGTATCTAAAATCGGATTGTTGGGAGATAATCCCTTATTTAGTCATTGGATAAGATTCATAACTCATTCTCTACCGTACTAGCTTTTAAGACAACTACAATCGGAAAATTTGGGTTTTACCCTTTCCATTCAGCCTTAATTCTTCATACACTATTCTATTCCCCGGTTTAGGAGGTGAAAGGATGAGTTACGGTTATGGAAGTGGTTTCGCGCTAATTGTAGTGTTGTTTATCCTGCTTATCATCGTTGGTGCCGCTTGGTTATAAAATTTTTTAGAACCCCATAAATATTTTGTCAGGGCTCTTGCCCTGGCATAAAATTCCAACGACTGATCCATAGTTAATCTCGGAATGGGCATACGCCTTCCCGTTGTCATTCACTAGGCATATGATACAGACAGAGAGGAAAAGGTGGTGAATGTTATGAGTTGTGGCTGTGGTTGTGGCGGATATGGATACGCAGGTGGATTTGTATTAATATTAGTGTTATTTATTCTTTTGATTATTATAGGTGCAGCAGTTTATTACTAAGTACAGAGCAAAGCCTTTTTTAAACGACAGGAACTCCCTGTCGTTTTGTTATTTTAGGAACTTATCGTAAGATCACTCTTAGAATACAAACAGTCAACACTGCCCCCTTCATTAAAAAGAGAATGGTCATATAGAAAAAATTCTAGGTATGTTATTTTTTAAATAAAGGAGAATTAGATGTACTTATGCCTTTACTTACAACTTATGATAATGCTGACTACTTTTATAGGCTATGAACAGTTCTTTAAAGAAACAGCTATCAGCAATTTTATTTTAATTATGCTGCTTACGATTGAAGTATTAGTGATTCATCATTTGACTACCCACCTCACTTATAAAATTCATTGGGGCATCGTCCTCTTGTCCCTTTTAGCCACACATATCACCACCCTTTTTATTTGAACCTGCTACTGAGCTTTTCCAAGTCTTCTGCTCAATGCGGAAGAAAGCCTATCTGGACAAGTTCATGTGTTTTCCCTAACAATTAAACTAAACGATGGTATTATACGCTGTATAATACCATCGTTTAGTTTATAGAAGACCATATCCAAATGGATCAGTTCTCTATTCGTAATGAGTGGAAGTGATATAGATGGTTAAATTTCTTTCAACATATACTCTGGAATGGTGATTTCGTCCATGATATCCATAAATATTGAAACTAAATTCCCATCAAATTGAGTCCAGGAATGTTTCTTTAACTCTCTGAATGCTTCCTCTTGAGTCAACGTGTTTTTCTTATAATTCCGCTGGTCAATCGTCATTGTATCATAAGTATCACAAATGCCAATTATCCGCCCCTGGAGGGAGATCTCATCTCCCAATAATCGCCGGGGATATCCCGTTCCATCCCATCTTTCGTGATGATCACGGACAAATCTAGCGGCTCTCGTTAACCCTAAGTGTTTTCTAACGATAGTATTCCCTATATGGGCATGACTTTGGATAATGGTGTACTCCAAATCACTTAATTTAGTCGATTTTAATAAAATATTTTTTGAAAGCCCCATCTTGCCTATGTCATGTAAAAGAGCAGCAATACGCAAATCTTCATCATAGCAGCCCGTTCTTCTTGCCAGAGCACTGGATAAAAACATTACGCGAAGTGAATGATATTTAAATATTTGTATTATTTCATTGTCCTGGGCAATTTCGTAAAATAAACTTTCTGGGTCACGCCCCCATTCAGTTAACGAATTCTCTTCTTCATTTGACATCTCTTTTTTTAAAGCAGATCTAGGCTTAAAGTGTTTCTCCAAATACTTAAAAATTGACTCAAAAGTCTCCCTCTCTTCTCTCTTTCTTGAAATACAGTAAATAATCTCTAAATCTTTCTCAAAATACTGTGCTTCGCCTTTATCATTAATTATAATATTGTGGTTTAACCTTTCCTCAAGTTCTTCAAACCACTTTTCAATTATAGCTGGACTTTTCTCTACACGGGCTGAAAGTTCTTCTAAGGTATAGGTTTTCATTTGCTTACCACTCCTTCTATAAAATTAATAGACAAAGGAAAGCTTTTCGTTTGAAAATACTGCCTTAATCACCCTTTCCATTATTCGACTAATCTTTTCACCATTTTACATTTTTAATATAGTAAAGTAAAACGTTATCAAGAAATAAGTTCCATTTAATTGTGATATTTTTCATATTTACCCCCTCTTTATGCTCAACTAATGCTTATTAGATAACAATTAATAAGGAGAAACACCGAATAAATGGAAGAATATTAATATACTACCGAAATCTTCTTAAGCAAAGAAAAACGCTGAATTTCTTGATATACAAGAAATTCAGCGTTTGTTAGGTTAGCGTCCCAGGAGAGATTCGAACTCCCGACCCACAGCTTAGAAGGCTGTTGCTCTATCCTGCTGAGCTACTGGGACAATAAATACTAAATATGTATGGAGCGGGTGAAGGGAATCGAACCCTCGTCATCAGCTTGGAAGGCTGAGGTTTTACCATTAAACTACACCCGCAGGTAAGAACTCTCTTTTAGCGGACAAGATTCATTATAGTAAGTTCTTCCTCATTTGTCAACAGGACTTACAGCAAAGTTTTAAAACTTTGCTGTAAGTGAAGTTTCCATCTTAAGTTCAGGGATAGGTTCACCAGTAACATGATAAAATTGAACCTCAACATGAGCAAGCGACTCCCATTCCAGTATAGCGTAAGTTGGTTCCTTCCGGTCTCTTGGCAGATGACAACTTCCCGGGTTTATAAACAGCTTGTCTTTTACTTTCTCTGCTGCCGCCATATGGGAATGTCCAAAACATGCTACCTGTGCCCCTGCTTCTTCGGCTCTGTACGAAAGCGGCATTAAAGTGGATTTGATTTGGAACAGATGGCCGTGTGTAGCAAAAATCGTCAATTCCCCTACTCGCACTACCTGCTCATCCTTCATTTCTGGATCGAAATCACAATTACCTTTCGCATAATAAAAACCTTCCAGGTGGTTGTCATCACTTTCCAATTCTGAATCACCACAATGGATCATTGCTGCTGTCTCTTTTTCATGACGTTTTTTAATACTGTCCAGCTCGGCAGTAAGTCCATGACTGTCACTGATGATTAATACCTTTGGCATATGGGATCACCTCGTTTAAGATTGAGCTTTTAACCAGCCTTCTACTTGTAGAATAGCATTTTTCCTATGACTGATGGAATTCTTTTCTTCTGGAGTATGTTCCGCTAACGTCCTGTTTGATCCGTTAGGTATAAAAATTGGATCGTAACCAAATCCATGATTTCCTCGTTCCTCTAATGCGATGCTTCCCTCGCATTTTCCTACTTTAATAAAAGTTTCTTTATCAGGACGGGAAACGGCAATCGCACATATAAACCTGGCAGTACGATCATTCTCAGGTACATCCTTAAGCTTTGCCATAACCTTTTCAATATTTTTTTGGTCATCCTTTTCTTCTCCAGCATAACGGGCAGAATAAACTCCAGGTTCCCCGTTAAGTGCGTCAATTACAAGGCCAGAATCATCTGCTAAAACTGGAACGTTAAACTTTGAGCATATAGCTTCAGATTTAATAGCGGCATTTTCTTCAAAAGATGTTCCTGTTTCTTCGATATCATTAACGGGGTCATCAAAATCCAGCAAAGATTTCACCTCAATAGTGTATTTAGAAAACATCTCCCTGAATTCGGCTGCTTTTCCGCTGTTTTTAGTCGCCACAATCAACTCTTTCATCATTCTTCAGCAACTCCTGCCGTCTGTCTTTTCTCAATAACTTCGGCCCATTTGCCAATCGCTTCTTTTTGAAGTTTCACAAGATCATTTACCCCTTCTTGCGCTAAAGAAAGCATCGTTTGAAGCTGAGTCATACTGAAGGTTGCTTCCTCACCTGTGCCTTGAAGTTCTACAAATTCACCTGCTCCGGTCATGACCACATTCATATCTACATGGGCCTGACTATCTTCTTCATAGCATAAATCCAGAATTTCCTTTCCATCAGGAAGGACCCCTACAGAAATAGCGGTCAAAAAATCTTCTACAGGAAGTTCTTTAATCGTTTTATTATCTACCAGCTTCCCTAGCGCTATAACGACGGCCACGAAGGCTCCTGTTATGGAAGCAGTACGTGTGCCCCCATCTGCCTGAATAACATCACAATCGATCCAAAGTGTACGCTCGCCGATTTTGTCTAGATCCACAACCGCACGGAGAGCACGCCCGATCAATCGTTGTATTTCCATTGTCCGTCCTGATACTTTGCCTTTGGAAGATTCTCTAATATTTCTTTGTTCCGTAGCACGTGGAAGCATGGCATATTCAGCAGTTATCCACCCTTTTCCCTGATTGCGCAAAAATGGCGGCACCCGGTCTTCAATACTGGCATTACAAATTACTTTCGTATCACCAAAGCTTATAAGCACGGATCCCTCCGGATGCTTTACATAGTTTGTTTCTATTTTTACTGTTCTTAATTCATTTACTTTACGGTCTTTTCGCAATGAGTTCATCCTCCTTGTACTTCACCTTATCCTTGCTCATCTTAACATACATTAATTGTGCAGAGTAGTCAGTATTCCTACTCCAAGTTCGACTTCATGGCATACAAATAAAGCCGCTATACACTCATAGCGGCCTCATTTATTATGGTGCTGTTTATGATCAGACGCTTTTTTCTTCACTGAGATCTGCTCTTGTTACAGGTTTATCCAACGTTTCACCGGCTTCATTAAATACTTCATCAACCCCGTCTACTTTTACTTGAACAGCTTCTACGTCTTCCATATCCGTGAGTGTCAGCACTAGACTGGATAATGCCTCTTCACCTATGGCCTGGGGCTCCTGGCCATTCAGAATTCCTTTGTTAAATGTTAAGGTTAGGACACCTTCTTTTAAGTCCGCTCCAAGTAATTCTGCCTCCTCATTAAAAGGCTGGAGCAGCGAAGTGCCCAATTCTGGTCCATCCAGCAGGGCATTAACTACCGATTGGTAAACATTGTCGCTTTTATTTACACGAGTCGTTACAGGCACTTCGTAAACCTGCTGATCATTTTGGGATGGAAAATATACGGTAACAGCCTTGCTGTTTACTACATCTGTCTGCTCTCCCACTTGAATGTTAATTCCATTCGTCCGGGACACACCTTCTGAAATAGGAGTTCCGTTTACCGGCATAGTCGCTTGCTCATGCCCGTTGATCCACAACTTAATCCGGTCCACATTGTCAAATTGAGTCAGTGTAAACGTCATTGCTTGGAGAATTTTTTCTTCGTTTTCCGCAGTATAGCCTTCAAACTCTTTAGACACATCTACAACAAGTGTGCCATCTTCTTTAAGATTTACTCCTTTAATTTCTGTACCCGCTGGCAGAACGGCTTGAAAACCTTGTGGAAGAAGTTCTGTTACCGGTCCATCCTGCACCATATATTCCAATGCTTGAGCTGCTACTTCTTTAGATTGAGGAAGCTGCAGCGTCTGCGGGACAACCATGCCGTTGGAGTCGAATAAATAAATGTCGCGGGCTGTTGTTTTATCAGCCGATTCTCCTTCTGCATTTTCATTGTCTTTTACAGTAGAGCTATCAGAATCAGATTTACTATCAACTGAAGTATTCTCCGGTGGAGTATCCATTTTTTCTAAGCTCTGCTCACCTTCAAAAAAACAGCCAGATAGTAAGCCTGTACTTAGTAAGACCGCAATTGATAAGGGCTTTATACCGAGCGATTTCATACTATTCCCTCCTGTGATGGTTTGTACTACCATATATACGAGCTCTCGAAAGGAATAGACCAGAGAATTTTAAAAGCACTCAATTTGTATCAAGAGCAGAAGAGAGTACTAGCAGTTTGTTCAGCTAAGTCTGTGATAACCATTGATTTTATTAACAGCTGCCATATAAAAAGCCCCGCCTTTAATAAGCAGAGCTTTTTACGTGTTCCAATTCGGCTAATTTTAATACTAGAACCGGCTCATCGAACCAGCTGTTTGCCACCGTTCTAAACTTGTCAACATCACCGGTCGTATAAAATTCGTGAACGGAGTGTCCGCCTCCGCTTTCCAGCGACCCATGATAAGCAAGTATTAGACTAGCTTCTCTTGCGGTTTCTTCACCTGAACTGATGACCTGGATATGGCTGCCCATCTCGTTTTGAATGAGATTTTTAATCAAAGGATAATGGGTACAGCCTAATATCAATGTATCAATATGATTCATCGCCTTTAATGGAGCGAGTGTACGAGCAACGATATCCTCAGCTGCCTCTCCCTCCAACAGCCCATTTTCCACCATCGGAACAAGAAGCGGACAAGCCAGAGCATTTACTCGGATTGTTTGGTCAATTGACTTTAACACGTGTGGATAAGCATTACTATCAATCGTTCCTTCTGTTCCAATTACTCCGATACGCTTATTTTGGCTGACTTTAATTGCGGCTCTTGCACCAGGCTGGATGACACCGATGACCGGAATAGACAAGTTCTCCTGAAGTTCTTCCAGCGTATAAGCCGTAGCGGTGTTACATGCTACGATCAGCATTTTAATATTGTGTTCCAGTAAGTGATTCACCATCTGCCACGTAAATCGTCTGACTTCTTCTTCAGATCTCGGTCCATATGGACATCTTCTCGTATCTCCCAAATATATTAATTTCTCTTTTGGGAGCTGGCGCATTAGTTCTCTAGCTACGGTTAATCCGCCAACCCCCGAATCAATGACTCCTATGGGCTTTTGCAAAAAACATCCCTCTTTCCCCTAATCCTCAGTACTCAGCATTTTACTATGGAGTAATGACAGCAGACGGTTCAGCGTCTCCACTTCCTCTTCAGGTACATCCTTAAGTACTTCTGAAAGGTAATGCTGTCTTTTATCAATCACTTCATGTATAATCTGTTCTCCTTTGTCCAATACGTGAATCCTTACCACGCGTCTATCATTAGGGTCGCGAACACGTTCGACAAGCAGATTTTTTTCCATACGATCGACCAGATCTGTGGTCGTACTGCAAGCTAAATGAATATAGTTAGACAATTCACCGATTGTCATATCGCCTTTTTCCAACAGCCACTGTAAAGCAACGAACTGAGGAGCAGTAATAGGATAATGATTAAGGATTTCCCTTCCTCTCTGCTTAATTATCCCTGCTATGTATCTTAATTCTTTCTCAACTTCTGCAATCTTAGAAACAGTGTTCGTCACTTTCAGCACTCCTTACGATTACAATCTTAAGTTCCATTCTCACGTCTTCAAACTAAAATATCAAGAAAAAAATATACCTTCCAGAAAAAACCCTCCCAGGTACCGGATTTTCCGTTACCTGAAAGGACTCCCATTGCCGTTCACAAACTTGTTTTCTAATCTCATGTACATGCTGACTAAAGCTCCAGTTCACCCATCCGAAGCAGTTCTACTACTGCTTGCGAGCGCCCTTTAACACCCAGCTTCTGCATGGCATTAGAAATGTGATTTCTTACTGTTTTCTCGGAAATAAACAGTTCTTTGGCAATTTCTCTTGTCGTTTTATCCTGCACTAGAAGCTCGAAAACTTCTCGCTCTCGCTTGGTAAGAATTTGTGTTGGCCGATAGCCGTCCTCCTTCACAAGCGTCCCCCTCCTTGTTGTCCTGAGCCTTTTCGAGGGGAATTATTTAGTCAAAATATCGTATGACCAGAACGCACTCCCTGTGCCGATTAATCACGATTTAGACACAAGCCCGAGTTCCTGGGCCCGAAATAAAGCTTCTGTTCGGGAGCGGACATTCAATTTATTAAAGATCCCGGTTAATGTGTACTCCACGCTTCTTTGTGACATATGAAGTGCTTGTGCAATTTCCCTATTCGTATATCCAGATGCTACTTCCTTTAAAATGGACTGCTCTTTTTCATTTAAAGAAAAACTAAGTCCTTCTTCGGAAGCTTCCTGAGGCATACTGACACTGGCTTCCGAGCGACGCAGCTGTCTAAATAAGTGTAAAGGAATAACGACTTCATCGCGAAGTGCACAACGAATGGCTGTGAGCAGCTGCTCTCTTGTGGCCGTTTTACTTACAAAGCCATTGATATCAGCTTCAACCAGCATATTGAAGTGGGTACTTAAATCAAAACCGGTATAAATTAAAATAATTAAATCCGGATAACTTTTTCGAATGCTTTTGGCAAGCTCTATTCCATTCATCCCCGGCATATACAAATCAAGAAGCAGAATATCGTAATGCTTCTCATTTAGTATAGAATTCGTTTCATCACTATGATTTATGACGTCAACCTTCAAATCTGGTTCCTGTTCCAGCATCGTTTTAGTTCCTGCTCCCACTGCGGGGTGGTCATCAACAATGAGTATACGCATTACACTTCTACCTCCTTGCTTACTGAATAAGGGAATTCGATCGTCATCGTAAATCCATCACCAGGCGCAGTATTAATTTTTAAATTTCCGTTTAGTCCGTTTACACGCTGCTCAATCCCGGATAATCCAATATGGGAAAAAATGTCTCTGTGAAAGGATAAGTCCATGCCAATCCCATTATCCGAATAAACGAGCTGAACGTTGTTTTCATCATTCGAAAGGCTTAAATTCACAATTTTTGCGTTTGAATGCTTCATGGCATTTGCGAGCAGTTCCTGTACCACCCGGTAGATTGCAAGAATCCTTTCTTGATCCAGATCTGCGTCAAAATTCATATTAGTGAAATAGACCGTAAAGTTCGAACGAAGCTGATATTGTTGAATAAGGTTCTTTAAAGATTGGACCAATCCTAACTCCTCAATAAACGCCGGACGTAATTCATTACATGTTTCTCTTATTAGATGAATGCTATCGAGCAGAGATTCTTTATAAATCATCAATTCAGAAATAATCGGTTCAGACAAGCTCTGATGTCTATTAATCAGCTCATCCATCCTGCGGTATAAATAAAGCTGTTCCTGCAGCACAGTATCATGTAAATCAATCGATAGCTGCTTCCGTTGATTTTCTGCAATGGTAAAGAGAAGTCTGGAAAGCCACGTCGGGTATTTTTGCGTTTGATCATTGCGCAGCCGCTTAAGCTCTTTCACCAGATCTTCGATTAAGTTCATATTTTCTATCGCAATATTTGCATTATGAGAGATCGTCTGCAAATACGTTTTTTCATCACGGTTTAAATTAGTAAAATCTTTCTTACCCCTGCACCAAAGCATCGTCAGTTTTTCTAGAGAGAAGCCAACCACTACTCCGAAACCTTCCTCAGTTTCTACGATCGTTCCTATGTCAAAGGAATAAGGATCAATTTGTTCTTCCAAATGGTCGAGAATATGATTAGGAATTCGGTCATACACACAATACATATTCCGCTTGTTGTGCTTAGAATAGATATAGATATCTTTAACATCGAGCACGTTTCTAATTTCATCTCTTAAAGCCTTCATAAGATCAACAGCATTGGATTGATCTTTCATATTCTTTGATATTCGGTGCATGCTTTCCTGGTAGCTGTACCGCGCTGCAAAAAGAAACCGTTGAAGCTTGAAATCGAGCACTTCTTTCACAGACAGAAAGGCAATGAGAAGCAGATGAACGATTAAATAGATTTGCAAGCAAGTAATGATGCTTAAAGAATAAGGAGCAAACAACGTAAATAAAACGGTTATGATGACGCTTGGCACAATAGAAAGAAAAAAATAGTACCTGAGTCTGCTCATCACAAAGTTAATATCAATTAAACGCTCTCTAGTAATTAAATACATAAAGGTAATCGGCAACGCGATAAGAAAGACAGCCGCAACTTCAAGCGGAATAATTTTTTTATGAATGATAAGTGCCGGAAGCAGATAAAGAACAATGTAAGGGAAAAAAGCCACTGTCATTCCTACACTCATGTACTTGAATACAGTGCCGTTTTCATTAGAAAAATGAATATAAAGTCCTCTGTAGACAACATAAAACAAGATGATATAGAGGCCAAGCAGCAGCCAGCCAGGAACAGGGTTAAAATAATCCGGGTAAGTATGAGTGATAAGAAAATAGCTTTCTAACACTGAAACGAATATGGAGATAAAATAAAGCACGTAGTAAAGGCTTTTTGAAAACCACGAAACACTTAATTCCTTAAAATAATTATATAAAAAATGGATTAAAATTACAGGAGCAATTAAAAACAACGCGGTGTTTAAAAAGATTCCGTACAAATCATCTCTAATTGCTCCGCTATTACTTATATAACCCGTAGCAATCGTTAAAAAGTACAAAATAAGCTGATGAGCCGAGAAACGTCTAGGTACCCGTTGATGGACTAAATAGGAAATGGCCAGTATTGCTAAGAAAAAAACGCTAGGTAAAATAATATATAATGCCCAGTGAAGCGGACTGGAAGATTCAATATTCTGATAGGATATCGTTTTCCCAGCTCTTTCAATCGTAAAAGAATCCGCCATTTCCAGTTCGTTAAACATAGCAACTGTAAAATGTTTATCCGGAGACTGTCCTTCTACAGAAATTAGTCTGGCCGGAAACGGAATATTGTTTTGAGCCGCCCATCCATCTTTGTTTAAGCCTGCCACAGTATATCCTTGTGCATTCTCTTCCAAGTCAATCCCTAAATAAGGATTGGATGCGGCAACCATAATTAAATAACCGGAAGAAACAATAAAAAATGATAAAATGATAAGCTGCTGAATTTTGATCTTCTTCATGAAATCGTTCCACCTTATAAACGCAATCATTCCTATTATACAATGCTTGGCAAACTTAACAACCCTCCTAGATTCATAGAAAAAACCACTGCACAATTCCGTTAATTGTACAGTGGTTTCAGGGTCGTGAACTTAAACCTGTTTGTCACTTCCAAAGAAACTCTTGAAAGATTCAATTGCTGTGTCACGGTATAGAGATGCAATGGAAGTAGTCAACGGTATTCCCTTCGGACAGGATTGCACGCAGTTCTGAGCGTTACCGCATCCCATTAATCCTTCTGCATCCATTATTGTCTGCAACCGTTCACTTTTATTCATTTCTCCAGTTGGGTGCGAATTAAACAGCCTTACTTGAGAAAGAGGGGCCGGCCCAATAAAATCAGATTTGCTGTTAACGTTTGGACAGGCTTCCAAACAGACACCACATGTCATACATTTTGACAATTCATATGCCCACTGTCGTTTGCTTTCAGGCATTTTCGGTCCAGGTCCTAAATCATACGTCCCGTCAATAGGAATCCAAGCTTTAACCTTCTTCAGGGAATCAAACATGCGGCTGCGGTCTACAGCTAAATCTCTCGTTACTGGGAATGTTGTCATCGGTGCTAAACGAATCGGCTGCTCCAATTGGTCAACAAGAGCCGTACAGGATTGCCGAGGTGTTCCGTTAATGACCATCGAGCATGCACCGCATACTTCTTCCAAGCAGTTCATATCCCAGTAGACAGGAGTTGTTGCTTCACCATTAGCATTCACCGGGTTACGGCGAATTTCCATGAGTGCAGAAATGACGTTCATATTTTCCCGGTAAGGTATTTCAAATGTTTCATCATAAGGAGCTTGTTCCGGCTCATCCTGCCGGGTAATGATAAACGTAATCGTCTTCTTTTCGCTCATGAGTCTCCCTCCTTTTATTTACTTTTAGAATAATCGCGCTTCCGCGGTTCGATCAGTGATGTATCTACAGCTTCATAAGATAATACGGGCTTATTATTTTCTTTGTCGTAGGAAGCGATAGTTGTTTTCAAGAACTCTTCATCATTCCGTTCAGGGAATTCGGGTTTAAAGTGTGCTCCTCGACTCTCGTTACGATTGTAAGCCCCAAGGGTAATGACACGGGCTAACTGGAGCATGTTCCACAACTGGCGGGTAAACATCGCTCCCTGATTACTCCAACGAGACGTATCATTAATGTTAATGCGTTTATATCTTTCCATTAATTCAAGAATCTTTTCATCCGTTTGTAATAATTTCTCGTTCTCGCGGACAACCGTCACGTTATCGGTCATCCATTCACCGAGTTCTTTATGAATCTGATAGGCATTTTCGTCTCCATCCATATTCATGATGGCATCGAATTTCTCCTGCTCTTCTTTAACTCTTCTGTCAAATAGAGCGGCAGTCATGTCATCAGCAATTGTCTCCAGGGATTCGGTATATTTTACCGCGTTAGGACCGGCGACCATTCCACCATAAATGGATGACAAGAGGGAGTTCGCCCCTAGACGGTTGGCACCATGCTGCGTATAATCACATTCCCCTGCAGCAAAAATACCTGGAATATTCGTCATTTGGTCATAATCAACCCACATGCCGCCCATAGAATAGTGTACGGCAGGGAAGATCTTCATCGGAACTTTTTTAGGATCTTCACCGACGAATTTTTCGTAGATCTCAATGATACCACCGAGCTTTACATCCAGCTCTTTAGGGTCTTTATGAGAAAGGTCCAAATACACCATATTCTCGCCATTAATTCCAAGCTTCTGGTTTACGCAGACGTCAAAAATCTCACGAGTTGCAATATCCCGAGGTACAAGGTTCCCATAAGCAGGATATTTTTCTTCTAGGAAATACCAAGGCTCACCATCTTTGTAAGTCCAAACTCGTCCACCTTCTCCACGTGCTGACTCGCTCATCAGACGTAGTTTATCGTCGCCAGGGATAGCCGTAGGGTGAATTTGAATAAACTCGCCGTTCGCATATTTCACTCCCTGCTGATAAAGAGCACCAGCAGCAGAACCTGTGTTGATGACTGAGTTTGTGGATTTACCAAAGATGATTCCAGGTCCTCCTGTTGCCATAATTACAGCGTCAGCAGGAAAAGCTTTAATCTCATGGGTGTTAAGGTTTTGACCCATTACACCACGGCCAACACCGTCATCATCAACTATTGCAGAGATAAATTCCCAGCTTTCATATTTGGTTACCAGACCATTTACCTCATGACGCCGAACTTGTTCGTCTAATGCGTAAAGCAACTGCTGGCCAGTCGTTGCTCCCGCAAAGGCTGTACGGTGATGCTGAGTTCCACCAAAACGGCGGAAATCAAGAAAGCCTTCAGGAGTACGGTTAAACATGACACCCATACGGTCCAGCAGGTGAATGATTCCAGGAGCAGCCTCACACATAGCTTTAACCGGAGGCTGGTTGGCCAGGAAATCCCCGCCATAAACAGTATCATCAAAGTGTTCCCACGGTGAATCACCTTCACCTTTCGTGTTAACGGCGCCGTTTATTCCGCCTTGTGCACAAACAGAGTGAGAACGTTTTACAGGTACTATGGACAGCAGATCCACGTGAACCCCTTGTTCTGCTGCTTTAATTGTTGCCATCAGACCGGCAAGACCGCCGCCGACAACAATGATGTTACGATTTGACATATAAACTCACTCCCTCAAAACATACATGAATTCATCGATGTACTCATCTATTACATTCCGTAAGCAAATTGAATAAGTGTACGCACACCAACATAAGAGATGGCTACGAACACTACGATGCTTGCATAAGTCATAATCAGCTGTGAACGCGGAGATACCGTAATTCCCCAGCTCACACAGAAAGACCACAAACCGTTAGCGAAGTGGAATGTTGTGGAGATAACTCCCACTATGTAAAACCAGAAAAAGAATGGCTCAGTCAAGATACCTTCCATCAGCTGATAATTTAATTCAGCCCAGCCAAACATCATCGCAATCCGGGTCTCCCATACGTGCCAAGCTATGAAAATCAATGTAATGATTCCAGTTATCCGCTGCAGCATAAACATCCAGTTCCTAAAATAGCCGAAACTTGATAAGTTGCTCTTGGCTGTGAATGCTATATATACCCCGTAAATTGCGTGGAATAGCAATGGTAAATAAATTATGAAAACTTCCATTACAAACAAGTATGGTAAGCTTTCCATAAATTCCGAAGCCGAGTTAAAAGCTTCCGGACCCCGAACTGCAAAGTAGTTCACAGTCAAGTGTACAAGTAAGAAGATCCCGATTGGGAGAACTCCTAATAGTGAATGTAGTCTTCGATTAACATATCCGCGTGTTCCCGCCATGTTTACCCCCTCAAGATGATAACAGTAGATTTAATTGTGCACATTTTTCAGATAGTAAAGCGCTTTAAAAACGCATCAATAACAAACAGGAAATTCCCCTTATTTCCGTATATTATCTGCAAAATGTACAATTTGTAACACGTTTATTGTACTTCTATCCCGTGATAGCGTCAAGAAAGGCGATTACAAAAAATGCTCAAAAATACACATTTATTTCAAATGGTTTCTATGGAAGAATTAGTCTTGCACCTTACTTCATTTCACGCGATAATATGAAGAGAAGAAAGGAATGAGCGTCTTGAAAGAATCAGCTAATCTCGATAACCACAACATTTCATCGCTAGTAGCAACCGGGGCTGGGTTTGACTTATTACGATATTATACATTGCCCGATTTTCTTGGTAAGGATGCCCCGTACCTCCTATATTACATGGGGAAAAATGTGGCTCGCCAAACTTCCCTACATACTTTTGAGGAGTTATATGAATTTTTTCAATATATGGGTTGGGGAGACCTTTCCCTCGTTAAAGAAAAAAAGAAAGAAATGGTTTTTCACCTTAACGGCCACATAATAGAGAAGCGGCTTCACCAGAATCTCTACCCTGTAGACTTTCGATTAGAATGTGGATTTTTAGCAGAAATGATACATATCCTAACAAAGGTTACATACGAATGCCTCGAAGAAATACATGAAAAAGAAAATTTTGTCGAAATTACGGCAACTCAAGCCTGATAAAAGAAGGGCCGGCGTTCAATCTTCAGCCGGCTCTTCCTCTTCTTGGTTCAGATGAACTAAAATTGTATTTGCAACAGGCTCGGGAATGCCAAGCCGGGTAATTTCTACGATTTCTGCCTGTTTAATTTCCTGAACAGACTTGAAATGTTTAAGCAGTAAGCGGCGCCTTTTCTGTCCAACGCCGGGTATTTTGTCCAGTTCAGACTGAATTGCACCTTTGCCTCGAAGCTGTCTATGAAACGAAATAGCAAACCGGTGGACTTCATCCTGAATTCGCTGGACCAAATAAAATTCCTGTGATTGTCGATCAAGGTCAACTGGAGTAATAGGGTCTCCATACAAAAGCTCACTTGTTTTGTGTTTGTTGTCTTTGGCAAGCCCGCACAGCGGGATATCGAGTCCAAGTTCATTTTCCAAAACATCCAGTGCTGCGCTCATTTGCCCCTTGCCTCCATCAATTACGATCAAATCCGGTAAAGGAAGGTCCTCCTTTAACACGCGTTTGTATCTCCTCCTGATAACCTCTCTCATTGTTTCATAATCGTCAGGTCCCTTTACATCTCTTACCTTATACTTTCGATATTCTTTCTTGTTCGGCCGTCCATCAATAAAAACAATCATCGCTGAAACAGGATCTGCCCCTTGAATATTTGAGTTGTCAAAGGCTTCAATTCGATGCGGCGTTTCGATGTTAAGATGGTCTCCTAATTTTTCAACGGCATTGATCGTCCGCTCTTCGTCCCGCTCAATGAGTGCAAACTTTTCATCAAGCGCTATTTCGGCATTCTTCATAGCCAGTTCAACGAGCTCTTTCTTCCTCCCTCTCATTGGGATGATGACTTTAGTATCCAGCACTCCTTCCAGTACGGTTACATTTGTCGCGACAGGGACGAGCACCTGCTTCGGATAAGGATGGTTTTGGTGGAGATAGAATCTGCCGATATAGCTGAGAAAAGTGTCTTCAGGATCATCAAAAAATGGAAATAAAGCAACATCCCGTTCGATCAGCTTTCCTCTTCTAACAAAAAAGACTTGTACACACATCCAGCCTTTATCGTAAGAATAACCGAAGATATCACGATCGACCTGATCATTCATCGTCATTTTCTGCTGTTCCATCACCGATTCGATGTTTTCAATCTGGTCCCTGAGTTCTTTCGCTCGTTCAAAATCTAAATCTTCTGAAGCCTTATACATCTTCTGCTTTAAATCTTGTTTGATTTTCTTGTGACCACCGCTTAAGAAAGCAGTAATATTCTGCACGATTTCCTGGTTGGTTTCTTTTGATACCGGAAATTCACACGGCCCTAAGCATTGATGCATGTGGTAATAAAGACACACGCGATCAGGCATAGTATTGCATTTTCTTAAAGGATAGAGACGATCTAACAGCTTCTTCGTTTCACGCGCTGCCATCACGTTTGGATAAGGTCCAAAGTATTTGCCGCTGTCCTTTTTCACCTGTCTAGTGACGATTAGGCGGGGATGGCGTTCAGCTGTGACTTTTAAATAGGGATACGTCTTATCATCTTTAAGAAGGACATTATATTTAGGATCGTATTTTTTAATCAAATTCATTTCCAAAATAAGAGCTTCAATTTCTGAAGTCGTTACAATATACTCAAAATCGACGATTTCCCGGACAAGTCGTTGAGTTTTACCATCGTGGGCTCCTGTAAAATAAGAACGGACACGATTGCGCAATACTTTTGATTTTCCTACGTAAATGATGGTGCCTTGCCTATCTTTCATTAAATAGCATCCTGGCTGATCAGGCAGGACTGCTAACTTTTCTTTTATTTGCTGATTCAATAGTATCTCACTCCAACATTTATACTTAGAGGTTTATTAAAAACGTACCACATTCAGGAAATTTAATACAGCAAAAAAGCCGTGCTGATAGGCACGGCTTTCCATATAAGTGTAAAGGCTTAGGAATGCTTGGAAATTAATTCAGCAAGTGCTTCTTTTGGCTGAAATCCAATCACTTGATCTACTACTTTTCCATCTTTGAATAGAAGAAGTGTAGGGATGCTCATTACACCAAATTTCCCTGCGGTTTCCTGGTTTTCATCAACATCAAGCTTTACGATTTTCACTTGATCGCTCATTTCATCATCCAGTTCCTCGAGTACTGGAGCAATCATTTTGCATGGACCGCACCATGGAGCCCAGAAATCTGCAAGGACTAAACCGTCATTTGTTTCTTCTGTAAAGTTTTGATCAGTTGCTTTTACAATTGCCATTTCAAATTCCTCCTCGACCATTAGTCTGTATAGAGTATATCATCTTATATTTTTAGTGACTAACATTTTGTTTATACCTGAATCGTTGGCACTTAGAAAACAATCATTTCTATACAGCTAGCAAAAAAGCCGAAGCACAAAGGCTTCGACTTTATTCTATTCAAACATTTACATTTAATTGTTTCAATTCTTCAATTAACTTTGGCACAACTTCAAATAAATCCCCAACAATTCCATAATCGGCCACATTAAATATGTTTGCTTCAGGATCTTTATTAATCGCGACAATTACTTTCGAGTTGGACATCCCTGCTAAGTGTTGAATAGCTCCGGAAATTCCGCAGGCGATATACAAATCGGGGGTTACCACTTTACCAGTCTGGCCAATTTGGAGCGCATAATCACAATACCCTGCATCACAAGCTCCTCGAGAAGCACCAACTGTTCCACCAAGCACTTCCGCTAATTCCTCCAGAGGCTTAAATCCTTCTGAACTTTTTACTCCACGGCCTCCTGCCACAATCACTTTCGCTTCAGAAAGGTCTACTCCTTCCGAGGATTTTCGAATGACATCTTTAATAATTGTACGAATATTTTTTATTTCCACGCCTTTTTCAGTCACTTCACCTTGAAGAGAATCATTACGGTCAAGGGATGGAATGTTATTTGGGCGAATTGTAGCAAAGGTAATTCCATCTGTGATTGCTTTTTTTTCAAATGCTTTTCCTGAATAGATAGGGCGTGTAAATACAACGCTGTTCCCTTCGTTCACAACTTCAGTGGCATCTGAAATCAACCCGGACTGCAGACGGCTTGCAAGCTTCGGTGTCAGCTCTTTTCCAATAGAAGTGTGCCCCATCACGATACCTTCAGGAGATTCATCTTCTATAACTGCATGGACCGCTTGTACATACCCTTCAGATGTATACGTTTTCAATTCTTCGTGTGAAACAGTCACTACTCGGTCGGCCCCGTAATAAACCATTTCTCTGCCAGACTCCTGAAGATCTCCCGCTCCGCAAAGTACTCCAACTACTTCTCCGCCATCGCTGATAATTTTTGCTGCGGCTATTGCTTCAAACGTCACATTACGTAAAGAACCTTCACGTGCTTCCCCAATGACTACTACTTTTTTACTCATACGAATTCTCCTTTCCCCTCACCGATTAAAGTACTTTTGCTTCCGTTTTTAGTAAAGACACCAGCTCTTTCACCTGATCATCCACTTCCCCTTCAAGCACTTTACCCGCTTGTTTTTCTGGGGGAAGGAAGATTTCCATAGTTTTCGTTTTAGGTTCTACGTCATCTTCATCTAGGTCAAGGTCGTCAATTTCCAATTCTTCTAACGGCTTTTTCTTAGCTTTCATAATTCCTGGAAGTGAAGGATAACGAGGCTCATTTAATCCTTGCTGACAAGTAACGAGCAGAGGTGTCGAAGTCTCCACTTTCTCGACATCACCTTCTACATCCCTTTCAATGTTCACTTGTTCTCCTTCAATTTCGATCTTCGTGATCGTTGTTACACAAGGTATGTTCAACCTTTCAGCCAGTCTCGGCCCTACTTGGCCGCTCGCCTCATCAATGGCGACATTTCCCCAAGAATGATGTCGGCTTCACGTCCCTCAAAAAATGCTTCAAGAATTTTTACAGTAGTAAACTGGTCCCCATCTTCCAAATCATCTTCCGTATTGATTAATACTGCTTTATCCGCTCCCATAGCAAGAGCCGTTCTTAGCTGTTTTTCTGATTCTTCTTCACCAATTGTGACAACGGTAACTTCCCCACCATGCGCATCTCGAAGGTTAATCGCTTCTTCTACTGCGTACTCATCATACGGATTAATAATGTATTCTGCACCTTCATCTTCAATTTTCCCATTACTTATTGCAATTTTTTCTTCTGTATCAAAAGTTCTTTTTAGTAATACATAAATGTTCATTTCCTAACCTCCTAAACTATTGATCTTTGAATTGGGGTTTACGTTTTTCAATAAATGCTTGTATTCCTTCTTTCGCATCTTCTGTCTTAAAAACTTTGCCAAATGCCTCGGATTCTGCTTGAATCCCTTCTCCAAATTGGGAGGTATGGGCATAGGGAACAAGATTCATCACATGCTGGATCGTTGGAGCACTTTTACTAGCGATTTGAGCGGCCAGTCTGTCGACTTCAGAAAATAATTCATCCTGAGAAAAGCTTTTATTAGCTAAGCCTGCTGCTTCCGCTTCTTTTCCGCTAATAGGAGTACCAGTAAGTATCATTTCATATGCTTTTGCTGTTCCCACATGGCGCGGAAGGCGCTGCGTACCCGCAAAACCTGGAATTATGCCCAGGTTCAGTTCAGGAAGACCAAGTTTCGCTTCTTCATCAACGTAACGAATGTGACAAGACATAGCTAATTCAAGACCTCCGCCAAGTGCAGCGCCATGAATAGCAGCAATAATCGGAATATGAAAATTTTCTATGCGGTTAAATAATTGTTGACCTTTCCCCGCAAGACCTTCAGAATCTGAGGAATCCTGGAAGGAAGTAAATTCTTTAATATCTGCTCCTGCAGAAAAAAAACGCCCCTCCCCTTTTATGATAACGGCCTTAATAGAATGATCCTTCTCAATGCGGTCCAAATTCTCAGAAAGGTCCATGAGAATAGTACTTGATAAGGCATTTGCCGGTGGGCTTTGAATGGTTAAGGTTGCTACGTGCTTTTCAGAATGGTACTGAATCGTGGACAATTTCCTTTCCCCTTTCACTCTGTCAAGTTGATAATCCATGTACAATCATGCTGTGAACCTCTTTCGCCTGGGACGTCAGATTGTAACGCTGATCTTTCATAACCCAATTGGTAACTGTCTCATCCAACGTGCCAAATATCATCTGGCGTACCAGCCTCGCGTCCAATTGTTTGCGGAAAAGATTTTCTTCTACACCTTCGGCTACGATTTGATCAATAACTGCTAAATATCTTTTTAAGACGTCATTAATCTTCAAACGAAGCTCTTTGTTGGACTGCCGTAATTCAAGCTGGGTCACTATCGCGAGATGATGGTCAAGCGAAAGCTGCTCGAAGTGCGTTTCAATTAAGGTGAGCAGCTTTTCTTCAGCATTTTGCCGTGAAGTTGTTTCCTGCTCTATTTTTTCTATGAATTGTCCCATTTTATTCTGGAACAAAGAAACAAGGATATCCTCCTTGTTTTTAAAATAAAGATAAATCGTTCCATCAGCCACTCCCGCTTTTTTAGCGATTTTGGAAACTTGTGAGGAGTGATATCCATTTTCAGCAATCACCTCAACAGCGGCATCTATAATTTGTTTGTATTTTGGTTTGTTTTTTTTCAAAGGTATCCCCTGCCTTAATGAATGTCGAAAATGAATGAATAGTCATTCATCTATTATTCTACATACCGGAATTTAGATTGTCAACATTCTTTCAAAAGACAAGCGGTCTCTATTGAACCGCCTTGGATCCTTCCTGTTTACGCTTTTCTTCTTCAATGAGCGTCCGGCGCAATATTTTCCCAACTGCTGTTTTAGGCAGAGCTTTTCGGAATTCATAGATACGGGGAACCTTATAAGCAGCCATATTTTTCCGACAAAAAGCATCGAGTTCTTCATCAGAAATTTCGCTGCCTTGTTTTTTAACGATAAACGCTTTGACCGTCTCGCCCCTGTAGGGATCAGGAACGCCTACGACGACAGCTTCCTGGATCGCTTCATGTTCGTATAGTACTTCTTCTACTTCTCTGGGATAAATGTTAAATCCGCCGGCAATGATCATATCCTTCTTCCTGTCAACGATGAAAAAGTATCCTTCTTCATTCATGTAACCCATGTCGCCCGTTCTAAACCATCCATCTTCACTAAGCACCTGGGTTGTTTCCTCTGGTTTCTTCCAATAGCCTTTCATCACTTGAGGACCTTTCACAGCTATTTCTCCAATCTCCCCGATCTCCGCCTCTTCATTTTCATCGATTTTCATAATTTTTGCATCGGTATCAGGCCACGGAACTCCGATGCTTCCACTGACACGGTTGCCCCAAATAAAATTCGAATGGGTAACAGGAGAGGTTTCGGTCAATCCGTATCCTTCGACTAGTCTCCCGCCGGTCACCTCTTCAAAACGCTGCTGTACTTCCACAGGAAGGGGTGCAGAACCGCTCAGGCATGCTTCAATGGAAGAGAGGTCATATTTTTTTAAATGAGGATGGTTGAGCAAGGCGATATAGATGGTAGGTGCTCCTGGAAACAAGGTAGGGCGCTGTTTTTCAATAACACGCAAGACATCTTCAGGTTCAAACTTGGGCATCAGAATCATTTTCGTCCCCATCATGATGGACAGATTCATAACCGAAGTCATCCCGTAAACGTGGAAAAACGGCAGGATGGCCAGAACCGTTTCCCTCCCTTTTTCGCACTTATATAACCAGTTCACGGACATTTGAGTATTGACTACCAGATTATAATGGGTAAGCATGACCCCTTTAGGAAAACCGGTTGTGCCCCCTGTATATTGTAATAATGCCAAGTCATTCTCCGCATCAACTTCCACTGGGTGTACTTCCCCATCGCTTACATCCATAATATGGTTCCATAAATGAGTGTCTGCTCCCTGTTCAGCTTTAACTAGCAGCCTGGATTGTTTTTTCTTAAGGAAAGGATAAATGATATTTTTAGGGAATGGGAGATAATCCTTTACTTCAGTAACGATGATATGTTCCAGCTCTGTTTTTCCCTTTACAGCCGCTGCTCTCGGGAAAAAATCGTCCAGGCAGATAATCATCTTTGCTTCTGAATCAGAAATCTGATATTCAAGCTCTCTTTGCATATACAAAGGATTCGTCTGTACAACCACGCCTCCAGCCATGAGGACACTGTAATAAGCAATAACGGATTGAGGGGAATTAGGAAGCATGATTGAAACCCGGTCTCCTTTCTCAAGACCAAGGTCCTGTAAATAAGCTGACAGTTTCCTCGTTTGATTTAACACTTCTTTAAATGACAGCTCTTTCCCCATAAAATAAAGCGCTTTCTTTTCGCCGTAAAGAACAGCACTCTCTTCTAGAAATTCGTGCAATGGTCTTTTGTCGTATTCCGTCGATGTGAAAATTTCTGGAGGATAAAGTTTATGCCATGGTCGTTCTGAAATGGTCATACATAACGCCTCCTTGATGATCTTTTATTACTATTATAACGGTTTATTGCATGATTTGAAATATAATTTAAAATTTTGGAAATTTTTCTGAGATTTAGTAATAATTAAGAAAAACCGGGTTATTATTTACAGCATCTGTTCTTAAAAAGAACAATTTGAGGACAAGAAAATTTCAAAGTAAGCTTGCTCTGAAGAACCGGTTCAGAAATCCATTCTGCCTTTAAAGAAGCCTGAGAAAACAGATCCGGGCAAAATGAAGCATTTTATCATCCTTTCAACTTCAGAAGAAAGCTCCTTAAATTAGACGAAATTGTGAATCATTAATCAAAAAAGCCGAATGGTGGAGAAATCTTGTCATAAAAATTTCCCCATCATCCGGCTTTTTGAAAGGCTGAAACACTTGATCCTTAACCCCTCAATGACTGAATTAACGAATAAAAAAGATAATACCTACAATGAAAAAAACTGCAGCAACTACAATCAATACTTTAGCTAAAGTTTCCATTCCTGCACCCCTTAAATGATGTTCGCTCCGACTACATAAGATAAACCAACCGAAATGACGAGTGATATAAACCCTACGGCACGGTTATCTTTTGTGATTTCTTCATCAATTCGGAACGATGGGGTTAAAAATTCATAAATAAAATAACCGAAAAGCAGTAAGATAAAGCCGAAAAGACCCCACCCCATCGTCTGAAGAAGAGAGTCATTATGCTGAATGGAAAACCGAAATATATTGGCAATGCCGAATATTTTCCCACCTGTTGCCATCGCAACAGCCATATTGCCTGCTTTAATTTCTTTCCAATTGTTATAAGAGGTTACGATTTCGAACACGGTCATGAACACAATCAGGCATAGTATGACCACACTATATCTAGCAGCAGTTTCCACTAACGGATATTCCCAAAAACCGTCCATTACATACGCTCCTTTTTCTTAACTGAACTCTAAAACCGTTACCCCGCTTCCCCCCTCGTTCATTCCGCCTGCACGGTAGCTGGAAATGGAACGATGGCCTTTTGCAAAATTCTGCACCGCAGTCCGGAGGGCGCCGGTCCCTTTCCCATGGATAATCGAGACACGGGGATAACCAGCTAATAATGCGTCATCTACGTATTTTCCCAGCCGGTTCAGAGCATCTTCATAACGCTCCCCACGAAGATCCAATTCAGTTTTCACGTGATGGCCTTTCCCTTTTACTTGAGCCATGGGCTTCGTCTTATAAGACTGTTCTGTCTGCATGAACTGCAAATCTTTCCTCTTGGCTTTTACCTTCATTACTCCAACTTGCACCTGGTATTCGTTGCTTCCAACTTGGTCCACAATGGTGCCTTGTTGATTTAATTGCAATAACTTTACTTCATCGCCTACTTTTAGTTCCCTTGTTTCCTTAGAAGCAGGCTTGGCTTTCTGCTTGTCCGACTTGTGGGCCGCCAAGTCGGGCTTCGCCTCATCGAGCATTTTTCTCGCTTCTATCCATTCATGTTCCTTCATGTGGGCCTGGTCTTTCATGCTTCGAATCTCTCTAACAATATCTTCGGCTTCACTTTTTGCTTTATCAATCGCTCTTTCTGCTTTCTCTTCAGCTTTTTGATAAAGTTTTTCTCTCTTTTCCTCAAATTGATTCCATTGATTTTGTAAATCTTCGTAGAGAACTTGAGCTTGCTGGAGAATTTCTTCAGCTTGTTGATAATCCTCTTCAGCACCGCGTTTTGATTCCTCTAAGGAAGCAATCATATTTTCCACACTTTGAGACTCTACACCAATGTGCTGCTTCGCCATATCAATGACCCTTGAATCGAGACCCAGCCTGCGGGAAATCTCAAATGCATTGCTTCGGCCAGGTACACCAATCAGTAAACGGTAAGTAGGTTTCAACGTTTGGATATCAAATTCTACAGAGGCATTGATCACTCCATCTCGATTATAACCATATGCTTTCAGTTCTGGATAGTGGGTAGTTGCAATAACGCGTGCATCCCGATTAACGACTTCATCTAAAATGGACATGGCAAGTGCGGCTCCTTCTTGAGGATCCGTCCCTGCCCCTAATTCATCAAATAATACTAAGGAACGATGATTAACACGCTTTAGAATATCTACAATATTCGTCATATGGGAAGAAAAAGTAGACAAGCTCTGCTCAATAGACTGCTCATCCCCAATGTCCGCATAGACTTCTTCAAAGACAGCAAGTTCACAGCCATCCATTGCAGGAACTTGAAGTCCGGATTGAGCCATCAGCGTGCAAAGCCCGACAAGCTTTAGAGTGACTGTTTTTCCACCTGTATTCGGTCCTGTGATGACAATAGAGTGATAATCTTCTCCAATCTCAATATCATTAGGAACAACCTCTTCCGGTGAAATAAGCGGATGACGGGCTTGCCTCATCTTGATTCTTCCTTCGACATTCATTTTCGGCATCGAAGCTTTCATTTCTTTAGCTAGTTTTGCTCTGGCAAACATGAAATCTATTTTACCTAGGGCCTCCACGTTTTGATACAGGGAACTCTCGTCAGCTGCAATCATTTCTGAAAGCTCTTTGAGGATTCTTTCTACTTCCTGTTTCTCCTGTACCCGTGCTTCCTGAAGCTGATTGTTAATATCCACTACCGATTGCGGCTCAATAAATAAAGTGGCTCCAGAAGAGGATTGGTCATGGACAATCCCAGCGATATCTCTTCGGTATTCCTGTTTAACCGGTAAAACATAGCGCTCATTTCTAATAGTTACTATGGCATCAGAGAGCATTTTCGCTTTGGATTTTGTAAAAGTGTCCATTTTATCCCGAACTCTGCTTTCAAAGGTCCGTATTCTAGAACGAATCGTCCTTAACTTATCGGAAGCCCCGTCCATCACTACTCCATGTTCATCTATACAACTCCGAATTTGCCGTTCTAATTCAGAAAGAGGCAGAATTTCGTCAGCCAGTTCACGTAAGATCGGCATTTCAGGATCTTCCATATTTTCAATAAACCGCTTGATCTGCCTGCCGCCATAAATTGTGCTGGCTACGTCCAGGCATTCGTTGGCACTAAGTACTCCTCCAATGATAGTCCGTTGAATACTCGGTTTTATGTTAAATATTCCTCCGAGCGGCACATTTCCTTTTAAACGAAGCACTTGAGCTGCTTCATCTGTTTCACTCTGCATTCGGGACACCGTTTCAAAATCATGCGATGGTTTCAAAGCAGAGGTTTTCTCTTGTCCGAGAGAAGACGAAGCGAGCTCTGTGAGCTGATCGATAATTTTTTTATATTCCAACACTTGCAGAATTCGTTGGTTCATGTCCAGTCCGGCTCCTTTATTTAGCAATTCCAAACTTTTTCATAAGCTGTTTTGTCGTCCACGTATTGATCACAGTTTCTTTTCTCAGCCATCCTCTGCGGGCAGTAGCTGCTCCAATGGTCATGTGATCAAGCATAGGATAGCTGTGAGCGTCCGTATTGATCGCTATATCCACCCCTTCTTCTTGTGCTTTCATCAACCATTCATAATTCAGATCCAGACGGTTGGGGTTAGCATTCAACTCTAATATCGTACCTGTTTCCTTTGCTTTAGTTATGAGTTTATTCACATCTACATCATAGCCCTTTCTTCTTCCGATCAGCCTGCCGGTAGGATGAGCAATCATGTGAACGTATGGACATTCAAGGGCTGTTTCTAATCGTTTCATTATTTTATCTTGCGATTGAGAGAAACTTGAATGAATCGATGCAATGACAAAATCCATTTCTTTTAAGAATTCTTCCTCAAAATCAAGGCTTGCATCAGGAAGAATGTCCATTTCAATGCCTGCAAAAATATGAAAGTCTTTCATCGAAGAATTGACTTTATCAATTTCTTCCCGCTGTTTTCGCAGCCTGTTTTCATTAAGTCCGTTTGCTACTCTAAGGTACTTAGAATGGTCGGTAATCGCAATATATTGATAACCCTTATCTTTACTTTGCTCTGCCATTTGCTTGATCGACTGCGCACCGTCACTCCAAGTAGAGTGCATATGCAGATCTCCTCTAATATCAGAGGTTTCCAGTAAACGAACGGGCTCTTTGAATTTATCTAATTCACCGTAATTCTCTCTTACTTCAGGTGGAATGTAATGCAAGCCGAAGTGTTCGTATATTTCTTTCTCACTCTCAAATGTTTGTACTTCCCCGGTTTCGTTATTCTCAATTCCATATTCACTGATTTTTTCATTTTTTTCCTTAGCCATTTGTCTCAATGTTACATTGTGGTCTTTAGAACCTGTAAAGTGTTGGAGAGTAGAAGCAAATTCATGCGGAGCTACGATACGAAAATCGACTCCAACTTCGTAGCCGGCATCTACAACGATCGAAACTTTGGTTTCTCCAGAAGCCACGATATCCTTTATTTCCGAATACTCCAGCAATTCATCTCTAGTTTTAGCAGGATCACTTGAGGCGATAATAAAATCCAAATCTTTAACGGTTTCTTTCATCCTTCTCATGCTTCCGGCAATAGAGTATCTGTCAAACGTTTGGCAGCTTTGTAAGTATTTCTCGATTTTCTCAGCCAGGGGAAGCATCATGGCTAAAGGAAGCCTTTCCGGACGTGAATCTGCATCTTCTAAAGCCTTCAGCATTTTTTCAGCCGATTTCTTCCCGAACCCTTCCAGCTTTTCTACTTCTCCACTTTCGAGTGCCTCTTTTAAAGTGGCAGCATCCGTCACCTTCAGCTCCTGATACAATTTTGATAACTTTTTACCTCCAAGTCCAGGCAGGTCAAGCAGCGGAACCAATCCTTGCGGGACTTCCTGCTGCAGCTGCTGAAGCGTCTCGGACTCGCTGTTCTCTAAATAGTCATCAATAATGGCAGCCGTTCGTTCACCGATCCCTTTTATTTTCGTGAAGTCGTCAATTTCATCAAGTGAGTGGTCATCCTGTTCTAGAGCTTGAGCTGCTCTCCTGTAGGCAGTAATACGATAAGGATTTTCCCCTTTTAATTCTAAATAGACAGCAATCTCTTCCAATAATTTAATGACATGCTTTTTATTGATTGTCATCCTTATCTACTCCTCTATCAAAAGTTATTTTTCAGAAGCATTCCCTGGAAAAATAAAAGCCGCCATGATCTAAATCATAGCGGCTTCAAAGTTATAAGTACTCGCTTTCTAAAACAAGCCAGCCACATGTTCAATCCACAGTGTTTTTATCTGCTCCGAAAACACAGGGGTATGTTCAATAATAAATTGGGCTAACACAGAATGATCAATGGCATTTTGGACGCTGGCCACTGGAACAAGTGCCGCTATATATAAGAGTACAAATAATAAAACATAGTTCTCTATAAATCCTAATATACCGCCCAATAAATTATTCAATGTGCTTAAAACTGGGAGATCTGCCACAAAATCCAGCATGGAAGCAATGATATGAAGAATAATTTTGACTGCAAAAAAGATAATGGCAAATGCGATGGCATTGTAGAATGCTTGTTCGAGGGGTAAACTGTCGAAGAAAATCGCCCAATCTGCAGTTTCAGGCAGCTCTGGATAAGGAACCCATAGAGTTAGCTTGGGAGCAAGCTCATCATAGTATAACGCAGCCACAATAAAAGCTGCTACAAAGCTTATTAGATGAAATAATTGAAGGATAAAACCTCTTCGTAGTCCAGTTATTACCCCGATGAATAGTATGAGTAATAGAAGTAAATCAATCATGGTTATTTGTCGTCCTCTTTCTCCATCTTATCGATGTAATTCATAAGTTCGGTACATTCTTCTTTCAGCTTTACGTACTCACTCATCGTATTAACCGCGGTAAGCACAGCAAGTTTCGCCGTATCCAGACTCCTGTTGGATTCATGGATTTCGCGCATTTTTTGATCGACTAAACTGGAGACCATGCGGATATGGTGGGGTTGTTCATAACCTACAATAGTGTACGAACGTTTATTGATCTCCACTGTGATTCTTTTTTTCTCCTGGTCTGACTGCGACACATCCATACCCCCCTGTTCTCAATCCTAAAGTTAATAGTAACACGAAGAATATCAATTGGGAAACTAAAATGGCTGTATTTAAAATAATGTTCTATTAGAATAAAGATTTTGCTATACTATGACTATCATTTTGGACAAGAAAGGATTTACTATATGTCTCAAGTCGTACTTAAGCTTCCGAAGTCGATCATCAGCCAGATGAAAAATCATTATAAACACCAGTTAACAAATCCACCTCAATATGCAGCATTTGCCGCAAAAACTCCCTATTGCAGCATCACTGGGTATAACTCCGGGAAAGTATTATTCCAAGGGAAATCACCGGAAAAAGAAGCGGAAAAATGGGGAGATGAAGAACAAAAGTCCTCCGCAGCAAAAAAATCATCTTCGCTAAATCACGCCTTTGCTCCTCCGGAATCTCTCTTTCTCAGTTCCCATATAGGTTCCGACGAGGCCGGGACGGGTGATTATTTTGGGCCTATTACTGTTGCAGCTGTATATGTGAAGGAGCATCAACTTTCCCAACTGAAAGCCATCGGGGTAAGAGACTCCAAACATTTGAAAGATCCTCAAATTAAGGAACTGGCCAAGCAGCTTGTAGAGCTTGACATTCCTTACAGTCTGTTACGACTTTCTAATAACAAATATAATCAATGGCAGACAAAAGGATTCAGTCAGGGAAAAATGAAGACACTCCTTCACTATCAAGCAATAAACAAGCTGCTTGAAAAAATTGCTCCCGAAATTCCTGCTGGAATGCTCGTGGACCAATTTGCAGATCCGGCTATTTATCAAAAGCATTTGAAAAGTGAAGGTCTCAAGCTTCAAGAAAATGTTTATTTTATGACTAAAGCTGAAAGCTTTTCCACAGCTGTTGCCGCAGCCTCCATTATTGCCCGCTCTTCTTTTGTTAAAGCGATTGCCCAATTGGAGATGGACTTAGGGTTAGACATCCCAAAAGGTGCTTCTGCCAAAGTAGATCAGGCAGCGTCTGAAGTTATTAAGCATTACGGAGAAGAAAAATTACTGGAAATCGCCAAAGTTCATTTTGCAAATACACAAAAAGCAAAGAAGTTTCTTTAGAAGCAAGCAGATCAGCAATCACTTTTTTCAATTCGGCGCTGTGACAAAAGCCTATCGTTGACTTAGGAATTTCCCTCCCCTTCATTGTTCGCCTTTAGAGGGGAGGTTTTTAATTATGCCCCGCCGCTTTTTTTAAAAAGAGCATAGTGAACTCGCACGAAAAAAAGCTGCCGCGATTATTCCGCGACAGCTTGCTCACATGCCTACCTGAAAAATTCGATTTATCCTCTTAGCTCTGCCTGGTGGTCTTTTTTTACAGCAGCTAAAATCTGTTCGTGTGCTTCCTCTACTTCTTTATCCTTTAAAGTTCGATTTGGATCCAAGTATAACAAATTGAATGCCAGAGATTTCTTGCCTTGGGGCAGATTTTCACCTTGATAGACGTCAAACACCTGCACGTCTTTGACTAGAGGAGCACCCGCTTCGGAAATCGTCTCAGCAATGGCTCCTGCTGGAATATCTTCAGCAACTACTAAAGCAATATCCCTGCTGACAGAAGGGTACCTCGGAATGGTCTGGAATGTTTCTTCTTTCGTGTAATGCTTAAGAATTTCGTCCATGTTCAAATCAAATACATACGTATCCTTAAGACCGAGATCCTTTTGCAAGGTTGGATGAACCTGACCGACAAACCCTGCCGTTTCGTTTCCTATTTTAACGATAGCCGTTCTTCCAGGGTGCATGTCGGCAACCTTGTCCTTTTCAAAGGTCAATTCGACTTCCAACAGTTTGCTTAGTCCTTCAATAATCCCTTTAACCACATAAAAGTCTACTTCTTTTTTCTCTTGCTGCCATAAATGGGAAAGCCAGTCCCCTGTAATAGCTCCTGAAGCTCTCAATACTTCAGCAGGCTGTTTGGTGATCGTTTCTTCTTCACTAATGAATACTTTTCCTAACTCATAATAGCCGATGTTCTGCTGTTTTCTTGCCACGTTATACGAGAGGGACACCAAGAGTTCTGGAAGAAGGCTGAGCCTAAGATGGCTGTGGTCCTCACTCATCGGCATCGCCAGTTGAACCGCTTTTTCAGCTCGACTGCTCACTTCTGGGCTGACAAGCATTCCAGCTTTCTGATTATTCGTTAACGAATAAGTAATGGTTTCATCCAGTCCTGCTCCTTCAAAGTAGGCTTTTACTTTTCTTTTTAACTGTTGGACTAAAGAAAGCCCGCCTGCTTGAGATGCTCCATTTGGAAGTGTATATGGCAATTTGTCATAGCCATAGATTCTCGCTATTTCTTCCAGCATATCCTCAAATAGTTCAATATCGCCGCGGCGAGTCGGAATGGATACGGTAAATAAGTTTTCATTTTGACTATATTGGAATTGCAGTCTTTCTAGTATCTTACCGATCTCTTCGTTAGAAATACTCGTTCCTAACCGTTGGTTGATACGATCGCTTTGGATCGTTACCATTTTTTCAGACCGTTCAAGCTCATCAAATTTCGCGACCCCTGTAAGAATAGTTGCATTTGCATATTTCTGGAGCAGCTCACAGGCACGCCAGCCCGCCCGTTCCACTCGGTTTGGATCCACCCCTTTTTCGAATCTGGTACTGGATTCGCTCCGAAGACCATGGTCTTTAGACGATTGACGTACGATTCGCGGATCAAAATAGGCAGACTCGAGCAAAATAGTTGTCGTATCATCTTGTACTTCAGATTCAGAGCCTCCCATAACGCCGGCAAGCGCCTGTGGGTCTTCTCCATTTGTGATGACCAAATGGCTTTCTGATAACACTCTTTCCTGATCATCCAATGTCTTCATTACTTCACCTTTGCGTGCACGACGGGTCACGACTTCTCTCGAACCAAATCGGTCATAGTCAAAAGCATGCAGCGGCTGGCCGTACTCCAGGAGAACATAGTTCGTGATATCGACCACATTATTAATCGGTCGAATTCCAGCCGCTCTCAACCGATTTGTCATCCACAGTGGCGATGGACCAACCTTTACATCCTTAATGATAAAAGCTCCATAATATGGGTTTGCCTGCTGGTCTTCAACTCTAACCTTGACATAGTCTTCTGCTTTTTCCTGCGTTGTTTCCACTTGTTCTTCTCTTAATTGGTAATTTCCATCGATTGCTGCAGCAACCTCATAGGCTACCCCAGCCATACTTAAAGCGTCTGAACGGTTAGGTGTTAAACCCAGTTCAATAATGGTATCATCTAAATTTAAAAGTGCCCGTGCGTTTTCACCTGGAACAGCATCATCCGGGAAAACAAAAATGCCATCTGCAAATTCTTTCGGAACTTCTTTCTCGTCTACCCCAAGTTCTTGTAATGAACAGATCATGCCGTTTGATTCCTCGCCGCGAAGTTTCGTCTTCTTGATCTTGAAGTCGCCTGGTAAAACGGCACCAGGGACAGCTACAGCTACCTTCTGCCCTTTCGCGATGTTTGGAGCGCCGCAGACAATTTGTAACGTTTCGCTGCCTGTATCGACTTGGCAAAGGGAAAGCTTATCCGCGTTCGGATGTTGTTCGCATGATCGAACATGTCCGACCACCACGCCTGAAGCTTCCTCTGCAATTGGTTCAACGCTTTCAACCTCTATCCCTGTTTTCGTAATAATTTCAGCGAGTTCTTCTGGTGTATAATCACTAATGTCAATATATTCTTTCAGCCAATTTAATGATACGAGCATGCTTGTTTTCCTCCTTTATGCCTTATGATATTGTTCCAGGAATCGGATATCGTTTGTGTAGAAATTACGAATATCGTCAATTCCATACTTCAGCATCGCTATTCGTTCCGGTCCCATTCCAAAGGCAAACCCTGAATACACCGTTGGATCATACCCGGCCATTTCGAGAACATTTGGATGAACCATGCCGGCACCTAGTATTTCAATCCAGCCTGTACCTTTGCATACAGAACAACCTGCTCCTTCACAGACTTTACAAGAGATATCCATCTCGACAGAAGGTTCTGTAAAAGGGAAGAAACTCGGACGAAGTCTAATATCCCTCTCTGCTCCAAACATCTGTTTAGCGAAAGCATTCAGTACGCCTTTCAAGTCACTCATCCGCACATCTTCATCGACTAAAAGACCTTCCAATTGTGTGAATTGGTGAGAATGAGTAGCATCATCTGTATCCCGGCGATAGACTTTTCCAGGACAGATCATTTTCACAGGTTCTTTGCCATTTTTCTCCCCCATCGTTCTTGCCTGTACAGGAGAAGTATGAGTCCTGAGCAGCAACTCTTCCGTAATGTAAAAAGAATCCTGCATGTCCCGAGCGGGATGACCCTTAGGAAGATTTAAGGCTTCAAAATTATAATAATCCGTCTCTACTTCAGGGCCTTCTTTAATTTCAAACCCCATTCCGATAAACAGGTCTTCTATTTCCTCAACGATACTTGTTAATATGTGAGGGCCGCCTACTTGGACCGGTCTTCCCGGCAGAGTTACATCAATACTTTCTTCTTCGAGCTGTTTTTCTAAAGCAGCTTCTTCAAATCTCGACTGCTTTGAATCGATGGCTGCTGCTATACGTTCCCTAATATCATTTGCCAACTGCCCGATAACAGGCCGCTCTTCTTTTGTGAGCTTTCCCATCCCTCTCAATACTTCTGTGATCGGCCCTTTTTTTCCAAGGTATTCCACACGAATTTCTTTTAAGCCCTGGATATCTTCCGCTTTTTCTACTTTTTGAACAGCTTCTTGTTCTAACTGCTGCAAACGCTCTTTCATCAGCTTCTTCCTCCTTTAAATAGCACTTTGCATGTTAACTTTAAATAAATGGTTCAACTAAAAAAAGCCTCCTCCCAGAAAGGGACGAGACTTGATAAGCTTCGCGGTACCACCCTTGTTGACACAGCATTCCTATGTCCACTTGAGTTCATAACGGATAAATAACCCGGGTCATCATTGATGACCAGCTCCAGAGTGAAAGTTCAATCCCTGTCTCGATCGAAATGCTTACAGTCCATGGCATTTCATCCCTGAAATCGATTTTACAGTGATTTACTGACTCTTTCGTCGCTTTTCACTATATAACTGCTTATTTATTATAGAGAAAGTAGAAGGATTGTGCAACCTTACCCTCTAAAATAATACATGAGAATGCCGCCGGCCATGGCAACATTTAGCGATTCAGCTTTTCCATAAATAGGAATGTGCACCCGGTGATCAGCCATACCGGTAAGAGTGGGATCGATTCCGTTTCCTTCGTTGCCTACGATTAAAGCAGCATTCCCATCGGCATTAAAGTCTTTGTACGAAGCAGAGTTCTCTAGTGTTGAAGCATACACCGTAACCCCGGATTGTTTCAACCCTTCTATGGAACTTTCAAGGTCCTGTTGAAATACAGGGATGTGGAAAAGAGACCCTTGAGTGGACCGGATCACTTTTTCATTAAAAACGTCTACCGTTCCTTTGCCAGCGATAACTTGAGAATAGCCAGCCGCATCTGCCGTGCGGATTAACGTTCCTAAATTTCCAGGATCCTGAACAGCATCGACCAATAACGTCAGCGGTTTAAACGTTAAATCCTGCTGTTTTATATATACAACGGCAGCTATTCCTTGGGGAGTCTCTGTCCCGGCAACAGTAGCAAACACCTGAGTGCTTACCTCCGTAACCTCAACTTTTTGAGGAAGCTTCTCTTCATAATCTTCCCGGACAATCACTTCTTCAACATCCCAGTCACTACTCAAGGCTTCCTCCACTAAATGAATACCTTCAACTATAAATTTCTGTAATTGGTCGCGGTATTTCCGTTTATGTAATTTTTTCCATTCTTTGACTTTAGGGTTAGTGATAGATGTCAGCATATAATACCCTCTTTTACTAAAGTTTCTTACTTATCATACATAGCTTGACCTAAAATGGTCAAACTAAATGAGAAATCTTGAGGAACACAGTGGTTTTTGAATGATACCAAAGGAGGCCCTTGTGACATGGATCTTAATTTAAGAAAAGCTATTCTTTCTAACGTTTCCGGGCATAACACCGAGCAGCTGGAAGCTACAATCGTGGATGCCGTACAAAACGGAGAGGAAAAAATGCTGCCAGGTTTAGGCGTACTGTTTGAAATGATCTGGAAAGAAGCAAGTGAAGATGAAAAGCAGGAAATGCTGGAAACACTCGAACAGAGCCTGCAGCATAACCAAGTTCAATAACACTGAAAAACTGTAGAGAAGCCATTTGTTTCTCTACAGTTTTTCTGATCACTTAAAAATTCTTTCGATAATAAAAGCTGTCGAGAATTCTCTCGACAGCTCTTTCTTAAGAGGATCATGATTAATTAAAAGTGATTTCATTCACTTTATCCGTATCCAAGCGTTTGATCACTTCAACGATCAGTCTAACAGCGTTCTCAAAATCGTCTCTGTGAAGCATGGCTGCATGAGAATGAATATACCGGGTTGCAATCGTAATGGATAAAGCAGGGACACCATCATGACTTAAATGGATGGAACCTGAATCTGTACCACCGCCTGCCAGGGAATCAAATTGATACGGAATCTCTTTCTCTTCCGCTGTATCTACTACGAAATCACGCAAGCCTTTATGAGAAACCATGGAAGCATCATACAATATTATCTGCGGACCTTCTCCCATTTTACTGCACGCATCTTTATCCGATACCCCAGGTGTATCTCCAGCTATGCCCACATCTACTCCAAAAGCAATATCAGGATTGATCAGATTGGCAGATGTTCTGGCCCCTCGGAGCCCAACTTCTTCCTGCACAGTACCCACACCATAGACAATATTCGGGTGCTTCTCCCCTTTTAGCTGCTTCAATACTTCTATAGCGATGGCGCAGCCAATCCGGTTGTCCCAAGCTTTTGCAAGCAGCATTTTTTCATTTTTCATTTGAGTAAACTCAAAATACGGAACAATCGAATCGCCGGGTTTTACACCGAACTCCTTCGCTTCATCACGGCTGGATGCCCCGATATCGATAAACATATCCTTAATTTCTACGGCTTTTTTACGTTGATCTGCCGGTAGAATGTGCGGCGGTTTAGATCCTATTACACCTGTAAGGTTGCCTGTACGTGTCATAATGGTTACTCGTTGAGCCAGCATAACCTGACTCCACCATCCTCCTACAGGCTGAAAATAAAGATAACCATGATCATCAATGCGGGTCACCATAAACCCTACTTCATCAAGGTGTCCTGCAACCATGATCTTCGGTCCTTTTTTGCTGCCGGTTTTTCTTGCGATTAAGCTTCCAAGGTTATCCGTATAGACTTCATCAGCAAAGGGTTTAATATGCTGTTCCATAACATCCCGGGCTTCTTTTTCATTACCAGGGATCCCTTTAGCATCTGTAAGCTCTTTCAACATTTCTAACGTTTCATCTTTTTTAGCCATATGTATGTAGTCCTCCTCTTTGTTCTCTATCAGATATTATATCTCTTTTTCGAGGAATTCACAAAATATTACGGCTATTAGAAGCTAGTATCCTTGATCCTGACGCTGAAAGTTTACTTCATTCTTCTCACAATAAGCTTGTTGGATTTCGTTCTCATCAAAACCGAGCGTCCTGCCAAGCGTCAAATAGTCGGCAAACAATTGAATGTAACTTTCTTCATCAAGCTTCCTCTTGAAATGATCCGTGCTGGAATAGACATTTAAAAAAGCGGCAGTAGGCTGCATTTCTCTGCTTAGATCTGCCATTTTATAACGAAAGTTAAGATCTAATCCTAATGATAAAATAAAATGAAGCCCGTCCACATATTCTTCGAGAATCGTCGATTTCGGACTCGGAGATTTGGTGCTCCAAAATTTAAAACAGCGGGTTTCATTGGCAAGTTCTCCTATTTCTACGAGGAGCGCAAGAATTTTATATTCGCTCAAAGAGCTGGTTTCCAGTTGATGGTTCTCAGTAATATAGTTGTCGAGCTGCTCCTGCATGTCATACAATGAAGTCCAGTTCATATAAAGGTCACTCCTCTAAAAATTTTCTCACTAATAATGTAGCATTTTTTGAAACAAAACGGCAGGTCTTTACGTAGGAAAACTATCAACCGAATTATTAGGGAGACGATGTCTATGATTATTCTTTTTCGATTGCTGTTACTCATTGCCATTGCTTTCATCGTCTATACGGTATATAAATTTATTGTTAACCCGAAGAGAAAGCTGGAAATCGCCAGAGATAAAAAAGATTTCTATTTTCATGACAACCTGGATAATACAAAACAGAACCTTCTCATGACTTATAAGGGGTATGTATTCGAAGGGGAAAAATATTTAGGGACGACTGACCATTCCCTGGAAGTAGTAAATATCAGCGTGAGTGCGAGTAACCCCGAACAATTACAAGGACTGGATCGTGAGGACATCTATTTCTTGGAAAAAGAAATTCTGATCCGTTATCCACATGCTTCCATCGAATGGAAGTACCCGATTAATCGTTTAATTATTTATCCTTTAAAAAATGATGATTAATTCATCTATCAAATCATAAAAAACCCTAAAGACCCTTATCTTCAGGGCTCTCTTATTTTGTCAGCTTGCTTGAAAGAAATCATTCCAAACGAGAACTTCATACTTTCTCCTTGCAAAAAAGCACAACAAAGCTAAACCTCCTGAAAACAAAAGCATCATTGGAATCGAAAGAAGTGTCAGCCACTGCCCCATCGAAGTATAGATGACGGCTAACGGGAAGTTGGCCATTAAACTTGACTTCGTGTAATCTTTAAAATCAGTACTAATCTGAATGAGACAGAATGATAGTAAATGAAAATGGATAAAAGGTATTAATCGGAGGATCGCCACTTGTTTAACAGTTAAAGCGGAATGTCTTTTTAACAATCGTTTTTGCATCGATTGCAATCTCGTAAATCCTGATGGCAGCAGTCTGATCATTTTATAAAAAACTAAACTCGACAGCATCGTACCGATAATGGAATAGGCGCTGCCAGCAATTGGACCGAAAACCACTCCTCCTGTAATACAAACCAGCATAACTGGAATGAACAAAAAGGGCCGAAGAAGATGAATGGCAATGAAGATCAATGGAGCCCAGGCGTCTTGATGTGTTAACCAAGTTACAATGGCAGTAGATGTGTCGCCCATATACGTTTCCCTCCCTGTCTACAGAATATGACAGGGACCTTACTTATAGAACTGAACGATAGCATAACCCAACAGGAACAACTGTAAAAGCATAAGCAGTGGAAAACCTACCCGAAAAGCCATGTGCTTCGTCTTGTGGTGAAAAGCCTGCATGCCCAGACTGCCTCCTAGAGCTCCACCAGCCAGTGCAGCTGCCCACAAGGACTTCTCTTTAATTCTCCATTTGTGCGCTCTGGCACGCTTTTTATCCAATCCTATTATTAAGAATAGCCACAGGTTAATGGTAATATAGTAGCCAAACACCATCAGCCCCCAGTGATCCACATCAATCCGCTCCCCTATAAAAAAACCATTTCCTATCGTTCGGAAATGGTTTTTTCTACGATTATTTTAATGCTGTTTTTGCTTGTTCAGCTAGACTTGCAAAGCCTTGCTCATCATTAATAGCAAGATCAGCAAGCATTTTACGGTTCACTTCAATTCCTGCAAGCTTCAAACCGTGCATAAGACGGCTGTAAGAAATATCATTCATACGCGCTGCAGCGTTGATACGTGCAATCCAAAGCTTACGGAAATCACGTTTTTTCTGACGGCGGTCACGGTAAGCATACTGACCTGATTTCATTACTTGCTGTTTAGCAGTTTTAAATAACGCATGTTTAGAACCATAATAACCTTTTGCTAGTTTAAGGACACGGTTACGACGTTTACGTGTCACTGTTCCACCTTTAACTCGTGGCATTGGAATCCCTCCTAATTATTCGTTCTGTAATTAATCCTTCGGAAGCATGTGCTTAATACGACGGTAATCTCCTGCAGATACCAGCGCATCTTTACGCAATTTACGTTTCTGCTTCGTAGATTTATTCGCAAATAAGTGGCTTGTAAAAGCGTGGGAGCGCTTCACCTTGCCAGTACCTGTTTTTTTGAAACGTTTTTGAGTCCCTTTATGGGTTTTCATTTTAGGCATTACAATATTCCTCCCTATAATTAATTCCCTTACTTCTCGTTTAGAGGAGCAAGCATCATGAACATGTTACGACCTTCCATTTTAGGTTTGGTCTCGATCTGCGCTACATCTTTGCACTCTTCGGCCATACGCTCAAGGACATCCTGCCCTAACTCTTTGTGCGTAATTGCCCGGCCTCTGAACCGTACAGAAGCTTTCACTTTATCGCCCTTAGATAGGAATTTACGAGCATTACGAAGCTTTGTATTAAAGTCATGCTCTTCAATTCCAGGACTCAAGCGGACTTCCTTGATTTTGATCGTAGTCTGCTTTTTGCGAGCTTCCTTTTCTTTCTTCTGCTGTTCATAGCGGTACTTTCCGTAGTCCATAATACGGCAGACCGGAGGCTTCGCATTCGGTGCGACCATTACGAGATCAAGATTGGCATTAGCAGCTATATCCAGAGCTTCACTCCGTGATTTAACCCCTAGCTGATCACCATTTACGTCGATAAGCCGTACTTCACGTGCGCGGATTTTTTCATTAACATTCATGCTATCCTTGCTAATAACGAGCCACCTCCATCGAAATATTTAACTATTATTAGATCTGTAATCGACAAGTCAATTTGACACCATAAAAAAAGTGCAGGTACACACTGCACCCACACGTTTCCTATAGAATACAAAGGAATAAATAACCTGCCAACTGCCCTTAGGCGCCGATCAGGTGAGAAGCGGGTGCTTCTTCTTGTCTCAGATCCGTTCATTTAGTTACCTAAATAAGAATATCATGGCTGCCCTGCCTTGTCAACAATGTTTTGTATTTTCAATGGTTCTTCTGGTAGAGCAGCCTTATTACACATTGCTCGCTACTTATTTAACAGTTTCTGTTCAATTTCGTTGCGGATTTCTTCTTTAAATGTTTCAACGGATTTTGTTTCAGATTTTTGTTCTCCATACTTACGGACATTAACAGCGTAGTCTTCGATTTCTTTATCTCCAACTACGAGCTGATAAGGAATTTTTTGAGTCTGGGCTTCCCTGATTTTATAGCCGATTTTCTCATTGCGCTCATCCACTTCTACACGCACTCCTGCCTCACGAAGCTCATCTTCCAATGTTTTTGCATAGTTGAGATGGGCTTCTGCGGAAACAGGAATAATCTTAGCCTGGACAGGAGCAAGCCATGTTGGGAATGCACCTTTATACTCTTCAATTAAAAATGCCACAAACCTTTCCATTGTTGAAACGACTCCGCGATGAATGACAACCGGGCGGTGGTCCTGTCCATCTTCCCCAACATAAGTCAGGTCAAATCGTTCGGGCAGGTGAAAATCAAGCTGAACCGTAGAAAGTGTTTCATCTTTTCCTAGAGCAGTTTTTACTTGAACATCTAATTTCGGACCATAGAAAGCAGCTTCTCCTTCAGCTTCCACGTATTCAAGCTCCATTTCCTCCATCGTTTCCTTGAGCATTGCTTGGGCTTTCGTCCACATCTCATCGTTATCCACATATTTTTCCTTATCTTCAGGATCTCTATAAGACAGCCGGAAGTAGTAGTCGTTGATCCCAAAATCTCTATAGACACGTTGAACAAGCCGGACCACTCTTTGAAACTCATCCTTCAACTGGTCAGGGCGGGCAAAGATATGAGCATCGTTTAAAGTCATCGCTCGTACGCGTTGAAGCCCAGCTAGTGCACCCGACATTTCATGGCGGTGCATGGTACCGAGCTCTGCGATCCGAACAGGAAGATTCCGATAGCTGTGAAGCTGGTTTTTATAGACCATCATATGGTGAGGACAGTTCATCGGGCGAAGTACCAGGTCCTCATTATCCATTTCCATAGTCGGAAACATATCATCTTTGTAATGATCCCAGTGCCCACTTGTTTTATACAAGTCCACACTTCCAAGGACCGGCGTATAAACGTGGTTATAGCCAAGACGTTCTTCAGTATCTACAATATAGCGTTCAATCGTGCGGCGGATGGTTGCTCCTTTAGGAAGCCATAAAGGAAGCCCCTGGCCGACTTTTTGATTAACAGTGAAAATTTCCAATTCTTTTCCTAGTTTACGGTGGTCCCTTTCTTTTGCTTCTTCAAGCATATGAAGATACTCTTCCAAATGCGATTGTTTTTCAAAGGCCGTTCCGTAAATACGCTGCAGCATCTTATTATCGCTGTCCCCACGCCAATAAGCGCCTGAAATACTGAGTAATTTAAACACTTTAATTTTACTAGTCTGCGGTACATGGACTCCGCGACACAAGTCAGCAAATTCTCCTTGCTGATAAATCGTTAAAGTTTCACCTTCAGGAATGTCATCAATTAACTCTAGCTTTAGTTCATCATCGCTAAACTTTTTCTTCGCTTCCTCACGAGTGAGTTCGATGCGCTTAACTTCTAAATTTTCGTCAACAATCCGTTGCATTTCCTTTTCAATTTGAGGAAGGTCTTCTGGAGTTAAAGACTGATCCAAGTCTATATCATAGTAAAAACCATTTTCAATGACTGGCCCAACTCCAAAGTTCACGTCCCCATATAATCTTTTAATAGCTTGAGCCATGAGATGAGCCGTAGAATGCCGTAAAACCTCCAGTCCCTCTGGATTTTTGTAAGTCAATATTTCTATTGACGCATTTTGATTAATGGCACGCCTTAAATCATAAGGATTCCCATTCAACTTGATAGCCAGTGCCTGCTTTTTTAAACCAGGTGAAATGTCATGAGCAATCTCCTCGCCAGTTACACCTTTTTCAAATTGCTTTGTATTCCCATCCGGGAACTTGATTTCAATAGGATCAGCCATCATTCTTCCTCCTTTTCGTTATTCATGATTTTTCTTTAGCAGCATGAAATTGTGAAGACCCTTCTTCAATTCTCCCACAAAAAAAGCCCGCCCCTCCGCTTCAATCAGCAAAGGGACGAGCATTTCACTCGCGGTTCCACCCAATTTCCCGCATAGTTCATGCGGCTTCGTTCATCCTTAACGCGGATTTTACGCTGCTTATTACTGTATTGTTCACAAGCAGAGCTCCGAGGTGGTAAACAGCTAAGTCGTGTTACGAAGGAGCTTCCAGCCAATGACTCCTTTCTCTGCCCATACGTCTCTTAGTGCTCTTATCCTCTTCTAAGCCTTTGTAAGTATAATATGTAGGTATTATAGCGGTTATCAGAGGTCAAATCAAGTCTTTAAAAAGGAAAGTCCTTTAAAGGCTTCCAGGTTGCTTTCTCTTCAAAAATCCTTACGAGCAGTTCAAGTTTGCCCACACCCTGGCGATCTGAATAAATAATTAATTGATCAGGCGCGTGAACAAGAGCAGGAGTTAAATCCCAATCCAATGGCAAATCGCGAATAGAAGAATCCGGATACTGGTTCATGTAAAGCAGCGTTTCTGCTTCTCTCAATTCATTTCCTTCAGCGTGATAATAGCGAAAAGGAGAATCATCTTTTATATGGAGGAGCTGCACACCTGTATCGCGTAAGCTCACTCTTTGCCGCCAGGAATCCACCATAAGCTGATGAGCTTCTTCTAGTTTATATTCATCAATGAGCTTCCCCGTGTAATCGATAAGCGTCTGGTGGACAGCTTTTAAAACGTGAACGCATAAATGATCAAACTCTACACTATACGTTTCTTGTAACATTTGATCAATATTTTGGGAAACTTCCTCAAATAGAGGCGGCCAGGAATGGCCTTCTGGTGGAGAAGGATCATATTCCTGAGCTACTTCTAAAATCCTTTGAATCTCCTGCGGATCCGTATAATAATAGGAATACCTCAGCACACCTTCAAGCCAGCCGAGCAGTTTTCTTTCCCGAAATAATTCAACAAGTGCCGTAACTGTATCCTCATAGGCTTGCCCTAAGGTGCCGGTAATCAATTGGAATTCAGTTTGGTATTCCTGAGGTTTCACATTCCACTTCCCTTTTGAAAATCGCACAGCCTGCTGAAAAAAAGCGGCATCATCACGGTTAGAAAAGTAAATACATACCAACACAGTTCCCCCTATCCCTGCATTTCCTCTACCAAGTGTATAAAAGAATCATTAAATGACTGATGTGAAAGGAATGAATATTACTCAGTAATTCTATTTGAGTCACCTTATACTTATGTTAGAAAAAAAGGAAACATGCGAAGGCTTGGCAAATTTTTATCCTCTTCTATTTTTGCCTTCCACCGGTACGATTTCACTCAGCTGGCGGATCCTTTCCGTAATTCTTTTTGCTTTTACCTGCTCCACGTCACCCCGGGAACTTGTCATCATTACTTGCTCCAGCTCTTCAAGACTGTAATTGGAAGTGAAAAACACAGGGAGTCTTTCCATCATTCTAAATTGTAAAATGGAGCCAAGCACTTCATCCCTGAACCAGGCGGACTGGGATTCGGCACCAATGTCATCCAGCATTAAGACAGGTGCGTTCTTAAATGCTTCAATTTTTTCATTCATCGAATCATCTTTTATGGAAGCTTTTATCTCCCTTACAAATTCCGGCATATAGATGATCATGGATGGAATATTCTTTTTACTAAGCTCATTCGCAATAGCACCTAAAAAATAAGTTTTCCCCACCCCGAAAGGGCCGTGAAAGTACATCCCTTTCCCAGGCAGGACGTCGTCAAGAGATTCAATGTAGTGCACTGTTTTTTCAATGGCTTTCCCTCTATCAGGATCATTGTAATCAAGCCTTTCTAAATTCGCCTCCAGGATTTCTTTCGGCATATACAGACTTTTGACGAGTGATTTCTGACTTTCTTCCTGTTCTTGTTTACGCTGTCTTGGACATTTATCATAAGCAAGCTTTATCTCCGATTGATGGACTTCAACACGAGGGGCATAGCCTGGAAGGATATTAATACATTGTTCCCTTGTCGGACATTTTTCGCATTGTTTTGATTGAGATTGATATTCATATAATTTAATTAAATTCTTTTCAAGGTCTGACTCTGTTAATGAAGGATGTTTTTCAAGGAGCTTAAGAATCTCCTCCGACTTCAGAACATCTTCTTTCGTTTTCTGCAATCGCTGTTGAAACTGCTTATGGCCGCGCATCCATTTTTTTAGAGAATGCTGAATAGGTTCCATCCTTTCACCTCCTTAACTTCCATTTCCTTTATTCGTCAGTCTTCGAATCCGTTCGGCCATCTCACTCGAATTATAAGAGGAAGCAGCTTCATTGGTGGACGATTTGTTTTTCTGCTCTTTAAACCAGGAAGGCAGTACTTCTTTTTTGCCGTTTTGCCGATACGTCTTCTTTTGCTTGCCCCACTGCTGATACTGCTGATGTTCCGCTTTTGCCATATTCATAGCCTGTCGTACAGTGGATACATTTTTCCGTGCCCAATGGCTGGCAATCTTCTCTAAGTATGGTTTCGACAGCTTCATATCTGTCTTGAGCATGACATAATGAACAAGGACATTCATAACTCCTGGAGCGAGGCCTTGTTCGGTCATTACGTCACGAATGATCTTCAGATCCTGATCAGCTGCATGACTTCCAGATGACAAATCTTCTAATAGCTCTTTCGGTGAAATCTGCTCAAGCATTGCTACAAATTGCTCTTCCTTGGTACCTGTTTGCTGTTCTTTAGAAGAGAGCTTTTCTCTTTGACTTTCTAAAGGACTGGCTGATGTAGATGGACGGGCATTAATGAAATCATGACAAGCGGCTTTGAATTCTTCTACCATAAATTCATTGTCTTCATTAATGGCCCAGGTCACCGCTTTTTCAATTTCAGTTGATGTTAAGTTGTATAAATAAGCCAGCTGAACGATTACACGTTTATTATTTCCAGTAAGAATCCGGTCACTCGGATACATTCGCTCCCTCAACGTTTCCTTCAGCCAATGAAAATCTACTCTTGAGTCAGTGACCACTGGTCCTTTTGCTAACCCGTACTCGTTTGGTTTGGATTCTACATTTTTTTTCAACCTTGAAGCTGATTGGGAAATAGGTTGGAAAACGTCTTCAAATGCAGCAGTGGTTTCCTCATATTTACTTAGATCATACGATTTATGAGATACTCGTTTCTTTAAAGCTAAATACTTATCTTCTCCCAATTCATGGTGGAGAAGTAAAGAAAGCATTTCGTCAAGAAAGAACTCTTCCGGGGTAAATGGAGAGACGATCTCGTACAAATAAACCGTGTGGCCATCTTCTATGCATTTGTAGCTCCTAAGCAGGCCAATGGCTTCCAGTTTTTTTCTTGCTTCATAAATTTTATCCAGTTGGACAGAAAGGTACGACATAATCGTGTGATGAGTATGAACTTCCTGTTCATCCATCGTTTCAAACTCACTGTCTAAAAACTGGAAAAGCGAAATGGCTAACTGACCTAACAGCGGCTGATATAAATGAGTAAGCGCCACTCTTTCTCGGTTATGGGAAACTCCGCTCTTTTTCAAACGATAGCCATCGATGGGAAGCAGTTTTCCAATCGCATATTCCAAAATGCTCCACCCCTTCTATATCTTCAAAAAAGAAAATGAGCCGCATCAGGCTCATCCCTTATCCTCGTGTTTAATTAGTTCTTTTAATTCATCAATAAACACATTGATATCTTTGAATTGACGATAAACCGAGGCAAAGCGGACATAGGCAACTTCATCAATATCGGACAGACGCATCATAACCATTTCACCGATATCCTTACTTAAAACCTCTGAAACGCCTCGATTCCTCAATTCCTTTTCAATATCAAGCGTAACATTCTCCAGTTCCTCAACCGCAACCGGACGCTTTTCACAGGCACGGATGAGCCCCCGCATAAGCTTCTCACGGCTGAATTCTTCACGCGTGCCTTCTTTCTTCACTACAATTAAAGGCACTTCTTCAATGCGTTCAAATGTAGTAAAACGAAAATCACACGCTTCACATTCCCTGCGCCTTCGTATCGCTTGTCCTTCTTCAATTGGTCGAGAATCCAGTACTTTCGTGCTCTTATAGTGGCAATTTGGACATTTCAAATTCAATCAACTCCACATTCGCTCATTTCATCTTACACTAGGACGGATCAATTGAAGGAAACTGGCGGTCCAGCTGCTGATAAAGGCTGACAATTAAATTTCTGCTGAATCCAAAGTCGATCGGTCCACCAGATTCAGTTGTTACAGAAAAATCTACAGCAGTTTGAAATGGGCGCACCATAATTACAGTAGCTACAACAAACGCCGATCTCTTCCCTTTGTATTTAATCGTGATTTCACCACGTTCTTTAGAAGACGCGACCACTTCCGATGGCGTGTCGAACATGGCTTCTACAGCTCGGAATACTTCATCTTTCTTAGCTTTATAATAATGGGAAACAAGACCTTCATCACGATGATTTTCACTCGTTTCAGAGTGTTTGCTCACATACCTGGAAATAAAAGTTTTCACTTAAACAAATCCCTTCAACAAATTCGACATGATCTCCTAACATTTTAACATGATTTAATGAATTTAGGAAAGCTGTCTAAAACATGGAATCGATCCTATGTGCAGTTGCTGAAGAGAAATCAGTTGGATTAAAACATAAGACCACCCAGCATCGCTGGATGGTCTATCGTTTTGTTATTCGATATTATAAAGCACGAGATTGCTGAACTTCAACAGGACCCATGCCCCGGGGAACTTCTACTGTTTCATTTCTGCCTGCTTCTAATGCCTGCACGATATATTCTGCAGCAACATTAGGATCGATCCGATCACCGCATGTATAAACGTCTATACTGGCATAGCCATGTTCAGGAAAGCTATGAATTGTTAAGTGCGATTCAGAAATGATCACTACTCCGCTTACTCCATGCGGGGCAAACTTATGAAAAGCAACTTCTCTTACTTCCGCTCCTGCTTTCAGCGCTGCATCGACAAAAACTTGTTCAATAAACGACATATCATTCAATTTACTTTCATTACAATCCCATAGTTCAGCTATTACGTGTCTTCCCATTGTATCCATTATTTAGGATCCCCCTTTGTACATTGACTTCTTTGTCTCCTGAAATATCAGTCACGTACTACCACGGGGGAAAGTTAGTCCTGAGAGGTCCTAACCCTTTGAGTAGTCATGAAAAAAATAGAAATTCAGAAGTTCACAAAAAAGTATATACGGTTTATCCCCGATTTGCAAGACATTTTCTTGCAAGTTGGTACCTATTATAAAACACAATGGGAATCACTTCCACTATTAAGACACGCGTGCTTCTGTCTTCTGGTTCATAAATGATCCGACAAATTTAGCTAAATCTACTACTCTGCAGGAATAACCCCACTCGTTATCATACCAAGCAAGCACTTTGACTTTCCTCTGCCCAATCACCTGAGTGGAAAGCCCATCTACGATTGCCGAAGATGGAGAAGTTGTGTAATCAATAGAAACAAGAGGTTCCTCGCTGTATTCCAATATCCCTTGCATATCTTTTTTTGAGTACCGTCTAAATGCTTCATTCACTTCCTCAACCGTTGCTTCTCTTTTTAAATCCACGACTAAATCAACTAGAGAAACATTAGGAGTTGGGACTCGCAGCGCCATTCCATTTAACTTTCCTTTCATAGATGGAATTACTTCACCTAATGCTTTTGCGGCACCAGTGGATGTCGGAATAATGGATTGGGTACATCCTCTTGCCCTGCGTAAATCTTTATGAGGATTATCCAGGTTTTTTTGATCATTCGTAAAGGAATGGACAGTTGTCATCAAGCCATTTTCAATTCCAAAATGTTCTTCCAGCACTTTTACTACCGGAGCTAAACAATTTGTAGTACAAGAAGCATTGGAAACTACATCATGGAAAGCCGGGTCAAAGCTTTCTTCATTTACCCCCATCACAATAGTGGAATCTACATTTTTTCCGGGAGCCGTAATAATCACCTTTTTAGCTCCAGCTTCAATGTGAAGCTCCGCTTCTTCTTTGCTGCGGAATTTACCAGTGGCTTCGATCACAATATCAATCTCGAGTTCTCTCCACGGTAAGGTAAGCGGGTCTCTCGTGGAGCATAACACTATTTTTTTCCCATCGACGACTATACAATTTTCAGCAGCGGTGATTTCCCCTTCAAACCGTCCGTGAACACTGTCATATTTTAGCATGTGAGCTATGGTTTCTGCTGGATAGCTAGCATTCACTGCCACAAGCTCCAGGGAATCGTCCAAAACAGCTTTTCTAAACACCATTCTGCCAATTCTTCCTAAACCATTAATTGCAATTTTTGTTTTACTCATCATCCAGCCCCCAATTTATGTGATATACTTTTTATCCGAATTTCACAAATAGTATATCATATTGTAAGCGTTTTTGGATATTTGTTTACTATTTTTTTAAATAAAGGGCACAAAAATACGCCAAAGCCCAGGCTTTGACGTACTTATTGGATAACGTCCCAATTTCTAAGTATTTGTTTTAACTGCCGAAAGCTTGCATCTACAGGTCCATTATTATCAATGACAGCATCAGCAAGGCCGGCTTTTTCATCCAAAGACATTTGCGCCTTTATTCTTTGCTCAGCTTCTTCTAAAGAAGATTGATCTCTTTCCATTAACCTCTTTACCTGTGTTTCTTTATCAACATATACAAGTAATACCTGATCCACAAAATGTTGAAGCCCGCTTTCGAATAGAAGAGGAATATCAAGCACAACGGCTTTATGCTGCTTTTTTAATTCGTCACGCTGGTCTGTCATTTGTTTTCTTACTTCAGGATGAACAATTTCATTTAATTGTTTCCGTTTTTCATAATCATTAAATATTATACTGCCTAACCGTTTACGATCAAGGGTACGTTCTGCATTTAAGATTGTTTCACCAAAAGTTTCTACGATTTTCCTATAGGCAGGTTTTCCTGGCTCCACTACTTCACGGGAAATAATGTCTGCGTCTATAACAGGGATATTGAAATCCTTAAACATCTTCGATATGGTGCTTTTTCCACTGGCAATACTACCAGTTAAACCGATGACAACCGACATCATACCCCTCCTTACTAAGTTAATTTTATGATGGCAATGATGATTAAAAGAATAGCTGGAAATAGAGATAAGCTGTCAATTTTTTCATTCAGTTTCGCACCACAGATCAGTCCACCAGCTAACATAATACATGTCGCAGCGGCAATCAATCCCGCAGTAAGCAAAGGGGAAATGCCGATGAGTGCTCCACTAATACCAGCTCCAAAGGAATCCAGGGAAAGTGCTGCTCCAAGAACTAACACTTCTTTCCCACGAATTCCTCCTGATTGGTCCATATCTGCTTCGACCGGATTTTGAAATACCCGGGCTGGCTGTGTCCAAGGTTTCTTTTTACCTGGGGATGGTTTTTCTTTACGAAAATGCTGCCACAAGTAAAAGCAGCCGATGGCGATCAATAATACGGCCCCAATTCGGTTCGCTGCCTGCTCTGTTAAAAATGGAAGGAGAAGACGTCCAGCATAAGAGGAGAGTAGAAAACAGCTGCCGGAGACCATGCCAATCCCAATGATCCCTTTCCATGTCACCCCGATATTCTTCATTCCAATAATACAGCCTATTCCAAAGCTGTCGAGGCTTAATGCGATGACAAACAAAAACGTAAACACAGCAATCCCCATCTGATTTCACTCCTCACATTAACTGTGAGTTAGTGTATGCCGCTGGGGAGAATTGGTGTCATCGCTGACAAGTTAAACAAACGTGCGTTCCTCTTCCGCTTACCTTTAGTTTTATGATGGGAGTGCCACACTCCTGACAAAGAGAATGCTCCTTCCCATACACCATGAGTTTCTGCTGAAACATTCCCATTTGCCCCTGTCCATTTAAGTAGGAACGTATGGTAGTCCCTCCTTGTGCAACAGCATCCGTAATCGTATGGATGCTAGACTGCCGTATCGACTCTGCTTCTTGTTTTGTAAGTTCTTTAGCTATTCGTTCCGGATGAATCTTTGCACGATACAGTGCTTCATCGACATAGATGTTTCCGAGTCCTGCAATAACGGACTGGTCCAATAGTACGGCTTTTATATTTCTTGAAGTTTTTTGAAGTTTGCGGTAAAAGTAATCCAGTGTAAATGCTTCATCAAAAGGATCTGGCCCAAGCAGAGAAAGCGGCTTGCTTTCGCCTTCTTTCCCTTTTTCAAAGATATGCATGGTCCCAAACTTTCTTACATCCTGATACCGGAGCTCTGTACCATCAGTGAAATGAAAGATCACATGAGTATGCTTCAACGGTTCAGTGGTGCTGTCCTGAACACTGTATTTCCCCTCCATTCTCAGGTGGGAAACTAGAGTAAGGTCGTCTAATTCAAACAATAAAAATTTCCCTTTTCTTTTCATGTCTCTTATAGTCTGCCCATGAAGTGCCCGCGTGAAGTCCATCGGGTCCTTAGGCCGTTTAATGATGTTTCCCCAATGGACGGTAATTTGGTCTATGGTTTTATTAATAACTAACTGCTTTAACGTTTTTCTAACCGTTTCTACTTCAGGTAATTCCGGCATGTTGTCCTATCTCCTTACTTTGCATCGTACCAGGTCGCTCCATAGGAATAATCCACTTTTAAAGGAACACTTAAATCGACGGTGTGCTCCATGACGGAAGCAACCATTTCCTTCAATTGTTCAATTTCATTTTCTGGAGCTTCTAGAATCAATTCGTCATGTACTTGTAAAAGCATGGTCGACTTAAGATTTTCTTCTTTCAGCCGTTGTTCTAAATCGATCATCGCTTTCTTTATAATATCAGCTGCACTCCCCTGGATAGGTGTGTTCATAGCCGTCCGTACTGCGGCGTTTCGCTTATTAAAATTACGACTATTCATATCAGGTAAATACCTGCGCCGGTTCATGAATGTAGTGACATAGCCTGATTGTTTAGCTTGGGCAACTGTTTCATCCATATAATTCTTTACACCAGGATAGCTCGCAAAATAACGATCAATATAAGCTTGAGCTTCTTTTCGCGTAATGCCTAAACTTTGCGATAAACCATAATCACTAATTCCATACACAATTCCAAAGTTCACGGCCTTTGCTTGTCGCCTCATCTCACTTGTTACTTCTTCCCCACTCACCCCAAAAACCTCACTAGCCGTTTGCGTGTGAATGTCCTGACCTTCCCTAAATGCGGCAATAAGCTTTTCGTCTTCAGCCATATGGGCAAGTACTCTAAGTTCAATTTGGGAGTAGTCACTTGAAAACATCACCCATCCTTCTTTTGAAGGAATGAAGGCCTGCCGTATTTTTCTGCCTTCTTCAAGTCTGATCGGGATGTTTTGAAGATTCGGGTCAATCGAGCTAAGTCTTCCTGTCTGAGTAAGCGCCTGATTAAACCGTGTATGAATTTTGTTTGTATCCTTTTTAACTACTTTTAACAGTCCCTCAATGTAAGTAGATTGAAGCTTGCCCAGCTGTCTGTACAATAATATTTTCGGAATAATTTCGTGTTGGTCCTCCAATTGTTCCAGCACATCAGCTGAAGTGGAATAGCCAGTCTTTGTCTTCTTGATCACTGGGAGGTCGAGTTTTTCAAAAAGAATAGGTCCCAGCTGCTTAGGTGAGTTTAAATTAAAAGTCTCACCAGCGAGCTCAAAGATTTCTCTCTTTATTGCCTGAAGACGCCCTTCAAGCTCACTTTCCATTTCCTTCAATCGCTCTACGTCCACCTGGACCCCTTCATGCTCCATCCGTCCCAAAATAAGAGCAAGAGGCATTTCCAAATCTTTGTACAATTCATATTGGGCATTTTCTTTGAGTTTTTCTTCAATTTGATTCTTACACTTATATAAAAGACCAGCTTTTCGAACGACGTGTTCATGAAGAACTTCTTCGTCATCAGGACACTTCATTTTAGCACCTTTGCCATACACTTCCTCGTCATACTTTACTTCTGTTTCTCCCAGGCGATGGCTGATCGCAGGAATGTCGTGATTGTTTTCAGAAGGATTAATTAAATAGGAAGCAAGCAGCAAATCGAAACTGATTCCTTTGATATGAATACCATAACGCAATAAAGCAACCAGTGTCTTTTTCGCATCAAATACCCATTTTTCCTGATCAGGATCCTCTGCCCAATCCTTGAACATGTCTGAATTTAATGCCTGTTCCAACGGCAGAATATATTTCTTTTTCTCGTTAACGACAGCAATGGCTTCTACAGGTGCGACATGATAATTTTCCTGAAGCATTTCCACAATGAGAGCCTCTTTACCGGTGAACATGTCGTTGTTCCATTCATCTACGATTTCGTAATCAACCGCTTCCCAATCCTTATCAGAATCGCTCTCTGCCTTGTCGCCAGCTATTCTGCCGAGCAATGACTGAAAGCCCAGCTCTTTAAAGACCTGACTGACTTTATGACTTTCATAACTTGGAAACGCAAGCTCCTTCAGCCCAATTTCAATAGGAGCGTTCCGCTCGATAGTTACCAGTTTTCTGCTCATAAATGCGTCTTCCTTATGGTTTTCAAGCTTTTCCTTTAATTTCTTTCCGCTTATTTCACCAAGGTTTTCAAATACGTGTTCCAGTGTATCAAATTGCTTCAATAATTTTACAGCTGTTTTTTCCCCTACTCCTGGCACCCCTGGAATATTATCAGAGCTATCTCCCATCAATGCTTTCAAATCAATCACCTGATCCGGTCGTATGCCCATTTTTTCTTCCATAAATGAAGGATCATATGTATCCACATTGGTGATGCCTTTCTTTGTCAAAGCGACATTAATATTTGGTGAGACGAGCTGAAGCAGATCCTTATCTCCAGAAATCACCTTGACTTCATAGCCTTCGTCATCCGCTTTCGTAGCAAGCGTTCCAATGATATCATCTGCTTCATATTGCTCTAATTGATAGTGCGGGACACTGAAGGCATCAAGGACCTCCTTTAATACTGGAAATTGCTCGGAAAGTTCAGGCGGGGTTTTTTGTCTTCCCCCTTTATATTCTTTGTAAGTAGCGTGGCGGAAAGTTGTTTTCCCCGCGTCAAATGCAACTAATATGTGGTCCGGATTATCTTCTTCAAGAACTTTTAAAAGAATGGTCGTAAAGCCATACACCGCATTTGTATAGACACCTTTATCGTTATTTAACAGGGGCAGTGCAAAAAATGCCCGGTACGCAATACTATTTCCATCAATTAATACCAATTTTTCAGCCATAGCTATCACTCCTCTTCGTTCTACAGAAGCGTATAAAGCAAACCCACTGGAATTTCACTCACATACACCTTTTTCACCATTCTACCATGATTCAATAAAAGAGGAAAAAAGACACTCCTGGAAGCATCAGACGAAGAACTAACTTTTATCGTTTATGCCCAATGATTTCAAATGCCTTCGTAAGACAAAAAAAAGCAGAAGCTGAGTCAGCTTCTGCAAAATAGAGAAAACACCTTGGATGAAAGGGTTTCATAAAAATCCTAACAAAGGAGTATAAATTCCTATTAAACATGAGATTAAGATTCTGTAAAGGTCTTTGGTAATTCCACGTGAAAAGTAGTACCTTCATCTACCATACTTTCCACATGAATTTCTCCATGGTGGGCTTCAACGATGTGCTTCACAATAGCAAGACCTAATCCAGTCCCCCGGAATTACGGCTTCTAGCCTTATCCACACGATAAAATCTTTCAAAAATCCTTGAAATTTCCTCTTCAGGAATTCCTACTCCATTATCTGAAACAGAAATGACGATCCGTCCCTCTTTTTCTACAAATTTCAGATGAACTTTACCTTCCTTAAAAGTATAATTCACTGCATTGGTTAGCAAATTCATGAAAACCTGCTTGAGACGGCTTGAATCCCCTTCAATCATTGTTTGTCCCTCTACTTCAGCAGTTAAAATAACTCCTTTTTGTTCTGCATGCTGTTCGACAATCGGGAGGAGGTCTTGAAGCAGTTTCTGGATCTCCACTTTTTCAATGGTTAAATGAAAATCCTCACGCTCAAGCTTTGACAGCTCCAGTAAGTCCTGAATTAAAGATTGAAGCCTGCCACTCTCTTTTAGAATAATATGAAGAAACTGCTCAAGCATAGCTTCATCATTCATTGCCCCATCCAGAAGAGTTTCAGAAAAGCCTCGTATCGATGTGATCGGTGTTTTTAATTCATGGGAAACGTTGGCCACAAAATCTTTTCTCATTTGTTCCAGCCTTTTGAGATCCGTAATGTCGTGAAAAACAAGTACGACTCCCTTCCATTTTCTTCGACTGTTAAAAATGGGGCTCCGGTAACTTCTAAATGCTTACGGTCAATTCCAAGCGGAAGAACAAATGTTTCACTTAGGGTCTCTTCAAACATATAAATTTTTTGGATGGTCTCATGAATCGTAGTAAAGGGTATGGATTCGTGATACAAATGTCCGATGTACTGCTGAGCTTCGCCACCGAAGCTTTCGAGAAACGCCCGGTTTACTAGAAGGATATATCCTTTTTCATCAATGAGTACAAGTCCGTTTCCCATATTATTGATGACGGCTTCTAATTGGCTTTCCTGCATCCCTTTCTTGCTGGTCATCTCCTGGAGATTACGAGCGAGTATGTTTATCGCTCGGCTTAACTGCCCGGCTTCTCCAAAGTGGCCTTCGTAGGTACGTGCTTTGTAATTCCCTTTTGCAAGTTCAGTAGCCACATCTGCTGCCGAACGAATCGGCCGAATAAATTTAGAAAATATATTGTAGCCTATAATGAGGATGACCAATAATCCAAGCACAAGTGTAAATCCGATGAGCAGCCAAATATTTTTGGTAATATTGGTCAGGGAATGAACCCGTGAAAGCAGAATCAGGGTACCATCAATATTATTTAGATCAATGGGAAGAGGATAATAGAAAACACTATCGATCAGCTCGCCTTCTCGAGCCGAAGTATTATTCGTTTTCACACGGGTAAGTATTTTATCTTTCTCGTTCTCTGTTACAACAGGTACAGCACTTACCGTATCAGCAAGAATCTCGCCATCATTTGAAATAAACACCATTCCAGTGTTCAGCTGCTTACTGAGATCATACAATTCTTTTTTGTTAAGCTCGCCTTCTTGTTCATACCGTTCCATATAAGTGGCAAAATACTGGCTCTCTGCTTCAATTCGCTCTTCAAATATATTAACGAAATAATTACGAGTAAGCTGAGCGAGCAAAACCCCAAGGCCCATTATCACGACTGCTACAAGGATCGTGTACGTGAGCAAAGGCCGTGTGTTGGATTTCATTTACTTCGGATCCTCCATCTTATATCCGAGCCCGCGGATTGTTTTGATATACGTTGGTTTCTTTGTATCCGGTTCAATCTTTTCCCGTAAATGACTGACATGGACATCTACGATACGTGTATCTCCGGCAAAATCATAATTCCACACAGCGCTCAGAAGCTGGTCTCTTGATAGAACCCGTCCGATATTTTGGGCTAAATAGAGAAGAAGCTCAAATTCTTTAGGAGTAAAAGTAAGAGGCTCTCCTTTAATTGTTGCTTCGTACTGTTCAGGATAAATAGATAAGTCCGCTATTTGTATATGCGTTTCTTCTTCCTCTACTGGTTCCCGATGCATTCTTCTAAGGATCGCTTTAATACGGGCAACCACTTCCCTTGGACTAAACGGCTTGGTCAAATAGTCGTCTGCTCCAAGTTCTAATCCAAGTACTTTATCAAACTCATCATCTTTTGCAGTAAGCATCAATATTGGAGTATCCACTTGTTTTTGACGAAGCTGCTTACAGACTTCCATGCCATCCATCCCAGGCAGCATGACATCCAATACTACGAGATTATAGTTATTTGAAGAAGCTTTTTCTAAAGCGTCTGTTCCGTTATAAGCTACATCTGTTTCATACCCAGCCTGGTCAATATTATATTTTAGTAATGTAACGATCGATTCTTCATCGTCAACTATAAGTACTTTTTGCATCATTCCAATCACCTCAGACAACATAATATCTTCATAATACAATGAACTTAACAATTTGAATACGTATCTTTACAAGTTTTACTTAATTTTAATAATCATCTTCTTTACTTAGTATGGGTAAGCAAAGAAATTTTTATAGAAAATTAATGAAAATAGCCTTCTATTGTTCGTCAGTAATATGGAAGAAAAACCTGTTTGTCAGGCTGACAGGGAGAGCATTTGAGGAAAAGAGAAAGGAGAGAAGCAGAGTAGTGAAGTGATATCTTCAACTATTGTTCGGATTAATCGGAGACTTTCCTGTTGATCCTTCCATAACTAAAAACAAAAGGGGTTTCTCAAAAATCTGAGAACCCCTTTCCGTGGTCCTATTAGTAAAAATTTTCAAGGGAACTCGCATTCATGGACTTTGGTTCATAAGGCGGCTGTACAATTAAAGTCCCTTTAATAATTTGGTCGCCTTCCTCATCATACCCATTCACACTAAGAGAAACGCTATGATCTTCTTGGCTGATCTCCTTAACTTCTACATTAAAGCGGACTTCCGCATAATGGTAGACTGGTTTAGGATAGGTCAGATCACTATTCTGTATATGACTTCCCGGTCCGGGCAGATGCATAGAAACGATAGAAGAAACCATTCCAAATACCATTACAGTTGGAACTATAGGTCGTTTAAACGGTGTCTGCGAAGCATAATCATGCTGCACGTATAGAGGATTTGCGTCATCTGTGAGACCAAGGTACATAAGCAAGTCCCTATCTTCTACCGTAAAAGATGTAGTGAAGGTTTCTCCTATTTGTAAATCTTGAATCTTTTTTCCTAATTTCCTTTTCTTGCCCAGCATACTCTCACCCCTTGTAAGCGTTTACTCTGGTTATGAAAAAAGATTCGAGGACCAGCCCTCGAACCTCTCTCATTTCTATTTTAATACATTTAGAACGTTTTTAACAGAGTCTGCAGATTTATCCAGCTGGTTTCTCTCTTCCTCTGTTAGTTCCAGTTCAATAACTTCTTCAATTCCATTTCCGCCCAGGATAGTAGGAACGCCTAAATAAATTCCCTCATAGCCGTATTCACCTTCAAGGTAAGCGATAGCCGGGAGAATCCGGCGCTGATCTTTCAAAATAGCCTCAGCCATTTGGACAAGTGAAGCGGCTGGTGCATAGTATGCACTTCCGTTCCCCAGCAGTCCTACGATTTCTCCTCCGCCTTTACGAGTCCGCTCAACAATTGCATCTAAACGATCTTTGGAGATTAATTTTTCCAGCGGGATACCTCCGGCAAAAGAATAGCGTACTAATGGAACCATATCGTCCCCGTGTCCGCCTAAAACAAAGCCGGTGACATCTTTAATCGATACGTTCAATTCTTCTGCAACGAATGTACGGAAACGTGCTGTATCCAGCACACCCGATTGACCTATCACACGGTTTTTCGGTAGTCCTGCTTCTTGGAATACAGAATACGTCATGGCATCAACCGGATTTGTAAGAACGATGATGTAGCAGTCTGGAGAATACTTGACAATTTCTTTCGTAACACTCTTCATAATTTTGGAGTTGGTGCTGACAAGGTCGTCCCGGCTCATCCCAGGTTTTCTTGCTATTCCTGCAGTAATGATAACAAGATCGGAGTCCTTGGTATCTTCATAATTAGAGGTACCTTTAACTTTAGCATCAAAGCCTTGGACAGGACTTGCTTCCAGCATGTCCAAAGCTTTACCTTTTGTAGGATCTTCCTGGTCAGGAATATCGACTAACACTACATCGCCCAATTCCTTTTGAGCAGCCATTAGGGCCGTCGTTGCCCCTGTAAAGCCCGCACCGATTACTGAGATTTTACTTCTCTGAATTGCCATTTTGTAAACTCCTTTCTCAAACGGATCAGTCCATGTTTTTGATCAAAGCATCACCAAATTCAGAACATTTCACTTCCGTTGCGCCATCCATCATACGTGCAAAGTCGTACGTGACGGTTTTGCTTCCGATAGTTTTATCCATGGCTTTTGAAATTAATCCGGCTGCTTCTCTCCAGCCAAGGTGTTCAAGCATAAGCACACCGGAAAGAATAACAGAAGAAGGATTAACTTTATCCATTCCTGCATATTTAGGGGCTGTACCATGAGTAGCTTCAAAAATGGCGTGGCCGCTTTCTGAGTTAATGTTCGCTCCAGGCGCAATGCCGATTCCGCCAACCTGAGCTGCAAGTGCATCTGAAACATAATCACCATTCAAGTTCATAGTTGCCACCACATCAAATTCTTTCGGACGAGTAAGAATCTGCTGCAGGAAGATATCGGCAATCGCATCTTTCACAATGATTTTACCTTCCGCTTCCGCTTTATCTTGAGCTTTATTTGCCGCATCTTTTCCTTCTTCTTCAACGATACGGTCATATTCGCGCCAAGTAAATACTTTGTCTCCGTACTCCTCTTCAGCCACTTCATAACCCCAAGCTTTAAACGCACCTTCAGTAAACTTCATAATATTTCCTTTATGAACAAGTGTAACGTTGCGGCGCCCTTCGTTTAATGCATAATCGATGGCTGCTCGCACAAGGCGTTTTGTTCCTTCTTCGGATACTGGTTTCACACCGATCCCAGAGGTTTCAGGGAAACGGATGTTATGTACACCCATTTCATTTTGAAGAAATTCAATCACTTTCTTCACTTCAGGTGTGCCTTTCTGCCATTCAATTCCTGCATAAATATCCTCCGTATTTTCACGGAAAATGACCATATCAGTGTCTTCCGGATGCTTAACAGGAGAGGGTACACCATCAAAATAACGAACTGGACGCAGGCATGTGAACAAATCAAGTTCCTGACGCAGTGCTACGTTTAAGGAGCGGATTCCTCCGCCGATTGGTGTAGTAAGCGGGCCTTTAATAGCAATTTTGTACTCCCGAATCGTATCAAGTGTTTCACCAGGAAGCCACTCACCAGTTTTATCATAAGCTTTTTGACCTGCAAGTACTTCTTTCCATTCTATGGATTTTTGGCCATTATAGGCTTTATCAACGGCTGCTTCAATAACGCGGCTGGCAGCAGCCCAGATATCCGGTCCAATTCCATCTCCTTCAATGTAAGGGATAATTGGACGATCAGGTGTAATTAAATTTCCGTTTTGTTCTACTGTGATCTTTTGAGCTTGTGTCAAAATAAACCCTCCTAAAAAATTCGTTTCTAAGTCCTGTGGGATGGATCATCCTCTACTATCATACTTTAATTTAACAGCAATAAAAAGTACAACGAAAAACCCGATTGATTTTAACGTTCATCAATCGGAGTGTACGTCTGTCCTTTTGGTCCTACATATTCTGCACGAGGACGAATCAAGCGGTTGTTATCGTACTGTTCTAGAATATGAGCTAACCAACCAGATACACGGCTGACAGCAAAAATCGGAGTGAAAATATCGTGATCAATGCCTAGGCTGTGATACACAGAAGCGGAATAGAAATCCACATTCGCAGGCAATCCTTTGTTTTCTTTGATATAGTCTTCAATTTTCACAGACATATCGTAGTACTTTGAATGGCCGGTAAGCTCTGTTAACTCACGGGACATTTCCTTCAAATGTTTAGCACGAGGATCCCCTTGACGATAAACACGGTGGCCCATCCCCATGATTTTTTCTTTATTTTCAAGTTTCTTTTCAATAGCAGGAACCGCGTTTTCCACAGAGCCGATTTCAGTCAGCATCTGCATGACACGTTCATTAGCTCCCCATGAAGAGGGCCTTTTAATGCACTGATTGCCGCTGTGACTCCAGAGTAAACGTCGGAAAGTGTAGCCACACATACGCGTGCAGTAAATGTAGAGGCATTCAACTCGTGGTCTGCATGAAGAACTAGTGCTTTATTAAAAGCTTCCACTTCAATGTCTTCAGGCTCTTTGCCATTCAGCATATAAAGAAAGTTTGCTGCAAAACTAAGGTCTTTTTTAGGTGATACAGGTTCTTTTCCGTTACGGATCCGAGCAAATGCAGTCACCACTGTAGGGATCTTTGCCTGCAGACGCAAAGCTTTGCGTTTATTCGCTTCCAATTCCATAACATCGGCTTCTGAATCGAACAAGCCCAGCATGGAAACAGTTGTTCTCAAGGCAGCCATCGGGTGGACCGTAGATAAATCATAGGATTTTAAATGGTCGATCACCTCTTTGGGAATCTCCATATTATTTATCAGTTCTGTTTTAAATTCATTTAATTCTTCTTTATTTGGAAGCTTTAAATTCCAAAGAAGGAAAACTACTTCTTCAAAGCTGGAATTTTGAGCAAGATCATCGATATCATACCCGACATACGTGAGTTTATCGTTAATTATTGAACTGATCGATGATTCAGTTGCTGTTATTCCTTCAAGTCCTTTAGTTGATGACATACAATCTCTCCTTTGTGAAAATGGTACTTTAAGTTTCTCATTTAATAAATTAAAGAGAAAACGCTTTAAAAGATCCTATCATTTAATCATGAAATTATCCCCACGAACAATTATAAAGTATTCTGACTTGAATGTGAATTGAAACCGGTTAATATTAGGGATATTTATCAAATTCTCAGCGAAAAAGTCGTACATTGCAGCGAAATCGAGGACAAAGCACGAAATCTGTGAAGCAGAATCTCCGTACAGCCGCATATACATGTAGAGAAGGAAGGAGAGGTGATTTGTGGACAAGCATGTCTTTTATCAAGCACTTCGTTTTTTAGTTGTGCTGGTCTGTGTAATTCTCTCAGGTACGTTCGTATATTTTTCCTGGAACTATCTCTATCCTTTCTTATTTGCTCTATTATTTGCCTGGATTCTGCATCCATTTGTAAAAATTTTAGAGGTGAGAATGCGGCTCCCAAGATGGCTGGCAGTAGTTTTGTTAATGCTGCTTGGCATTTCATTTATTGGCGGGATCGCGTTATTAATCGTAGCAGAACTTGTGAAAGGAATACAGTACGCAGCTGGAGAAGCAGCTTTGGACTTTCCAGCTTTAATTAATCAACTGATTGATGGAATTACAAAACTAGTTACGCCGGCTGTCAGGCAGCTCGAGAACTTTTTACATTCGCTAAATGCTGCTCAGAAGCATTCGGTGGAGACTTCTCTTGAAATGCTCAGCTCTAAAGTCAGCTCCACTCTGTCCTCATTTGCGCAAACGATACTTGAAGGATTGACTAAAGGGATTATCACCATTCCAAACTCTCTATCTACGATGTTTATCGCTGTTTTGGCAACATTCTTCTTTTGCAAAGACTGGGAGAAAATCATAACTGCTGTTCGACAGCTGCTTCCAGCAACGATACAAAAGACAGGTGAAAAGATTTACGAAGATTTGAAAAGAACTGTCAGAGGCATGATCAAAGCGCAAATGATCCTAATAGCCGTATCTTTCGTCATAGTATTTTTCGGACTGCTTGTTATGAAACATCCTCATCCGCTGTCCTTAGCGATGGTCACTGGAGCAGTAGACCTGCTTCCTTACATTGGGACAGGCATTATTTTCGTCCCCTGGATTCTATTTGAGTTTTTTTCCGGAAATTTCGATATCACAATTGGACTCGCCATGCTCTACATGGTGCTCGTCATCGTTCGTCAATTACTCGAACCTAAGTTATTAGCGGATCATTTTGGTGTTCCCCCGTCCTTCTTTTGATCGGATTGTTTTTAGGGTTTCAATTGTGGGGAATCTATGGAATGTTGTTAAGCCCGGTGGCCATCGCCTTCATAAAGACTCTCCATAAAACCGAAGTTCTTGGTGAGATTTGGCGTTTTATTAAAGGTTAAAGAGGCTTGAAGCTGGTGCCAGCCAAGCCTCTACCTCCTGTATATAGTTATGCTCCCTTTTTCCATCATTTTAGTAATCAACCGTCTTAAAAAGAGCTTAATAGGAGCACGCGATCCTGGGATTAATAATATAAAACCTAAGGTGTCCGTAATAAAACCGGGCGTTAGCAAAAAAGCGCCTCCAACAAGGATACAAGCTCCGTCCAATAAAACATCCTGGGGCATTTGCCCGCGCTGCATAGATAATTGGATATTACGAATCGTCTCAAGCCCTTGCTGTTTAGCAAGCCACGCGCCGATTACTCCAGTACTTATGATTAACAGAATGACCCACCAGGGACCTATCCAATTGCCGGCCCAAACGAGCACCCCAATCTCTAATGCTGGTACGATGATGATCAGCAATAATAACCAGCGAAACATATTATCTTTCCTTTCTATCGCCATTTAGTCTATTATAACCTGAACGAAAAAAAGTATAAAAGAAAAAGACAGAAAAGCAATGCTTTTCTGTCCAATACTTGAGCATCGTATATTATAGAACGCTCGCATGACCTTCATAAATATCTCCGCGCGAGCTGTCGATCGTAATATCAATGCCGTCCGTAATAATATCGAGTGCTTTATCCACGCCGACGATAACTGGAATGCCAAGGCTCAGTCCTACTACCGCAGCATGGGAAGTCAATCCACCTTCAAGGGTAATGAGCCCGGATGCTTTTTCAATTGCAGGCATCATATCTTTGTCAGTACCTTGCGTAACAAGAATATCGCCTTCCTGAACTTTTTCAATGGCTTCTTTCGCATTCTTCGCAAGAACTGCACGGCCATAAGCACTCTTTTGCCCGACTCCTTGTCCTTTGACTAGGACATCACCAATAATATGAACTTTCATTAGATTGGTCGTACCACTCTCGCCCACTGGTACACCTGCAGTTATAATAATTCTGTCTCCTCTGGAAACCACTCCTGAGGCAATGCTCTGATCAACAGCAACATCAAGCATTTCATCTGTAGAATAAGCGTGCGGTCCCATAACTGCATACACGCCCCATACTAAAGAGAGTTTGCGATTTACTGCTTCACTTGCTGTTACCGCAACAATAGGTGCCTGCGGACGATATTTAGAAATCATTCTTCCCGTGTGTCCACTTTCTGTAGGCGTTACGATCGCATTTACGTTTAAATTAATGGCTGTGTGAGTAACCGACTGGCTGATCGCATCCGTGATTGTCATATCACTGTGCTTAGACCGTTCACTTAAGATTTGTTTATAGTTAAGACCAGTTTCAGTTTTGCTCGCAATATTTTGCATCGTTTGCACCGCTTCTACCGGATAATCACCGGCAGCCGTTTCCCCGGAAAGCATGATGGCATCAGTACCATCAAATATGGCATTGGCTACGTCAGAGGCTTCTGCACGCGTCGGTCTAGGGTTCCGCTGCATGGAATCCAGCATTTGTGTTGCAGTAATAACTGGTTTACCAGCACGGTTACACTTGCGGATCAACTGTTTTTGTACGAGCGGCACATCTTCAGCAGGAATTTCCACTCCTAAGTCTCCACGAGCAACCATCAATCCTTCGCTGACTTCAAGAATCTCGTCGATATTATCGACACCTTCCTGGTTTTCAATCTTAGGAATGATTTGAATATCTATGGCGTTGTGTTTTTCTAACAGTTCTTTTATTTCGAGCACATCCGAAGCGCGGCGAACGAAGGATGCAGCGATAAAATCTACCCCTTGTTCAATTCCAAATTCAATATCCTTTGCATCTTTCTCTGTAATCCCCGGAAGATTTACACTTACGTTGGGTACGTTTACACCTTTTTTGTTTTTAAGCGGGCCGTTATTTAGTACTGTGGCTTTAATTTCATTCTCATCTTTATGTATTTCTTCTACATAAAGTTCTACAAGACCATCGTCCAGCAAGATTTTCGAACCAGGATGTACATCATTAATTAGTCCTGGGTAGGTAACCGAAAAACGCTCGGCATCCCCTTCAATATCGTCCATAGTCACATAAACCGTGGACCCTTTTTCTAAGTAAACTTCCCCATCTTTAAGAGAACCTGTGCGAATCTCCGGACCTTTTGTATCAAGAAGAATGGCTACAGTTTTCCCCGTCGCTGCAGCTGCTTCTCGAATGTTCTTGATTCTTGCTCCATGCTCTTCAAAATCTCCGTGGGAAAAATTCAAGCGAGCTACGTTCATTCCTGCCTCAATCAGCTTAGTTAAAGTTTCCACCGTTTCGGAAGCAGGACCGATGGTGCAGACAATTTTTGTCTTCCTTATCATTTTCATTTCCTCCTCTTTAAGTGCATTGTAAAGAAATCATTCTTTCTATTAAATCGACAATTCTTTTGAAAGTCGGTACATATTCATATCTACCTGGTGATTCGTGGTTAGGATTTCAATAATATCATGATCTACTAATTCATTATTTTGTATACCTACCATACGGCCGGCTTTGCCTTCAATGATTAAATCTACAGCATACGCACCTAGACGGCTGGCAAGAACCCTGTCTGCAGCTGACGGAGATCCTCCCCGCTGCGTATGACCTAATACGGTGACTCGCGTTTCCATATTAGTGGCTTCCTTGATTTTTTTACTGAAATCCACCCCGCTGCCAACACCTTCAGCGACAATAATAATACTATGCTTTTTCCCACGGTCATGACCGCGTTTGAGCCGCTCAATAATCTCATTAAAATCATCTTTAACCTCAGGAATTAAAATACTTTCCGCTCCATCGGCAAGACCTGACCATAGTGCAAGGTCTCCAGCATCCCTTCCCATAACTTCAATGACATAGGTCCGTTCGTGGGAAGTTGCCGTGTCCCTAATCTTGTCTATCGCATCTATAATTGTATTCAGAGCAGTGTCAAACCCTATTGTGAAATCTGTTCCAGGAATGTCATTATCAATAGTACCAGGCACTCCAATACACGGATAACCCTTCTCTGTTAATTTTTTTGCACCCATGAAGGTACCGTCGCCACCTATAGCGATCAAGCCTTCAATGCCGTGGTTTTTCAATTGTTCAATGGCCTTCTGCTGTCCATCTTCGGTTTTAAATTCCTCGCAGCGGGCCGAATAAAGCTTCGTTCCTCCACGTTGAATAATATCTCCTACAGAGCCTAATTCCATTTTCTCAATATTTCCGTCAATGAGACCCTGATAGCCATATTTAATTCCGTAAACGTCTATCCCATGATAAATAGCTTTACGTACGACAGCACGAATCGCCGCATTCATACCAGGCGCATCGCCGCCACTAGTAAGTACACCTATTTTCTTCATCCTCATCACCTCGAAAGATTTACTTGTTAATCTGTCTCCCCATTCAAAGATAAAACGAAACCTGTGCCTTATCAACTACTACCTATGTAGAAAAAATGGAGAAGGCAATATATGTGCAATGATAGCGTTACCACTCTGTAAAGATGCGAAAAGCCGCACGAAATTGTGCGACTTACATCCTGTCTTTACTATCCGCTTTAACCGCATACCATTATATATCAATAAAAGTATAATCGCCAATTTTTTTATATTTATGAAAGCGTTCTTCTAATAATTGGTCTCTTTCCTGCTTACTAAGTTCTTCTATTGTTTGCTCAATAATCTCTCCAATTCTTTCCGATTGAGCTTCAATATCCCTATGAGCACCACCCCGGATTTCAGGAATTACGTCATCGATGACGTCAAGCTCTTTTAAATCATAAGCGGTAATGCGCATACTTTCTGCAGCTTTCTTGGCAAGACTTGAATCTTTCCACAGAATAGATGAAGCACCTTCTGGAGAGATCACAGAATAAGTAGAGTTTTCCAGCATAAATATCTTATCTGCAATTCCTAGACCAAGCGCACCACCGCTTCCCCCTTCACCAATCACAACACAAACGACCGGAACGGAAAGACCAGCCATTTCAAATAGATTTCTTGCAATAGCTTCGCTCTGGCCCCGTTCTTCTGCTGCTTTTCCTGGATATGCTCCTTTGGTGTCTATAAAAGTGATGACGGGTCTTTGAAACTTGTCTGCTTGTTTCATCAGGCGCAAAGCTTTTCTATATCCTTCGGGGTGAGGCATACCAAAGTTTCTTCTTATGTTTTCCTTTGTATCTTTCCCACGCTGGTGACCGATCACTGTCACGGGCTTCCCTTTAAACTTAGCTATGCCTCCAACGATGGCTTCATCATCTCCATAAAGGCGATCCCCATGCATTTCCAGAAAATCAGTAAAAAGATAATCAATGTAATCCAAGGTGGTTGGCCGTTCAGGATGCCGGGCCATTTGCACTCTATCCCAAGGCTGCATCCGATCATAAACATCTTTTTCAAGTTTTTCCAACCGTTTTTCGAGGGTAGTAATTTCTTCGTTTAAATCCATTTCGCTGTCTTCAGTCAGCCGCTTAAGTTCAGCGATTTTTTCTCTTAGTTCCATGACAGGTTTTTCAAATTCCAATACATGCTTCATTCCTTTTCACCCCCGGCTGGTGAATATCGAGCACAGTAGTCAAAACTGCTTTCAAATCATGACGATGGACAACGCGGTCCAGTTGGCCGTGCTCTAATAAAAATTCAGCCGTTTGGAAATCATCCGGGAGTTTTTCCCTAATGGTCTGTTCAATGATTCTTCTTCCAGCAAATCCAATTAAAGCGCCAGGTTCTGCAAAATTATAATCTCCTAGTGAAGCAAAGCTTGCGGAAACCCCTCCCGTAGTAGGGTGGGTCATCACAGAAATGAATAAACCGCCCTCGGAGCTGAACCTTTGTAAAGCGACGGACGTTTTACCCATCTGCATTAAGCTGAGAACACCTTCCTGCATACGTGCACCACCGGAAGCAGTAAATATGATAAAGGGAAGATTTTCTTCTCTGGCTTTCTCAATGGCGTTAGTAATCTTCTCACCAACGACAGAGCCCATGCTTCCCATCCGAAACCTTGCATCCATGATGGCGATCGCAGCAGAGTTTCCATTCAGCTCTACTTTTCCTGTCACCACGGCTTCATTAAGTTTGGATTTCTGCCTGTCTTTTTCCAGTTTTTCTTCATATTCCGGAAAATCCAGCGGGTTGGTTGAAACCATATGCTTGTCCCATTCTTGAAAGGTTTGGGAATCAAACAGGTGTTCAATCCGCTCATAGGCAGTGAGCCTGTGATGATGTCCGCAATGAGGGCAGACGTTCATATTCCTGTTTAGTTCTTTTCGATAAAATATTTTGTGACACTCAGGGCATTTCTGCATCAGCCCTTCAGGTACATCCTGCTTAGCTTCCTGGCTTGGAATGGATGCATAACGTTTTTTCTTGCTGAAAAAATCTCTTAGCAAGGTGATTCCTCCTTTGGGACAAAAGCTTCCTTTAACCTACTATACAGAAAGGAAAGTAAAGAATTTCTCTATTTTTGTCGAAAATCATTCGACAAGTCTTACATGTGTTCATATAGGCTTAAGACATCGGATGGTTTACCGCTTTTCAGTACTTGGAGCATGTTTTCATACCAAGAGGATGAATAACTCACTTCGTGAACCGCACCGGTAAACCAAGTGATAAACTGCCACATGGATAAGAGCAGTTCCTGGTTGGATAGCTTATATAAATAATAAAACATTTGTTCATGACTTTCACTCGTCATTGGTTCTTGTAAGTAGCTCTCCACTTCTTTTTGCTCCTGCGGTGTCAGCTTTCCTGAATGAATCATTAAAATTTCTTTTTCAAGCATCTTCTTAGCAGTTACAAGTTCATCTCTCGTCCTTGTATTATTTAACAAAAAATGAGAAAGAAGTTCAACCATGTGGTAGGGACGGTACGCCCTCATAAAAGTGCCTTCTCCGCGGCGGGTTTCGATCAAGCCTAACAGTTCCATAGCTCTAAATGCTTCACGAATCGAGGATCGTCCAACATGGAGCAGGTCACTTAGTTCCCGTTCTGACGGCAGCTTATCACCAGGTTTTAATTGGTGATCCTCGATATATGATTTTAATTGATGAAGGACTCCTTCATAAGCTTTCTTCTGCTCCGAGCTTGACACTGACATGGAACACTCCTTCTTATTTACATAAATTCCATTCATTATGTAAGTATGGAGAAAAGCACGCGGCTTTTCTCCAAGCTTCTTCAATCTTCATCAATCAACGTGAGCTGTCTCGTTTTTTCTGCAACTTCTTCCGGATCCACGTGGTGCCTTGCCACACCTGATTCCATTGCAGCCTGCGCGACACTGGCTGCTACTTTCGGAGCGACTCTTGGATCAAATGGGGCGGGGATTACGTAATCTTCATTTAATTCTTCATCGGTTACGAGTGACGCAATGGCTTCAGCTGCGGCTATCTTCATTTTCTCATTGATCCGGGTGGCCCTAACGTCCAAAGCTCCACGAAAGATACCTGGAAAAGCAAGGACGTTATTTACCTGGTTAGGGAAATCTGAGCGGCCGGTTCCTATTACACGGGCACCGGCTGCTTTAGCGTCCTCGGGCATTATTTCAGGATCCGGATTCGCCATAGCAAATATGATCGCATCATCATTCATATTGGAGACCATTTCTTTGGAAAGTAAGCCCCCGACAGATACTCCAATAAACACATCTGCCCCTTCCATGACTTCTTCTAAATTACCTTCTACTTTATCTTTATTAGTTATTTTTGCTACTTCATCCTTAACATCATTCATGCCGTATTCGCGGCCTTCATAAATCGCACCTTTAGAATCACACATAATGATTGACCTGACCCCAAAATGATAGAGAAGCTTAATAATAGCGATCCCAGCAGCTCCCGCACCGTTAGCTACCACTTTAATTTCAGAAAAGGATTTCCCTGTTAATTTAAGCGCATTCATGAGCCCGGCTACGGTTACAATCGCAGTTCCGTGTTGGTCATCGTGAAAAATTGGAATGTTTGTTTCCTTTTTTAAACGTTCCTCTATAATAAAGCAGTTCGGAGCGGCAATGTCCTCCAGGTTTACACCTCCAAAGGTTGGCTCCATTAACTTAACTGTTTGTACAATTTCGTCAATTTCTCTAGTATTTAAACAGATCGGGAATGCATCTACACCGGCAAAGCTTTTAAACAAAGCTGCTTTCCCTTCCATCACAGGAAGAGCAGCTTCCGGTCCAATATTCCCGAGTCCGAGAACAGCAGATCCATCGCTCACCACTGCGACCATATTCCCCTTCATTGTATAATCATACACAGATTCTTTATGATCATAAATTTCTTTACATGGCTCTGCTACCCCTGGAGAATACGCGAGACTTAAGTCTTTTGCATTTCTGACAGGAACTTTTGATGTAGTTTCCAATTTCCCTTTATTTACACGATGTATGTGTAATGCTTCGTCACGTAAATTTGACACAGGTACACGCTCCTTTAGTAAGAATAAAGCCGTTCCTGGTGGTCTGACCACCTTTAACTTCTTCATTATAACAGATGCAATTGTTGTGTAAAGAATTTAGAAAAACCCGGTCTTAGTTCTTCGAATCGTTCGAATGTCTTTGGGTACGAACCGCAACAGAAGAGTCTCCAAAAAAGCTTTTCAGCCTGTCCAGACAAGCATTATGAACAGCAAGAGAATAGGTCGGCCCTAACTGGTAGGTTTCCCGTTTATCAGCACGGAAAATGAGCACTGTTGCATTCCCCGGGAAATACTCAGCTGTGGCTTTTAAAAAGTCCAGAGATTCCTGCTCCTCTTTTTCTTGTATTCGAATAAAAATTCTTCGTTCTTCTTCGTGATTTTCCACTGCTTCAAAAGGAGAAATTTTTTCGACGATCAGTTGAACTTTATCATTTCTTTTCTCTGTTTTCCCTTTAACAGACACGAGCATTTGCTCGTTCAGCCAGCTTCTGTATTCACGGTACACGTTTGGAAATAATACCGCGTCCATCTCGCTCGTCTCATCACTTAATGTTACAAAAGCCATCGGTTCCCCGCGTTTCGTACGTATTTCTTTAACAGATTCGACAACGGATGCCGTTTCGATCTTCCCATTCTTTTTCATGAAAAAGATTTGATCAATGGAAAGAACTCCATGTTTTCGTAAAGAATTACGGTGAGCTTCTAACGGGTGCTCAGAAATGTAAGTTCCAAGTACTTCTTTTTCCATAGCCAGCTGCTTAAAGATTGGAAAGGGCTCAACATGCAGAAAGTCCTCTCCAGTCTGAAGTTCTTCTCCGAATAGTCCCGTCTGGCCTTGAAATTCTTTAAACAGCTCTCCTTGTTCTAAAGCCTGGTCAATGCTTGCAAGCAGCTGGGCTCTGTTTTGCTGAAGTTCATCAAACGCGCCAGATAATATAAGCGCTTCGATCACAGAACGACTGACCGCCCGATGGACGACACGAAGACAGAAATCATTCAAACCTTTAAACCTTCCTTGTTGTCTCTCTTCCAAAATAGCTTCAACAGCTTGCAATCCGACGCCTTTAATAGCAATCAACCCGATCCGGATCGAGCCTCGCTCATCAACGCATAACGTATAGCTCTGATTAATGGAAGGACCTTTCACTTTTACGTTCAGTTCTCTCGCTTCCCTTAGGTAGGCTGACAGCTTTTGGCGGTCGCCTAAATGAGAATTCATTAATTCTGCTAAGAAATATGAAGGATAGTGAGCTTTTAGGTAAGCGAGCCTGTACGAAATCAGACTATAAGCGACTGCGTGGCTTCTGTTGAAACCGTAGTTTGAGAATTTAACGATCCAGTTGAACAATTCTTTCCCCATGTCCTGGCTGTATCCCTGCCGCTTACAGCCTTTCATAAATTCATCTTCTTGTTCTTTCAATACTTTCTGCTGTTTTTTGCTGACTGCGCGCCTCAGTAAATCCGCCTGTCCTAAACTGTATCCTGCCACCTTCTGCGCCACTTGCATGATCTGCTCTTGATAGACAAGAACCCCGAAAGTGTCCTTTAAGATAGCCTCTACATCAGGATGCGGATAAGTCACTTGCTCTCCGCCATGTTTTCGTTTGATAAAAACAGGGATATAATCCATAGGGCCTGGCCGATAGAGGGCATTGACTGCAACTACGTCCTCAAATCTTGTCGGTTTTAATCGTTCTAGAACTCCTCTCATTCCCTGGGATTCCAGTTGAAATACCCCTATCGTTTTGCCTTGCTGGAGTAATTGAAAAGTGGATGGATCATCAAGTGGAATTTCATCGGTCCGAAATGCCTGGTTTTGATTTTTTCGAATGCGCTGTTCCATTCTTTCAATAAACGTTAAATTCCTTAAACCAAGAAAATCCATCTTTAATAAACCGATGCTTTCCAGATCGCCCATAGCCAATTGGGTTAAATGGACATCCCCTTGTCCTGGCATGACTGCAGTATGCTTCACTAGTGGCTGCTCACTGATCACAACACCCGCAGCGTGCGTGGAAATGTGCCTTGGAAGTCCTTCCAGTTTCGTAGCAATTCGAAAAAGCAGCTGGAGCTTATTGGATTGTCTAATATAATTTTTTAAATCCTCAGAAGCTTGTACAAGCTTAACGAGAGAATGAGTCGTTGCAAAAGGCAGCTGCTTCAAAATAAACGACGCATCGTTTTGGTCAATGCTCATTACTTTGAAAAGCTCCCGTAGTACACTTCGGGAAGCGAATGTACCGAAAGTACAAATCTGTGCTACATGGGCAGTCCCATATTTATCAGCTACATAAGCAATAACTTCATCTCTACGGTGGTCAGGAAAATCTATATCAATATCCGGCATGGAGATCCGCTCAGGATTTAGGAATCGTTCAAATAACAAATGATAGTGAAGAGGATCAACCTGGGTGATGTTTAACAGATAAGCTACAATCGATCCTGCAGCTGAACCCCGGCCTGGCCCAGCATGAATCCCGCGGCTTCTCGCATAATGGACGAAATCCCAGACGATTAAGAAATAATCACTGAAATTCATAGAAATGATAATGTCCAGTTCATGATTCATTCTTTTTTCAGCTGTTTGGTATCGATCTGTATATTTACTTTGAAGGGCTTCTTCACACAATTCTCTTAAGTATTGAGCAGCAGTTTTCTTATCCGGCACCGGGTAGGAAGGTATTAAATGTTTACCAAACTCAAGCTCTACTTGACACTTATCTCCAATTTCCTCGGTTTTGAGCAAAACCTCCGGCCACCAATCTAAAAAATAAGATTCTAAGTCCGATTCCGGCTTTAGATCGAAACTTTTTGGGAGCATCGGCATTTGATCGATCTCCAAACGGCTCCCTTCATCAATTGCCCTTAAACATTGATAGGCTTGATCATCATCCTTGGTTAAGTAGCGCACATCACTAATCGCTGTAACTTGAATATCTTCTGCTTCAGCCCACTTTTTTAAAGGCTTTTGAATCTGTCTTTCCAGATAAGAATTTTGTTCTTCCACGCTCAAGTAAATATCCTCATCAGCGAATAAGTCATACCACGGTTGCACGATATTTGCAGCTTCTTTAATATTTCCTTCTGCGAGAGATGCTCCTAATGAAGAAAAAGAAGAAATAAGGATAATCAGCAGTCCTTTATGATGAATATGTAATTCCTTAAACTGCAGAGGCCTTTTATCGAGCTGAATGATCGAACTAAGAGCTAAAAGGTTTTGATAGCCTTCATTATTTCGTGCGAGAAAGATTACAGAATAGCTCTCTTCCTGGTGTTGAACCTCTGCATGCATCCCAAGGATCGGCTTAATTCCGTTTTCTTTGCAATGTTTATAGAAGGAAACCGATCCGCTCATAACTCCTTCATCGGTTAAAGCCAGAGAATCATAACCGAGTTCTTTTGCTTGCTCCACTAGCTCCTTAACCTTGATCGTACTTTTCATCAAGCTGTAGCTGCTGCGGACATTAAGATGAATAAAGGACATGACTGTTCACCTTCTTTCTTTTTAGAATTATAGCGAAAATCAATGGGATGTGGAAAGCATCCTGCATATTCGGTATGCTCTTAGAATAATTTTTTTAGTAGAGAAACACAACCTGCCTGCGAAAAGAGGGACAAGATGGAAGATCGTTTAATCATTTCAATGACGCAATGCTTCTTTATCGCTTTTGGTGTGATTGCAGGAGGAACCTTGATTGGAAGTATCGGCAGTTTTCTTACTGGAGAAGCACCTATGACCGCTATGTTCCGAATCGCTAAAGGATTGCGAATATGGGCCATAGTCGCAGCCATCGGCGGCACGTTTGATGCAATCAGCAACTTTGAAAAAGGAATCTTTGAAGGGTCTACCTTTGATTTATTTAAGCAAGTTATGATTATCGTGTCTGCTATGGGAGGTGTCCAGGCGGCTCTACTACTAGTAGAATGGCTGCTTGGGGAGGAAGTGACCTGATGTATATTCCTCCATTTATAAGAAAAAAAGAAGCGCGCAGATTTTTTGCAGGGGTCATGCTTGGAACGATTTTAGGTTATTTATTTTTTATTTTCATCCACGGACAGCTGCATGAAAAATATGCAGAGGAAAATATTAAATTGAATGCAGACTTGGTGGAACTGGAATCAAAATACGAAGGACTGCTCAATAATGAAAAAGAAGAAAATGAACAATCGAAGGACAGTACAGTAGAGGAAATTTCGGTCCATTATTCCAATGCAAAAAGGCTGCAAGTCGATTTATTAACACAGCATCAGCTGACGACACTAATAAAGCAGCAGCTGGAATCTATTCCTGGGAAAGAAATACATGTGGTGGCGAGTCAAACAGATCTCATCGTTGCCGCTATCGAAAACAAAAGGTTCGTAGTGGAAGATTTCACTTATCAGTTAACCGTTCAAAAACTCATTGTCGGCCATACAGTAAGTCTGCAATTAATGATTACAATAGAAAAGTAATAACGTCGGCATCCCCTTTTCCTCTAAATAAGCCTGTAAAAGCATAAGACTTCTACAGGCTTTTGTAATTCTTTATGCCTTATCGAAAGAGAGACATGCCATTTTTAACTCAGAAACGATCTGCTCCGTTTCCTCCCATCCAGATGCCTGTGCACCAGCGGCTAGTGGATGTCCTCCACCTTTATGATTGGCCGCTATGTCATTGACTACAGGTCCTTTAGAGCGAAGCCTGACTCGGATGGTATCTTCTTCTTCCACAAAAAAAGCCCAGGCGAGTACGCCTTCAATGTCTCCTAGTATTCCCACCAGCTGACTCGTTTCGGTAGAAGTGACATTAAATTTCTTTAAGGTTTCTGCTGACAAGCGAAAGGTACTGTATCCTTCTTCATGCACGGTAAAATTCTGCAAAATATAGCCTTTCAGCTTAGCCAGTCTTTCAGAAGTTTTATATAATTCATTATAAAGAAGCGGCCGATCAAATGAATAGCCGACTAATTCAGCAGCAAAGTGAAGCGTTGTCTCAGTGGTGCTCGGAAACAGAAAGCGTCCTGTATCCCCGACTATCCCGGCATAGAGAAGGCGGGCAGCTTTCTCATTCATCACAAACCCTTGATCAAGCAGTTCTTTATAAAGTTGATAAATCATTTCACTCGCGGAACTTGCTTCGGTGTTGACCCATTGAATATCCCCGTATTCATCTACGAGTGGATGGTGGTCTATTTTCACTAACATGGATCCATTTTGATAGCGCTGATCATCTATCCGCGACTGGTTAGCTGTATCACAGACAATCACTAACGAATTTGAGTATTCCTCATCTTCTACGTTCTCCATTTCTGCTAAAAAGCTGAGAGAGGGATCTTCTTCTCCAGTTATCTTTACGGTTTTATTTGGAAAACTGGCTTTAATCAATTCCGCCAATCCTGCCTGAGATCCATAAGCATCCGGATCCGGGCGGACATGGCGGTGAATAAGGATGGAATCGTAGTTTTTAATGGCTTGTCCAATTTGTTTAATAGACATAACAAACCCCTTTCTCGCTTTGATAAAGTAATTTCATGCATCGTTTTTTAGATAAGGTAGCATTTCCAGTCAAAAGAAGCTAAAATGAACATATAAAATCTACTTCAGGAGTCGATCATAGTGATCATTTTATCTACAATCATTTTCATTTCACTTGTCCTATACATTTACTATAAAGTGATGGTAGTCAAAGCAAAGGATCCGTTAACCCAGGTATACTTAAATAGTAAAGCACGCCTTTTCCTTGGCAGTCTCGTGTTTTTCTTCGGCATCAACCAGTACCTTGCTTATCAAACGCGGTTATCGTTGTTCATAGGCATTGTATTTGTAGTACTTGGCGCTGCCCAGTTTCGTCACGGATGGAAAGCATCCCGTCATTATCAAAATGAATATGCAAAACAACAGTCTGTATAAGAAGATCACGGCCGCCTATATTAAAGGGCGGCTTTTTTATTCAGCGGTCGATTAGCTGAGCCATTAACAGAGCTTTCCCTACAATCGATCGATCATGGTGAACCTCTACGTCTACTTTTGCAAATTTTCTTCCTACTTCCAGAATCTGCGGTTTTATTTGAATCTCGCTCTCTATCTGCACGGGCTTTATAAAATAGACCGAAATATTTTCAACGACGAGATCTCCTTTTTTATATTTTCTTAGAAGCCTGCTCGTTGATTCCGTAATTAATGAAATAAATACTCCATAAGAAACTGTTCCCAGCTGATTTGTCATTTGAGGAGTTACACGGGTACGCAAGACATATTCCTGCTCCTCGCTTTCTCCCATCTCCAGTTGTTTAGTCGCAAGGTCTTCAATCGTTTCCCCTACCTGCGGCTGCCTTTGCAGGTGCTGCAGCGCCTTCAAAACGTCCTGTCTGGAAATAATCCCTTGCAGTTTATGGGAGGCGTCGACCACAGGCATCAGCTCTATACCTTCCCATACCATGACGTGAGCCGCATTCGCCAAAGAGGTTTTCGTATGCACTGTCATTGGGTTCCTTGTCATAACCCGATCGATAGTCAATTCCTGTTCTTTTCCTATGACGTCTTTAGACGTGACGACTCCTACTACCCGGTTGTGCTGATCTACGACAGGGTATCTGCTGTGGGAGGTTGCTTGATTATATTGATACCAGTCTTGAACAGTATCCTTCGTTTTTAAAAAGGTCGATTCACTAAATGGAGTATAGATATCGTCCACGAGAACAATCTCTTTTTTTATTAGCTGGTCGTAAATGGCCCGGTTAATCATCGTGGCTACGGTAAAGGTATCATAACTTGTTGAAATAACAGGCAGCTTTTTTTCATCTGCTAACTTTTTCACCGTTTCAGACGTATCGAATCCTCCTGTTATGAGAACTGCTGCTCCTTCTTTTACGGCAAGCTCATGGGCATTAGTCCGGTTTCCTACAATTAATAGAGAGCCCGCTTCCGTATAGCGCATCATGGCTTCTAACTTCATCGCTCCGATGACGAATTTATTTAAAGTTTTATAAAGACCCTCTCTTCCGCCAAGCACTTGCCCCTCGACAATATTAATAATTTCTGCAAATGTCAGCCTTTCAATATTCTCTTTCTTCTTCTTTTCGATACGGATGGTTCCTACACGCTCCATCGTACTTACGAGATCCTGGTTTTCCGCTTCTTTAATTGCACGATAAGCAGTACCTTCACTCACATTAAGTGCCTTAGCAATCCTCCTTACCGAAATTTTACTTCCCACTGGCAGGGATTCGATATGTTCAAGTATCTGTTCATGTTTCGTAGCCATAACTATTCACCATTCTTTCTAACTGTACTACTATACAGTGCTGTTATTGTTATTATACAAGTGATACAGTTCCACTGCAATTTCATCCAGTTAAAAGTAAATGACCTCATAAAAAAATCCTTCTACTCCAATTAGTAGAAGGATTAGAAGGCGCTAATTAAAGCTCCACTGATTCTCCCGGTTCAAGAGCAAGACCTTTACCTGGAGACACCTGATTGGCAAATCCTTTGCCGTCTTGATTAATTAATTCAAAGGTGTTGTAGTGGATCGGAACTACCTGTTTTGCATCAAGCCATTTCGCTGCAATCAATGCGTCATCCGGCCCCATCGTAAAATTGTCTCCAATCGGCAGAAAAGCGAGATCAATATCATTCAATTCACCAATCATTTTCATATCTGAAAATAACCCGGTATCACCCGCATGGTAAATCGTTTTTCCATCAATAGTTAATAGAATTCCCGTAGGCATTCCAGTATAAATAATTGTACCATCTTCCTCTGTATAAGAGGAACCGTGGAAAGCCTGGGTAAATTTCACATGACCGAAGTCAAAATCTCCTCCGCCCCCAATGTACATTGGGTGGGCATTTAACCCTTTGTTTCCTAAATAAGTAGCCAGTTCAAACGGAGCAATAATTTGAGCATCGCTGCGTTTTGCAATTTCGAAAGTATCGCCAACATGGTCATTATGTCCATGCGTCAACAAGATCACATCTGCTGTAACCTCATCTGCGTTCAAATCAGTGTTTCCATTCTCAGAAATGAAAGGATCAAAAAGAATGGTTTTTCCTTTTGCTTCTACTTTTACGACAGAATGTCCATGATAAGTTACTTTCACTCTACCACTCCTTCATAAAATTTCCGTCCCACCTAGTAATGCTGCCATGCAGATTCATAAAGTTGAATAAGGTGAGGATCGATCAGTGTATTGGGTTTTAAGGAAACTTTCTTTCCTTCCTTGGATATGATTTCCCTGTCTTCATCCTTTCCAAACACCGTCATGGAGTTTAACAGCTCGTCTGTTAAATAATTCGTGTCTGCTTTTAAATGAATGCTTCCTGCATCAATCGGTTCCCTGCTGGCCATCACAAAGCCCCAATTCCCGAAGCTTGGAATATCCACATGAAAATTTTCGGTGTACAGACCTGTCGCTTCAATGGTATCGCTGATTGTCCAGTAAACCTTTGTAGCAAACACCGGACTCGTCGCTTGTATCATCGCCGCTCCACCGGGATCTAAATGATTTCTCACGAGTGAATAAAATTCTTTTGTATAAAGCTTGTTTAAACTTTCGTTATTTGGATCAGGCAGATCAACGAGAATGACATCATAAAATGATTCGGATTGTTTCAAAAATTGAAAAGCATCCTTATTTAGAACGGTCACTTTATCATTTAATAACGACCCTTTATTCATTTGCAGCAAGTGGTAATTCGTCTTAGCAAGCTTAGTCATCGCTGGATCCAAATCGACTAACGTAATGTCTTTTACTTCCGGGTATTGAAGCACTTCCCTTGCCGCAAGACCGTCTCCTCCACCTAAGATAAGAATATGTTCCCTCTTTGAGGCTTCCGCCATCGGTGGATGGACGAGGGTTTCGTGGTAACGCTCCTCATCAGAAGAACTAAATTGTAAAGATCCATCTAAATACAACCGGGTGTCTCCTTCTTCTTTAGTCATGACAATATGCTGATAAGCACTGTCCTCTTTAAGAATGATCGGATCTTTATAAAGTTTTTGTTCAAAAGAAAAAGCCATCTCCTCCCCAAAAAACAACCCGCCTATCAATAGAAGACCAATCAGGACACCAGCAGCAGTATGGAATCTCAAACGATTGATTTCTTTACGAAATAGATAGAGCACACCGATCGCGATAGCAAGATTGATACAAGCTACAAAAAAAGCACTCTTCACCATGCCCATTTGAGGACGCAGGTAAAATGCAAAAAGCAATCCGCCTATTAATCCACCCGCATAATCAGAAAATAGAACGCGGGCTGTACTTCGATTGAGTTCTTCCCCGATTTCATTCGCTTTTCGTATTAAAATAGGCAGTTCCAGCCCTGTTAATCCTCCCACAGTAAAAGTTAAAAGGTAGAGAAACAGCGCGTCAGTTCCTTCAGGAGCAAAAGCAGTCATGCCAAACATCATAAAACTTGAAAAACCACCGACAAGGGCCACCATAAACTCAATCCAGACAAAGGTGATCACCAGTCGCTTCATCACCTTTTCACTGATACTTGCGCCAATCCCCATACCTGTCAAAAACAAGCTGATCGTGAGCGTATATTGTTTCACCCCATCTCCTAAAATGTAAGAACCTAAGGCCCCAAAAAGCACTTCAAAAATGATTCCGCAAATCGAGACAATGCCAGAGGCCCAATAAATGAAACGGGTTTTATTTTGAAAATTCGCTGCCATACTATTCACTCCGGTCTTTTTGCTCTCTTAGTGATGTCATTAAACGTTAGTGGGAACATCTGCAATCAAGGAAGGATTCCTGTAATCGAGAATGAAGAACCACCCCAGCGTCAAAACACATGCATGCTGACATCATTACTTTCATTTCCTTCATCTAAAAAAGCCACCAGGAAACGATCCTTAGTGGCTTTTAAGGAGAAATCATCCAAATAATAGACTAGGGTTATGTAATAGATGCCCCAATTACAAATGCTAACCCGATCGAGACGCCCATAGAGACAATACCAACTGCCATGTTGTTTTCCTTAAGCTTAGAACCCACAGAGAAACTTCTCGTAAACAGTTCAAACAATAAGTAGGCAACCATTTGCAATACTACTCCGTATGCTCCCCAAATGATCGTATCCCATATGGTCAAACTGTTATAAATGGCAAACGACAGAATGATGCAGATGCCAATTATTTTTCCCGAAATCGATAAGGCAACGGCTTGATTGCCCGATCCAATTTCTTCCCAGTCTTTATATTTCGTAGTAATGAATTCAAATACAACCAGGCCAATTAGTACAACAAAAATTGCTATCACAAAATACGCTAACGTCATTAAGAAAGGTTCCATTTATATGCCTCCTTTATTTTCCTGCTCCAGGACCGCCACCACGCTGGGAAGACCCACGGAAAGATCCAGTCTTACCGGAATTAAAACCACCTGAACGAACATACCCTCCATAACAATTCCCTTGGGTCTGGCACTTTGCTTTCCGTTTTTTAAACCAATCATCAGCATCCAGCACTTCATCTAAAATGTAATAAGCAAGCAGACCGTCAAAGAAACTAGGTGAATAATGATTTCTTACAAACTGGTCACTCGCAAGTTCAATAAAAACGACGTTGTTTTGCTCCTGGCTCTCCTGCAGGATGACGAAATCATTTTTATAAACCAGTACTTGTTTCCCTTCCTGACGCTTGCTTATTTCCTGAGGTTTTACTTGTTGGGATAAAGCATCAGCAGCTTCGGGAAGGCTGAGTTTGCGGGTGACGTAAATTTTTGATAACCCTTGATCCGTTTTAACTGTATCCAGCAAAGGAAATGACTGCTTTACAACGTTTTGAATCGATGAATTACTGCTTGCTTTGATCGTATCTAGAATTTCAGATTTTTCAGGCTCATCAGGCAGATCTTCATATGTATTCTCTTGATAATTTCCTCCCCCTGACATTCCGCGATTAGCTGTATTGTCAGGTCTGTTAAATAAATTAAACATTAATATGACGGCTATTATTCCTACAATAATTAACCCAGCATAATTCCTCACACGAGTCCCCCTTCCAAATATATTCGTGCCTGACTTCAACAGTCAGGCACGGATATCCGGAATTCTGCCAGCGATTATTCTTTATTCATTTTCTTCTTCAGAGCAGCAAGCTCATCGTCCACGTTATCTTTTTTATCAAGAGCTTCGAATTCATCGTCCAGGGAACGGTTGGATTTCGATAAGTCTTCGCTCGTCTCAGCTTCCGCTTCAAACTGCATAACTTTTTCTTCCATTCTTTCAAACCCTTGACGTGATTCATCTCCACCGATATTGGACATCGTACGGTTCATTTTTGTTCTGGTTTTAGCAGATTCCGCTCTCGCTTTTAATGAATCTTTTTTCAATTTCATTTCCTGGTATTCTTTTTTCATTTCGTCTAGTTTTTTGCGAAGATTATTGGAATCTTCTTTAGCTCTTTCCCAGGAAGCTTTCAACTGATCTGCCTGTTCTTTGTGATTATTTTTATCTTCCAGGGCACGACGGGCCAGATCTTCGTCTCCTGCGTCTATGGCTTTTTCAGCCTGCTGCATTCGTTTATCCACTAAAGCTTGAGAATCATCATATTTGCGTTTCAGCATTTTTTCATTCGCTATTTGCTTAGCAACCGCACTTTCTGCTTCGCGAATATCACTTTCCATGTCTCTCATAAACTGATCCAGCATTTTCACTGGATCTTCTGCTTTATCAAGCATGGCATTCAGCTCTGCACCAACCACCGTTTTGACTCGACTGAAAAATTTAAACATCAAAGATCCTCCTTTTTAATTTGATCCTGCGATAATCTTTATTTCATATGGCTCTATATCATAACCGTAGCTGACTTCAATTTCACTTCCCCATGACTCAAGACTGAGGTATGATTCTTCATCATCCGAAATATAATCAGCATAGCGTGTAGACCGGTTATCAATATTCCGGCTTCTGCCTTCCCCTTTTACATGTGCTTCCCCTTCTTCATCTTTATAATAAGTGGTTCCTTCATAGGTAAGCTGCTTTGGAAATGGGGGATTCACTTGTAAATTAACTGTAACATAGATCCCTAATTCAAGCTCATCATCCATTTCAGCAGACAGCCACTTCGTATTACTGCCTTCCAGTAATTGATAGGCAAACCATTCGTATGAACCATCTCGGTAAGAGATTTTGCCGACCACTTCATAATCAACGAGATCGTAAGTTACGATATCCCCGACTTGGATCGATAATGCAGTCCTCTCCTTTACTTCTGGTGCTTCTTTCTTTTTTGAAAACATTCTCGAAAAAAAGCCCAAATGCTCACCTCACCTTCGCATTTCTCTTGATATCTGTATGTACGGATGAATCACGAATAAGGTTTCATTCTCTATTTAAATTTTAAAAAAATCAGCAGATTTTTTGCATCTGCTGATTTTCTCATAGACGTATTTAAATCTTTAATAATTCATGCGCACTTGCATATTCCAGCCCATGCGCTTCAGCAACCGCCTGATATGTCACATATCCTTCAGCAGTATTAATGCCTTTAAATAATGCTTCGTTATCCTTACATGCCTGCTTATAGCCTTTATTTGCCAACTGAAGGGCGTAAGGGACTGTAACGTTTGTTAAACCAATGGTGGATGTACGTGGAACCGCACCAGGCATATTTGCTACAGCATAATGAACTACCCCATGTTTTACATAGGTAGGATCATCATGTGTGGTGATCCGGTCAGTCGTAGCAAAAATCCCCCTTGGTCGATGGCTACATCAACGATCACTGAACCTTCCGGCATGGATTGAACCATATCCTCGGTCACTAATTTAGGGGCTTTTGCTCCAGGAATTAAAACAGCTCCAATGACCAAATCAGATTCCTGTAGAGATTCCTGAATGTTTAAGGGGTTCGACATAAGCGTATTGATGTCTGAGCCAAAGATATCATCCAGCTGGCGGAGACGCTCCGGATTCAAATCAATAATAGTGACATCTGCGCCTAAGCCCATCGCGATTTTGGCAGCATTCGTTCCAACGACTCCACCACCAATAACCGTGACCCGTCCCCTTCTTACACCAGGGATTCCTCCTAAGAGAATGCCTTTACCTCCATGTGATTTTTCAAGGAACTGAGCACCGATTTGGGAAGCCATACGTCCCGCCACTTCACTCATCGGAGTCAACAATGGCAGGGAGCCATTAGGCAGCTGTACCGTTTCATAGGCGATAGCTACCACTTTATTCTCAATTAATGCCTTCGTTAGTTCAGGCTCAGGTGCTAAATGTAAATAAGTAAATAAAATAAGACCTTCATAAAAATAAGTATATTCTTCTGGAAGTGGTTCCTTAACCTTCATCACCATTTCCTGACTCCACGCTTCCTGCGCCGTTGCTACGATCACAGCTCCTGCTTCCTGGTATTGTTCATCTGTAAAACTTGAACCTAAACCAGCACCCTGCTCGACATATACTTCGTGACCAGCATTTTTTAGTGAAATAACGCCTGCTGGGGTCATAGCTATGCGATTTTCATTGTTTTTGACTTCTCTTGGTACTCCGATTTTCATGAGCATCCAGCCTCCCATTCGATTCTCTAAAGAACTCCTCTTACACTTTCCCTGAAGTAAATGCCGCGTCCGGTGTAAGCCTTCCCATTGTAACAAATCCATTCAAAATTCCATACCCTTTTAAAAGGTATTCGAATTTTCAGTTTTTCTACAGATGACGATGGATCACATCTAATCCTCCTGTTACTTCATAGATCGTGCCGGTAATCATATCTGAATCCTCTTCACAAAGAAAAGAAATGGTTCGTGCAATATCTTCCCCTGTTCCGGGCCTTCCAATCGGTGTATCTGGATCGACCTTGTTTCTTGCCTCTTGAATGGTGGATTCTTTTAAATTTCCTTTAATGTTTCCAGGACATATCATATTGGAAGTAATCCCATTCTCAGCCTCTTCTAATGCTAATGTCTTCGTCAGGGATACAAGCCCTACTTTTGCAGCAGCAAAAGCGGACCTGTAAATCCACCCCGAAGCTTCTCCAGCACCTTGGAAACCATAATTAATAATGCGGCCAAACTTCTGTTTTCTCATGTGCGGGACTGTTTTCTTCAATAGAAAAAAAGCAGCATCTAAATTGCCTCTAATCATAGCGTCCCACTCTTCTGTTGAATAATCCATCAATTTTTTTCGTTCAAAAATATAAGGGCCGGCATTGTTGACTAAGAAATCCACTCGTCCAAAGCGGTCGATCGTTTCATCGACGAGAGCAAATAAATCCTGCCTTGAAGTCACATCCGTTCGTATAATATGAATGCGATCGGTTAAGTGAGGAAACTCCTCGTAAAGCTGCATAGCTTTCTCCTTATCGCTCCGGTATGTAACGGTTACTGAATGTCCTTTCCTTAAAAAATGTTCGGTAACTTTCTTACCTAACCCTTTCGATCCTGCTGTAATAATGGCATGGCGCATATCGGACTTCCTCCTTGATTCAAGGTTCTTGATGAGTGCAGTTCGTCTATTCACACGTAAATTTCTGTTTTGTACAAAGATTTCGTCTAAGGAGAAGTGAATGTATCTACGTGAAAGCACGCACAGCTGAACAGAAGTCCAGGAGTTTTGGCATGTAAGTGTACACCCGGATTCTTATTCAGCTAAGCTTCTCTTTTCAAATGTTCCTGTTGTTCATTATGTATCTGGTGTAACAGCTTCTGCAAATATAACGAGTTATGCCTGGACACCAAGTCACTGGTGTTGGCTGGATCAGAAACTTCTCTTTATTAAAGTGTAAAGGACTGTGGCTCCGTTCAATTATTTCATAACATTGATCCCCATGCTTCTGCAAGTAATCATCCAAATTCTTTCTGCCCTCGGAACAGTGGTGATTCCCATCCATCTTTAAGCGACTTTTACTATATGAAACGAATGTACCTGAATGAAAATACTCCGGAAAGCTTGTTTTACCAGAGACGGATTTTTCATAACTTTATTGTGATAAGGAGTGGATTGTTTCTGACCTAAGGATGCCTCCCGTCCATCGTTAGGAATAGCTGCATTTCCTTTTTGCATGGGCCAGCAACATGAAAAGGACCAAGCCAATCAGCTGAGTGCGCAGGGGTAATTAGCGTGGACACACAAGTTTACGCCTAACTCCGAATCCTTTCTCCAAAGGGGCCGGCATCCCTATTATGTTCACACAATCCCCATAATAATCGTAAGACAATAAGCAATACTGGCAATTTACATGATATAATTAAAGTAAAGGAAGGGAGTGTCTAGTGATGAAATTCGAGTACAAAGATATTGTCGTGGCAGTTGATGGCTCTGAAACCGCAGAGGTGGCTTTTAAAAAGGCTATTGATATTGCAAAACGAAATGATGCAAAGCTCATTTTATCTCATGTCGTAGATACCCGTGCATTTGCCACGGTAGAAGCTTATGACCGCTCACTCGCCATTCGGGCTGAAAAGTATGCTACTGAGCTCTTAGATGAATATCAGCAAAAAGCGAATGATTCAGGAGTCACCAATGTAGTGGTAGACATCGACTATGGCTCTCCAAAAGTAAAAATCGCAAAAGACGTTGCCCCTAAGCATCAGGCGGACTTAATTATCTGCGGTGCTACTGGACTGAATGCCATGGAACGCTTTTTCATCGGAAGTGTTTCTGAGCACATTACGCGTTATGCTAATTGTGATGTCCTTGTAGTACGGGACAATGACGAAAAACCTTAATTTTTACTCCTCATCTACGGATGAGGAGTTTCTAGTTTTATTCCTTTTTTTTCATTTCTGCAGTGACGTGACCTAGTTCTGGTAGAATTAATTGAGTCATAGCAAGTTTGACGGCTCCACTGGATCCAGGAGTCGAGAATACAGCCGTTTTCCCCACTATACCGGCAGAAGCTCTTGAAAGCAGAGAAGCTGAGCCGATGTCCTCTGTATAACTCAGCATACGGAACAGTTCGCCAAATCCTGGAATGTGTTTATCATATAATGACTCCACTACTTCGATAGTAACGTCTCTTGGAGCGATACCTGTACCGCCATTTGTAAGTATGGCTTCAATTTCCGGATTGTTGATTCCTTCCTTAACAGCTTCTTCAATCGCCGATTGTTCATCTTTAATGATCGTGTAATTTAAGACTTCATGAACAGCACCTTCGAGATACTCCTTCATCATTCTTCCGCTCTTATCATTTTCTTTCGTTCGTGTGTCACTTATGGTGATGATTTTGCACTTTACGCTTTGCACCGCTTGCCGCCTGTGATTATGTATAGTCATGTCCATTCTCCTGTTCCATCTTGAAATAACGGTACTGATAAAACTTTAAGGCAAATTCAGTCACCTGCTTTGTCAGCTGAAAATTAGAATACGCCCCTATTCCCACGCTGATAAGCGGAATCCCTTGAAATAATTTTTTCCTGAACATTAATATGAACAGAGATTTGAACGTCTGTTTAAAGGGCTGCTCCAGCCATTTTTCATTCGTAAGCTGATCGTTCGCTTCAAAAACATACGGATCTTTTTGATTTTTGACTTCGGCCGCCAAATCTTCCCATGCGTACGACTGCATTCGCTTAGGAAGGGTCGCCGCGTGAAATACTTTTAACGAAAGCAGCATTTCATAGGGGTGATTCATTTCATGGCCAAAGGTAAGTCCGATTAATTGTACAGCCCGCAGATTTAAAATCATCATTACAGGAAAGTCCACACCTAATAGAAGCCACCCCCCCGTTCCCGTTAAGCCTCCCTGGGCAAACGAGTATAACCGGCCTCTGGCTACCTGCTGTTCTGCTATGTACGTTAATTGATCTATCGAAAGTTCCTTCATGTCATTGATTTCTTCAATTTCATTATTAAAAATTCGTCCAATTTTTAATATTCGTTCTCTCGCATCATTTTGAAAAGAAGTCCCTTGCAAAAATGCATGAGAATGAAAGAGCCAAGTATCCAGTCTTGAAAAAAATCTATATTTCACTTTTTCATCTAAATGATAGAAGCTCTGGTTTACCCAGTCATCGTACATCATTTCAAAATCATTCGCCTGATACCCTTTAATATGGTCAATCCACTTTTTTAATTCTTCCGCCATGCTTTCTCGAGACAAGACCATCAGCTCCTTAAAGGTTGATCTATGTTAATTGTAGCCTTAATACAAACAGAATAAAAGGTGATTCGTACGCTCTCTATAAATAAATAACAGCCGGCAGAGAAGCATCTCCGCCGGCTGAACCATTTACAAACCTTTTTCAACTGTATCCCTAGCAATCATAACCTCTTCATTCGTCGGAATGATCATCACTTTTACAGGGGAATGAGGGTAGTTTAAAAAGGCTTCTTTTCCTCTTACCTTATTCAGGGATGGATCCCAGTACACTCCCATAAATTCCAGTCCTTTAAGGACACGTTCACGCATTGTAGTACTGTTCTCCCCTACTCCTGCAGTAAAGATAATTCCATCAATCCCATGCATGCGAGCAGCATAGGAACCGATATATTTGTGGATGCGAGCGGCAAAAACTTCTAAGGCAAGCTCAGCCCGCTTGTCTCCTTCATTAGATTTCTGCTCAATATCACGTAGATCACTGGAGAATCCAGATAAGGCAAGCATGCCACTTTCTTTATTCAAGACATTCATCACTTCATTAGCCGTCTTCCCTGTTTTCTCCATAATGAAAGGGATAAGGGCAGGATCTATGTTTCCTGAACGTGTTCCCATAGTAACACCGGCAAGCGGAGTAAAGCCCATAGATGTGTCGATCGATTTTCCACCTTCGATTGCGGCAATACTTGCCCCATTTCCTAAATGGCAGGAAAGCAGGCGAAGTTCTTCAATCGGTCTTCCGAGCATTTCAGCGGCACGTTGTGATACGTATTTATGAGAAGTGCCATGGAACCCATATTTTCGAATTCCATACTTCTCATAATATTCATAAGGAAGACTGTACAAGTAGGACTGCTCAGGCATAGATTGGTGGAATGCCGTATCAAACACAGCCACGTGAGGCACGTGAGGAAGCACTTCACGGAAAGCAAGGATGCCGGTTAAGTTAGCCGGGTTATGAAGAGGTGCCAATTCGGACACATCTCCAATTTCTTTGATGACTTCCTCAGTAATGAGAACGGAGTCACTAAACCATTCTCCACCATGCACTACACGGTGGCCGACGCCGTTAATTTCATCCAGGGATTGGATGATGCCATTGTCCGTAAGCTTTGTTAATAATATATTGACAGCTACTGCATGATCTGGAATATCCGTTACCTGAGTATCTTTTTCTCCATTTACCTCTATGGTAAACACAGAGTTTTCGATACCAATTCTTTCTACAAGACCTTTCGTAATGACTTTTTCTTCAGGCATTTCTATTAACTGAAACTTTAAAGAAGAACTGCCTGCATTTATCGCAAGAATTTTATTCAACGTTGTTCATCCCCTCAAAAAAGTAGGTTCGTATCTTAATACCACTTAACATTAAATCACCCGTTTCAGGCATTTTCAAGGCGAAACAAACATGGTAACGTTTACTTCCTATTGTTTTTATTTTCTCACAATTATGTCGGTTTATAAGTGTCAAACCAGTTGTTCATCTGGGCAATAATATTCGCCATGGAATCAGGGTCTTTAAAGGAAGGAAGCTTGACAAGCAGTGCCTGTTTAGGCGCTTTGGTGTGATTTCCTTTCTTTTGAAGAATCAAAATACTTTTTCCATGCCTTTCGTTTTTAAAAAGTGTTTCAGGAAGCTGCAGCATGCCAACAATATGGGCTGTTTCCCGAAGATAAGTTTTTAATTGTTCAGACTGTTCACTGTCAAATAAAAAATTGGGAACCATAAACATTAAAAATCCGCCTTGTTTAGCGTAATTCAACCCTTGTTCAATAAATAAATGATGGGAATAGGAATGACCTTCTTCAGCTTTCAGCTGATAATCAGCTGCTTGTACATCATCGGGATAATATCCAACCGGTAAATCGGCAAGGACAAAATCTACTGGCTCAAGTAAGAATGGGCGCAGGCTGTCTTGATGAAAGAACTCCACTTGATTTTGCTGTAAATTCGCATTAGCAGCAGCCAATTGAAGAAGGGTACGATCTACTTCACTCCCATAAGCAAACACATTCTTGTCCAGCTGATTAAGCACGGATGTTAATAGATTCCCCGTTCCACATGCAGGGTCAAATACTCTCAATTCATCTTGGTTTTCAAATAGTTTTGAAGTGATGTAACCCATAAACATAGCTACAGAGTCCGGTGTAACCAGGTGCTGCTGCTGCGTCGCATCCTTCATTCCCTTTAAAATTGCCAGCTGGATGGCCTTTCGAATTTCTTCTTTGTCATATGAATTTGTGTTTACTTTAGTTAATTGGTTGGTAAGATAAGTCTTTAATTCGCTCCCCATGTCAGAAAAAGGTTTGGTGTTGAATAATACTTCCAGTGTCTCAGTAAGAGCCTCCAGATAAGTAAGGTTCATACCTTCAGAAATTTTCATCGAACATTCATCAATCCACTTATATAAGGTTTCCACATGTTCCTGCTTCAATCTTGATCCTCCTATCATCCTATTTCAAAGAAAAGGGCGCATTTTCTGCAAAATGCGCCACAATAAGTCGTGTTTGCTACTCGTTCCTTTTATACCATATCGAAATAATGGATGAGATTCAACTCCCTCGCTCTTCGCTTAAGGATTCCGCCGTTTGAATCGCTTTTTCATAATCAGGATGCTTAGTGGCTTCTTCTACATATTCCACATAGTACAATTCGTCTTCTGTATCTACAACAAAAATAGCTCTTGTCAATAACCTCATTTCTTCAATTAATACCCCGTATGCCCTACCAAAAGAAGCATCTTTATGATCTGATAATGTAATTACGTTATTAATTCCCGAATTTCCGCCCCACCGTTTCTGGGCAAAAGGAAGATCCATGCTTATCGTTAAAACCTTCACATTATCCAGCCGGTTGGCATCTTCATTGAACCGGCGTGTTTGAGAGTCACAGACTCCTGTGTCGATAGAAGGAACAACACTAATCAGCTTAATCTTGCCTTCAAAGTCCGACAGCGTAACAGGATTCATTTTATTATCCAGTACGGTAAACTCAGGAGCAGGATCCCCCACACTTAATTGTTCACCTGACAATGTGATAGGTTCTTCCTTATAAGTGACGTTCAGCATAGTTTGCCTCCTATTTAATATTTGCTCACAACATAATTATGAAGGCTAAATCTACAAGTGTCTAACTAAAGGAGATGGCAGAAAACGGCTCATTCTATTCATCTCGGACTTGAAGTGATAAAATAACAATGACAGGACGGTTAAAGGAGGGACTTCTATGAATAATGAACGTAGAAATTTATACTTTTTCTATCAGCCTAATGATGAGTTAAATGAAAAACTTCCCCATTTATTCAAGTTAGCTGAAGAAAATGATTTTCATATTGTGGAAGAATCGAAAGATGCCAATATTATTATCGCTGTAGGAGGAGATGGGACATTCCTGCAGGCAGTGAGAAAAACAGGCTTTCGTCAGGATTGCCTGTATGTGGGAATCCGTACGAGTAATGAAGCTGGTCTCTATTGTGACTTTGATATCGAAAATCATTCTGAGATGGTTCACTCCATGGTTAACGCACAAATTGAGGTGCGACGATTTCCGGTAATTGAAGCTACTGTCAACAACCAATCGACCTTTAAATGCCTCAATGAATGTAGTGTTCGTTCAACCTTGATAAAGACAATTGATATTGATGTCTTTATCGATGACTTACATTTTGAAACATTTAGAGGAGATGGACTGATCGTAGCTACTCCCACCGGCAGTACAGGGTATAATAAATCTACGAAAGGAGCCGTAGTCGATCCTAAGCTTCCTTGTTTTCAAGTGAGTGAACTTGCTTCTTTGAACAACAACCGATTCCGAACGTTAGGTTCTTCATTTATTCTGAGCTCTGAACGTAAGTTAACATTACACGTGCAGCAGAACGGGAATGATTTTCCGATCATAGGAATGGATAACGAGGCTTTTTCAATCAGTAATATCCAGGAAGTTACTGTCCACCTTAGTCAAGATGTTATTAAAACTGTAAAACTAAAACATAATACGTATTGGGATCGAGTGAAACGGACTTTTTTGTAGTCCATTCATAGGTACTCGTATTTCTTCTTAGATCTCTTATCCATACTTAAATAATGCAAAAAAGAGAGCAGCCTATCGTAACCGGCTGCTCTCTTTCTGCGTTGTTAGTTATATGGACAAGTGATCCGTCTATTCATTTTCACCCAAGGGATGATTACGAGCGCTGATACATTACTTCTTCATCCACAACAGTTAGTGTAACTGTGGCTTCCGCTAATTCATGAGATTTAAGTGCAAATAGATCTCTGTCCAAAGCAGTGAAATCAGCGGCATACCCTTCTTTGATCATTCCATATTGGTCTTCTTTGGATATTGCCTTTGCACTTCCTTTTGTGTAAAGCGAGATGGCTTCGTACACGGACAGCCTCTCTTCAACTTGATACACATGGTGATCGTAGCTGGCTCTTCGATCAACCGCAGCTCTCATTCCAAGAAGCGGGTTCACTTCTTCAATCGGTGCATCCGAACCTCCAGCGCAAATGATCCCAGCATCGATTAACGTTTTCCAGGAGTAAGATGTTTTTAAACGGACGTTCCCGAGTCTCTGGATGACCCAGGGAAAATCAGAAGCGACAAAAGTCGGCTGGATATCCAAAATGACTCGCAAAGTTTTTAACCTTTCGATTAATTCAGGACGCAGGATTTGCGCATGAATGATCCGGTCTCTCTCTCCTTCAGGTGCTGGGTGCTTTGCAATGACATCAGCCACTGCTTCAACTGCCCCGTCACCAATTGAGTGGATGGCGACCGGCATCCCATAGCTTCGGGCTTTTTTAACCAGCTCTGTCATCTCCTGTAATGAATGAATAGCTACTCCGTAATTTCCGGGATCATCATTGTATTCCTCTACAAGCCAGGCTGTTCTTCCCCGAGAGCCCCATCTGCAAATATTTTCATCGCCCCTAATTCCACAAAATGGGTGCCTTTTTTAAAACCAAGTCCTTCTTCAGCCATTTGGTCTACCACGCCGTGGTGAACAAGGAGATTAGCTCTAAATTTTATTTGAGCTCCATCGATTATCGAAGTAAAAGCATCAAAGGTTTTCTTAAATCCACCATAATAATTTAAATCCTCACTGTGGCCCCCTACCAGTCCAAACTTATACATATCCTTCACAGCTAAATCGACTGCTTTTCTTAAATACTCTGGAGTAACTTCAGGCATAGCCTGTTTAATTAAATCCTGAGCGCGGTCATGAAATAACCCTGTAGGAGTTCCGTCGGGATCTCTTACTATTACACCACCCTGAGGGTCTTCGATTACTTCAGGAATTCCTGCAAGCTCCATGGCTTTCGTATTAGCGAGTAAGGCATGTCTGCAGACTCTTGTCAGCATCATCGGGTGATCGGTAGATATTTCATCCAGTTCATTTTTATGTATGATCCTTTTCTCCTGCCATTGATTTTCGTTCCATCCATCACCGATAATCCATTCTCCCGGCTCAAGTTGTTCTGCATGCTGAGCTAATGCCTGTTTCACTTCTTCGGCTGATTTCATAAACGAAAGATCTAGACGCATTAACCTTTCTCCGTGTCCAATAATGTGTAAATGACTGTCTGTAAAGCCGGGATACATCACAGAACCCTTTAAATTAAATTCTTCTTTTATTTCATTTTTATATCGTGAGTAGAGCTTTTGGGTTTCCCCTATTTCTACGATTTTTCCTTTATTCGTAACGACCGCTTCCACCCATTCGCCCTCTGTCTGCATCGTATAAATTTTGCCGCCAAACCAAAATTTCATAACCGTTCACCCTTCCGCACTTTACTGTAAGATATACCATAGACTTTGTTAAATTGGAAGCCATTCAATAAAAAACCTCTTCTTTCCTCCTCGAATTTGTAAGTATCGATATAAAAAGACTGCCGAAGCTTCTCTCGACAGTCTCGAACAGATTTAATAATTTACAACAGGTCGTTGAATTCATCCTCGATCTCTTTACTTGAGGTGTCCGCTTTTACCTGGATAACAGAGGTTTGCTGCAATGCGGTTTGAACGTCCTTTGTAAAATCGGTACTGCTTTCGTAATAAGCAGCTTTTTCTCTAGTTGGCTTCGTCTTTGGTGCTTTTGGAACAAACACAGTACAACAATCTTCATAGGGTCTTATAGAGATATCATAGGTATTAATTTTTCGTGAAATATCAATGATCTCCAATTTATCCATTGAAACTAATGGCCGGATAATTGGATAGTTCGTTACTTCGTTGATCGCATTCATGCTTTCCATTGTCTGACTTGCTACTTGACCCAGGCTTTCACCAGTAGTGAGGGATAGAATTCCTTCCTTCCGCGCGATCAGTTCACTGATCCGCATCATGATCCGGCGCATAATCGTCATACTGTAGCCCTCCGGCATCTCTCTGTGAATCTTCTGCTGAATTGCAGTAAACGGAACCACGTGCACGTTTACTTGGTTGCCGTATTTTGACAACACGCCAGCTAAATCAATGACTTTCTGTTTAGCTCTCTCGCTCGTGTACGGTGGAGAGTGGAAATGAACAGCAGAGAGCTCCACTCCTCGCTTCAATGTTAAATAGCCTGACACGGGACTATCAATTCCCCCTGAAAGAAGCAGGAGTGATTTACCGGTTGTACCGACTGGCAGCCCCCCGGCGCCAGGATAATCCTGAGCTGTTACATATGCCGCATCACTACGAACTTCGACTTTTATTTCTACATCGGGGTTATGGACGTCGACAGTAACATGCTCTGTATTTCTCAATATATGTCCACCTAAAAGAGGATTTAACTCTTTTGAATGGATCGGAAAATCCTTATCCGTTCTTTTTGCGGAGACCTTAAATGTTTTTGCTGAAGAAGCATCAGTAAAAGCAAGCAGAGCAGCTTCTTTTAGATCTTCCTCTTTTTTTTCTACTTTAATAGCAAAACTCAAACTATGAATGCCAAATACTTCCTGGCAGCTTTTCATAACGTCGTTTGGTTCTTCACCATTAAGCAGTACGTACATACGGTCTCTAGTTTTTCGAATTTTCGTGTTAGGAAAGGGCCTAAGTTTTAAAGTAAGGTTTCTTTGTAATACCTGTTCAAAATGGTTGCGATTTTTTCCCTTTAAGGCCATTTCTCCATACCTTATTAAAATTCTATCAAAGTTCATAAGGACCTCCCCATCGTTTCCTCTAGTTCTTCAAGCACTTCATGAAAGGCTGCAATAAACCTTGTAATTTCCTCTCGTGTCGTTAAATAAGAAAGACTAACCCTTAGGGCTGATGTCGTTCGTTCTCGATCTAGATGACACGCTTGAAGTACTGAGCTCACCTCCGGCTGCTTAGAGGAGCAGGCGGATTTTGTCGATATATAGATTTCCCTTTCCCCGAGTGAATGAATAATGACTTCCGGCTTATAGCCGGGGACAGAAAAATTCACAATATGCGGAGCCCCGTTTATCGGAGAATTAAGTTTAACCTTCTCTATTTGTTGTAAACTGCTGTAGAGCTGATCGTGGAGCGACTGCAGCTGTTCTGCCTCTTTGGAGTGGAGCTCTTCTATCAGTCTTAATGCTTTTACAAAAGCAGTCGTTCCAGGTAAATTCTCCGTTCCAGAACGCTGCGCTTTTTCTTGGCCTCCGCCATGGAATAATGGAAATAAAGACACATGCTGTTTAGCTATTAATGCACCAGTACCCTTTAGCCCGTGAATCTTATGGCCGGATAGTGTGCATAAATCAATTCCACGATTTCCAATGTCTATAGGGACTTTACCTAATCCTTGAACATGGTCGACGTGAAAAAGAATTTTAGGATAGCTGGATAACAAATTTGCCACTTCTTCTATGGGCTGAATCGTCCCCAGTTCATTATTTACTGACATTAAGCTTACAAGAATGGTGTCTTCCCTGATTTCCTCTTTGATATCTTCCAGATTCACGCGACCTTCTTCGTTCACCTTTACGTAACTCACCTCATAGCCTAATGTTTCCAACGAACGGCACGCCTCCAGGACGGAAGGATGTTCAACTTGAGAAGTGATGATATGCTTTCCCCTAGTTTGATGCATGAAGGCAGCACCTTTGATCGCTAAATTATTTCCTTCTGTACCTCCGGACGTGAAAACCACTTCAGTTTCGTTCACGTTTAGATAACGTGCCGCTTGTTTTCTTGCTTCAGAAAGCAATTTTTCAGAACGGCTGCCCAGCTGATGAATGGAAGATGGATTGGCAAAAAAATCTGTAGATCCTTTATAAAAGCTCTCAAGCACTTCTGGAAAAGGCTGAGTAGTAGCACTATTATCTAAGTAAATCATCAGGAAAGCTCCTTTACTAACGTTTTGCAGTCCATTATATTATCATACCACGAATGAAAAATAAACAATGAAACCATTAAAAAACTGACACACTCATTTTCTCGTGTGCCAGTTTTACCCACTTGTTTTTCTGTTTACCCAAATTAACATGGTTCTAGTTTCGAAAAAACCAGTACATTCCTAAGATCCGTTTGTTAAATTTAATTCGTCTAAAACAGTATCAATGCTCAATCTTCCGTCCACACTCACATCTTCCAACCATTTACGACTGACCGTCTTGGTTCCTAGAATAGTTCTTGTATCCTTTTCTGAAGAAGCTGATTGGGTAAACAAAGCAGCCAGCTTCTCATCACTTGGCTCATGAATGGTTAAGCCGACTGTTGAAATCCCACTGTGATCCCGAACCACCTTGGGCGTTTGAGATTGGGAAAAGTACATGAACAATGCAGCTGTCCAAATCAAAGTACACAGAGCAGCTAAACCAATCAGAAGCCGTTTTTTCATAATCAATTCCTTTCCTTAAACGAGGACTTGTTCGTCGGATTCAATACGTTTAAGGGCTTCCGGATCCACTTCCTTTATAGCCCCTGCTGCACGATCTACAGCAGATTCATAATCATAATTTCTAAAATCATTTTCAGCCTCTACAAGACTGGCTGCGAGCATAGGGTATTGACTTCTGTATCTGTTGCCGTACTGGATCAATCTTTCAGCTAAGAATGCCTGATCCAGTACGACTTTTGCATCCTCATGCAGCTTTTCCGAAGCCGCCATCGCCGCTTCCAGTTTTTCATGAACTTTTGTCATGTCAAGCGGTTGTTCTTCTAAGCTTTGAAAAACCTCATCTACAAAAACAGTAGTTTCCTTCATTTCTTCAAAAATATGACTTGGAATTCCTGGTAAATTGCTTCGTTTCAAGCGTCGATGTGTGTCGATTAATAACTGTTCAGCTTCATGAATTCTATTTTTTGCTTCAACTTCATCTTTTCTTAACATCTGAATTCGTTCACTGAATGCCTGGTGCTTTTCCTGAAGTTCTTCTACCTGTTGTTTCATTCTTTCCAGCTCTGCCCTTAGTTCACTATAAGCTGTTGTTCCATCTTGAAGCTTATTTTCAAAGGAAAGATATTTTTTCTTTAATTGGCCCAGCCAATGGTCCAGCGTTCGATGTGTTTCCAAATCCTCATCTTCCAATTGGTAGGTTCTTTGCAGGTCTTCCATCTCCTGATCAGTCGCCGTAAGCATTTGAGTTAACTCATCAATCTGGCTCTGATAGGAAGAATGCTGCTGCTCCACGAAATTATGAGCAATTGCTTCTCTCTCAAGCTGCTGATACATGTCGTGAATTCGTGATTCTATTTCTTTAATGACTAATTCTATATTTTCCTGATCTCCCTGATCTAATTGGGTCAAACTCTCTTCAAGCTGTTCCTGAAATGTATGTAGCTCCGATTTATAATCAAGATGCGTAATTCGATACCCTTCGTTTTCCATCTCTTCCATTCCGCTGATCAGTTCATTAATTTGCTCCGGCAGCTTAGCACTAACTTTCTTATAGCGTTCAGGGAACAGCCGGGATTCTTCAAGGAGCTCTTGAAGCTCTTCCCGCAGTGACTGCACGAGGGTCTTTGCTTCTAAATAATCTCCTTGGGCAGTTAATCTTTCATATTCTTTCAATTTTTTCTGCTGTTCTTGAATTCTACTTTCAAATATTCGTGCTGCCTTGCCGTACTGATGGCGGTTTTGAACAAGTGTTTTAGAGAGTTCTGTGAGTTCCGGCTCGATTGCTTCTATTTCAATCCGGCTGCTTTTTTCCGAATCAAGAAGCACTTCCAGCTCTTCGAACATAGCTTCTATATCTTTTTCCACTGCAATGAGCTTTTGCTCTGTGTGGGACAGGGCTTTCTTCACACGTCTAAACTGGTAACGGTCAGCAGCCTCTTCCACATCGAAAAGATCTTCCTCTAAATTAGGAAGCTCTTTGGTTAAAATCTGATCCCAGCGATCCCGCCATGCTTCGAATTTTTCCTGGGTTTCACCAGATAAATTGAGACTCTTAACTTTTGATAACTCTTCAGTTACGCTGCGATTCATAATATCCATTTTCCAGCTTTCCAGCCGGTCTACTTCATCATAGACTCTTTTGCGCCAAATGAGTCCAAAAATGATTAAAGCAATTAATACTAAGATAGCCCCAATGATGTACCTCATAAACTGCCTCCTTACAATCTACCCGTTCAGTCATTCTGTAACGTTCAAAGTGAAATACAGTTGTCTATTATGATACCATGTAAGTACATGTTTTGGCTAAAATATTTCAAAATTATTAACATAATGACAAAAAATTCAAACAGAGAGGAGAATTAAACTATGTATGATGGTCATATTCATTCTCCTTACTGCCCCCACGGGACTAAAGACTCACTGAGATCTTATGTTGACAAGGCTGTTGATCTGGGATATTCAGCGATGACCTTTACAGAGCATGCACCACTTCCAAAGTCTTTTACCGACCCAGTTCCATTAAAAGACAGCAGTATGGCTTTTGGAGACGTAGAAGAATATATTAGAAATCTTCAAGATTTAAAAAAAGAATATCATAATACCATTCGCGTCAAAATTGGTTTCGAGGTCGATTTTATACAGGGGTTTGAGGGAGAAACAAAAAGCTTCCTGCAGGAATATGGTCCGGAGATGGACGACAGCTTATTATCCGTCCATTTTTTAAAAGGAAAAAATGATTGGCACTGTATTGATTACAGTCCGGAGATGTTTGCAGAGGCTATAAAAGACTTTGGATCTCTTCATCATTTGTATGAAGAATACTTCACTGCACTCCAATCATCACTAAATGCTGACCTTGGAAGAAACAAACCACGCCGCATCGGTCATATGACACTAATCAGAAAATTCCATTCACTTTATCCATCTCCTAAAGGATGGGAAGCGACAGCATTAAAATTACTAGAAGCAGTCAAAAAAGAGGGCTGTGAAATTGATTACAATGGAGCGGGCTTGAGCAAACCTTATTGCAGAGAAAGTTATCCTCCTTACAATATAGCAAAGCAGGCACACGAAAAGGGCATCCCACTTATATATGGTTCAGATGCCCATGGAGTTTCCGCTTTAAAGCAGGGATATGAAGAGCTGGACAGTTCTTTGCTTAAGCGTTCACTTTAGCTGACTGCAATGATTTCTGCTTCATCATCAATTGACTGTAAACTTCGACAAAATGGTCAATTGAAGCTTCTGTAATAAATGGATCCTTAAATTCCTGCGGCATCATAAATGGAGCATTTAACAAACCTTTGAGCTGCAGCAGACAGAGTTTTTCTTTAAACGTTACTTCAATCTGATTTCTTTTCTGAAACATAAGTTCGGTCAGCAAATGGTTCTCTTTGGCTAGATAAGTGACCAGCATCTCTCTGGCAAATACAGTATTTAATGATAGTTCCCTGTTCACAAGACAGGAAAGTTGATAATGAGTCTGTTTATAATGTAAGATCTTTTTCACCAGCATATGGATGTCTCCCTTGCTGGAAAAAGACGCCTCTTCCTCAATTATTTGTAAGTAAGGCTCAAAATAATTTACCGTAAGTGCTTCAAACAATCCCTGTTTACTTTTAAAATAATAATTTATTAGTGAAACATTAACCTTGGCATTAGCGGCAATATCACGAACGGAAGTCCCGTTAAACCCTTTGCTGTAAAACAAACGACACGCAACATCGAGCACTTTTTGACGAGTTGTGGTCTGACGGTTCATGTGATTTTTCCCTCCTTAGCAAAAACTTCTCTACGTAAGGAGGAATTCCTTTATTAATCGTACATCAAATCCCGACAATCTACTCATATTTTATGTCGAATGACTATTCAGGAGGTCTACAGATGTTTCAATCTACTCAATACTCAGGTACTAAAGAAGAAAATTATCAGCTGTTAATCAAACAATTGGATTCATTGCTCGCAGGTGAAGAAGACCAAATGGCTAATTTAGCTAATGCCTCGGCTTTATTGAATCAATTTCTTGTAGAAGTCAACTGGGTAGGATTTTATCTATGGAAAAACAGCGAGCTCGTTTTAGGACCTTTTCAAGGACTGCCAGCCTGTGTTCGTATTCCTTCGGGAAAAGGAGTCTGCGGGACAGCAGTTGAAGAAAGAAAACCACAAAGAGTAGCAGACGTTCACTCTTTTCCAGGTCACATTGCATGTGACGCTGCCAGCCGTTCAGAAATCGTGATCCCCATTATTGTGCACGATCATATATTTGGCGTTCTGGATATTGACAGTCCCCGTACAAACCGGTTTGATGAGACTGACGAACGTTTTCTTATTCAGTTTTGCGAAACACTTCAATCCCATCTTTAATGACTTAGGGTTTTAACTTTAATACAGTCACCCCAACATCCCATAGGTGAACTAAAACGCATGGAGTTGTTCTCCATGCGTCATTTAGTACAGCTATTCATCCATGTATCACGAGATCTGCCCGGACGAGTGGCTCCTCCTTTTCCAAGTAAATATCTTCGCCTTTCCAGTAGCGGTTTTTAAACTTATCTATTTGTAATCTAGTTTCTTTACTTTCCCGGCTAAACCTAACTTTCCTCGGACAATCCAAATAAACGATATAATCAAAGCAGCTCCGCCATTCTTTTCGCTGCAAAAAGACTCCTTCAACAATGACGATGTCATTCTCAGAGAGGTTGTATGTTTCCAAGATGTGCGAATCTGAAAGAGGGTTATAGACCGGAAGGGTTAATGCATCAGCTGATTTCAGTTCTGATAAAAAATGATCTCTCAGCCATTCTGTATCCCATTGCAGTTGATAATACTCATACCATTGTTCATGGCCAGTCTGGTAACGCCTGCTTCTTTCTTCAATAAAATCATCCATATGAAAAACGATTACATTTACAGCTTCTTTCAAGTGATCATAAAGTTCAACAGCCAGTGTCGTTTTACCAGATCGGCTGAGCCCGTCTACAGCAATGATAAAACGGCTCTTTCCTCGCTCTGTCCAACTCTTATAAAGCGTACCCGCATATTCATTAATACCGGCTCTCCACCTTTCTATGAGTAATCCAGTACATCAGCAACAACAATCTGGTCTTTTCCTGAACCTTTTGCCTGATACAGAGCTTTATCCGCTTGCTGTACAATGGATTTACTATTGGGACGTTCTGCCGAATCCCATGAAGATATACCACAGGATACTGTAACAGGCGGTTCAGTAGAAGAAGAAATTTCTTTACGGATTGTATCAGTTAAACGATAGGCTTCTTCGATAGTAAACGAAGGAAGATAAACCGCCAGCTCCTCTCCCCCCCATCTTGCAGCTAACTCGTCTTTCGTAAGTTTTCTCATAATGGCATTTGAAACCTGCTTAATCACTTCGTCTCCTGTCTGATGACCATACGTATCGTTAATACTTTTGAAATTGTCGATGTCCAGAAGGACGAAACTCCCACGCTCGTCATGCTTTAAACAAGTCTCCAAACATTTATCCAAATGATTTCTTGAATGTAGCTTCGTTAAATAATCCGTGATAATCGTTTTTTCAAGCTCTTCCCTCAACATTGCATTAGCAAAGGATAAGGTAGAATGCCGCACTAACGATTGTAATAGTTTAAAGGATTCAAAGCTGAAGAAATAAGGTGTATGGTGAAGGACAATCACTAAACCATTTAACTGTTCATGGTCCTTCATAGGAACCGCCATCACGGACTGATAGGCAAACCGATCTTTTCCTGTTTTCATTTGTAAATCCCCTACAAACAAGGCATCCTTTTGCTGGAACACCATTTCATTAACTATACTTATTAAGGGATCGGATTGGGCCGAGGTAAAGAATGGCGAGCTTCCTTCAAGTACCACTGGTTTATTATCATTAAAAATTAAAAAACCTACTTCGTCTGCTTCAAATGAGTGATAAATCTGGGTAGCCATGTATCCAATTTTGTCATTTAAACGCATATTTGAATTTAACTGCTCGGACGTTTCATTAATAAGCTGAAGATCATTAATTAACTTTCTGGATTGCTGATAAAGCTGAGCATTTTCCAACGCTTTTCCTGCTGTATTTGCAATTAGAATAAAAAAATCAATATCCTTCTGAGGGAAAAACAAATAACTTGGAGCGACTACTTGAAGTACACCATAGACTCCCTGTTTCCCCTTCAATGGTGCATACAGAAAGGATTGCTGATCATGTAAACGATCCTCAATCTGCACCTCGCCGGTTAAATATGCCTGAGTGCTTGCGTTTCCTGATGATTGTCTTTCATATGTAAGCTCCCTCACAGGCAATTCATGATCTGTTGTATAATCATGCGAAAGCAAGAGATAATAGTGAAATTCAGGGTAAATTTTTCTCAGCGTTGCTATGATTTCTCTCAGCACCCCATCCATATCTATTGAAGAATGGAATTTAGATGTAACTTTATACAGCAATTCATACCTTTGTTTTTCTTCTAATGTCGTATAGAAGGTATCAATACGGTTCACAAATTTCGTTATTTCAAATGCAGACTGCTCGAGTAAACGGATGTTTAAATTCTTTGCCTGCTTGTTGGCAATCCCGATAAATCCAAAGGTCTTCTTCTCAATTTCAAGGGGCATAAAGTACGATTGGGCAAGCGTCTGCTTCAGGAAAACCTTATCGTTAGTTTTTCTGTCACTCAGTTGTTCACAATAAAACCCGTCTGTGAAAAATTCGTTTATTTCTTCTTTATCTGTAATCAGCCGATATTGACCCTTCCATTCATCAAGCATATAAATGACACTCACATCTGCATCCACAAAAGAAGCAATTTCATCTGCCATTTCAGTCATATAACTGCTGTACGTCATTCCAGATCTAGTCATGAACAAATCAAAAAGAGCACCTTTTAACTGCTGCAGCTTTTCGTTGTTATGCGTGTAATTTGCCATTCGCATCTCACCCATCACCTAACATTGGTTGATTCTATTTTACCATTACTTTATACCCTTAAAATAATAAAAATAATTAAATTTTTATGAGATTTAATATAATTGTACCATATAGAATTTATTTCCCTTAGCAAAAGCGTTATTTTACCATTTCCTCTTGACTTGGGGATGAAAAAAAATTATAATGGCTTTTGTGTAAAATAAAAGGCAGCCTATGTGGACCACCGTTGTAATCATTTTGTTCCTCTATACAATAAAGAGGTGCATCGCGTAACTCTCTGCTGCTGGAGCGATGGTGCATGAAAACATAATGAGCAGCGCACAAAGGGACACACCTGTTTTTATTTTATGCAAAATAAAATAAAAAGGAGGAAATACCAATGGCACGATATACTGGATCAACTTGGAAAAAATCTCGTCGCTATGGCATTTCTTTAAGCGGAACTGGTAAGGAACTTGAAAAACGCCCTTACGCTCCTGGACAACACGGTCCGAACCAGCGCAAAAAACTTTCTGAATACGGCCTGCAACTGCAGGAAAAGCAAAAACTTCGTTATATGTACGGCTTGACTGAGCGTCAATTCCGCCGTCTTTTCGAAGAGGCTGGTAAGATGAAAGGGATCCATGGTGAAAACTTCATGGTGCTGCTTGAGTCCCGTTTGGACAACATCGTTTACCGTCTAGGACTTGCTCGTACTCGCAACCAGGCTCGTCAGCTTGTTAACCATGGCCACGTCACTGTGAACGGTGGACGCGTTGACATCCCTTCTTACCGTGTAGTTCCTGGTCAAGTGATTGGACTTCGCGAAAAATCACAAAACCTTGACGTTGTAAAAGAAGCGGTTGAAGTGAACAACTTCGTACCAGAGTACTTATCTTTTGATGGAGATAAGCTTGAAGGTTCCTACACTCGTTTCCCTGAACGTTCTGAGCTTCCTGCAGAAATTAACGAAGCGCTTATCGTTGAATTCTATTCTCGTTAATAACGTTAACAATGAAAGCTGCCGTAATCGGCAGCTTTTTTTGTTGTTTACTCCAATTACCTCAGCCGTTACCAATAGTTATCACACTGAAACGGCAGAAGAATCGCGTCTCCCCGGCATTGCGGCAAGCCCCTCCACAAAAAAAGCTGCCGATTAATATCGACAGCTAACAATTCAAAACTGCTGTTCCTTGCTTCATCATTAAACTGTTTCAGCAGAGAAAACTTTTAACAGCCCGTCATTAAAATTTTATAAGAAAATATTTCTTTTTACCGCGTCGAATAATGGTAAACATGTCTTCGATACGATCCTTCTCACTAATGACGTACTTTAAGTCCTGAATGCGTTCCCCATTTATATAAATTGCTCCGTTAGAAATATCCTCTCTTGCCTGCCGCTTAGAAGAGGAGATACTGGCTTGTACAAGCAATTCTAACAATAAAGGCTCTTTTTCTGAAGATGAGTAAGCAGGGACGTCTTTAAAGCCTTGCTCAATTTCTTTCCCGGTTAAATCTTTAATATCCCCGCTAAATAAAGCTTTGGAGATCCTTTGAGCTTGAGCTAATGCTTCTTCGTCATGGACAAGCTTTGTCATTTCCTCTGCCAGTCTGCGTTGCGCTACCCGTTTTTCAGGATGAGCGTCCACTTCTTTTTCAAGGTCTTCAATTTCTTCAAAATCCATAAAGGTGAAGTATTTCAAAAATGAAATGACGTCACGGTCATCTGCATTGATCCAGAATTGATAAAATTCATACGGCGTAGTTTTTTCTTTATCAAGCCATACAGCCCCATCAGCCGTTTTACCAAACTTTGAACCGTCCGCTTTTGTGACTAGTGGCATCGTCATCCCAAAGGCCTCTACTTCTCCCTCCCCGGCAGCAGACCGCCTTAACAGCTCTAAACCAGCCGTGATATTCCCCCACTGGTCACTTCCACCAATTTGAAGAGTACAATTTTCTTTCTCGTAAAGTTTTTGAAAGTCCAAGGATTGAAGAATCATATAACTAAATTCCGTGTAGCTGATCCCCTTTTCAATCCGTGATTCCACAGAATCCTTGGCGAGCATGTAGTTAATTCCAAAATGCTTCCCTGTATCGCGCAGGAAGTCAATCACGGTCATCTGTGAAAGCCATTCATAATTGTTTCTAGCCACGGCAGCATTTGTTCCTTCGTCGAAATTCAGGATCTTAGCAAGCTGGGCTTTAATTTTGTCGCTATACTTCTGCACGATTTCTAAAGAATTCAACTGGCGTTCTTCTGATCTGCCGCTTGGGTCGCCAATCATTCCTGTTCCTCCACCGACGAGGGCAATTGGTCTATGACCTGCTTTCTGAAATCGTTTCAGCATTAATATCGGAAGCAAGTGACCGATATGGAGACTGTCTGCCGTTGGATCAAAACCACAGTAAAGTGTCACTTGCTGGTCAGCTAAATGCTTTTCCAACCCTTCCTCATCTGTCACCTGATTAATTAGTCCACGCTGCTTCAATTCCTGCACTAAATCCATGATGCCCACTCCTTCTACTAAATGATTGTTTGTGAACACAAAAAACCCCGCCCTGTAAAGGGACGAGGTTTTGTCGCGGTACCACCCTTGTTGCACAAATTCGTGCCACTTAAAAGATAACGGCAGAAAGGTATGCCGTCTTCTGATTTCTACCAGAAGATTGCTCCGGACCGTAATTCAAAAACAAATGTGGACCGCCTCTCACCAGCCGGCGGTTCTCTGCACCAGGGATTTGCATTCTACTTCAGTCGTTCAACGCTCTTTGTATTCAACTATGTAATATATTTATCATATCCAACTGAAAAAAGCAAAGGAATTCCTTCTAGAAATATGTCCCACTATGTAGGGATGTGTTATAATATAATGTGGATTTTTAGGAGGTATGAATATGAAAGATAACCAGAATAAGGGTAAGTATAAACTAGATTTAAAGTCTTTATGGGAACAAGGCAGAATACAGAAAGGTACAAGAATCACTTATGATGTAGTATGGAATATTCTATTATTCTTTATTATTTTTGGAGTGATCGGCCTTTTCTTTGCTGGCGGCGTTGGAGCCGGTTATTTTGCCTCTCTCGTAAAAGATGAACCACTTTTGACAAAAGAGGAAATGCACGATGACATCTACAATTACTCTGAAACTTCGAAAATTTATTTTTCGGATAATACACTTGTGGACAAAGTTCGAGCAGACTTGTATAGAGAAGAAGTTAAACTTAAAAATGTGAATTCTCATTTAAAGAATGCTGTCATCGCCACGGAAGATGAATACTTCAATACCCATAACGGAGTCGTCCCCAAGGCTGTACTTAGAGCAATTGTACAAGAAGTCACCAACTCCTCTGTAAAAACAGGAGGAAGTACATTGACTCAGCAGCTGGTCAAAAATCAAATCCTCACTAATGAAGTTTCCTTCGAACGAAAAGCGAAAGAAATGCTGCTGGCCCTTCGAGTGGAAAAGTTCTTTCAAAAAGATGAAATCTTAGAAGCATACTTAAATGTCGTTCCATTTGGCAGAAACTCAAATGGTGAAAACATTGCAGGGATACAAACGGCTGCCCAGGGTATTTTCGGAGTGAATGCTAAAGATCTTTCACTGCCTCAATCTGCATTTATAGCAGGGCTGCCACAATCTCCTTTCGGGTATACTCCATTTAACAATGATGGTTCTATTAAAGACAAAGAAGGTCTTGCTCCAGGGATCAACCGCATGCATGAAGTGCTGAACCGTATGCTTGAAGGTGGGTATATCACAAAAAAAGAATATAACAAAGCGATGAAATTCAAACTGAATAAAGATACTCTAGCCCACAGCACGCAATCATCCAATTTTGTATATCCTTACATTACATCAGAAGTGGAAGAGCGCGCAAAGAACATCATCATAAAACATCTTGCAGAAGAAAACGGGCATACCATGGACGATCTAAAGAAAGATGATCAACTTCGGGAAGAATACACCAGCTTGGCAGAACACAAACTTAGAACCGGCGGCTATCAAATTCATACCACGATTGATAAAAAAGTCTATGATGCCATTCAAAAAGTGAAAAACAATTATAACGATTACGCTCCTAAAAAAACCGTAGTCATCTATGGCAAGAATGGCCAGCCAGCCAAAAATAAGGATGGCAGCACCAAAACAGCGCATCTCCCAGTGCAAGTAAGCAGCAATATCATTGAAAACAGTACGGGTAAAATTATTGCTTTCATAGGAGGTCGCAATTTCCAGGAGGAACAGTTAAATCACGCTGCTGATTCCAAACGTTCGAATGGGAGTACAATGAAACCGATTTTAGTTTATGGACCTGCTATGGATATGGGCGCTATCCAGCCAGGCTCTGTCATCGCAGACGTCCCTTATACGTATCCTGGAACCAATGACATCGTAGATAACTATACGTATCGAAATCACGGTTTAGTGTCGGCAAGGTATGCGTTAGCTAAATCCTATAACGTACCAGCAGTCAAAGTATATTCGAAGATTATTAATCAAGACCCTGCTTCCAAGTATCTTGAAAAAATGGGGATTACTACTTTAAGAGAAACGAAAGCCATTAACGATCACGTGAATTATTCAACGGCGCTAGGTGCTGCACAAATTACTAATGAAGAGAATACGAACGCCTACGCAACGTTTGGGAACATGGGGAACTTCGTCGATGCCTACATGATTCAAGATATTAAAACTAAAGATGGTCAGACGATTTATGAGCATAAATCGAAAAAAACGAAAGTATTCAGTCCCCAAACCGCTTATTTAACGATCGACATGATGCGTGACGTACTGAAATATGGAACTGCCCGAGGTATCCGAGGACAGCTCTCCTACCCTGGAGTGGACTGGGCAGGAAAAACAGGGACGTCCCAAAACTATAAAGATACATGGTTTGTAGCTACCAATCCAAATGTAACCGTCAGCATGTGGATGGGCTATGATTATCAGGCAGACTTTCAAAATGTAAGCAGGTACAGCCAGCGAAACACTGGTTTATGGGCAGACGTTGTCAATGCTGTTTCTGCTATCCGCCCTGAATTGATGGTTCCTAAGCAAAATTTCCAAAGTCCTGGAGGCTTAGTCCGCCGTTCTTACTGTGCCACTTCAGGTCTGTTAGCCTCAGATCTTTGTTCAAAAGTAGGATTGGCTAAAAGCGATATTTACAATTCAAAATATGCGCCAACAAAAGTGGATGACAGCCTGGTCAGCGGCAGTTTCGTCAAAGTTAAGGGAAATCTTGTAGCTGCAGGACCCAACACCCCTGGAGAATTCATTATTGATGAAGGTGGCGTGACATTAAGCCCTTCCTTCTTAAAAGAGCATAACTATGACAGGCCGTCGATCCTGAACCATCTGCTGCCTAATACTGGCTCGTGGGATAATGTAGCTCTTCCTTCTTCAGGAAGTGGAAACCTGTCCGCAGGTATCGACAATGACGGTAAAGCCCCTGCAGCTCCGGGAGGATTATCTGCTAGTTCTTCTTCCTTAAGCTGGCAGGCTTCCTCGAGCAACGATGTGGTGGGATACCGCATATACCGGGCATCTACACCAGGAGGCTCTTATAGCTTAGTGGGAAACACAACCAATACTTCGTACAGCTTCTCTGGAAGTGACGGAGTGTATGCTGTAAAGGCAGTGGACTACTTCGGTCAGTCGTCCAGTGTCTCCAACCCTGTAGAGGTTGGAGACCCGGGTGCACCGGAAGAGAAACCAAAGAAGAAAGATTCCTCAAGTGACAACAGTGATGATGGGGACAACTCTTCTAATAACAACGGAAATAATGAAGATTCAGGAAACTCTGGCGACCAGTCAAATTCAGGGAACGACTCCAATAACAATTCCGGATCTGACAATGGCAGCGGAAACCAATCAGGATCCGGCAATAACTCCGGGTCGGGAAATGATGATGGATCTTCGAATAATGGAGACGGTTCAAGTTCTGGTGATGATTCAGATTCTGGAAACAATTCGGGTTCTGACAACGATTCAGGCAGTAACAGCAATTCAAGTAATAATTGAGATAAATTTCATTGAATTCTTATTAAGCTTCAGCCAATCTCAGCGATTGGCTGAAGCTTTTTCTTTAATTTAATTATTAATTGAATCATGTATAATAAAAATTAGACGCTGTTAACTCCAATAATAAGGTGGTGGATAAATGAAGCACATAAAAACTTACCATAGCAAAACGGTGGATACTGACGTTGGTCCTGTCATTATTGAAGGACCTGTCTCCTCTGAAGACATGGCAGGATATTCATTCGCCATAGACCTTAATGCCTTCCGCCCGTCAGACAAGCAATTTGAAGCAGTTAAGGAAATTGCCGATTTTGAAGAAGGCAGAATCATTATCGCAAGACATCAAGAGAAGATTGTCGGTTATGTCACTTTTCTGCATCCCGATCCTCTGGAAAGATGGTCTGAGGGGAACATGGAGGATTTAATTGAGCTGGGTGCCATTGAAGTCATCCCTGACTTTCGCAGCTATCGAATCGGGTCAGGGCTCATAAAAACAGCCATGATGGACGCATTTATGGAAAACTACATCATCATATCAACCGAATATTATTGGCATTGGGATTTAAAAGGCACCCAGTTGAGCATTTGGGACTACCGGAAAGTGATGGAGAAAATGATGGGATCTGGAGGACTAACCCCTGCACCGACAGACGATCCTGAAATCATTTCTCATCCTGCGAACTGCCTGATGGTTAAAATCGGTAAGCATGTGCCTCAGAGTTCAATCGATAAATTTGATTACTTACGTTTTCTTACTAGGAACCAATACCGTAGTGCAAGGAGGTAGCCAATTTGTTAGTAGAAGAAATTATGAAAAAAGATGTGATTTCCCTTACGCCTGATGATACCATTGAGACTGCACTTAAGCTTCTCAACCAGCATCATATTCGTCATATTCCTATAGTAGATGAAACTATGGTGGTTATCGGTATTGTTTCAGATAGAGATGTGCGCGATGCAAGTCCTTCTGTGTTTGAAAAGAAAAACAATATGGGTACCCTGAAAAATAAGCTGGGAGCCATCATGACTCAGCCGGTGATCACTGTGCATCCGCTGGACTTTGCGGAAGAAACAGCCTCTATTTTTTATGAACATGAAATCGCCTGTGTCCCTGTAACTAGAAACGACAAATTGGTGGGCATCATTACGGAGAAAGATATGCTTTACACACTGATTCAGCTTACAGGCACAAATGTTCAAAGCTCCCAAATTGAAGTAAAGGTCCTAAATAAGCCAGGGATCCTCCCTCAAGTTACACAAGTCTTGGGGAAAAGGAAGGTCAATATCAGCTCAGTTCTTATTTATCCATACAAGCCTGATTCCAGCTACAAAATAATAGTATTCCGCATTCAAACTATGAACCCTCTACCGACGATAGAAGATTTAAAAACGGAAGGCTATGAAGTATTATGGCCGCAAATGCCCGGGATGCAGCCATGACGTGTAATACGGGTTTTGTCTATGCAGATTCGGTAACCAGTTATCGTTTTAAAGATGACCATCCGTTTAACCAGATGCGCGTCGTATTAACTAAAGAACTGCTTGAAGCAAGCGGTGCTTTAGAGTCTACTTCTATAATTAATCCTAGATCTGCCACAGATGACGAACTTTCACTCGCGCATAGCCGGAAGTACATCGATGCTGTTAAACGGGCCGGGAAAGGACTTGTACCCGGAGATGAAGGGTTGGAATACGGAATAGGCACAGAAGACACTCCTGTGTTTAAAGACATGCATGAAGCAGCAGCGTTACTCGTCGGTAGTACGCTTACTGCTATAGATGCAGTACTTGAAGGAAAAGTTGAGCATGCATTAAATTTAGGCGGCGGACTTCATCATGGTTTTGAAAGAAAAGCCTCAGGATTTTGTATTTATAATGATGGAGCTGTTGGAATTAAATACATCCGCAAAAACTATAATTACCGGGTTTTATATGTAGATACGGATGCTCACCACGGGGATGGAGTACAGTGGGCTTTTTATAACGATCCTAATGTCTGCACCCTGTCTATTCACGAAACAGGCAGATACTTATTTCCTGGAACAGGAAATGTAAACGAACGAGGGTTAAAAGAAGGTTATGGCTATTCGTTTAATGTACCTATCGATGCGTTCACAGAAGATGAATCATTTCTCCAGGTTTATGAATCCGCTTTCAAGGAAGTGGTAGAATACTTTAAACCTGATGTGATCATCACACAAAATGGAGCTGATGCTCATTTTCTTGATCCGCTCACCCATCTTTGTGGAACGATGAATATTTTTGAGAGGATTCCGGCTCTTGCTCATGAGCTTGCTCACAAGTATTGTCAGGGAAAATGGATTGCTTTAGGTGGAGGCGGTTATGACATTTGGAGAGTCGTTCCTAGAGCGTGGTCGCAAATTTGGAGCATTATGCAGGGCTTGGAACCTTTTAAAGGAAAGCTCCCAGATCAATGGCTGAAAAAATGGCAGGAAAGTTCTCCAGTAGTATTACCAGAGCATTGGCATGACCCAGCGGATAGTTACAAGCCAATCCCAAGAAAACAGGAAATTACCGAAAAGAATGACAAAATACTTGAGAAGTCGCTCCAACTGATTCACAATCAAAAAAAATACAACTCTCTTTAACGTTTGCACCTCAGAATTGTCACCATTGAGTTCTGTACTCAAATAATTTTCACCAGAGCATCTTGACTTCAGAGGTTCACATGAGTCAATTACAAAAAAAGAAAAGCCCAAGGCTTTTCTACAATGGAGACCACTTACGAGTGGTCTTTTCTTATGTACTTTTATCCTGGATAATCGGGGTCTAGGATAACTATTTCCACTCGGCGATTTTTTCTCCAGTTTTCTTTGGAATTATTAGGGGCGACAGGTTTAGTATCTCCGTAAGCTACGGCTGTAAAGCGATTCTCTTTTAAGCCTTTTGTATTTGAAATAAGGAAGCGAATCACACTGCTTGCTCTTGCGCCGGATAATTCCCAGTTGGAAGGGTAACGAAAGGTGGAAATAGACCGATTGTCGGTGTGACCTTCTACTTTGACTTGATTTGGAATATGCTTAAGCAGCGTCCCTACCTTTTTAAGAAAAGGCTCTCCCGAGGCTAGAATGTTTGCTTCGCCTGTCTCAAATAAGAGCTGTTCCTGCAAAACCAGCACCACTCCTCTTTCAGTCCTGGTGGCAGAAATGATATCATTCAGCTCATTTTTATTTAGAAACTGGTTGACCTCTTCCATTACCTGGTCCAGTTCGTCCTTCTCCCCCTGCTCCTTGAGCTTCTCCGCTATATCATCAGGAGTTTCAACCGGCTGTTCAAATTCATTATTCTTCTCCCCATTTTCCTGAATCTTGGTCTGTTCCGTCGGGTATTGATCCTCAATAGGCGAAGGGTAAAAATCAAAGATCATTCGATTTCGAAATGATTCAGCTATCGCATTAAATTTAACAAGGTTAATCTGGGACATGGAAAACAATAAGATGAAAAAAACCAGGATCAACGTAACCATATCGGCATAAGTAGTCATCCATTTAGGAGCGCCGTTACTTTTCTTCTGCTTTTTTTTTCTTCTAAGCTTCATTAGCTGCTTCTCCTAATGGTTCCTCCTGCTCTTCTTCCTGCTCATTCACCCGCTTATCTTCCTCCGAGAGAAAGGCGCTTAATTTTTCTTCTAATATTTTTGGGTTTTGACCGGATTGCACCCCGATCACCCCTTCAATGATGACTTGCTTTAAAAATATTTCTTCTTCTGTCTTATTTTCAAGCTTTCCTGCCATAGGAATAAACACTAAATTAGCTAATAAAGTACCGTAAAAAGTTGTCAAAAGAGCGACAGCCATTTTTGGCCCTAATGTTTCTGGACTTGTCAGACTCTCAAGCATCAGCACAAGGCCGATTAAAGTCCCAATCATACCCCAGGCAGGCGCATATTCCCCTGCTTTTTCCAAAATGGCTCTGCCACGCTGGTGACGCTCTTCAACCGCTACGATTTCAGCGTTCATAATGTCATTGATTACTTCTGGTTCAATGCCGTCAACTGCGAGCAAAATCCCTTTTTTAATAAACGGATCATCCACTTCTTCAAGCTCTGCTTCAAGCGCCAGTAATCCTTCTCTCCTCGCCCGCTCAGACAGCTGGACAAAAGTTTGGATAAGCTGGCGGAGATTCATATCGCTTTTCTTAAATGCTTCTTTCAACACTTTATAAGTCAGTTTCATTTCCGACATATTAAAGTTCACAAGCAAAGCTGCAGCTAAGCCGCCAACTACTATGATGATCGATGACGCTTGTATAAAAGACGCCATGCCGGTGAAACCGGCGTTGGACATGATACCGAAAATGACCATAATAAAACCCAGTGTAATTCCAATTGGAGTTAACAAGTCCCGCTTATTCATGATACTCTCTCCTCAATTTCGTACAAATACAGTCTATTAACTATATCGGCACTATTTCGCTTGAGTTGAGTTTCTTTCAACAATTCGATGCGGTAAAATTACATTTTGTTCTTCTACTTCTTCTTTATTCATAAATTTAGTAAGCAGACGCATAGCTACCGCCCCAATATCATACATCGGCTGCACGACTGTTGATAAGGTAGGACGAACCATCGTGGAAAGCCGCGTATTGTCAAAACCAACGACTTCCAAGTCTTCCGGCACTTTCATTCCTTTGTCCTGAGCTCCATGGATAACTCCCAAAGCCATTTCATCTGAAGCCACAAACACCGCAGAAGGACGTTTTTCCAACTGAAGAAGCTGGTCTAAAGCTTCAATGCCGGAATCATAAGTATAGTCTCCTGAAACGATCCATTGTTCAGGCTGGTCAAATCCATACTCTTTCATCGCCCGCTTATAACCTTCAAGTTTTTGTGAATTGACTTGAGTATTGGCAGGTCCTGAAACAAAAGCCACTTCTTTTTGATTATGAGAGAGCAGCAGTTCAGTTGCTTCATAGGCTGCCTGTTCATAATTAATATTAACAGCAGGTGTTTCTCCTGTCTCGTCGACTGTAGCAGCTAATGCTATAGGGACAGAGGAACTTTTGAACTCTCTAATATGGTCCTCTGTAATTTTGCCTCCCATAAACACGAGTCCATCTACCTGCTTTCCAAGCATAGTATTGATCAAATGGAGCTCTTTATCTTTGTTCTGGTCTGAATTACTCAAGATAATATTGTAATTGTACATCGTGGCGATATCTTCTATACCACGTGCAAGTTCTGCAAAAAAGATACTGGAAATATCCGGGATAATTACGCCTACTGTCGTTGTCTTCTTACTGGCAAGTCCCCTTGCAACCGCATTCGGGCGGTAGCCTAATCGTTCGATGGCATCGTGAACCTTTTTCCTGGTTGCTGGTTTTACATTCGGGTTCCCATTTACCACTCGGGAAACGGTGGCCATGGAAACATTGGCTTCTCTCGCTACATCATATATTGTGACATTCATTCTTACGTCCTCCTTTGTCAATTACCAATTACGAAATATTTAATAAAATAATCATACGATAGATCAACGTGTTCCGCAATGTTAGTATGGCTATTGCTAGTATGGAATACTCCTTTTCATTATAACGGAATCTTCTTCAACACAAAAATAAGTTAGGCTATTTCATAGCCTAACTTATTCGTCTGCTATTGAGTCAATTTTTGTTTAGTGAGTTCATTCATGAAATTATTAAACGTTGGAATGTCCATTTGCTGGGCGGAATCGGATAGAGCCACCGCAGGATCTGGATGCACTTCTGCCATTACTCCATCTGCACCAATTGCTAAAGCCGCTTTAGCTGCTGGAAGAAGCAGATCTCGTCTTCCTGTAGAGTGTGTTACATCGACCATGACAGGTAAGTGGGTTTCCTGTTTTAGAATAGGAACCGAAGATATATCCAGCGTATTTCGAGTCGCTTTTTCATAGGTTCGAATTCCGCGTTCACATAATATTATCTGCTTATTTCCACGTGAAATAATATATTCAGCTGCGTTAATAAACTCAGAAATGGTAGCAGACATTCCTCGTTTGAGAAGGACTGGTTTATTTACAGAACCGGCAGCCTTAAGCAGTTCAAAATTCTGCATATTTCGTGCTCCAATTTGAATAACATCGACGTAATCAAGGGCAGGCTCGATATCCGCAGGGTTAACAATTTCTGAAACAACAGCAAGATCGTGTTCATCCGCTGCTTTTTTTAAAATCTTTAAACCTTCAAGACCGAGACCCTGGAAGTCATATGGAGATGTACGAGGTTTAAACGCTCCTCCTCGAAGCAGCTTAAGCCCCTGTTTTTTCACAGCTTCAGCAACTGTAGCTACTTGTTCATAGCTTTCCACAGAACATGGTCCCATAATGAAGCTTGGGTTTCCTTCTCCCACACGCTCTCCTTTAATATCAATGACTGTATCCTCAGGTTTTTTCTTTCGGGAGACAAGCAGCGCCTTACGATGATCATCTTCCTGAAGCTCAAGTGCCGCCTTAAAAATTTCTTTGAATAGGTGGACAACTGTAGAATCCTCAAAAGGGCCGTTATTATTTTCCGAGATTTGATCGAGCATAACTCTTTCACGAACTGGATCAAATCGATTCATCCCTTGCTGTTCCTTAATTTGTCCAATTTCCTTTACTAAATCACCGCGTTTATTGATTAAATTCAAAAGGTCTAAATTAACATCGTCTAATTGACGACGCAGTTGATCAAGTTTTTGATTACTCATTGTCCATACCTCCTATGTTAAGTTTAATGTGGAGACAAAATGTGATACATTCTAAGATAATTAGGGATTATTATAGCTAATATTATGAAAGTTGTCACCCTTATTAAGCGATTCTTTTATAAAGAATTTCAAGAAATTTTTTCTGCGGAGGTTCGTACTGGCATGAAAGAACAAATATTTGCCCTTGACATTGGCACAAGATCAGTAGTTGGAATCATTCTCGAGAAAGAAGAACTGTCCTTTAAAGTGGTTGATTTAGTCAGCCATGAGCATGAAGAACGTTCCATGCTTGATGGGCAAATTCATGATATTCTTGCAGTGTCGAATGTGATTACAGCAGTTAAACAGAAATTAGAAGACAAACACGGGCCACTGCAAAAAGTTTGTGTTGCTGCAGCTGGACGTGCTCTAGCAACCAAAAAAGTAAAAGCAGCACATAATATTCAAAATCATCCCCTTTTGGAACATGAAGATATTCTACATATGGAGCTCAGTGCTGTGCAAAAGGCTCAATATGAACTAGCTTCCGTTTCAGATGCCTCCAAAAGTACGGATTATTACTGCGTTGGTTATTCGGTTCTTCACTACCATATTGATGGCCAGATCATTGGCTCCCTCATTGAACAACAGGGCAGAGAGGCAGAGGTAGAGATTATCGCTACATTCCTCCCTAAAGTAGTAGTCGAATCGTTAATCGCAGCGCTTACCCATGCGCAGTTGGAAATGGAGGCATTAACCTTAGAGCCTATCGCAGCAATTCAAGTGCTTATACCGCCTTCTATGCGTCGTCTGAATGTAGCATTAGTTGATATTGGCGCTGGTACCAGTGATATAGCAATTACCGATGCCGGGACAATCGTCGGTTATGGGATGGTACCGATTGCCGGTGATGAAATTACTGAAGCCATCAGCGACGAGTATTTGCTGGATTTTAATGAAGCTGAAAACGTAAAAAAAGAGATTTCACTTCACGAGTCAGCCACTTTTACAGATATACTTGGATTTGAATCGAAGGTTACAAGCACAGAGCTTGTGGAAAAGATTGAGAGATCCATTCAGCATTTATCAGCAAGCATAGCAGATGAGATCCAAGCTTTAAACCAAAAAACTCCGAAAGCTGTCATGTTAGTAGGAGGTGGGAGCCAAACTCCTGACTTGGCAAATAAGCTTGCTGAAAAGCTTAACCTTCCTTACAACAGGGTAGCTATCCGTGGAATAAATGCTGTTCAGGGATTAGTGGACAGCGAGGAACTACATGGAGGGCCTGAGTATGTGACACCGATCGGCATCGCAATTGCTTCAAAACAAAGTCCCATTCAATACAAAAGTGTAACGGTTAATAATAGAACCATTCGCTTATTTGATATAAAGAAATTAACCATCGGTGATTGTCTCCTATCCGCAGGGATTGACTTTTCTAAGCTCTATGGTGAACCTGGACCTGCCTATTCCATTACTATTAATCGTAGAAAAGTTCCTGTAGAAGGAGCTTACGGAGGGGCGCCTAAGCTGCTCTTAAACGATAAACCAGCGAGGTTGGAAACGCCTGTTGAGGAGGGTGCTCATATAGCTGTAAAAAAAGGGGAAAAAGGAGGTCCGCCTCAAGTAACAGTCAGTGACGTCATTGGTGATTTTAAGCCCCTCCCGCTGACATACAATGGAGAGGAATACTCGTTTAACCAACCTACAGTTTTTGTTAACAATAATCTCTCTTCTGGTAAGGAACAGGTGCGTGACTATGATCAAATTGAATATTTCGCTTTAGAAACCATCTCTGATGTAAAAAAAGTGCTCGTTCAATTAGACAAGTGGGTGGAACCTGTAAAGACTTCACATGAAATCACGGTTAATGGGAATCCCGTTCCTTTGATTGAAAAGAGCTCCCCGCTTATGATTAATGGCGAAACTGCTCATTTGAACTCAGTTATCAAATCATTCGACAACATCCAGACACCTTCTAAACAATCCATTCCTTTGCGGAGCCTTTTAGAACAATTAGGAGAGTCTCTCTATCAATCCATTGATATTTTCTTTAATGGTAAGCCGTTTACACTCCAAAAAGAGAGGCTGAAGGTTATTAGAGATGAAGAAACACTTAGTGAACAAAGTCTTATCTATTCGGATGATCAATTAAAAGTGACAAAGAAGGATGAGCAATCATTTATCTTTCAAGACATATTTAATGTCGCTGCAATTGACCTTTCTTCCGTACCAAAAAAGTACATGCTTTATCGAAATCGAGAAAAAGCTTCTTTCTATACACCGATCTATACAGGTGATGAATTATCTATTGGTACTACGCAAGAAGAGGTGTTGGATGTATTCTCCCAATGAAATCAACAAGAAGCTCATTTAGGAACGATCATCGGCATGGAAATTCCGAAGTCAATGTAAGGCGCTCAGGAAATACATTCCGCTTTTCGAGTGCCATTCTTCCGTTTTATTAGACAGCTGTCCAATCATCTACCATAAAAAACCGAATGAAGGCGAAATCTTATCATTAAAATTTCACCTTCATTCGGATTTTATCATGTATATCTTTCAGCATTATTTAACGAGCCGCATTTTTTAAATTTTTTTCAGTAATTGAATAATGGCTGTCGTGCCAAATAACTTGTCCTTTTTTTATGAGCAAAGCCTGGGGAGATTCATGTTTCACTTGAAAGCGATCAGCCATTTCATTAGATAAAGCCCGTGATTCTTGGATAGGAAGAATATAGCAGGGAAAATCTGAGCTGCTGCTAAATCGTTCAAATTCCCTTTTTGCCTCCGCACTGATGGGACAAGTCAAACTATGCTTTAAAACGAAAAAAGCACTATGCTGCTGCAAATGATTTTCCAATTGCTCCTCTGTCTTCAGTAATGTTACTGTCATTATACCTCTGCCTCCTCATAAATAAAATTGGCGGAAGCCACTGACTCAGGCTCCCACCAATAAGTTATTAAAGCTTTGTGGATGTTGTAGAATCCTGTTGTCTCTCAAGTTCTTTTGCAGCTTCCTCGATGGCTTCTGCTACTTCTTGTGCGGCACGTTCTGCTTCCTCTTCATCGCTATTTCTGAAATTCTTCACTTTATTTTGGATGTTCCGCGTTGAATCCTTCACTTTTTCACTAAGAATTTGGGATTTCTCAGAAACGTTTCTAGAAAGCTGAGAGGAAGATTCCACTGCGCGATTTTTCCAGTCTCCGCCTTTTTCATAGGCCACATCTTTCCATTCATTCGCTTTTTCTTTCCATTCACCGGAATTGCTGTTCAACTCATCTCTTAGCTCACGGCCTGATTTGGGAGCAAACAGTAATGCAACGACTGCTCCGACAAGACCTCCAATTAATGAGCCTAAGACAAAATCTCTTCCATTCGTATTCTTTTTGTTATTCTGCTCCTGCATTTTTACATTCCTCCTAGATATCTATTCTTTTTTAGCTTTTTTCCAAAGCTTGATCGCAACTTGTCCCCATTTTACGGCCTGAGCGGCACTGTCACTGTTGTCATTCACTGATGTTGATATCCCTCTGGAAATGCTTCTCAGTGATTGGTTAAATTCCTGGACAGAGTCACCAATTCCCTTCACCCCGTCCACTAATGTATTCAACTTCTGGGATTTTTCACCTACATCTTCAGCTAATTTATTAGTTTTATTTAATAATGCGGTTGTTTCAAGGGTTATCCCTTCCATTTGCTTTTCCACGCCTTCAAGCGTATCAGCAACATTATTCATTGTACGCCTTACAGCGGTTAATGTTCTTGCCAGAAAAATGACGAGAACAGCAAAAGCAACTGCTGCAATAAGTGCAGCAATGTACAAAATAATGATCATTCCCCAAGACACTCCTTCACCTATGTATTTATCACAGTTTAGTTTATTCCCTAAAAGGGTGTTTCTAAACGTAACTGTCTTCTATAAATGGTTATATTCGTTAAATACCCTTCATTTTCCTTTTAATTTTTTTCAATTCCCAGTTTTTTTATTTATTTGTAAAAAAACGTGCGAAAATTCATTCGCACGTTTTAATTGTTAGGATTCGTTCTCGTATGCCTTCTGAAATTTTTGGATATCTCCAGCCCCCATAAACAGCAGAACACCTTCAGAGTATTGCTGTAACTGCTTTGTTTCTGCTAGGTCAAGCAGCTTTGCTTCAGGGATCAATTCCTGCAGCTGCTCAATCGTCATCTTTCCACTATTTTCACGGGCAGATCCAAAAATGTCACATAGATACACGTGATCTGCCTGCCTTAAGCTTTCCGCAAACTCATTCAAAAAAGTTTTCGTACGTGTATAGGTGTGCGGCTGAAAAATCGCTATGACCGGCTTTTCAGCGTATTTTTTTCTGGCTGAATCAATGGTAGCTGTGATTTCGATGGGATGATGAGCATAGTCATCTACAAGAATCTGATCTCCCCACTTTTTCTCGGTAAAACGTCTCTTTACACCTTTAAACGTGGAAAGTTTCTTTATTTCTTCCGGCTTCATTTGTTCATAATGGCAAATGGCAACAACGCTCAATGCATTTAATACATTGTGATTTCCAAATTGAGGAATGGTAAATGTATCATAAAAAGTACTGCGGACAAAAACGTCAAACGTGGTGCCTTCTTCACTTTCCACTACGTTTTGGGCCTGAAAATCATTGGAATCAGCAAAACCATAATAAAGTACAGGAACGTTAGCTTGTATATGCTGCAGCTGTTCATCGTCCCCGCAGGCGATAATCCCTTTCTTCACTTGTTTTGCCATTTGCTGAAAAGCCTGAAATACATCTTCGATACTGGTAAAATAATCAGGATGATCGAAATCAATATTCGTCATAATCGCATAATCTGGATAATATTCCAGGAAATGACGACGGTATTCACAAGCTTCAAAAGCAAAATATTGACTATCCGTATGTCCTTTTCCTGTCCCATCGCCGATAAGATAGGAAGTGGGGTAATTTTCAGAAAGTACGTGCGCAAGAAGCCCGGTTGTAGATGTCTTGCCATGTGCTCCTGTAACGGCAATACTCGTATACTGTTTTAACCATTGTCCTAAAAATTCATGATATCTGTAAAAAGAAAGACCTGCTTCTTTGGCTGCTGCAATCTCTTCGTGGTCATCTGAAAAAGCATTGCCTGCGATAACCGTTAAGCCTTCAGTAATATTTTCCTTCGAGAACGGTAATATTTTAATATCCCTTGCTTCCAGGGTATCCTGGGTGAAGAAACGTTTTTCCACATCTGATCCCTGCACCTGCTCCCCTGAATCATGCAGGATTTGAGCGAGAGCACTCATTCCAGTTCCCTTGATACCAATGAAATGGTAAGTTGTCATAAACAAGAACCTCCAAAATAAAGTGAACCACTTTAGGTATAGTATATGTAGCACTTTTTAAGTTGCGATTTGTAAGAACTTCAGCTTTTTCCCTTAAGAGCGCTTCACTATTTTACCACGGAACCCAGCTGATAAAAAGAGTAGAAATGGCTCGAAAAAACAACCATCTTAAGGATAAATATCCTATTCTCTAGATATCTTGTTCTACATATTCCACATACTCTAAACGTGGGTTCGGTTTATACCTTCTTCCTTCTTTCGCTTCTGGGATTCCATTAAGTAATACATTATCCCCTGTAAAACCAATCCCGATTTTCAAAAGGCTCCCCCCAACTCCGTACATATCTACAGGCACCTTTTTCTCTTCAAAGTCTCTGATTCTTTCCTCTGTAAAACCGCCGCTCACTACAATTTGAACGTGATTAAATCCTTCTTTGTCCAAAGCTCGTCTTAAGGCAAATACAAGCTCCGGGTTCACACCCCTGGGGTCAAAGGTTCCCATTAAGTGTTCATTTCTGAGAAAATATTTATCCACGAGTGAACGAGAGGTATCGAGACGAACCCCCTTAAGGTCACTTCCAAATTCCCGAGCTACCTTTAGGGAATCCGTTATGACGTCATTATTATAATCGACAAGTGCCATTAGTTGATCCTCAGGAAACTGATCCTGGTATGCTCTTGAAGCCGATACTACATCTCCTTTAAACATTTGGATGAGTGCATGCGGCATCGTTCCCATACCTTCTTTTCCCCACCATTCATTCATGGCATGAGTCGCTTGAGCCGTGGATCCGCCAATGGAAGCGGCATACCCGTCCCCTGCCTGTTGTGTATAATGATCATCACGATCGCCCATGAATATGATCGGTTTTTGCTTACCAGAAAATCTAGCCGCTTTTACCACATTATAAACATTCGTAGCCACCGAGGTCCTCCGGGCAAGAATACCATCAATGATACCTTCTAAATAGCCAAAATTCTGATATGGTCCTGTAATGGTCATAACGGTTTCAAATGGACTAATCTTGTCTCCATCTTTTAAAGAATAAATCTCCAATGCTTCTGGAGACTCAGCAAAAGTATGGACTAAAGCAATGGCTTCATCTGTCCCGCATAGGACAGCGTGATTTTTTTGGAAAAACTGCATCGTTACAATGTTATCGTGTAGGTGCTTCTCAACGATCTGTTTTGTTTTTAAAAAATAGACCGCTGAGAACCAACCTTCCTTTACACGTTCATCAAATTTAAACGTCTTATTGGTCAGACGACTGATTTCTCCATTTAACTTACGTTCGATTTCCTTCATGACTTAAGCTCCTTAAACAATTAAATCAGCCCCTTGCCGCATTTATCCCCTATCATAATAAACGAAGAGCAGTTAAACAAGCAGCAAGGGGCAGCTTTTATCTATCCATCAGTGTACCATAGGTTCATTGTTCTGTGCTCAATAACCTTTATGCACCAGACCCCATCATTTCATCGATCTGTTTTTGATTCAGCAAAATGTCTCTTGGCTTACTTCCTTTTGGCTCTGAAATGATTCCAAACTCCTCCATTTGGTCAATCAAACGGGCAGCTCGATTATACCCTACTTTAAAGCGGCGTTGCAGCAAGGAAGCACTGGCGCCATTCTGTGCAACAACAAATTGAACCGCTTCGTTAAACAATTCATCCGTTTCCTCTTCTGTGTGCACTTGTTTCATTAACTCTTCCTGTTCAAATAAATATTGAGGAGGGGCAACCTTCTTCACATAATTGGTTACACGTTCGATCTCGTCATCGGAAACAAATGCGCCTTGAATTCGGCGGGCAAGACCTGAGCCATTCTCAACGAAAAGCATATCGCCTTTGCCTAACAGCTTTTCCGCTCCCCCAGAATCGATAATCGTTCTTGAATCTACTTGAGAAGAAACGCTGAAAGCTACTCTCGTAGGGATATTTGCTTTTATTAATCCAGTAATTACATCTACAGAAGGTCTTTGTGTTGCTAACAGCAGGTGTATTCCACAAGCCCTTGCTTTTTGAGCGATTCTGCAAATCGCGTCCTCCACATCTTGAGGAGATACCATCATTAAATCTGCTAATTCATCAATGACAATGACGAGATATGGGAGCTTTTCACTCTGACGGCTTTGCCTGATCATTTTGTCATTATAACGTTCTACATCACGGACGCCTTCCTCAACAAACTTCTCATACCGCTCTTCCATTTCCTTAACCGCCCATTTTAAAGCAGTAGTAGCGGCCTTCACATCTGTAATTACTGGAGAGACGAGATGAGGAATATCATTATAAGGCGCAAGCTCTACCATTTTTGGATCTATAAGCAGAAATTTAACATCCTCATGATGGGCTTTGTAGAGCATACTGATTAAGATCGTATTGATACAAACACTCTTTCCCGAGCCAGTAGCTCCTGCTATAAGTCCATGAGGCATTTTCTTTAAGTTTGTAACTACCGGATCTCCTCCAATGTCTAAACCCAGCCCAACGGTTAACGGAGACTTTTCTTCTATAAATGCCTGACTTTCAAATATTTCCTGAAGACCAACCATCTGAGATTGCTGATTGGGAACCTCAATCCCCACGGCCTGCTTGCCTGGAATAGGGGCCTCAATACGAATATCCTTAGCTGCCATGCTCAATTTTATATCATCTGCAAGATTTGTAATCTTACTTACTTTTACTCCGGGTTCCGGCTGTACTTCAAACCTCGTTACAGAAGGACCCTTCATAGCATTGGTTACTTTAGCTCTTACATGAAAATGACGTAACGTAGTCTCAAGCTGCTCCATTTGCTCTTTCACCCAATGTTCATCCTCATAAGAATGAGAGACGGGATCCTCCAGTAAATGGATGGGAGTGTTATACTCTACTCGTTCATAAAGTGGTTCAGCCGTCTCGGCAGGTTCTTCTGACTGCATTTCTGTCTTTCTTTGAAGCGGTGCAACGTTGGACTTATATTCTTTGTTCTGCTGATCTCGTGTTCTCTTATCTCTTGGGGTCATGATCACATTGAACGGCACGTGGGAACGAGCGTTTTTATTGGAAGATTTTCTCGGCTTTTCTACTTCCAGAGGCTTAACGTTTTCTCTAGCTGACTCAGAACGGTCCTCCATCGTGTCAGCTTTCAAAACAGACGTCTGCCCGCTTTCCTTCTCCGCTTCCTGCTCTTCGGTTTGTCCATTTATTAAAGGTTCATGCTTTTCAAAAAGCTCCTCTGACTCAGCTGCTTTACTGCTCTCAACCTCTTCTATCTTCAGAGACTCGTCGTCTCCTGCAGCGGGTTCAGGTCGTTCCTCTATGGTTAATTCTTCTGAAGCATACGTCTTCTCAACGTCACCCTCCCCTTCTTCACGTGGAGCTGCAGAGGGTTCACTCTCTACATAGAGTTCTTCATTAAAGACTTCCGGATCGTCAATTCCCGCTTCCTCTTCTTCAAACTGTTCTTCTGCATCCAAAGGGGCTTCCTGTTTCGCCATTTGTGAAAAAGGTTCTTCATGAAGGGGCTCAAGCTCTTCTTCAGTGACTTCATCAAGCTGCCTGGAATTGGTGTCAGAGTCAGGTAATTCACGCTCCCCGCCAGAATACTCGGATGCTTTATCTTCTTCCTCATAAGAAAGCAGCGAAAGATCGGAATTCTCTTCTTGACTATTAAAGCCTTGATTGTGTTTCCTCTCCGCTGTTTCAACTTCCGGCTCTGTTTCTAAAGAAGCAGCTTCTTCCCTTCCTAATTCATGTGATACACTTGTATCCCTTACAGTGTCTACGGTTCCTCTTAAACGCTGCCTGAACGCCTGCCACTCCTTTTCATCATGAGAAAACGTAATATCATTTTCCACCATTCTCGTTACCTTAGGAGAGTCCTTACGCTGTTGTTGTTCCCTGCTGTGATAACCATAAATAGGCGAAGGTACGTCAGTCGGTGTAAAGGATTTTACAGGCTCCTCTGACGTCTTTTTTTCGACTTTTTTATCCGAACGTTTCTTTTCTGGCTGCTCCGGCTTGTACCTTGGGTAAGATTCTTCTTTCTTTTCCGGTTTTACAGGAGGAACTTGATTGGTACGGGCAGCTCTTGGCTTCTGTACTCTATGATCTGGAATAACAGGAAATCTGAATTCGCCTGACTTTGGATACTTATAGGTCATTTTTGTATTCGCATTTGATTCATGATTTTCATACGTTTGTTTTCTACGCTTTTGCTTTTGATAGCTTTGCTCTCTATATTCATCTTCAAACATGTCTTTGAATTTATTAAAAAGATCCTTCCACACATTACTCACTCTCTCTCTATGTAAATCATTTCTTGGGATTAATCTTATTTTAACAGGTTTTCATTGAAGTTTGGTTTACAATCCTTTTAAAAATTTCGCTCTTTTCCAACAAAAAACCAACGGTCTCTACTCAATTAGAGACCGTTGGCATATGTTTCATTTAAAATTCAAATGTTTCTCCTGGACTGTGATGATCGTCAAGAACTAGAATTCCCTTTTCCTTAGGAGCATCTGGAAGATTAAGTTCTTTTGCTGAACAAATCATTCCACTGGAAGGAACACCTCTCAATTCAGCGTCCTTAATCTTCATGCCACTAGGCATAACCGCTCCGACTTTCGCAACGACTACATAGTGACCCTGCTCAACATTGGGAGCCCCACAAACAATTTGCAGAGTTTCTTTTCCAACATCTACCTGGCAGATACTGAGTTTATCCGCATTATCATGAGGTTTCTTTTCCTTCACAAACCCGATTACAAATTTTGGACTTAAGTCAAAATCCAAAGGATCATCCAAATCATTTTTTGTGAAAATATCTTTCAGCTTTTCAAGCAAGTCCTCTGTTAACGTGATCTTTCCTCTCTCTGCTAAATGCAAATACCGAGAGACTTGAAAAATATTATAACCAAGAAGAGACCCGTTCTCCTTATCCGTAATTCTTACTACATCACCATACTTTTTATGAGAAACCTTTAGACGCTCCCCTTCTTTAACAGGTACAATTAAAACGTCTCCGATCCCTTTATCGTTGTAAAACACATCCATTGAACTAATCGCCCTTTCTATTATTCGTAGGTTTCTTTTGAGCCAGGATAAAGATTGGTTCTAATTCTTTATCTTCATATAAGAATGATAAGGAAGTAACAGGAACCGTTCCTTCAGCAAAAAACTTCATAGCCATCTGGGCAAGAATGTCGTAGCCTTCAGAATTCTGAACATCTGCAAAAATAATGACATCCTGATGAGGTATGCTGATTGCCAGCTCTCCTTTACACTCTGCTTTCAATTCTTCAAGCAGCACTTCGTTCAAGATGCGGCTGGCATCATAGCCATCCTTCATTGAATGAAAATAAAAGTCATTGCCATACACGGTGTCCTTCTTCAACTCTACTGGAAGTGAACGAACATTAAATGAAGCAACTTCCTTCATACGATCAACCGTCCAACCTTCCTCCTCTAACTTTTGTTCATCAATTAGCTGGTAGGATTTGCCCAGATCTAAAGCATAATAAATTCGCGTTTCTGCGGTATGCTCTGTAAAAACAAGTTTCTTTCCTTTATCCGTTTCTTCTGGAAAAGAAGCAGCTCTGATAACTGGGTAAATGTGCTGTTCTTTCCCATTCAGGCGGTGCTCTTTATTCATCACCGTTAAAGCCTCCTGAATGTGGTCCTCCAGCTCATCAATAGCCTCTTCCCCACGGGATTCATATTTTGAAATGACATTGGGCAGTGTGATTGTAATTCCTTGACCGGAGTCTTTCCACTCAATTCTAAATGTATCTTTATCACGATTGTAAGTGGTTTTCCACTGGTCATTTTGTAAACGATCTTCCAATTTCTTCTTCATCTTTATACTCGTCATTTTCATAGTAAGTTTCCTCCTTTTAGATGGAAGAAGTCAGTTTCGTTGTCTATTTTAGCACAACTATGCTCTCTGTCACGAATTTAGAGCAGCCGCTTCCTTCTATATTTCTCCATAGAAAAAGAACTATGCTCATGCATAGCTCTAGTTATTTTCAAGCTCTTTAATAAAAGCTTCGATTTCTTCTTTGGATTTCCTATTTTTACTTACAAATCTCCCTGCTTCATCCCCATTTTTAAAAGCGAGAAAGCTGGGGATGCCAAAGATATCATATTCTGCACAGATATGGATGAATTGGTCGCGGTCAACATAAACAAAAGTCCAATTTTGAAACTGTTCCTCAATAGAAGGAACAAATGGTTCAATAAATCGACAGTCTGGACACCATTCTGCGGAAAACAAAAACATAGTATTGGGTTCATTTTTTAATGATGTAAATTGATCATCTGAGATTAACGTCAACATCCGGCTCACCTCCGCTCCTATTTTAGCACATGTTTATTCGTATTCAATCTTTAAGTCCCCGGGTTGAATCCACCCTTTTTTTCGAAACCAGAATGCGATGATAAAGCTGATAAACGCAGGAGCAATAATATGAAGCATTAGAATTATCCAAACCAAATTCCAGCTGAAGCCCATAGATTGAACCGTCATGATTTGCCCGACAAGTCCACTCGTTCCCATTCCAGCCCCTGGTGGATTATTCTCTAATTGCAGCCACACCGTTGCCAACGGCGCTAATACAGCACCGGCGACCGTAGGCGGGATAAGTATGATTGGTTTTCGAACAATATTCCCTACTTGAAGCATAGACGTCCCAATTCCTTGGGCAAGGAAGCCTCCAAATCCATTGTCCCGATAACTAATAGTAGCAAAGCCTATCATCTGCGCTGCACATCCGATCGTAGCTGCACCAGCAGCGATTCCATCTAAAGATAACATGATAGCTATGGCTAAACTTGAAATTGGAGCAGTCAAAGCGATCCCCATGAGCACAGCTACAATCATTCCCATGAAAAAGGGCTGCTGAAGTGTTGCCCAATTAATTACATCTCCAAACCAAGTCATGAAATGATTAATGGGCGGTCCAATAAATACACCCACTAAAAAACCTGCAGCGATTGTGACGAAAGGGGTCAAAATAATATCCACCCGGGTCTCTTTACTAATCAGCTTTCCCGCTTCAGAGGAGATAAGTGCGGAAACGTAGCTTCCTGCAGGGCCCCCTAAATCTGCACCAAAAGCCCCGCTGAATAATGCAGCAAAGATAACGAGAGGAGGAGCGTTTAACCCGTAGGCAATAGCTACGCCAATTGCACCTCCCCAAATTTTCGAATCCATCGCAAATGTTCCCATTTCAACCAGAGAACCTGCAATGGGAGAAAAGCTGATCTGTTCACCCAACGTTTTGATAATCAATCCTATAATTAATGATGAAAACAATCCCAGTGCCATATAACTTAAGGCAGTAATTAAATAGGTTTGAACGGAAATTTTCACACCTTTTTTCTCAAAGAACCTTTTCAATGATCTCCCTCACTTTCTATAACGCATTTTATCTTACACAATAACTCAACAGGTGTAAATACACTAAGCATTATTACAGTGTTCTCATTCATAAACACAACCTTTTAACCATTCTATTTTCGATAAAACTATTGAGTTAATAGACCGTTAGTTCTATAATTAATAGTTATATAGATCGAATTATTTTGAATATTTTGAGGAGGGGAAATTGTGAAATCCATTAGAGGTCGTGTTCGTCTTATATTAGTTTTGTCTTTAGTTAGTATTTTAGTATTAGTCGGATTTTCTACATATTATTTTAATGAGCTGATAAACTTAGCCAATGACAGCAGAAAAGTTCAGCAGGCGCTCGCAGAGAGTCAGCAGATCAACTCCCAGATGAATCTCACTGTCAGAAAACAGGAAACCTTTTTCAGCGAACCAAGTCAAAAAAATGCGTATGATATGAAAAGCTCGATCGCACGATTAAAGAAACTTGCTGTGTCTAATGCGGAATCTTACAAAAGTTATCCATCAATTGCGAAGGAATTTGACAAAATCGGAAAAAGTGCATCTCAATATGAAAAAGAATTAACTCCGCTTGTAAATATGTTCCGCCTTGTAGGCTTTACGGAAAATGAAGGAATGTATCAATACATAAGCAAGTCTTACAATGAATTTAATGATGTGATTAGTAAAGGAAATCACACAGAATTGAAAAATGCCCTGCTCGGCATGAAAATCCTTGAACAGGACTATCTAAACGACCCGAGCGATAAGAATTACCAGGCATTTAAAGATAGCTCGGACAGCTTCAAAAGCAGTCTTGAACAATTGGAATTAAGTAAACAGGAAAAAGACAAACTCAACCGCAACCTGCTTAAGTACGGGCAGACGATTAATACAATTAACGAAACGTTTACTCAAGCACAGGATATCCAATCTTCCTTTGAAACCATTGCCAATAATGTGGCAGGCCAAGTCAATCAAGTAATGGCAGCCGCTGAAACAATTAATAGCCAAATGGAAGCTAAACAGGAACAAATGAAAAGTAAAATGCTTCTGCTCTTCATTATTTTAGGGGGAAGTGCCTTGTTAATCACGTTCCTTACAGGGATCATTCTTATCCGTTCCATTTCGAAATCCATAGTTTCCTTAAAGAAAGGGGCGGCTATTATTGGTGAGGGCAATCTTTCGCATAGGATCGAAATTGACTCCAATGCAGAAATGGCAGAGTTAGGCAGTCAGTTTAACCAGATGGCAGATAAGATGGAACATTCTTTACAAAAAGTATTGCACGCTTCTGGAGTACTAAATCATTCTTCAGGACACCTGGCCCATGCGTCTGATCAAACAGCAAGTCAGGCTCATGAAGTGAATGCAGCCATCAACCAGGTAGCCGCAGGATCTCAAGATCAAGCTCAAAAAATTGAAGAAAGCACGCATTTGATGGAACAGGTCTCCCAAGCCATCGGTCAAACTAAAAAAGCGACAGAAGATATAGAATCCAGTCTTACCGAAGCAGATCAAGAAGGTAAAGAAGGTCTTCACACAGTGTCTGAGCTGGAAAAAACTTCAAATTCTTTCATTAATTTAGCTTCCCATATGACGGAAGAAGTCCAATCTGCTACCAATCAATCAAATGAAGTGAATAAAATCGTAGCTACCATTGAGGATATTGCCGATAGTACTAATCTACTTGCCCTGAACGCAGCCATAGAATCTGCAAGAGCCGGTGAAGCCGGTAAAGGTTTTGCAGTAGTTGCAGACGAAGTACGGAAACTGGCGGAGCGTTCGAAGCAGGAAGCCCAAAGCATTCATAAGCTTGTTAGTCATATGTCAGAACAAATGATCCGTCTTTCTAACGAAGCAGATAAATTCGGGCATTACCAGACTTCACAGAACCAAGCTGTTTTTCAAACGAAACAAGCATTCAATCGTATTTCCAGTCATATCAAAGATATGAATGTTCAGATTAATGAAGTGAAGAATGCTGTAGAGGGTGTCGATAATGTAAATGAAGATGTAAAAACAAAACTTCAGGACATTAGCGTCATTTCTGAAGAAGCAGTAGCAACAGCAGAAGAGGTAGCGGCCTCAAGTGAGAACCAGCTGCAATCCATTGATCAAGTGAATGAACTGGCTGCGGACTTACAAGGATTGTCTCAAGAACTATCCGCAGAAGTAACTCAGTTTACTATTCAGAAGCAGACCGATGAAACTGAAATACCTGAGGAAGATTCTTTAGCAGACGAGATAAGTGAAGCACCTGAGGAAGTAGTAGAGGAAGAGGAAAATGCAGTGGAAGAAGAGTTCGAGCTGAAAGAATCCGAACAGGAAGATCACCTTGAAAATGAATATAGAAATGATCGACTTTCTTCTTAAAAAAAGAATCCGGGCAGATGCCCGGATTCTTATTTATTGGGATTGCTATATTGAATAGATTGCGCGATCTTCATCATTTCTTCGGCATCCTCTTCCATATCTCCTTTTTTCGTCATCGTTGTAAGTTTTGCTCCACCCACTCCTACCTGTATTTCATATTGATCGTCCTTCGCTATTGTAACTAACAAATAGCCAAATCGATCGTCCTTATCATAAGTATTCAGCAGCAGGCGGTCTTGCTTTTTCTTAGCAGCCTGATAATTCAGCTGGCTTGACTTGTCTTCCATCGAATTATAAAAAATGATAATGGTCTGGTTGTTTCCTTTTGTAAGAACAATATTATTTTTTTCTGTTTCAGAGACGGTCATGTCTTTAGGTAAATACATAGATAAATGGTCAGTATCTTTATTTCTATGTAATGGCTCAGCGAAGAAAGCTTTCTTCACCTTCTCGTTTGTGTCTTTTAACATATCCTCTTCCGATTTGAACAGGCCGCACCCATTTAATAAAAAAAGCACTCCAAGCAGCATAATCCCTACTTTAGTAAATTTATTCATATTGATAATCCTCCATGATTCATCACTATCCCTCCCATATGATACTATGGTTTATAATTTTAGCAAGGGCAAATACGTAATCACATTTCTAGACAAACGACTATTCTGTTGTCCATACTAATAATGAATACGGATACAAGGAGGAATACTATGGAGTTAACCGTGTACTTAGCTGGGCAGATTCACGATGATTGGCGGGAGACGATCAAACAAGAAGCTGCAAAAAGAGATCTTCCTATTGAGTTTGTGGGCCCACAGACCGTTCATGAAAGATCTGACAGCATTGGAGAGGATATCCTGGGGGAACAGCCAGGCAAATTGTTCAGAGATGATGCAGCTTCCAGTATCAATAACTTCAGGACCCAAGTCTTGTTACAAAAGTCTGATGCAGTGATTGCTTTATTCGGAGAAAACTATAAGCAATGGAATACAGCTATGGATGCCAGCGCAGCCATTCAGCTTCGTAAACCCCTGATATTGATACGTCCGGAGTCGTTAATCCACCCTCTAAAAGAATTATCAAACCAGGCTAATGTGACAGTTGAAACATACGATCAAGCCATCGATGTACTTTCATATATTTACGAATAAAAAACCCCGCTTCATGAATAACGAAGCGAGGACAAAATTTAACGGTCAAATTCCCACTGCCCTTTTAGCAGCCTTACAATGTGCTGGAACATCTCTTCACGAATTATTGCGCCATTGGTAAAAATACCGATGGCTCCTTCATTTTTTCGAACATTTTGTTTAGCCGTATAACGATCCATCACTTCACCTAATTCGAGCCCTTTTTCCAGTTCTTTTTTTATCTCATCCGGCAATCTTATTCGAGCTCCACTCGCAGTATAGAGGTTTTCTCTATGATCAATAAGAGCGCCCCAATTGCAGAGGTACAGATCCTCTCCAATCTCCATAACTCCACCTTCTAAGCCAATTCCAAGATCAGCTTTTTTCATCGCTGCACACTCTCTAGCCCGATTGATAGCTCCTTCCAACGTTTCTTCGTCAGAGAAGGGCTGGGCGGAGACTTTTGATTCCACATCGACTCCAATGATTTCGTCTTCCGGAAATTCACTCTTGACCGCTGCTTTTTTTGTTGGGTTTTGGGACCCTATATAGACATTCATTTATTGGCTACACCTTTCTTCTTTCTTTCACTTTCTCTCCATCATAGCACAAAGTCACGCAAACTAAAATTAGCCTTGCGTGACTTTGTGATCAGCCATTCTTTCTGATCATTTCGACTGTATTCTCATCTGTATTCTTCACCAAATGAACGAGAAGTTCTTTAGCTGCCGCATAATCATCCACATGGATGATAGAAGATGAAGTGTGGATGTAGCGTGAGCAGATACCCACTACTGCAGATGGAACACCATTATTGGAAATATGCACGCGTCCGGCATCTGTCCCCCCCTGGGAAATGAAGTACTGATAAGGGATATCGTGAGACTCTGCAGTATCTAAAATAAAATCTCGAATTCCCGGGTGAGTGACCATTGATCTATCCAATATTCTCAAAAGGGCTCCTTTACCTAATTGGCCAAATTCCTTCTTATCCCCGCTCATATCATTTGCCGGGGAAGCATCAAGAGCGTAAAAGATGTCAGGATTAATCATATTAGCCGCGACCTGTGCGCCTCTAAGGCCAACTTCTTCCTGCACAGTTGCTCCAGAATAAAGTTCATTAGGCAGGGAAGTATCTTTCAGTTCTTTAAGAAGTTCGATGGCAAGCCCGCAGCCATACCTATTATCCCAGGCTTTAGCTAGAATCTTCTTCTCATTTGCCATCGGAGTGAACGGACAGATAGGTACGATCTGCTGTCCAGGAATAATTCCAATCGCTTCCGCATCTTCACGATCGTCTGCACCAATATCAATCAGCATATTTTTAATCTCCATTGGTTTCTTTCTCTGCTCCGGTGTCAGGTTATGGGGAGGGATCGATCCTATCACTCCTACCACAGGACCCGTTTCTGTCATAACTTGGACCCGCTGAGCAAGCATAACCTGATTCCACCAGCCACCAAGTGTTTGAAAACGAAGCATTCCGTTATCCGTAATTTGAGTGACCATAAAGCCGACCTCATCCATATGTCCCGCTACCATAACTTTCGGACCTTTTCCTTTCTTAACTCCAAAAACTCCCCTAAGCGGTCTTGAATCAGTTCGTCTGAATATTTCTCCAGTTCCTGCCTCATGAACTGCCGCACTTTATGTTCATTTCCTGCAGTACCAGGCAGTTCAGTAAGCGTCCTGAATAAGTTTTTTGTTTCTTGATTCATTATGTACAACTCCTTTTATTTTCCCTATTCTCTTATTTTAACGAATCTTTGAAAACGTTTCTACAATTCAGGTTTCAAAGTTTTAATTTCCTTTTAACGGGAATATTTAGTATACTGAAAATTAGAATATTGATGTGAGGTGATTGCTAGATGAATTGGAAAAAAGTTGCAATTGCAGCGGGTGTAGGGGCACTGGCTGGATATGTAGTAAAAGAACAAGTAGGCAATAAGCAAGGGGTTACACCTGAAAAAGCATTAAAAATTGCAAAGGAAGCTTTCAAAAAACAAGGTCCTATCAGCGGATCCTGGATTTATATGAAACCTGAAGAGTTGAATAAAAATGGGATTAACTACGAGGTCTACCGCGGAGGCATTTCCAAAAATGAAGATGGCGAAACCTCTCAATATGAATTTTTTATTGATTCTGAAACGGGCACCATTGTTGATGTAGCAGAAGCTAACGCATAATAGAAAACCCCTTTGCTTTTTTGAAAAGCAAAGGGGTTTTCTTTACATTCATTGGCCAAGTTATGAAATTAAACTTCCCTATTCATAAGAGTAAGACTTGCGATCGATTTGTGAGACAACTTCACCTTTTGTATTAAATCTCAAAGCACGATAATGGGCATCGTGATAGAAAACGTACCAAGCTTCTCGATCATATCCATACTTCATCCATTTTTCTTTCTCATGGACTGAAGTGACTGGGTAATCATCATAAGCAAGGGCCCATAAGACATTTTGATGGGCATGAGTCGGCATAAGGTCGGCCATATGCATAAAGACATCTTCCCCATCCTCAAACAAGAGAATGGAATGTCCATTACTGTGCCCACTCGTGTGGATCATTTGCAATCCCGGAAGAATTTCAATGGATTCATCAAAAGTATGAACTAAATGCTCCACAGGCTTCCAATTACTTTCCCAATAAGTATTCTTTGACCGCATATTAGGATTTTTCATTTCATCCCATTCGATTTTACTCGTATAAACTTTCGCATTAGGAAAAGCAGGAACCAGTTCACCATTCTCCCATTTAGTCAACCCGCAGGCATGATCAAAATGAAGGTGAGTCATCAACACACCATCAATCTCCTCGTGCGTCAGACTTATCTGCCGAAGAGAATCGTCTAAACGTGCTTCTTCCAATACTCCGAAGTTTCTCTTTTGTTTATCATTTAGCTTTTCATTACCTATACCGGAATCAATTAATAGTTTCTTTCCATCCAATTCTAATACGATTGGATCTGTCCTCAGTTCAATCTGATTTTTATCATTGACAGGGTACTTCCTGCTCCACAATGGTTTAGGTACGACACCAAACATCGCACCTCCGTCCATATGGGTGACCCCGCCATTTAGCCAAGTTAATTTGGCTCTCCCAATGGTTAGAGTTTCCACAATCCAAAGCCTCCCTTTTCAAACTATAACCATAGTTTATCATAGAGTGAAAACGCTATCAGCTTGAGAACCTTGCCCGGCATCGATAAATAGGCTGACCCTTCGCTTTGAATTTTTCTTCGTATTCTGTTGCCACATTTAATGGATCCTCATCGGCGTGTAAATCAAGAGACACATCTTCCAAAGTCATCCCATAATTGGAAAAGCTGATAAGAGAATATTCAAAGAAACCACGATTGTCTGTTTTAAGAGTAAGTTCTCCATTAGGGATTAGAATTTCTTCATACTGTTCTAGAAAGGTAGAAAAAGTGAGTCTTCTTTTTTCATGACGATTTTTGGGCCAAGGATCTGAGAAGTTGAGATAAACATGGTCAATTTCATTCTCAGAGAATAGTTCCCGTAAGTCTTTCGCGTTCTCATTTACCAGTCTGACATTAGAAACTTCTGCGTCGATGACTTTTTTAAGAGCTCCTACGATGACACTTTTCACGATTTCGACACCGACAAAATTTAATTCCGGATGCTGCTTTCCCATTCCCGAAATAAACCCGCCTTTGCCAGTTCCTATTTCTAAATGCAAAGGGTTTTGTTGTTTTTCGTATAACTGCTTCCACTTTCCTCTTACGGAAAAAGGATCTTGAACAACTATATGGTTATTTTCCTTCATGAAATCGTCTGCCCAGGGTTTATTTCTTAAACGCATGTAAATCTATTCCTCCTTCGTTTCGTTAAAAATAGTACCATGAATTCCTTTAAGATAAAAATTTTTTATAAAATCAAAAGAATACGTAACGATATAGTCCTATATAGACTTATAAGTACTTATACGGGAGATATGTTCATTCAATCCATCAGGAAGCCGGGTAATGAGGAGTAATGTCTAAAACAGCTCGTTGGTATGTAAGCGTTTCCTGCATTATGATAATAACCGTGTGAAATTATAAATTATGGGAGTGAATAATCTGAATGAAATTGATAACCGGAATATTTGAGATTACCGTACTGGCCATTTTTTCTTTTCTATTTGCAGGATATGCTCTATTCGTCTACCCTTTAGAAAAACTATCAGAGAAAACAAGTTCAGAAGTACGGGAGAAAAAATTGAGATATTCCCCAGCCTCCCAATAATCCTATACTAGATAAAAAAACGTTGCTGACTGCTCAGCAACGTTTTTTTATATGATTCCCTGACGGATCATTAACCTTTTAAGAGACTCGGTACGAATGGATGCCTCATCATATTCCCCACGCATCTTATGCCACTGAATAAAAGAAAGAGCTTGAGAAACCGCATACCAGATCATCCGTTCATACAGGTGCCCGTCTGGTACAATCCCATACTGCTCAAGCCATTGTTTCCAGTCTTCTTTAGGAATGTACGTATGTAGAAGCATGCCCAAATCCAATGCAGGGTCTGCAACCATAGCATTATCCCAATCAATAAGATACAACTGATCATCACTTGAGAGCAGCCAGTTGTTATGATTCGTATCACAATGACAGACCACTTGGACATCATGATGCACTTCAACCACATGTTTTTCAAGAAACTTTAACGCTTGATGAATTTCAATGCTTGGATCCACCTGGTCAAGGATTCTCTGATTCTCTTTAAGATCTCTTAATATTTCATCTGGAGTTAAAGGATGCTTGCCTAAGCGCATGAGCATATCTAATAATTCCGTAGAATGGTGGATTTTACTCAATAAAGCAGCTACACGTGGATGCTTCATCGATTCTGTATTTAATTCCTGACCTTCCAGCCATTCCTGTGCTGTAATCACGTCGCCATTTTCCAGTCGTTTGGTCCAAACAAGCTTGGGTACGATTCCTTCGGCAGAAAGGACAGCAAGAAATGGCGAGGAATTACGCTTTAAGAACAAACGTTTACCCTCTGTGTGGGCATAGTAAGCCTCTCCTGTAGACCCTCCTGCAGGGGTAATTGTCCAATTATCTCCAAGTATATGCTCCAACCAATTCACCTTCAATTCCTCAAATCTTCTTGTGATTACCTCACGTAGTTATCTAACTTATTATATCCTATTTTAGCAATTAACCATAATCAAAGATTCCAATGTTGATGTACCACAAATAAGAGTAACTTATTCATGAAATGTCTTTCAAGAGGAAGTGTTACCCCTTCATGACTGTAAGCGGCACTTCTGCTTTATCGATTTTGCAATAAAAAGTAGCTCCATGCTGACCGTCTGCTTGATAAGGAAGCGGCGAAGAGGAAAATACTTCGACTGATTCCGCATCCATTAGACTCACTTCTTTTAGTTTCGTATGCTGTCCGGTGAAAACTAACAGAAAAAACATGAGCAGCTTCCACTTTTTTAATGGCTTAATGAGCACTACTTTAAAGCGGGGGCTCATTATATGTGCTCCTGGAGCAATTTTCATCCCCTTACCGTAAAAGGGGTGGTTGGTAATAGAAAGGAGGGAAGCTTTTCCTAACGATAATTTTCTGCCATCTATCTTCAAATCAACCTGAATAGGTTTATACTTTGGGAGGACTTTAAGCAAGGCAAAAATATAACGGAATGAACTCAAGTGAAACCGCCTCAACCATTTACGAAATAAAGGGTTATTTGCCACTTCCACAACTTTTCCATCCAAACCAAACCCAATACTGTTCGCAAACACTCTTTTACCAGTACGACTGCTTTGTTGTAACCGGTAAGAGCCATGGTTGACCCTTATTATCTGTGGAGTCACTACAATGCTGCGAAACAGCTCTACTCCATCTTGACTGCTTGAAATCCCTCTTGAGAAATCATTTCCTGAGCCTGCTGGGATAAAAGCAACTGGAAACTCAGGATTTTCTTTAAGGCCATTGATCACTTCATGAAAGGTCCCATCTCCTCCGATGACGATTACACATTGGAGGACTTCTTTATGTATCTCTATGAGCTGCCTTGTCAGCTTCTCTGCATGCCCCTTGTATGATGTGTAAAAAGAGCGGCAGTTTTTACTTTTGAATAAGGGTTCTTTTTGGATCTTTTGAAACAGTTTGTCTGCTGACTTTTGACCTGCTTCCGGATTTACAATTATAATATACATCCGACATTTCTCCTATGACTTTGCCATAATATTATACAACAAACCTCCTGCTATATTATACTATTATTTATAAAGGAGGGGTTATTTCATGGGCGTGGACTGTCAATTTTGTGGAACAGCTGTTTCTATCCCTGAAAGCGGGGCATTACTTTTTGATCTTCCCTCATTATTTGACCGAGATGTGGCTGTCAGCTCGGCTGCTCTATCAGAAATGAAGAACTCCAAGGTCATTACATACGAAACAAAAACACAGCTTCAAAACGTTTTGAAATCATTAATCACAAAAAAAGAGCCGGAGGAATGGATTTATGTACTTGATGCATCTGCCCATATTTTCCCGATAACACTCCGTCATCTCTTTGAGCGATTAGAACATCCTGAACTCGCAGAGATTATTCACCAGTCTGATTTTACTTCTTACTTTCAGCCGATTCTTGATATGAAGTCAAACTCAATCTTTGGGTACGAAGCATTGCTTCGCACTAGCTACAAGGATATTGACCCAGGTATGTTGTTTTCGTTTGCCCACCGCTCCGGCCTGCACTCCATGCTCGACCAAAAAGCAAGACGGACGGCTGTAAAGAAAAAAGCCCAATATCTTTCAGAAGGACAGAAAATGTTTATCAATTTTCTCCCATCTACGATTTACGTCCCGGAATTCTGTCTTCAGCATACGTTTCAAATTGTTAAAGAATTTAATGTTAATCCAGAGGATTTAGTGTTCGAAGTAGTTGAGTCTGAAAAAATAACCGATGTACCTCATTTAAAATCGATTCTTGATACATATCAGGCCTCAGGAATGAAAGTGGCTCTGGATGATGTAGGGACAGGCTACAGTACACTTGACATGCTTAGCCTTATTCAGCCCGATATATTAAAAATTGACCGTTCCTATGTACGTAATTGTAATCAGGATGAAGCAAACCAGAAATTTCTTTACAATGTTATGGATCGCGCTCAAACCTTGAATATTAAGGTGCTTGCTGAAGGGATTGAAACTATGGAGGAATGGAACTGGTTAAAAGCTCACGATATCGACTATGGCCAAGGATACTTTATCGGAAAACCAAAGCCTTACCCTCAAGATAAGCTCATTCATCCGTAGAATCTTCCTCCTCCTCCCATTCCGGCCGTTTAACTGCAGTTGTCATCGAATGCTGCAGAAGTACCTCAGCCGCTTTTAACTGCTCGTGCTTCAAGGGAGAGGCTGGTTTTCGCTTTCCGTACAACCATTCAGAATAACGGGACTCATCTATGAAGGAAGTGTTGAAGGGTTCTTGTACTTCTTCAAATGTGAGCTCTGGTGCTAGTACCACTTTGTGATAAGGAAAATCAATATGATATTGATTTAATACACTACGCACATAAGTTTCTGACCTGTGCAGTGAAAGAAGAGGACTTAAGATTTTGGACATATTGCCTCGTTCTTCAACTTTCCACATTTTCTCACTGGAGGGATGAACTTTGCCTGCAAGCGGAAGAGAAAGATAATGAATAATTTCAATACTGGCAGGTCCTATTAAAATGACTTCTGCATCCATTTTTGCATTTTTCATTTCTACTACAGGTTTATACATAATTAAATAGCTGTCAGGAAAACGCTGCAAAAAAAACTTTAAAATTTCATCTTGATGGTAAGACTTATGTAAGAAAGATTTCTGCATCAATGTTGTCGATGCCCATTTTAGCTGAAAAGGAAACAGTCCATCTAAGAAATATTGCTTGAGGTCTGAAAGGTTTTCAGGAAGTTCTTCACGAATGTCTAAATCTTTCTCTAACTCTTCTTTTCTTCCTGAAATTTTCTTCCAAATGCTCAGCGGGGTGTTATCCTTTTGACTAGGCTCATCTAATGAACGTCCGTGCTCCCAAAGCCCTTTCATTTTCTTCCAGTTTTCCTGTTTTAATCGAATAAATTTACTTGGATATTGATAAATGTTCACTTCGTACCTTGAGATATAATCCGACAACTTTATTAGTTGCGCCAAGCTTATCCCTCCTCAACGTTTTCAAATCCGTATTTACAAATCGGTTCATACTTTGGCAGTTCTGCGGGATGGATTTGAAATAAGTTTAGGCTTTCTACTTCCATTTCCGTCACTTGACTGTAGTCTGGATTTGGATTGTTCATTTCAAACGGTAAATTGCCGGCCACCCATTTTTTTGCGAGGGTCACATGCGGATGGTACGCCCTTTTTTCTATTGGAAACCCTAGTTCAACGCCTATTTGTTCTACCTGGCTTTTTAGGTTCATTAGCTCAGAATGTCTGCTAACTTCTGCATGAACTACTCTTGGGTGCTCTTTTTTTCCAAAGCCCGCTGCTGGCCCAACTTTTACTGAAAAACTTTGGTCCTTGAATTCACTAAAACGATTTTTCCATTCCTCTATCTTATCATCGGTGCATGCACCGAGAAATTTCACTGTAATATGAAAATCATCAGGATGTGTCCACACTTTATACGTCATATGACGTCTTAAATCACTCTGCCATAATTGCAGCATTTTTCTTACCTTGGAGGATACAGAGATTCCAATAAAATAGTGCGGCGAATTCATTAAAGTTATTCTCCTTTCGAAAAGGAATTTATGAACAATTGTACGATTTACAACAGCAGGCTTTTCCCTTAGGGAAACGTCTAGACGAAATAACTTTGTCCTTTTATTTCGTAAGTTGATAGATGGCATCTGCGTAAATAGCAATCGATTTTACCATATCTTTTATCCGTACATGCTCATCCTTTTGATGGGCCGTATCTGGACTTTCTTCAAATAGCGCTCCAAAGGCTACGCCAGTTTCCAGTACCCTGGCGTACGTAGCACCTCCGATAGCCACTGGTTCTGCCTTGTTAGTAACCGTTTTATTATAGACGTTCATTAGCGTTTCGACATAGGGATGATCTTTTTCCACATATAACGGTGCTAAATGATCATACAATTCAAAGGAACCTTCATGGTTATCAGCAATTTGTTGAAGGAGCTTGATTACATCCTCTCCTCTTTCTGTCACCGGATAACGAAGATTGATTCCCAGTTTTAACGAAGAAGGAGTCGAGTACGTCAAAGATCCAAGATTCAAAGTCAACGAACCAGACACATTATCCTGTAAGGCCAATCCAGCCTGTTCTCCTGAGGTGCTCGAAAAAGAACTGTATAAAGATTGAAATAGCAGTGATTCCTTAATAGGAAGATCTTTTAGAAAACGTAACAATTCAACGATAGCATTTACGCCTTGGGCTGGTTTGCTGGGATGCACAGATTTTCCTTCTATCGAGACGTGAAATCTACCTTCTTTTACGACGGTTTTTCCATCTGCCTCACTTTTAGAAAGAAAGCCTTCAAGCATAGATGGAATATCCTTAGACGTTGATAGAATTGCCTCTGCATAGTCTGGGACCATATTCAAACGGTCACCAGCCTCGATCGAGATGAGTTCAATTGCTTCCTTACCAGCGGATGGTTTGTTTGAGCTAAAAGTAAAATAACCATCGATTAACCCTTTTTCTGCGTGGATGACAGGGAACGCAGCATCTGGTGAGAAGCCAAATACAGGCATTTCTTCTTGTGAGAAGTAATGTTCTATCCCTTTCCAGTCTCTTTCTTCATCCGTCCCTAAAATGAGTCTGACTTTTTTCTTCGGCTGAAACCCTTCATTTTTCAGAAGCTTCATAGCCATATAAGCGGCTACGACTGGTCCTTTATCATCTTGTGCTCCCCTTGCATACAATTTTCCGTCTTTTAATTCCGGTGTAAATGGTTCAGTAGACCACCCTTCCCCTGGAGGGACTACATCTAAATGGCCTAAGATTCCAATGACTTCTTCCCCTTCTCCAAATTCAATATGTCCCGCGTGCCCGTCGACATCTTTTACCTTGAATCCATCTTCCTTTCCAATGTTAAGCATAGTTGTTAAAGCCTCATGGATGGGTTTTCCGTATGGATAGTTTTTATCCTCTTCATATATGCTAGGAATTACTAATAACTTGGAGACGTTTTGAATAAATTCCTTCTCATACGAGCGGCTCTGCTTCTCAAAATTCATAAAATTGCACCAGCCTTCATAATTTTTTCATACGTATGTTTATCACACACCACATAAAGTTCTGCATGTTCCGGGAGGTCATGATCCAGTTTACGGTTGATAGTCAAATCATTTCTGTCAGCAATTAGAGTGGCCCCTTGTGAAATCAGTGCTTGAAAAGCATCCCGGTACGTTCTCCAGTTTTTATTCACGGGTACGTGATACAAATCATCTCCCACTGAGCGTCTAAGCAATTGTCCATATATACCTGAGACACCTTTACGAAAAGCCGAGCGTACAGCAAGGGAAGAAATCGTTTCATTTGAAATGATAAATTCATCCACATTCACATGTTTAAAGTTTTTAATATGCCGTTCTTCCATGATTTCAACAACGGTATGAACGTGTGAGGATAAAGATTCGATGGTAGAGGCAATAAGAAGTGTCTTCCCATCAATTAACTGATCGTTAGACAGCTGATCCTCCGCAAAAATGAGCACGGATCGGGCTTCTTTGACATTGGCATTTAACAGTGTTTCTTCTTCAGAAGCGTTGCCTTTTAAGTAATGAATATTTTCCGTAAGGATGGGGGCTTCTGGCAGCTCGTCAATAATCACAATTTCAACATTTTCTTCCGTTTCCACCATTTCTTTCACGGCAAACTGGGCTTTTTGCGACCAGCCGATAATTATGAAATGTCCTGATCCTTTAAACACGATATCTCCCTCCAAACGTTTTTTTCGAAACACAGCAAGACCGTCGATAATTTTGCCAATAACAACTCCAATTAAACCGATTCCCACTATATAGAGCACGATCGCAATGATTCTCCCAGCTGCAGTAACCGGGAAATAGTCTCCATATCCAACTGTTGTAACCGTAGTCATCACCCACCAGAAACCATCAAAAAATGTAGGAAAGGTTTGATTTTCTACAACAACGATTAGAAAAGAAGTGAATAAAACAAGGACGGCACTGGAAATAAATAATACATAATTATTAACTCTGACCATTTTAAGTAATAATTTTCTTAGTATTGCCATTTTTCGTCCTCCTATTTTTAAATGTTTGTAAATTTAATGAATTATCAGTAAAATAGGTGCAACTTTGTAGCGAATGAAATATCTTTACGTTAAAATAAAGACAACTTCATAGGATTCACTAGCCCCACAAATTCCAACGAATGATAATTAAGGAGTGGTTTTTTGAATCATCCATCATCCCGTATGCTTACTCGGATTAAAGCTGTTTACCTTTATATTAGAGAACAGGGGACAGTTACAACCAACCAGCTAGCTGATGAATTCGGCATTACAGACCGAACCATGCAAAGGGACTTAAGCATTTTGGAATATAACGGTCTTGTGGCAAGCCCAAACCGTGGAAAGTGGACGACGACTCATAAAAAAGTGAAAATATCCTAAACTTATGTATATACCACCCGGATGATAATCCGGGTGTTTTTTATTGACTTAAGTGTGTTAAGGAAAGAAGATAGTCAAGCTCTTCTTCTCTCAATTCCCGATATTCTCCTAGTTCCAGCGTAGGATCCAGCGCTAAATCACCCATTCTTATCCGTTTTAAATAAGTCACCCGTTTATCCACCGCTTCGAACATTCTTTTCACCTGGTGAAACTTTCCTTCTGTAATCGTTATTTCTATTTCAGATTGAGCTTCAGCGCTGAGAATTTTCAATTCCGCCGGTTTGGTTACATAGCCATCCTCAAGCTTAATGCCATTCTTAAAGTCTTCTACATCCTTATCATCAACAGTGCCCTTAATGACAGCATAGTAAGTCTTTCCGACATCTTTCTTCGGGGAAGTGAGCTTATGGGATAACTTTCCATCATTTGTAATTAACAAAAGTCCTTCTGTATCTTTATCAAGTCTTCCTACGGGAAAAGGCTGAAACACCTGGTCCTCGGGCTGAAGAATATCAATCACCGTCATGTCATTGGCATCCTCTGTAGCAGAAATTAAATCCCCAGGCTTATTCATCATTAAATAAATATAATCTTTATATTCGACCGTTTCTCCATGAACCGTGACCTCATCTTCATCAGGGTTCACATGGGTCTTCGCACTCTTTTCAGGCTGTCCATTTACTCGCACACTTCCTCCTTTTAAAAGAGCTTTTACTTCTTTACGCGTTCCGTAACCCATATTGGCCAGTAATTTATCAATCCTCATCATCAACTCTCCTTACTTGCGTTTCAACCATCTGTCAAGTTTCGAAATTCTGCCACCTAAAATACGTTCAAGCAGCGTTGTCCTATAAGAAAGATACAAATATACAATGGCTCCAGCTGTTACACTTAAAACAAGTGTAAGGAGGGCGTGTATACGATTTTGCATAGGATCCAACCCTAATCCTAACAGCCATTTCACCAGCCAGACGCTGGCTCCCATAATTACAGTCAGTATTAATATTAACAGCGTGCGTTTAAATAATTGCCGATACGAAAAATTGATCGCTTGTTTGATCTTATAAAGATTTAATATTACAGCGGAAGCCACCGCCAGACCTGTGGCCACAATAGCGCCTTTTGCACCTAATAATAGAACAAGCCACGAATTTGTACATATCTTGATCAGAAGTCCTGTGCCAAGGCTGATGACAGCAAAGTTCTGCCGATTAATCCCTTGTAAAATGGAAGCTGTTACAGTATAAAGGGCAAAAAACAAACCGACCGGTGCATACCACCGTAACAACCCTCCATAGTAGCTCAATTTCTCCATCCCATAGAATGTTCCGTAAGCTTCGTATGCTACAATGGACAAGCCGACAATAGCCGGAACAATCAACAAGGCTACAATTTGGAGTGCCTGGTTAATTTGTCTAAATAACTGCGGCTTTTGATCGTTCGTAAAAGCCTTCGTTATGGCTGGCAGAATCGCCAATGATAATCCAATCCCTAGAGTAACAGGAATAATGACAAGTTTATGACTAAGGAAGTTAATAGCAGAAATAGAACCTTCTGCTAAATCACTCAGCCCTGCTGCTGCCATTGCATCGTTAAAAGTCATTTGATCAACGAATTGATAAAGCGGGGTCGCAATCCCAACAAGTACAAAAGGGCCTGCATAGCCTAACAATTCCTTTATCATCGAGGCTTTGGTTATGTCATACGTATATTCCTGCTGGGAAAGCAATCGATCCAAGTGAGGCTTGCGCTTTACCCAGTAAGTGTAAAGCACAGCAATAGAAGCTAAACCTCCTACAAAAGCTGCAAACGTTGCAAATCCTACCGACATAGTCAGCGAGCCCTTTATGACATACTGGATAATAAATACAGCGATTAATAGAAAAACTATACGGATGATTTGTTCAACAACCTGGGAAACTGCAGTTGGCCCCATCGATTCGTTTCCCTGGAAAAATCCCCTTACAATACTCATACTTGGAATTATTATGAGAGCAAAGCTCACCATCCGGATAACCATAGCTGTATCTTCAATATATTGGGGACTTGCTCCATCTGACAGCGTCCAAATCGCCATTTGCTTGGCAGCAAAGAATAAGACTAGAAAAGCAATGAGACCGGATACAGCCATAAGCTGTATACCCGTTCTTAGTATTCTTCTGCTAGTTTGATAATCGCCAAGCGAATTATACTTAGACACAAATTTAGATACGGCTAATGGAACGCCAAGCGTTGAAACACTTAATAAGATATTATAAGGTGTATAAGCGTAAAAATAGAGATCCGTTCCCTCCGGACCTACCATTTGTGCAAATGGAATTGTGTAAATCATTCCTAAAAGCTTCGACAGAAAAGTAGCTCCTGTCAAAAGCATCGTGCCTTTTAGAATTTTCGACATAATGTTAGTTTCACCTTCAATTTTTTTGTAGAATCGACCGCATCTATTTTATCATAAATAAGGAAGTAACAAGTGTTTTAGTGCTAAAAAGAAAGGAAGTCCCTCCCATGACCTATGACGTCACCATAATTGGAGGAGGTCCCTCAGGCCTCATGGCTGCCATCGCAGCTGCCGAGCAAGGAGCCCGTACTCTGCTGCTCGATAAAGGGAATAAGTTAGGAAAAAAGCTCGCTATCTCTGGTGGAGGAAGATGTAATGTTACCAATCGTCTTCCGGAGGAGGAAGTCATCAAACATATCCCAGGCAATGGAAAGTTTTTATACAGTCCGTTTTCTGTCTTTAATAATTTTGATATCATTGATTTTTTTGAAGGATTAGGTGTTGCGTTAAAGGAAGAAGATCACGGACGCATGTTTCCGGTCAGCAACAAAGCAAAAGATGTGGTAAACAGCCTTCTTAACAGATTAAGTGAACTTTCGGTAGAAATTCGAACGGACACGCCTGTTGAATCAATAGAATTCGGAAATAATGAGCACAGCATTTTATTAAAAAACAATATGATTGTTAAAACAAAGGTTGTTGTTTTAGCTGTGGGAGGCAAAGCCGTACCTCACACAGGTTCTACAGGAGACGGTTATGCATGGGCAAAAAAAGCCGGCCACTCGATTACTAAAATTTTTCCGACTGAAGTCCCTCTGCTCTCTAAAGATCCTTTTATTAAAGAAAAACGACTTCAAGGTCTTTCACTGCGAGACGTAAAAGTTTCTGTTCTTAATCCAAAAGGCAAAGAGATTGTCAGCCACCAAATGGATATGTTATTTACTCATTTCGGCTTATCGGGGCCAGCGATCCTTAGGTGCTCTCAATACGCTGTGAAGGAATTTATGAAAGGGAATTGTCCCGTCACTCTAGAGATTGACTGCCTTCCGTCTGAACATGAACAGGAATTGTTCAACAGTCTTCAAAGCAAAACCCGGGAACAGCCAAGGAAAGCGTTCAGAAACCTTGTGAAAGGACTTGTGCCGGAACGATTATTGGACTACACATTGGAGAAGGCAGAGATTCTTCCTGAAGACAAAGCCGCAAATCTTTCAAATCAGAAGCTGCAGAACTTTCTTAAGATGCTTAAGCATTTTCAAGTACAGGTATATGACTCACAACCGATTGAAAAGGCTTTTGTTACGGGTGGAGGTGTCTCCATCAAAGAAATTATTCCGAATACGATGCAATCCAAATTAATGGATGGATTATACTTTTGCGGCGAAATTTTGGATATTCACGGGTACACGGGAGGTTATAATATTACTGCGGCAATGGTAACAGGGCGGGTAGCCGGTATGCATGCTGCCTGGGAATCCTTCAGTTAATGGAAAAAATCGAGAAGCAGTTAACTGCTTCTCGATTTTCTATGTAAATAATCATATTCTCTACCTAATTCTCTATTTAACAAAATTTGCATTTCTTCACGATCTTGGTCTGTTACTAAAGGATCCTGCGCATTCCAGTCCAGCGAATGTAGAATGTAAAATGTTTTTATCCTGCGAAAATAAATCACTGAGTTGGGAAACTTATCAAAATAACCTCGTACGACTTTTCGTCGGGAATAGCTCCACCTCACTAATTGAATACGTATCCCTCCAACTAATCTACCAAATAAATACTAAGGCCATATAAGTAAAAAGGACAGAACAGATAAAATATAGATACCCATAGGCTTTCATCGATGAATACCTGCTGGTTATCCCAAAAACGCCGGTCAGAGCTAAGATGATAATTATAGCAATTAGCGTGATATGCTGTATATTAGTCACTTGGTCTTGTTGAGAAAGTAAATAAAAGCCTAATGGGATAAAAATGAGGTAGACCGCATATTTCCAATTTAAATACGTATCATGTTTTCTTACAAGCTTTGCCATAATAACTCCTCTCTTCTAAGTAGTCTTTCTAACTTGTGCTATGTATTTTCTACTGTATTAAATGAAACAGCAGCCGAAACCTTTATTATTGGAATAAAGAGTTTACATATAGTTTACAGGAAAGGTGAAATAATATAAAACTTTTAGCTGCTGGAGGATATTTTCAACCATAAGAAAAAGCTTTGGATAAAGTCCAAAGCTTACATTGTGATGTGGCAGCGTCCTACTCTCACGGGGATCGACCCGACTACCATCGGCGCTGAAGAGCTTAACTGCTGTGTTCGGCATGGGAACAGGTGTGACCTCTTCGCCGTTACTACCACATCATTTGGATTGTTGAGGTGAACCCTCAAAACTGGATAAGTGCACATTCAAACGAACCTCATAGTTGTATGTCTAGCTGCAGCTCCTAGATCCTCGTGATCTAAGCGATCTCTCATCCAGGCTGAAAAACCCCAGCCTTCCTGCGAGCTTGCTTAGCCAATCGGATCTGAACAGTCGCTTTCGCTTTTCAATTTAGATAAGTCATCGATCGATTAGTATCCGTCAGCTGCACGTGTCACCACGCGTCCACCTCGGACCTATCTACCTCATCGTCTCTGAGGGATCTTATTACCTTAGAGGTAAGGGAAATCTCATCTCAAGGGGGCTTCATGCTTAGATGCTTTCAGCACTTATCCCGTCCACACGTAGCTACCCAGCGATGCTCCTGGCGGAACAACTGGTACACCAGCGGTGTGTCCATCCCGGTCCTCTCGTACTAAGGACAGCTCCTTTCAGATTTCCAACGCCCACGACGGATAGGGACCGAACTGTCTCACGACGTTCTGAACCCAGCTCGCGTACCGCTTTAATGGGCGAACAGCCCAACCCTTGGGACCGACTACAGCCCCAGGATGCGATGAGCCGACATCGAGGTGCCAAACCTCCCCGTCGATGTGGACTCTTGGGGGAGATAAGCCTGTTATCCCCGGGGTAGCTTTTATCCGTTGAGCGACGGCCCTTCCATGCGGAACCGCCGGATCACTAAGCCCGACTTTCGTCCCTGCTCGACTTGTAGGTCTCGCAGTCAAGCTCCCTTGTGCCTTTACACTCTGCGAATGATTTCCAACCATTCTGAGGGAACCTTTGGGCGCCTCCGTTACCTTTTGGGAGGCGACCGCCCCAGTCAAACTGCCCACCTGACACTGTCTCCGGACCGGATCACGGCCCTGGGTTAGAATGTCCGTACAGCCAGGGTAGTATCCCACCAGCGCCTCCACCGAAGCTGGCGCTCCGGCTTCTCTGGCTCCTACCTATCCTGTACAAGCTGTACCAACATTCAATATCAGGCTACAGTAAAGCTCCACGGGGTCTTTCCGTCCTGTCGCGGGTAATGCGCATCTTCACGCATAGTATAATTTCACCGGGTCTCTCGTTGAGACAGTGCCCAAGTCGTTGCACCTTTCGTGCGGGTCGGAACTTACCCGACAAGGAATTTCGCTACCTTAGGACCGTTATAGTTACGGCCGCCGTTTACTGGGGCTTCGGTTCAGCGCTTCGCCAAAAGCTAACGCATCCCCTTAACCTTCCAGCACCGGGCAGGTGTCAGCCCCTATACTTCGCCTTACGGCTTCGCAGAGACCTGTGTTTTTGGTAAACAGTCGCTTGGGCCTTTTCACTGCGGCTCCTCGGCAGAGGAGCACCCCTTCTCCCGAAGTTACGGGGTCATTTTGCCGAGTTCCTTAACGAGAGTTCTCCCGCTCACCTTAGGATCCTCTCCTCGCCTACCTGTGTTGGTTTGCGGTACGGGCACCTCTTTCCTCACTAGAGGATTTTCTTGGCAGTGTGAACTCAGGAGCTTCGGTACTTTAGTTCCCTCCCCATCACAGCTTGACGTTCCCACCGGACGGATTTGCCTATCCGGCCGTCTTGCTGCTTGGACGCGCTCATCCAATGGCGCGCTCTCCCTATCCTCCTGCGTCTCCCCGTCGTTCAAACGGAAAGGAGGTGGTACAGGAATATCCACCTGTTGTCCATCGCCTACGCCTGTCGGCCTCGGCTTAGGTCCCGACTAACCCTGAGAGGACGAGCCTTCCTCAGGAACCCTTAGGCTTTCGGTGAAAGAGATTCTCACTCTTTTTTCGCTACTCATACCGGCATTCTCACTTCTAAGCGCTCCACCAGTCCTTACGGTCTGACTTCACCGCCCTTAGAACGCTCTCCTACCACTGATCGTAAGATCAATCCGCAGCTTCGGTGGTGTGTTTAGCCCCGGTATATTTTCGGCGCAGAGTCACTCGACCAGTGAGCTATTACGCACTCTTTCAATGATGGCTGCTTCTAAGCCAACATCCTGGTTGTCTAAGCAACTCCACATCCTTTTCCACTTAACACACACTTAGGGACCTTAGCTGGCGGTCTGGGCTGTTTCCCTCTCGACCATGAACCTTATCACCCACGGTCTGACTCCCAGAACAAAGTCGCTGGCATTCGGAGTTTGACTGAATTCGGTAACCCGATAGGGGCCCCTCGTCCAATCAGTGCTCTACCTCCAAGACTTTCTATTCTGAGGCTAGCCCTAAAGCTATTTCGGAGAGAACCAGCTATCTCCGTGTTCGATTGGCATTTCACCCCTACCCACACCTCATCCCCGCAATTTTCAACTTGCGTGGGTTCGGGCCTCCAGTCAGTGTTACCTGACCTTCACCCTGGACATGGGTAGATCACACGGTTTCGGGTCTACGACCGCATACTCACTCGCCCTGTTCAGACTCGCTTTCGCTGCGGCTCCGCCGCTCACGGCTTAACCTTGCATACAGTCGTAACTCGCCGGTTCATTCTACAAAAGGCACGCCGTCACCCATTAACGGGCTCCGACTACTTGTAGGCACACGGTTTCAGGATCTCTTTCACTCCCCTTCCGGGGTGCTTTTCACCTTTCCCTCACGGTACTGGTTCGCTATCGGTCACTAGGGAGTATTTAGCCTTGGGAGATGGTCCTCCCGGATTCCGACGGAATTTCTCGTGTTCCGCCGTACTCAGGATCCACTCCGGAGGAAGAAAGGTTTCGGCTACAGGGCTGTTACCTGCTCTGGCTGATCGTTCCAGATCGATTCGCCTACCTTTCTTCTTGGTAACTCCAAAGGAGTGTCCTACAACCCCAGAAAGCTTGCTTTCTGGTTTGGGCTGTTTCCGTTTCGCTCGCCGCTACTCGGGAAATCGCATTTGCTTTCTCTTCCTCCAGGTACTGAGATGTTTCAGTTCCCCGGGTCTGCCGTCCATGACCTATGGATTCAGTCATGGACACTATTCCATTACGAATAGTGGGTTCCCCATTCGGAAATCTCCGGTTCACAGCCTACTTACGGCTTGCCGGAGCATATCGGTGTTAGTCCCGTCCTTCATCGGCTCCTAGTGCCAAGGCATCCACCGTGCGCCCTTGTTCACTTAACTATCTGTGAAAAGACGTTTGTTTCTTTCGATGTTCGTTGAATGTCTTGTCATCACTAGCTCCATCACTTGATGAAACTATTGATTTCTTATCCAGTTTTCAAGGTTCACGTAAGAAAGATCACTTGATCTTTCAAAACTGAACAACCAACCGAGTACGCCTCCTTACGATCCAGCTTCAGCTCCCAGACCCTGGCGCCCGAAGCGATCCTACTCCGAGGCTGTAAAGCCTCTTCGGTATGCTCGCTTCGTTCGTCGGGTCTGAACGGTCGCTTCCGCCTTTCGTGTATCCTTAGAAAGGAGGTGATCCAGCCGCACCTTCCGATACGGCTACCTTGTTACGACTTCACCCCAATCATTGGCCCCACCTTCGGCGGCTGGCTCCAAAAAGGTTACCTCACCGACTTCGGGTGTTGCCAACTCTCGTGGTGTGACGGGCGGTGTGTACAAGGCCCGGGAACGTATTCACCGCGGCATGCTGATCCGCGATTACTAGCGATTCCGGCTTCATGCAGGCGAGTTGCAGCCTGCAATCCGAACTGAGAATGGTTTTATGGGATTTGCTACACCTCGCGGCTTCGCTGCCCTTTGTACCATCCATTGTAGCACGTGTGTAGCCCAGGTCATAAGGGGCATGATGATTTGACGTCATCCCCGCCTTCCTCCGGTTTGTCACCGGCAGTCACCTTAGAGTGCCCAACTGAATGCTGGCAACTAAGGTCAGGGGTTGCGCTCGTTGCGGGACTTAACCCAACATCTCACGACACGAGCTGACGACAACCATGCACCACCTGTCACTTGGTCCCCGAAGGGAAAACCCTATCTCTAGGGTGGGCCAAGGATGTCAAGACCTGGTAAGGTTCTTCGCGTTGCTTCGAATTAAACCACATGCTCCACCGCTTGTGCGGGCCCCCGTCAATTCCTTTGAGTTTCAGCCTTGCGGCCGTACTCCCCAGGCGGAGTGCTTAATGCGTTAACTTCAGCACTAAGGGGTGGAAGCCCCTAACACCTAGCACTCATCGTTTACGGCGTGGACTACCAGGGTATCTAATCCTGTTTGCTACCCACGCTTTCGCACCTCAGCGTCAGAGACAGACCAGAGAGTCGCCTTCGCCACTGGTGTTCCTCCACATATCTACGCATTTCACCGCTACACGTGGAATTCCACTCTCCTCTTCTGTCCTCAAGTTCCCCAGTTTCCAATGACCCTCCACGGTTGAGCCGTGGGCTTTCACATCAGACTTAAGAAACCACCTGCGTGCCCTTTACGCCCAATAATTCCGGACAACGCTTGCCCCCTACGTATTACCGCGGCTGCTGGCACGTAGTTAGCCGGGGCTTCCTCGTTAGGTACCGTCAAGGTACCGCTCTATTCGCACGGTACTTGTTCTTCCCTAACAACAGAACTTTACGATCCGAAAACCTTCATCGTTCACGCGGCGTTGCTCCGTCAGACTTGCGTCCATTGCGGAAGATTCCCTACTGCTGCCTCCCGTAGGAGTCTGGGCCGTGTCTCAGTCCCAGTGTGGCCGATCACCCTCTCAGGTCGGCTACGCATCGTCGCCTTGGTGAGCCGTTACCTCACCAACTAGCTAATGCGCCGCGGGCCCATCTGTAAGCGATAGCGAGAAGCCATCTTTTAACCATCCTTCATGCGAAGGTTGGTGTTACCCGGCATTAGCCCCGGTTTCCCGGGGTTATTCCGGTCTTACAGGCAGGTTGCCCACGTGTTACTCACCCGTCCGCCGCTCGTTCCACGAGCGTCACCTCCGAAGAGGATCCGCTCGCTTCCCGCGCTCGACTTGCATGTATTAGGCACGCCGCCAGCGTTCGTCCTGAGCCAGGATCAAACTCTCCAAAAAAATTGAAAAGCTGTGCGCTTTTGACAGCGCTTGCCTTCAACACCGTTGAAGGTCCTAAAGCTCGTGTGCACATCGTGTGTGCTTTGTTTGAATTCCTTCTATATAATAGAAAGAATGAATTGACGTACTGGTTGGTTCGTTCAGTTTTCAAAGATCAATTAGCTGCCTTGCGACAGTAAATAAATATTAGCATAAATTGATAGAATATGTCAATGAGTTTTTTAGATTAACAGATTGATTGATGTAAGCTCCCTTAAAGAAGCAACGTTTTTCATAATACATGCATATTTAACTAAAGTCAATAAAAAATGTTAAATTTAATAGAGCAAAAAGAAAAGCCTTATTGAACTAAATTCATAAGGCTCTCAAAGGGCAGAATCGATATAATAAATTGGTCTTTGCCGTTGTTTTCTTATCATTTTAGCAGCTAGTTTTGCTCCGCGCTTGCCATCGGTTATTAACAGAATGGATTTACTGCAGTCAAACCTTTCTTTCAGGGCACGGGGCAGGTAACTCAAAGGAATGTTTTCAGCTCCTGGATAAGGGGAGTGATGGGCTACAATATAATCTCTAATATCGATGACACAATATTCTTCATTATTAAAGCTGTGATTAGTTAAGGGTTTTAATGAACGCTTATCAGCTTGATCCTTTAAAAATAAAAATGAGATAAGAACTGCCATTAAAAGCATCATTTGCATTTCAAGTACCTCTCTTAGTTAAAATACAAGTTCTCCATTCCACTTTAACATTCCACCTTCTAAATTATGCACATTCTTAAAACCATGTGCCATCAAATATTCTGATGCATTCATACTTCTTTTTCCAGAACGGCAAACCATCACATATTCATTTGCGGGATCAAGATTTTGAAGTGTTTCCGGTATAGTGCCTAAAGGAATATGTTGTGCTGTTGGAATCATGCCTTGAGCCACTTCTTCCTCTTCCCTTACGTCTATAACTCGAATCTCTGCATCTTTTTCTATTAACTTTTCCAACTCATCTGGTTTTATTTGACGAATATCACTCATACAAAACCCTCCCTGTATAATGTAACCATGACTAATTTTATTAAAATTTCACAGCAAGTCAAGAAAACGGCTCACCAATAAAACTGGCAGGAACTGCGGGAGCTCCTGCCTGAAAAATGAATTAATTCGCAACAATATTGACAAGCTTTCCAGGCACGACAATTACTTTTCGCACTGTTTTTCCTTCCAGCCATTCCTGCACTTGAGAATTTTCCAAAGCTGTTTTTTCCAAGTCCTCTTTAGAGGCATCTTTATTGACTGTCAGTTTAGCTCTGACTTTTCCCATCACCTGTACGACGATTTCTACTTCATCTTCAACAAGTTTTGTTTCATCATACTTCGGCCAAGGTTCATAGCTGATCGAACCTTCATGCCCCAGTTTTTCCCAAAGTTCTTCACTTAGATGAGGAGCTACTGGGGAGAGAAGCTTAACGAAGCCTTCTACATATTCCTTCGGAAGTTCATTTACTTTGTAGCTTTCATTGATAAATACCATCATTTGCGAAATCCCTGTATTAAAGCGAAGATTTTCAAAGTGCTCGCTTACTCTCTGAATGGTCTCATGATAAACCTTATCCAATGAATGGTCAGAGGTACTTTCTTTTATGTTGGCAGACAATCCCTCTTCTACAATAAACAGCCGCCACACCCTGTCCAGGAACCTTCTTGCTCCATCAAGACCATTTGTAGACCAAGCCACGGAAGCCTCCAATGGCCCCATAAACATTTCATATAGTCTTAACGTATCGGCACCATGGGAGTAGACTATGTCATCTGGGTTCACCACGTTGCCTTTTGACTTACTCATTTTCTCATTTCCTTCACCAAGGATCATGCCTTGGTTGAACAGTTTCTGAAATGGTTCCTTCGTAGGGACTACTCCTGCATCATATAGCACTTTGTGCCAGAAGCGTGCATAAAGCAAATGAAGAACAGCATGTTCGGCACCTCCTATATAGACATCTACAGGCAGCCATTTTTTAAGTTTTTCATAATTAGCGAATATTTCGTCGTTATCCGGATCGATATAACGAAGGTAATACCAGCAGCTTCCAGCCCATTGGGGCATAGTGTTCGTTTCCCTGCGGCCTTTCATTCCGGTTTCAGGATCCACTACATTCACCCACTCGTCGATGTTGGCAAGCGGCGATTCTCCCGTGCCTGAAGGCTTAATTTCAGTAGTTTTCGGCAGTTCAACAGGGAGATCACTCTCAGGAACCGGCGTGATGGAGCCATCCTCCCAATGAATGATCGGAATCGGTTCGCCCCAGTACCTTTGTCTACTGAAAAGCCAATCACGCAGGCGATAAGTTGTTTTTCTAATTCCTTTATGATTAGATTCAAGCCAGTCAATTGCTTTTTCAATTGCCTCATCTTTGCCTAACCCATTTAGAAAACCTGAGTTAATATGGCTTCCTTCACCAGCGTACGCTTCTTCTTTTACGTTTCCGCCTTCTACAACTTCTACAATGGGAAGGTCATATTTCTTTGCAAATTCATAATCTCGTTCATCATGAGCAGGAACAGCCATAATCGCGCCACTTCCATAACTCATCAACACGTAATCAGCTACCCAGATTGGCAGTTCTTCTCCATTAATCGGGTTAATTGCATAAGCCCCAGTAAACACGCCGGTTTTATCTTTTGCTAAATCCGTACGCTCGAGATCACTTTTATGTTTCGCCTGATTAATATAGGCAGAGACTTCAGCCTGCTGACTTTCAGTAACCACTTCATTTACAAGCGGATGTTCAGGCGCCAATACTGCATAGGTTGATCCAAATAAAGTATCCGGCCGAGTGGTAAAAACGTCAAAGGACAATGCACTTGATTTAATTCCAAATGTCACTTCTGCTCCTTCAGATTTACCTATCCAATTACGCTGCATATCCTTTATGCTCTCCGGCCAATCCACTTCTTCCAAATCATCAAGCAGACGATCAGCATATTCAGTAATCTTCAACATCCATTGCTTCATCGGCCGGCGTTCTACCGGATGGCCGCCTCTTTCACTTTTTCCATCGATGACTTCCTCATTGGCCAGCACTGTTCCCAGTGCAGGACACCAATTCACAGCTACTTCATCGATGTATGCAAGACCTTTTTCATATAGCTTCAGAAAAATCCATTGTGTCCATTTATAATAGTATGGATTTGTAGTATTCACTTCACGATCCCAATCGTATGAGAATCCAAGCTCTTGAATCTGCCGCTTAAACGTCTTTATGTTTTGTGCGGTGAATTCTTCCGGGTCATTTCCCGTATCAAGAGCATACTGCTCCGCCGGCAACCCAAACGCATCCCAGCCAATTGGATGCAGCACTTCGTATCCTTGCATTCTTTTCATTCTGGCAAGAATGTCTGTTGCTGTATAGCCTTCTGGATGCCCGACGTGGAGACCAGCTCCAGATGGATATGGAAACATATCCAGAGCATAGAATTTCTCTTTATCAGAAGAACTATCAGTTTGAAATGTTTTATGGTCTAACCAATAATTCTGCCACTTTTTTTCTATGGACTTATGATCAAAAGCCATTTCTTTTTCCTCCTCAGCAAAAATATAAAAAAGCCCCTCATCCCAATATGGGACGAGAAGCTTGATTCCCGCGGTACCACCCAAATTAACGCAATAAAAAGCGTTCACTTGAAATCGATAACGGTGATTAAACCGGCAAAAGCTACCATGTGCGTTCACTTTTGCGACATCCAAGGCGAGTTCATAAGCTTCAAGGACAGCTTGCACCAACCGCTGTCTCTCTTAAATACTTGAACCTTTATTACTACTCCTTTTCTACGTCTTTCCATGTATAACCGTATATTAATGAAAGAATCTTCCTTTGTCAAGAAAACCCCGGCCGTCTCACCATTCCAGTAATAGCTCAGCATCATTTAAAATGGTAAAATAATAAAGTAAAGAATCACTCATAAAAACACCAATCTACCGAATGGTATAAAAAAGGACTTTTCATTATGACGTTATTACGTATCTTAGAGTATGCACACGATTTATTAAAAAATACCATTTCTAAAGGAGACATTGTTATCGATGGAACCTGCGGAAACGGTCATGACACTGCGTTTCTTGCGCAATTAGTGGGAAGTGAAGGCTTCGTTTACGGTTTTGACCTGCAGAGTCAGGCAATTACCAACACTTCGTCTCGAGTAGCACAACACGGAATGGATAACCGCGTCGAACTCTTTCACACCAGCCATTCCAATCTTAACAAGCTGATAGCAGAAGAACATAAAGGAAAAATCCAAGGGGCGATTTATAATCTTGGTTACCTGCCTGGAAGTGACAAAACAGTCATTACTACCCCGGAGGAAACTGTATCTTCCTTACAACAGCTAATTGAATTACTTAATCATGGCGGGATGGCTGTAGTCGTAGTATATCATGGGCATCCCGGCGGAGAAGAGGAAAAGCATGCGGTTGTTTCCTTTGCCGAATCGTTAAATCAAACACATTATGAAGTGCTGAAGTATCAATTTATTAATCAACAAAATTCACCACCGTTTATATTAGCGATTGAAAAAAAGCCTGAATGACCTACAAAGGTCGTCCAGGCTTTATCATATGGTACATCTTCGTGTTAATGTAGAAAAACTTAGCTTTTTTTCCACTGACTTTAAGAAGATCTTTGACGAACCTTTTGGCATTGCTTAACTTACCTACCTTGCGGTCCGCCAGGTACAAACCAACCAGCCCTTTATGAATCATCTGATGAAACTTAGGATCTGGAAGTTTTGATACTTCCACATTCGTTTGTTCAACAAAATATTTAAAACGATTGATCATCTGTTCTTGATGCTCATAATAGAAACAAAAATTTAAATCTCCTTCTTCCTTATCTTCCTGCTGATCAATATAATAATCAAGCAGAATATGAAGGCCCTGCATAAATGGAAAATAACTTTTTTCCACTTGACCGGCAAGCTCATCGTTCATTTTCCCACCCAGCGTATAAGAGACAAGACAAAAAATGCCAAGTGTAGAACCCGTACACGCGGAAAATTCATACCATTCCAGATGCGGCCAATCCGGCTGGTGGGATTCAAACCATCCCTTAAGCCTCGGAATCCTTTCTTCTTCAATGACATGTTTATGAACCTGCAGGTCATTATACAGACCGCCAAGCTTATTCGTGTGCATTAAAGCATATCGATAATCAGGCGAACCCGCGAGTACTTGCTGACAGGTTCTAACGAGGGCGTGAAGATACCCCCCATCCTCTTTATCTGTACGATAATGATAATAATCCTTTAACTCATTACCTGGAGTCAACGCATCCGTCATCGATTGATGAAGCATTCTGAAATCTTTAGGATCCATCGATGTACTGCGGTCACAAAGATTATCCAGATAATCGCTTATAGTTTGGTAAGCGACGATAAATCGAATGGCTTCTCTCCAATTAGTGTTTGCAAGCAGAGCGTAGATCGCTCCCCCTTCACAATGAAACGTTTTATCCCTGATGCTTGCCAAGGCTTGGTTTTTCAGTTCTTGATTAGGTATAGCCTGGGCTTTTTTAATCCAATAGTCTAATTCTTGATGAACGCTTGGAAAAATGAATCGATAAACGTTTACCATCATTTTAACAGCGTTATTTGGAACTTGTCCCGACAAGACAGATCCTCCTATCCTAGTCTTTTGATATTAACTGCTGCATAAAATTGAGCGTATAGTGATATACTTCATCTCTTTTTGGTTCATTAAATATTTCATGGTAGAAATGAAGCCACTCTTTATAAGTCTTCTCTTTACTTTCCACTTTATGAAACCATTCCAATGTTTTGTAGCGGTCTACAATCAGATCTTCTCCTGCCTGCATAACTAATAGAGGCACGTCAGGAAATTGGTCAATATATAGAAAAGCTTGCTTGATCGCTTTACGGAATTCACGGTACCATCGAATAGATACCCGATCAATGAGAAGAGGGTCTACTTTATATTCTTCGATTAGTTCCGGACTGGTAGTCACTGTTTCCGGTTTAAGCTTTCTTTGTACTCTTAAAGAAGGACAAAGATAATTTAATACATAAGACAGGGCTTCCATGGGCCGGGAAGCCTTAGACAGCAGACCAGCTGCTGGAGAGGAAAGAATGACGCCGGATACGGAAGGCTTTAATTCTTCCATTGCACGGATTACGGCTGTCCCTCCCATGCTGTGTCCTAATAAAAATAACGGCAGATTTTCTTCTGCATCAAATAACCAAGCTTTTATCGTTTGTATGTAATCATCAAAGCTTTTGATATGGCCTTTTCTGCCTTTAAAAGAACCCTGGCCGGGCAAATCGCCATAAATGACGTGAAAACCGTCCGCTTGAAACTGTTTAGCCAGTTGGTCGTACCTCCCAGAATGTTCAAAAGCACCATGAACAATAATGATCGTTCCCACTGGCTCCATAGCTATCAATTTTTTCATCCGTTTCTTCCCCTTAAACCAAAACTAAATTTGCTATACTGTACATAGTCATATTATAAGGGGGATTATCATGATTTGCGAATATAAAGGAAAAATTCCTTCTATTGATCCGACCGTTTTTGTCGCTCAAGATGCTGTGCTTACTGGAGACATCACAGTTGGTGAAAAATCCAGTATATGGTTTAAAACGGTCATTCGGGGTGATGTTGCTCCTGTGAAAATCGGCAGTGAAGTCAACATTCAGGATTTGAGCCTGCTTCATCAAAGCCCGAATCAACCTCTGATTATAGAAGACGGCGTCACTGTCGGCCACCAGGTTACACTGCACTCAGCTCACGTAAAAAGGAATGCTTTGATAGGAATGGGATCTATTATCCTGGATGGAGCAGAAATAGGAGCGAATTCTTTTATCGGTGCTGGAAGCCTCGTTCCTCCTGGTAAAGTCATCCCTGATCATTGCCTTGCCTTTGGAAGGCCCGCTAAAGTCGTCCGCTCTTTAAATAATGAAGACTACAAAGAACTGGATCGCATTCGAGCAACCTACGTTGAAAAAGGCCAATATTACAAAGAATTGCTGAATAAGTGAGTGTTAGAATGATTTATGGATTGTTTTCTTTTACGATTATTTGCGGTATGATGTTAGCCCTTTATTCTTCACGACTTCCTTTATCGTTAAAAAAGCAGGCCCGGGTATTCAGCTGTCTATTTTTGTTAGCCGGCCTGGCACTTTTACTAGTGCTTGTGAACAAGCATCACTGGCTTGCAAAAGGAAAAGAATTCTACACCACATTTATCACGGATACAGAAGTTTCACAAGGACGAACTGAACTGGCCTTAAAGATGAGCAATAAAGGAAGTATCCTTCCTTCTGTGAAGCTTTCGGTACCTATGATTGAACAATACCCCGAATTGCCAAGAGGCTGTGAAGTAACAAGCCTGGCCATGCTTTTTCACTTCTCCGGAAATAAAATAGATAAACTGAAGCTGGCCAGTGAAATCAAAAAAAATACAGCTTCCTTAAAAACTATCGATGGAAAAGTCTATTACGGCGACCCTAATGAAGGCTTTGTCGGAGATATGTATTCGTTGAACAATCCGGGGCTTGGGGTTTATCATAAACCGATAATGGAGCTTACTCAAGAGTACTTCGATGAACGAGCCGTTGATTTTACCGGACAGGACTTTTCCCAAATCCTGCAATATGTGAATGATGGACTTCCTATCTGGGTGATTATTAACTCTGATTACGATAAACTTTCCGACCGCTACTTTGAGACATGGCATACCTCCGGGGGAAAAATACAAGTTACCCGGAAGGAGCATTCAGTTGTTGTAACAGGCTATGACCGTGAGTATATTTATTTTAACGATCCATTAAACATAACAAAAAAAGCACCCATTAACAGCTTCAGAGAAGCCTGGGTGCAGATGGGGAAGCAGGCGATTACGATTTTGAAGCCGTAAGCTTGCTTCTCGTCTTATCTTCATTTTGCAAGTCCTCAAGTGGAAACTTACGTTCTACATAGATTTGGTGCCAGAGCATAAACATTAATACCGTCCAGATTTTCCGGCTGTAATCCGCTTTTCCTTGAGCATGAGCATCCAGCAGGCTGAGAACATAATTCTTATCAATTAAGTAACTCGTCTCGCTTTCTTTGATTAACACTTTCGCCCAATCGTGAAGCTCTTCCTTGAGCCAGTGCCTGATAGGTACAGGAAAACCTAATTTTTTCCGATCAAGTACATGGTCTGGAATAATACCACGTGACGCCTGCCTCAATATATGTTTAGTCGTTCCCTCTGCAATTTTCATATCCACAGGAATACCGCTCGCCACGTTAAATACTTCCTTATCTAAAAAAGGCACGCGTAATTCAAGTGAATGAGCCATCGTCATTTTATCAGCTTTAAGAAGAATGTCTCCACGCATCCATGTATGAATGTCAATGTACTGCATCTGGTTGACGAGATCATAAGTATGAACGTTTTCATAAAGAGATTTCGTTATCTCCTTATAAGGAAGGTCCTGACGGTAATCTTTCATCAACGCTTCTTTCTCAGCTTCCTCAAACATTTTCGCATTCCCAATATACCTTTCCTTCAAAGGCGTGGTGCCTCTTTGCAGAAAGCTCTTCCCTTTTACACCTTCTGGGAGAACATCTGCCACACGTCCAATCATTTTCTGCAAGGAAGCAGGGATATGCTGAAAAGCTTTTAAAGATTCCGGTTCCCTGTAAATATTGTACCCGCCAAACAACTCATCGCTTCCTTCTCCTGAAAGCACAACGGTTACATGCTTTCTCGCTTCCCTTGCTACAAAGTATAAAGGAACACAAGCCGGATCTGCGAGAGGGTCATCCATGTGGTACATGATTTTTGGCAGCTTCTGGACATATTCTTCCGGTGATATGATATAAGAGATATTTTCCACATCCAGCTTCTCCGCTGTTTCTTTTGCCACATCCACTTCTGAATAGCCTTCTCTTTCAAACCCAACAGAAAAGGTCTTAATATTAGGATTAAACTGTTTAGCCATGGCTACAATAATAGTAGAATCAATGCCGCCGGATAAAAACGAACCTACAGGTACGTCACTGCGCATATGCTTTTTGACTGAATCAAACATGACATCCTGAATAGACGTAATCCAGTCCGTCTTACTCATGAGCTTCGGCTGAAACGTAGCATGGAAGTAGCGGTGGAAAGAGATTGGCTTTTCCGGTTTTTTGATAAAGTAATGACCGGGTTGAACTTTTTGAATGCCTTCGGTCAAAGTCATAGGCTCAGGAACAAATTGATAACTTAAATAATGCTGAAGAGCATCTGTACTTACTACTTCATTCTGCCTGGCCACAGTAATACTTTTCTTTTCAGAAGCAAAAAAGATGCCTTCTTCTTCTTCCGAATAAAAAAGCGGCTTTATACCAAATGGATCTCTAGCACCGTACAGTGTCTCCTCATGCTTGTCCCATATTAAGATGGCAAACATGCCGCGAAGTTCCTTAAAAGCCTCTTCTCTTTTCTCATGAAACAGGGCAATGATCACTTCTGTATCAGATTCTGTTGAGAACTGAGCCCCTTGTTTTTTCAACTCATCCCGTAATTCGACATAATTATAGATTTCACCGTTAAATACCATCCAATAACGGTCATTTTCATAGCTTAGCGGCTGATGCCCGCTTTCAATATCAATAATGCTTAATCTTCTGAAGCCAAAAGATATATAATCATCGTGAAAAAACCCTTCGTCATCAGGGCCGCGATGAGTAATAACATCATTACGATATTTGAACGTCGCTTGTTGTTCATCATTAGGCAGCGCTGGAAGATCTCTAATCATTCCAATAAAACCACACATAGACGTTCCTCACTTTCTTTTTGCAGTCTAAACTTACGAGATAAAATTATATCATAAAACCTATAAGGCTTCGAGAGCCTTTCTTGGTCATTTTATGTAATATTTCATAAAAAAAACATCGTTCCTGATATTTCTTCAAGAACGATGTAACACTTATTGTTCTAAGAGACTTTTTAACTCCATCGCTTTGTCTGTTTTTTCCCACGGGAATTCTACATCAGTGCGTCCAAAATGACCATAGGCAGCAGTCTGGCGATAAATCGGTCTGCGTAAATCAAGCATCTTTATAATTCCAGCTGGCCTCAAGTCAAATAAATCCCGAACAGCCTTAACTAGTTTTTCCTCGGAGACTTTCCCCGTTCCATTTGTGTTGATGGAAATCGAAACAGGCTGTGCCACTCCAATGGCATAAGCAAGCTGCACTTCACAAGACTCCGCTAAACCGGCTGCTACGATATTTTTAGCCACATAACGAGCAGCATAAGCCGCTGAACGGTCCACTTTCGTGGCGTCCTTCCCACTGAAGGCACCGCCTCCATGGCGGGCGTATCCGCCATATGTGTCTACGATAATCTTCCGGCCTGTAAGTCCTGCATCCCCTTGTGGTCCTCCAATGACAAAACGACCGGTAGGATTAATGAAATATTTTGTTTCCTTATCAATGAACTCTGTTGGAACTACTGGTTCAATAACAAACTTTTTCAAGTCCTTTTTTATTTGCTCCAGTGTGACTTCCTCAGCATGCTGAGTTGAAATAACGATCGTATCCACTCGAACCGGCTGATCATTGTCATCATACTCAATCGTTACCTGTGTTTTTCCGTCTGGACGCAAATAAGCAAGAGTTCCATCGTTCCTGACATCAGCTAAACGCTTCGAGAGCTTGTGGGCAAGCGAGATTGGAAGAGGCATCAGTTCTTTCGTTTCATTATTGGCATAACCGAACATTAACCCCTGGTCTCCGGCACCAATCGATTCAATTTCTTCATCGCTCATCTGACCTTCACGCGCTTCATAAGCTACGTCTACGCCTCCAGCAATATCAGGTGACTGTTCGTCAATAGCAGTAAGTACCGCACAAGTATCTGCATCAAATCCATATTTAGCACGGGTATAGCCGATGTCCTTAATAGTCTGGCGGACAATGGCTGGTATATCAACATAAGTATTTGTACTGATTTCTCCCGAGACGAGTACAAGTCCAGTAGTAACTGTTGTTTCACAAGCTACCCTTGCATTCGGGTCATTTTTTAAAATCTCGTCCAAAATGGCATCAGAAATCTGGTCACAGATTTTATCAGGATGACCTTCCGTAACAGATTCAGATGTAAACAAACGACGATTGGCAGACATTCTCAAAAACTCCTCCTTCTTTCCATGCACAAATTATTAGACGGAACTCTTTCCAGGATATTGATCATTAAGATCTTCACTATATGGAGATTATAGTATCCAAACCATAATCGGATGATTTGAGTAGGTTACAGCTGTAAACAGCTTAGACAGATATTTCCTTATAAAAAGAAAAAACCCTTCCTTACTCGAGGAAAGGGGGTGCTTCCTTTCGCTCTTATCGTCCAAGGAGGTTTTACGTACTCCTTGCTTCAGGTTAGCACCGTGTCAAGATTGACGGGTTGCCGGGTTTCAAAGGGCCTGTCCCTCCACCGACTCTGGATAAGAGAGTTTCCGTTCGAAATTATCGTAACGAAATCCCTTAGTATTGTCAATTAAATGGCTGCAGACTAAGCCATATCTTCCATTAATAGATCCTTTGACATTATGAAAGAAAATTCCCTTACCAAGAACCAAATGACTGCACATTGTTACCACTAAGTTTTATAATCACCATATGAAGCATGCCCGTAAACGTTTGACTTTTTATAAGCACGATCTTTATGTAATCTTTTCATTCCGGGGTCATGTATAATCCCCTGATGCAGATGAATAGTAAACGAAATAATGTCGTTCACATAAGTTAAAGTAAGAAGGAGTTCGGGATGTTTTTATGGATGACTTTCCTTTGTTGATTAGAAGGAAAATTACTCTCAGTTTTTTATAAAATAGCGTGGACTATTAAACACAATGTGTTATACTAATTAACAAATTACAGCATCTGTTCTATTGAAATATTTTACGAAAAGGCGGGTAAACATATGAGTGCCATTAATCAAATGTCTGACTTAAACCAATTATTAACCGAAGAGCATGTTAAGCATCAATTGTCTGTACCACAGCTGGTTGAAAAAATCCTTGCTCGTCATGAAGGCAATCTTACAGATAAAGGTGCCATACAAGCGACTACCGGAGCCTATACAGGGAGATCTCCTAAAGATAAATTCATTGTTAAAGACCATCAATCTGAAGGGAAAGTTGACTGGGGTTCCGTAAACCAGCCGATTGATGAAGAAACGTTTATTACACTTTACCATAAAGTACTTAGATACTTAAAAGCTCGTGAAGAATTGTACGTTTTCAAAGGATTTGCTGGTGCTGATAATAGTTACCGCCTTCCAATTCAAGTCATTAATGAATTTGCCTGGCATAATCTATTTTCACGACAGATGTTCATTCCGGCTACAAAGGAAGAGACGCTGAATCATGAAGCGGAGTTCACAGTTATTTCTGCTCCAACATTTAAAGCGATTCCAAATGTAGATGGTACGAATTCAGAAGCATTCATCATGATCTCCTTTAAGCACCGCATTGTACTTATCGGCGGTACAGAGTACGCAGGAGAAATTAAGAAATCCATTTTTTCTGTTATGAATTATATTCTTCCACAAAAAAACGTCCTTCCCATGCATTGTTCAGCCAACATCGGCTTAGAAGGGGATGTTGCACTCTTTTTCGGGCTATCCGGAACAGGGAAAACCACCTTATCTGCTGATGCAGACCGCCGTTTAATCGGGGATGACGAACATGCATGGTCAAACTATGGCGTTTTTAATATTGAAGGTGGATGTTATGCGAAATGCATTAATCTGTCCAAAGAAAAAGAGCCGCAGATTTTTGAAGCCATTCATTTCGGTGCCGTTTTGGAAAACGTTATTTTAAATGAACATACGAAAACCCCTGATTATAATGATACGTCACTAACTGAAAACACGAGAGCCGCTTATCCGCTCGACCACATAAAAAATACTGTGCAGCCAAGCGTAGCAGGACACCCGAACACGATCATATTTCTAACGGCTGATGCAACTGGAGTACTGCCGCCGATCAGCAAATTGACAAAGGAACAGGCTATGTATCATTTCTTAAGCGGCTATACGAGCAAGCTGGCAGGAACAGAAAGAGGAATCACGTCCCCTCAAGCTACATTTTCCGCTTGTTTTGGATCTCCATTTCTGCCGCTTCCGCCAGCTACTTATGCAGAAATGCTTGGAGAAAAGATCGATCAATTCAACGCCGAAGTATTTTTAGTTAATACAGGGTGGACCGGAGGAGCTTTTGGAAAAGGACAAAGAATGAACCTTTCCCACACCCGCTCCATGGTTCATGCTGCATTGGAGGGTGAATTGAAATCCACAGAAACCTATAAAGACCCTGTTTTTGGATTAAGTATTCCTACACAGTGTCCAGGAGTCCCGGACGAAGTATTAATTCCTAGAAAAACCTGGGATGATCCCGATGCTTACGACGAGCAAGCGAAACAGCTTGCCGAAAAATTTCACAACAATTTCTTAAAGTTTAAACACGCGCCGCCTGAAATTAAACAGGCAGGTCCCGTCTATGGAAGACGGTAATTAACGCTCCTCATCTCCTCAAATATATAAAAAAAACGGGTTGTACTTAAAAGTACAACCCGTTTTTTTATTTTCCTACACTTCTTTGGCAAAATATTTCTTAATATACGTTAAACAACTCGGAAGGACTTCATCTTTCATCATAAAACTGAACCGTTCGTTTGACACTAGTTTTTCCGGAAACCTTTCAAATAGCACCGGTCCATAAGTTTCAAAGTAATGATCCTGGTCTGCTAAGGAAGAAATGATAGCAAAATAAACATTCTTAATAATTGTGCCGCCTTTGCCTGCTACATAATACTGTCCGACATAGGTAAGTTCTTCTACCATGCCTCCCGTTTCTTCTTTAACCTCTCTTACAGCCGCCTCTTCCGGTGTTTCTCCTTCTTCCACTTTTCCTCCGGGAAATTCAAATCCACGATCTTTATGTTTGGTTAATAACCATTTGTTTTGATAACGGCATATGACCCAGACATGCTTTGGATATTTAGAAAAAGGATGATCTTCAAATGATAATGTTACTTCATTGCGATAATAATCGTTAAATGTCTTCATGTATGATCCTCTGCCTTTTATTGCTAGTTACTCGCTACCAGCTTTATGTTCAAGTAACTCTTGAAATTCCACGCTCTTTAAATCGTACCATAAGGAGGTTTAATTACAAACCGTTCCTTACGAGTACAATCGTAAACCAGCTGTCCTATACTCTTAGTATTCCTGTCTATTATTGCCCATAAACCTGAAAGGCGTATATTGGAGGCACTGAAACTTTTTTCCTTCCCGTTCGTAATGCATAGTAGTAAGCCAAAAAAGGAGGAGACCAATGAAGAAACAATCATTCCTCATAGCTTCCCTGCTGATTATGACTTTACTCATGACCGCCTGTGCGAGCACAGAGGGAGCAAAGGTAGCGGAAATTTACCAAAAGTCCCTGGACGCAAGCAAACAACTGGAGAGCTTTAGTATGAAAATGGAGTCCGTTCAGCATGTAAGTACCGGAGACCTCTCATCTGAATCGGCTGAAGAAACAAGGATGCCCGGGGTATTCCTATGAAAACATCCATAGAGGCAAAAGTACACGCTGACCCACTGGCTTACCATCAAACCGTCCAAACCATGGGACAATCGATCGAACAATACTACACAACTGATGGATTTTTCATTTCCCAGCCAGGATCGAATCAATGGGTAAAAGCCCCGGATAACATGGTGGAAAAAATGAGCCAGATTACTGCTGCTGACCAGATGCCTGCAAAACAATTGAGCAAGCTTAAAGACTATGTAGATGACTTTAACTTAGAGGAAAAAGAAGGAAATTATATTCTTACCTTTCATTCCAAAGGAGAGGACGTTCAAGAACTCATTAAGAATACGATGAAGGAAAACTTTCCTGAAGCTAAACTTCCAAAGGACCTTTTTAAAAAACTGACGATTAATGACGTTACTTACCGTTACACCATTAATAAGGAATCTTATTATCCCAAAGCGATAGATATAGAAATGAATTTTTCAATAGATAACGGTGGTCAGAAAACCTCAGTGAAGCAGACGCTTTCAGGTACTTACAGTGACTACAATGAATTAGGGAACATTACAGTTCCGAAAGAAATTAAAAGTTCGGCAGGAGAGATAAAAAACAGGTGAATTTATTACAAAGATCGCATGAATTTAGTAAAACTTAAACCAAATGCTATTACAGTCCTAGTAGAAAACGCATTATTCCGATCATAGCCTAAAAAACATGGGTTCTCTTCTTTAAAAAAGCCGCTCTCAGAAAGGCGGCTTTTTCTTATTCATCCAAATCCTTTAATACATCCATTTCTTCAATTTGTTTCTTTGTTCCTTCATCTCCCAGCTCATAAATCATTCGAAAAGCTGCAGCCATCCCTTCATCGTACTCATCATTTGCTTGATCATAATGATAAGGTTCTGCAGGCACATGAGCCCTGAAAAATGAACGCACGTCTGAGTTATAAATTTCATTAAATACTTCGCGAAGCTTTAGGGCTTCGTCTTCTGTCGCGTAAATTGCAAAGTCATCGTTGTTGGCGTCGTGGTTCACTGAAATTTCTCTTGTCCCAAGGTTAATGTTATATTTTTTCTTTTCCATCATCAGCCCTCCTGCGTATAGTTTGAGCAAGAGCGGCTGTACCTATCCGATAAAATAAGAAAGACACACTTTAATAAAGATTCATTTGTTTCTCATACTTGTTTATCGTCACTTCTTCTAAATAGTTCTCATCCACCTCTACTCCAATTCCTAGCTGATCAGGCACTTCCATCTTCCCCCATGAATCGTAAGCGGAGGCACAACTAAATCCTTAAAAAAATACCGCTCTGAACTTGAAAGGTCACCAGGAACAGTGAAATTGGCAAGCGAAGCTAAAGCTAAATTGTGTGCTTTAGATATTCCCGACTCCACCATCCCGCCACACCACACAGGGATATCATTGTCCATGCAATAATTATGAATATCCATGGACGTGCTTAACCCACCGACGCGACTGATCTTTATGTTGATCATTTGACAGCTTTTTAAACGGACCGCCTGTTTCGCGTCATGGAGGGACATAACCGATTCATCAAGACAGACAGGGGTTTTCATGCGCTTTTGAAGCTCTGAATGAAGGTAGAAATCACCAGCCGGAAAAGGTTGTTCAAGCATCAATAATCCTAACTCGTCCAGCGAAGCTAGATAGGATAAGTCCTCTTCGTTATAAGCACCGTTGGCATCAATCATTAACTGCACTTCGGAATCAAGCTCTTTTACTGCAGCGACTGCTTCTTTTTCTTTTCCTTTTTCTACCTTCAACTTATACCTTTCGTATCCCTGCTCTTTAAACAGGGGAAGCTTTTCTCTAAAATTTTCAGATAAGTTGATCACTGCCCCCGCTTTAACAAAGCTTCTGCTGCCGCCTAAAAGTTCTTTTAAACTTTTTTTCCTCTGTTTGGCAAATAGATCCCAGTAAGCAGCTTCAAGTCCAGCTTTTGCCATTTGATGACCTTGGATATGTGAAAATTCCGAAGAAAACTCGCTTGGATGTGAAAGTTTAGTTAATGAATCTTGTTCGAGCAGAAAATCTTTTAAAATATGCCAGGCCGTATCTATGGTTTCAGACGTATAGAACGGGCCGGGAAAAGCAGTGACTTCGCCCCATCCTGCATTCCCCGATTCATCTGTTGCCTTAACAATGATTAAGGGGCGTTTGGTTAAGCTGCCTTGATGGGTGGAAAATGGATTTCTCATGGCCAGTTCCACATGAAAAAGGGTAATGTTATGCACCTTCATTGTTTCGCTCATAAGTTTCCAACAGCTTTCTTCTTAAAATTTTATTTGAAGCATTTCTAGGCAATTCTTCAAGAATATAAAAAACATGAGGTACTTTATAACCCGCTAACTTTTCTCTACAGTAAGCTTTTATTTTTTCAATATCTAAAGGCATGTTGTTTTCCAATACAAGAAATGCAGCAGGAACTTCTCCCCACTCATCATCCTTTATTCCGGTAACACCAGCTTCCTGAACACCTTCTATACCCGTCAGTACACTTTCGATTTCCGCAGGATAAATATTTTCTCCTCCAGAAATGATCATATCTTTTACACGATCCACCACATAAAGAAATCCCTCTTTATCCATATAACCTAGATCTCCTGTTTTTAAAAATTCATTCTCCCTTTTTTGTTTCTTATAATATCCCTCTGAAACCATCGGCCCCTTCACAAGTATTTCACCTATCCTCCCTGGTTCACTTTGGTCGATCTTTAATTCTGCGGGACTTAGGGCTTTTCCGGCTGAGCCAATTTTTCGAAAGGCTTCACCAGGACTCAACGTACATATTTGAGAGCTTGTTTCCGTCATTCCATAGGATTGAAAAACAGAAATATTTTTTTCATACGCCTCATAAAGCAGCGGTTCAGGTGCTGGCCCTCCGCCTAGAAGCATTCCCCTAAACGATTCAGGGTAGGATCCTCTTCCAAGGTCCTTAAGCAGCCGCTGCAGCATAACTGTCACCACCGATATGATCGTAACGCCATTCTCCATAATTTGGTCGTTTATCTTCCCCGCATCAAAATTGTTAAATAATACGATGGGCATACCGTAAATTACATTTTTCATTAATATGGAGAATCCTCCTACGTGGAAAACAGGAAGGCACAACAGCCATTTATCTTTTGCTTCGATTCCTAAATTTAAAGCAGATGCTACCGCACTAAACCAATGATTCCCATAAGTATGGATCACGGCTTTTGGTTGACCAGTCGTTCCAGAAGTATAGATCATGGTGTACGGGTCAGAAAAATCAAGGGATGTATTAAGGTCAGATGCCTCCTCCACTTTTGGAAAACGAGAGCTGGAATAAACATCATCTGCACCTAATGATGTTAAATCCGCAGCTTTTATTCCTTTTTCTAGGTGTTCTTTATCTGCAATTAATTTTTTGACGTCTGCATCATCCAATTGGTAGGCTAATTCTTCTGCTGTCAATCGAGTATTTAATAGTACTCCCACTGCTCCTATGTAGCTGAGAGCATGGATAAAAAGCGGGGTTGATAACTGATTGCTTACCAATAAAGCAATATGATCCCCACGTTGGATCCCTTGAAGCAGCATTCCACCAGCTAAACGTCTGCTTTCCTCTCTTAATTCTGCAAAGGTAAGCCTGCCTCCTCCCGCAAATTCAATTGCTGTTTTATCGGGGTTTAAATCATTTTGTTTTTCCAGCCAATGAGGAATTGTTTGACCCACAATCCTTCCCTCTCTTTCTTAAAGCGAAAGGGGCTTTCCCCAGTGGAAAGCCCCTTTCTGCTTCTTTTTACAATTACGGAAATCTTGGAAACTTATCGAAATCAGGCTTGCGTTTTTCCTTAAATGCATCTCGGCCTTCTTTAGCTTCATCAGTAGTGTAATAAAGCAGGGTGGCATCGCCTCCCATTTGCTGAAGTCCTGCCAAGCCATCGGTATCTGCGTTAAAGGAGGCTTTTAAGAACCGTAGAGCGGTAGGGGATTTTTCAAGCATTTCCTTGCACCATTGCACGGTTTCTTCTTCCAGCTTATCCACAGGTACTACGGTATTTACTAGACCCATATCTTCCGCTTCTTTTGCACTATACTGACGGCACAAGTACCATATTTCACGGGCTTTTTTGTGGCCGACGATACGTGCAAGCAGTCCAGCACCATACCCTGCATCAAAGCTCCCAACTTTAGGTCCTGTTTGACCAAACACAGCGTTATCTGCGGCAATCGTTAAATCACATACAATATGTAAAACGTGTCCGCCTCCAATAGCATACCCAGAAACCATAGCCACTACCGGTTTCGGAGTAACTCGAATCAGTCTTTGAAGATCAAGTACATTCAACCTCGGGACACTGTCATCTCCTATATAACCGCCGTGACCTCTCACTTTTTGGTCCCCGCCAGCACAGAAAGCCTCATCTCCTGCTCCAGCAAGCACGATGACTCCAATCGTTGAATCATCACGGGCGTAAGCAAAGGCATCAATTAATTCTTGTACCGTTTGCGGGCGAAATGCATTACGTACCTCTGGACGGTTGATCGTAATTTTTGCAATCCCCTCAAACGTTTCGTATAAAATATCTTCATATTCTCTTTCTTGATTCCATTCAAAAGCCATGATATCTTCCTCCTTCTGTATGCTTAACAGTTCATTTTCCAAGTAGTTCAAGCGCCTAACGCTTTCATTGTATCACGAATGCCTCCACAATTTCAGTGAAGAGCTTTGGATTCTCCAGATGTACCGCGTGACCCGCCCCCTCAACGATCGTTAATTGGGATTCCAGGGCTAAACTGTCCATTCTGCGGTTAATAATCTTAAACTTTTCGTCTTTCATGCCCGTGATTAGAAGCAAGGGAGTAGATAACACCGATAAACTTCTCCACCAGGAAGGCTGACTACCAGTACCCATTCCAAGTAAGGATTGGATCAGGCCAACAGGATGGTGATGCAATCTCTCCTCCTTGATTTTTACCTTCTGTTCAATTGGAAGTTCCTGCTGCGAATCAAACAAAGGAATGTTTTCCCAGTAATCGATAAAGGATTCAATTCCTTTATCTTCAATTCGTCTGGCAAGAGCAGCATCTCGTGCTTTCCGTTCTTTCTGTTCTTCAGGCTTCTCTAATCCAGGCGACGCACTTTCTAAGATAAGCTTATTCACTTTCTCTGGATAGAGCAAAGCAAATGAAAGCGCAGCTCGTCCTCCCATAGAATAGCCTAGCAGCTGAACAGAAGGAATAGATAACTGATTTAATAATTCGTTCAGATCCGAGCAAAACTGTTCCATGTTCAGTTGTCCTAACACCCCGGTTCTCGCGTGTCCGGGCATGTCGATCGATAGAATTCGAAAGCGTGAAGAAAGCTGATTAACCAGCTCATCAAAGGTGTTTAAACTTCCCGTGAAACCATGCAGACACAGAAGAATTGGTCCGCCTTCTCCTTTGTCTTCAAGCCAATATTTACGTTGCTGAACGCTTACATACATCTCTTATCTACGTCTCCATTCTAAAATGGCTTCTTCGATGCTCTTCCATTTTGCTTTATGAAAGTCAACATGCTCTGTACGGTTCGTAATGACTTCAACAACCGACATGCCATCTTCTTGATAGCTATCTGCTAACGCCTGCTGATACTGGTTCCAATTCTCAGCACGATGATAGCTGCCGCCATACATTTTCACAGACGGAAGAAAATCAATACCTAGAGGAGTACCGAATAACTCTTCAAAATAATCCTTGTGCTCCACTTGAGGGAGATAAGAAAAAATACCGCCACCATTATTGTTAATGACTACTATCGTTATGGGGATATCGTGCTGCTTTGCTGCAAGTAAACCATTCATATCATGGAAAAATGAGAGATCACCTAACAGCAGGGTTACACGCTTACCACTTGCTGCAGTTCCCACAGCGGAGGAAACAACTCCGTCAATACCATTCGCACCACGATTAGCTAATATTTTTATTTGCTTCGGTGTAGCCATAAAAAAGCTGTCTACATCTCTAATCGGCATACTATTCCCGACGTACAGAACAGATTCTTCCGGGAGAGCTTCGGCCAGATATACAACCGCATGACCTTCATTTAACTTCTCCCCGGGTTCAGCCAGCATATGATTTTTGGCGATGACATTCATTGATTTCCAAAATTCTAGCCAGTTTTCATTCCGCACTTCATCTGTAACCAAATCAACCAATTGATTACACAGCATTTCCGGGTCTGCCCAAATAAACTTCGTCTTCACTCCAGAAGGCTCGCGATAGCTGAGATGACGGTCTACTACAAAATGGTCGATTTCGTCACCATATTGCTGAATCCACTTCAAATACGCCTTTGAAACAGGCATCGCTCCAAAGCGGATAATAAAATCTGGACGGTAATCATTCTTAAAGCTTTCTGACTTTAACAACGAATCGTAATTTTCAATGATATTTCTCTTATCATGCTGTCCCGCCCTTAGTTGAGATAGAGGATCAGCAAAAATAGGGAGCGCATGCTTAATGGCAAGTTCAGCAACTGCCTCAGCTATATGATTATTGGCTTCTGGTCCGCAGACTATTAAACCTCTTCCACCGTTTTTCAAATGCTGCACTAAAGGAGTCAATTGCTCCTCATCTGGGAGCATACTTCCTTTCGATGCTCTAGGAACAGGCTCTTGGTCCCCCTCCAAATGCCTTCTAAAGTAAAGTCAGGAATTAACGGCTCCCTAAATGGAAAATTTAAGTGGACAGGACCAGCATGTCCTCCTGTGCTTTCTTCCACCGCACGGGCAGCTTGACGCCTGACATAAGCGGTAAGCTCTACCGAAGGCAGCGCCATATCCTGAAACCACTTCACGTATTTCCCATACATATTTGTCTGATCGATCGCTTGCGGTGCACCTACTTCTCTTAGTTCATGTGGCCGGTCAGCAGTTAATACCACTATAGGTACGCGGCTGTAATGAGCTTCTACGATAGCAGGAAGATAATTGGCAGCAGCCGTTCCAGACGTACAAACCAAAGCGACAGGTTCTTCCATTTCCTTAGCCATCCCTAGTGCAAAAAAAGAGGCTGATCGTTCATCAAGATTCATCCAGTGCTTAATGCCCTTATGCTCTGCAAAAGCCATTGCCAAGGGTGTTGACCTCGAACCAGGCGAAATCACCACATTTTTAACACCAGAATAGACGAGCTGGTCGACAAACTGGGTTACATATTTCGTTAAAGCTTCTACATGTCCATCCATACTTATCCCCCTAAAACAGATAACATCGGCTGTAATTTCACGGCTGTCTCTTCGTACTCTGACTGGGGATCTGAATCTTCTACTACTCCGCATCCTGCAAATAAGGACGCTTTCTTTCCCTGAATCAGCGCAGATCTAATTGCAACGGCAAATTCTCCGTTGTTCTGTCGGTCCATCCATCCAACCGGCCCTGCATACCAGCCTCTGTCCATACGTTCATTCGCTTTTATATAATCGATGGCAGTATGTTGCGGCATACCACCGAGTGCAGGCGTTGGGTGAAGCCTCTCAATAACATCCAGCAAGGTATATCCTGTTTGTAAAGTTGCCCTTACAGGAGTATATAAATGCTGTAAATTACGAAGCGGATACAAGACGGGAGAAGACGGAATCTCCACGTCATAACAGCAGGCATCTACAGCATCCCGAATCATTTGAACGACAAACTCGTGTTCCTGGCGATTCTTTCGGTCGTGGAGCAGCTGTTTTCCTAATCGTAAATCCTCGTCTTCGTTTCTTCCTCGAGGAATTGTCCCAGCCAGGCATGTAGAAACGAGCGTTTTGTCTTCTACTTTAGCCAGCCGCTCTGGAGTGGCACCGATAAAATACGCTCCTTCACTTTCAATCGCAAAAAGATAGCTGTTTGCTTGCTTGGCTGCAAGCTCTTGCAAAACAGCCGCAATGTGTACATCTTCTTTAAAATTAACTTTCAATTCACGTGCCAGCACGACTTTATCAAGCAGTCCTGCTTTAATATCTTCGGTAGCTTGCTTAACAGAGGACTTCCAGCCTTCTGGGTCCTGTTCTTCTGCCCGTATTCTCTCTGGAATGTGGGGTGTAAAGTCTTGTCCATGGAACAAAAGCTCTTCCTGTTCAAGCAGTTGATTCAAAATTTGCTGTTTATGGTCCTCAGGATAGATCACAGCATTAATCGTTAAATAGGACACATGGTGATAATTCGTTAGTAGAAAACACGGGATGGTCATTTGGCTGTCAGGAAACTTTTCCCACGGTGCTTCCTTGAGATTTCCAGAGTTAAAACTGAAGCCCCCAAGGGCCACAACTCCTGTTCCCTTTTGCTTATAGCCGTCCGAAACGATTGCTTTTTCACGCAGCTCATTCCAGGCTGTCTGCAAGTTTTGAAATCTGTCTGCTCCACTTGTAAACATTTTGTTCGCTGACCCTACTCCGACCATCAAAAAATCTTCTTCAGCACTTTTCCAAAACACACGGTGTTGATCAACCTTGACTCCATTGTGAAAGAATACATATGGATTCTGATAGTCAATTTGTTCTACGAAGCTGACTAACTGTGGTGTTTTGTCCTCCAATGCCGTTGTTAATGCTTGATCTATTATATCTTCAAACTGAGACACTTTTGTATGAAGCATAATCATTCCTCCCATTTTATTAGGGACGTTTATTAAATTATCATTTATAATAATACATATCATCCGATATGAGTCTTTCTTTTATCCCATACATCTTTCTCTATTTTATTCTCTTTTTTCGCTTGACTCAAGGAATCTCAATCGTTCTTTTTACGATTTACAATCATTGACACTCTATTGTAGTTTCCCTAAGATAAATTTGATATTATATTACTAGTCTATTACAAGGGAGAGAACACCTATGAGCTCTATGCCAAACCATAATATAAAAGCTTCCTTGAATGAACGTGAAGGACTTCAAGTATGGTGGAGGCTGCTGCGCCCCCATACATTAACCGCAGCATTTGTTCCAGTATTTGTCGGTACAATGCTTGCTGCAATTGACGAAACGATCAATGTCTTGTTGTTTGCAGCAATGCTGCTCGCTTCCATCCTCATTCAGGCGGCCACGAACATGTTTAATGAATACTACGATTATGTAAGAGGCTTGGATAATGAAAACTCTGTAGGAATAGGAGGCACCATAGTCCGGGACGGTATTTCACCGCAGACTGTTTTTAGGCTTGCGATCAGCTTTCTGCTTATTTCCGTTCTCCTCGGATTTTATATTTGTGCAGTATCCAGCTGGTGGATTGCCTTAATTGGACTGGTATCCATGCTGTTCGGTTACCTCTATACTGGAGGGCCCTACCCAATCGCCTATACCCCGTTTGGTGAATTAACAGCCGGACTTTTTATGGGTACTGTGATTGTGGAAATCAGTTATTATATTCAAACTTTATCGATTAATTGGCATGTGACATTTGTATCGATGCCTGTAGCTATTTTTGTGGCTTCCATTCTGCTTGCGAATAACATTCGGGACAGGGTAGGAGATAAAGAAAATGGAAGGCGGACTTTAGCCATTTTATTTGGCCATAAACGAGCAGTAGGTTTTCTAAGCTTTTTATTTACGATCGCTTACGGCACTACGATTGGACTCATTTTTGCCGGTCTGTTACCATTTTGGTCGCTCATCACTCTATTCAGTTTAATTAAAGGCATCACAGCTATCAAGGGCTTCAAAAATAAATCTGCCCCCTTGAAATGCTGCCAGCCATGATAGCTACTGCAAAAACAAATACCATTTATGGAATGCTTTTAGGAGTCTCACTTCTCCTTCAGCTGTTTATTCCAATTGGCTAGGAAGTAAAAAAAGGATGGGTCCCATCCTTTTTTTGTTTAGGTTTGATCCCGCGGGCTTCGGGAAATAACAATTAAAGGAATGATTCTATGGACATTTCACTAAACCACACACTTATGGAAGCATTAGGAATGGAAATCGAAACAGCTGATAAGGATCGCGTTCAAATTAAAATGCCAGTGGATGAACGAACCCATCAGCCCATGGGATACCTTCACGGAGGAGCAAGTGCAGCATTAGCAGAATCTGCTGCAAGTATCGGGGCTTATTTAAATGTTAATCCAGCTACACACCAAGTGTTTGGAATGGAAATTAACGCTAATCATATGAAAAGTGTACGCAGTGGTTTTGTCAAGGGGACAGCAGAACCCCTCCATATAGGCAGGAATTCCATGGTGTGGTCAATAGAAATTAAAAGCGACGAAGGCCAGCTGCTTTCCATTGCACGGTGCACAATTGGTGTAGTTCCTATTAATAGCGAGAGAAAGACAGGAAAGGAGAGTATATAATGCTGACAGAAGATCAAATTCAACAATTTAAGAAACGCTTAGAAAAAATGAAAGAAGAAACAGAAGAAGAATTAGAAGATTTTCATTCAGAGCGAAATCATAATGATTTTGAAAAAGACCGAACGGGAGAAGTATCCAGTGTTGCTGACCACCCAGGGAATCTTGGCACGGAACAGTTTGAACAGGAAAAAGATTTAACCTTTTATGAACAATCCCGTGAACATCTTATGGAAATTAATGACGCTCTGAAACGAATTGAGGAAGGACGTTTTGGCGTCAGCGAAAAATCTGGAAAGCCGATTCCGATCGAAAGGCTGGAGGTTCAGCCGACAGCACGATTACTTGTAGAGGAGGCAGAAGAGCGGTCCTGAACCGCTCTCCTTTCTTTATTATGAGATGGTTAAAGCTTTTTTTGTTTATGATCGTTGTCTATGGGGGGTTCACGATCGCTGGGTGGCTTTTTCCAACAGCCCAGGAGTGGTACAACCAGTTAGCAAAACCTGCCTTCACTCCAGACGGTCGAATTATAGGAAAAGTGTGGGCGGTTCTTTTTTTCCTTATAGCCCTTTCCTATACACAAGCAATTCAAAAACAGGGAACCTTTCGCCTCCCTCGAGGAGTATGGGCTCTCATGTTCATTAATTATATATTCAACCAGTTGTTTAGTTACTTTCAATTTTCCCTTAAGGATTTGCTCCTGGCAACGGTAGACGCTGCATTTGTATCCTTGACAGCTCTTGCTTTAATTCTAGCATTATGGAATATCAGCAGATTGAGCAGTTTACTTCTCCTCCCTTATTTTGCCTGGAGTTCCTTCGCTACTTACCTTGCATTCACCATTTTTGAAATGAATCCTGGATCTACTCTGCTATACTAAGTCAAATAGAGAGAAGGGGGACAGGTAAACGAAGTGCTATTGGACCGCACGGGGCGTAAAACAACATATAGGAAATCAACGGGCTTTCTCTACAAGCTGAAGCAGCCTTTGGAGAAAAGGCTGCTTCGCTTCTAATTCCCATTATTTAGTGTGTCGTTAAGCAGCTGAGGAAGAGTTCGACTGCATTCGTTTCTGCTCAATCCATGGCCGCAGCTTAATAAAAACAGGCACAAACAGCACTCCTATGATCAGCCCTTTTAAGGCATTAAACGGCAGGATAGCAGCTACTACAGTCGTCCATTTCATTTGGGCGCTCATCATTTCCATACCCATAAACCAGCTGTAAGCTGGAAGGATAAAGAAATAGTTTAAAACACTCATGCTGACTGCCGTTATGACGATACTAACCACTATTCCCGACACCAGACCTTTCGTCGATTTAAACCTGCGATAAAACATCGCTGCAGGGACGACAAATAATAAACCAGCGGTAAAATTAGCCACTACTCCGACTGGGTCAGATGCCCCAGTATAAATAAAATACAAAACATTCTTTAATCCTTCAACCGCAATCCCTGCAAGGGGAGTAAATAAAATAGCTGCAATGAGTGCCGGAATTTCACTAAAATCCACCTTTAAGTACTGCGGAAGCAATGGCAGTGGAAAATTCAGCAACATGAGTACCACTGAGATACTTCCAAATAACGCTATGATTACTAACTTAAATAACTTTGATGATTGCCCATTTCGGTTCATCATCCATCCTCCTTCATCTTTCATCGATTCACATCCCAGATGAAGGTGAGCTGTCCAAAGGAATCAAAAAACCCTAAAGCACAAAAAAGGGGCTTTAGGGTTGGTAAAAATTCCACAGGAAAACATAGGTAGTATTCACTACCCGTTTCGCTCGTCATCTTCTCCCATCCAGACTGTCACTGTCGGTCCCGGATTTTCACCAGGTCCACCGTTTAATAAACAAACGGGTCACGGACTTAGAATGCATACCTGCACACCTTACCGTCGGTCGGGAATTACACCCTGCCCCGAAGATGGAACCGATATATTATTGTACTTCTATTTTATAAGGAAAAGGCAGGTTGTGCAACTTAAATGCCCGCCTTTTCCTTTATGAGGAGATTATTCATCAAGAGGGTTTAAGCTTTCTTTACCGCTCATGTTAGACAAAAGCTCCACCAACAGTTCAATTTCCTGATCCATATCCTTGATGCTGGCGGTCTCCACTGGTGAGTGCATATATCGCAAAGGCAGGGATACCAGGCTAACTGGAACCCCTTTACCAGTTAAGCGCATTCGATCTGCATCCGTCCCAGTTGCCCTTGAAGTGAGTTCATATTGAACATGTATCGATAATTCCTTTGCCGTCTTTTCCAACAGCCCATTGATCTTACGATTAATCGGCGCGCCTTTAGCTAGAACCGGTCCCGCTTCAAGTTTTACATCGCCATACTTATTTTTATTTACACCTGGATAGTCCGTAGCAAACGTAACGTCACAAGCAATAGCCATATCGGGTTCAATTCCAGCTGCAGCAAAATAAGCACCGCCCATGTTGGTTTCTTCATTAACCGTACTCGCTGCATAGACGCCCACATTTAATTGCTTGTCTGCAAGCCTGCGTATGACTTCACCAACAATAAACTGGCCCGTTCGATTATCCAGCGCCCTCCCGGACACATAGCGGTCCATTAAGATTTCCGGTTCCCTCTTATATACAGCTAAATCACCGATTTGAACGTGCTCCTCCATCTCCTCTTTGGACTTTGCACCGCAATCGATAAATAAATCCTCGTGATCAAAATCACCTTTCAAGCCTCCATGATGTTGAGCATTAACCCCAATCACGCCTGTCACTGTCTTTTTAAATCCAAGCACATGAACCTTCATCCCGACGGCAGCCTTATGGTTAATGCCTCCCATTTTCTCAAAATAAAGGTATCCCTGCTCATCAATGCGGTTAATGACTAGGGCAATTTCGTCACAGTGACCTGCAAGCAGTACTTTAAATTCAGCGTTGGGGTTTAATACCGCAATCGCATTCCCGGCGTGGTCCGTTCGGATTTCATCGGCAAACGGTTCCATTTCCTTTATCCATCGTTTTTGAATTGTCATTTCCATACTGGATGGGGATGGGGTTTTCAACAATTCGAATAAAAAGCTTAATCGATCATTTTGCATATGTATTCCTCCTTTTTAATCCACTATAATCATAACAAATTTATTAATTTTTCTACATTTACTAAATTCCTGCATACTATCTGGTCAAATAGGGAACGTGATTTAGTATGCATGAATCGAGGAGGGGTTTAATGAATCTCGAAGAATGGTTTCTAAAAGGCATAGACGCCCAAAGCTACGTGGAAGCTATGACCTGCCATAAAGAGGATCTTATTTATATTTATGAACACTTTCATATTGATGCTTCTGATCATCCATTATTTGAACAGCTTCAAAAAAGAAATTTACGGGCAATTATTATTACAGAAGACTGGTGTGGCGATGCCATGTTAAATATTCCTGTCTTTTTAAGGTTTGCAGAAGCAGGACATATTCACACACACTTCTTATTGAGGGATCAGAATACTGAATTAATGGACCAATATCTTACTAAAGATTCTCGTTCCATTCCAAAAATGATTATTATCAATACCCAGGGAGAAGAAGTCGCGACCTGGGGGCCGCGGGCACCTGAAGTTCAGGAATTTATTGATCAATCTATGGAGGGGCTGAAGAATAAAGAAACGGATGACTATGAAAGTAAGCAGAAGGAAATGCTGACATTCATAACGAAGGCCTACCGCAATAATCAGGACTTTTGGAATGCTGTCTATAATGATTTGAAAAAAACGTTGCAATATTAATGGTTTTGCTTGCCTCCCTGTTAGGCAAGTTTTTTTATGTTTGAATTCCTTAAGGAATACCCATAATGAAAGTAAAAAGAAGGGAGACGGCCATGCAGAATTGGATTCGCTTTTACTTTCGAATACCTATCTTTATGAGATTGCTCGGTACTGTTCTAATCTTAATGGGTTTATTTGGCTTGATCATACACCTTCTCGAACCATTAAGTTTTCCAACCATTTTCGACGGCATTTGGTGGGCGTTTGTGACAGGAGCTACAGTTGGGTATGGTGATTATGTTCCTCTTAGCCCGGCAGGAAAAATTACAGGGATCGTCCTCATTCTTTCAGGAGGAGGGCTGGTTACATTTTACATGGCTACTTTATCCGCAGCCACAGTAAAACATGAACAAGCTTTAAGCCGTGGGGAAGTTCCCTATAAAAACAACGGCCATCTCGTACTAATTGGCTGGAATGAAAGGACCCGTCAATTAATTGACATGGTACAGCAATATGAGTCGCAGGAAAAGATCGTATTGATCGACCGAACGATGAACGAATTTTATGAACGTCTCCCTCTCGTCCATTTTATTAAGGGAGATGCTTCCAACGAAGAAATATTAGAGAAAGCCAATGTGAAAGAAGCAAGGATAGCCGTAGTCACAGCTGATCCTTCGAAAAAGGAAGAACAAGCTGATCAATCCGTCATCCATCAAACCGTAGCCTTGAAGGGACACCATCCTCAGCTGTTTATCATCGCTGAAGTATTAACCGAGCGCCAAAAAATCAATGCTCAGCGTGCCGGAGCGAATACAGTTATTCGATCCAATGATTTTATGAGCAGCTTGTTTTACCACGAGTTATATAGAAATGAACCGGCTCAGCCTTTTCAACTGCTTCTTGATCTGCTCACTTCCTCTCAGTTTCACGAAGAAGAGCTCCCAGAAAAATTATTGGGAGAATCAATGATCAAGATTATGGAGCATTTCCTTAGCGAAAACCATTTAGTCATCGCTGTGAAGAAAGAAAAGGAGATTAATTTTCACATCCAGCTGAACATGCAATTGGAAAGAGGCGATCGGTTAATTGTGTTCACTCCGCTTAGAAGTTAATGCTTGTTCTACATTTTCAATCAGCTCTCGGCCTATGTTGACATAGCGTTCCGGGACGTGGCCATCTTTGTCTTTTGGTTCTTGGAATTGATCAAAAGCGGCTCGGAAGTTTCCCTCCCTGACATGATCATCTAAGCCATCCTGATAAATATGGGCAAGTAGAAAAGGTTCCTCCACTCTAACAAGTGAGCTGTCATAGGGACTATCCAAACTTCCAGCGGTGACGGAGAATGGTATTCTCAAAAAGTGATAACCATCCTGACTGTCAATTTTATAATCGAAATAGCCATGTTCATAATCCCAATTGTCAGAAAGCCTGAACCCTAATGGATGAAGCTCTTGCTCGATATCGCTAAATGCATATACTTCTCCTGTAATTGAAGATGATAGTGGAATCACATTCATCCCTCCTTTTAGTTATAGACTGCCCCATAAAAAAAACCTCAGATCATCCATTATATGGATGTCTGAGGAAAGGATTATAAGCGTTGCTCTAATTGCTTTTTCTCTTCTTCAAAACCTGGTTTCCCTAACAGGGCGAACATATTCTTCTTATATGCTTCGACCCCTGGCTGATCAAATGGATTAACTCCTAAAATATATCCACTAATTGCACATGCTTTCTCAAAAAAGTAGGCAAGATAACCAAATGTAAAGGAATCCCGTTTTGGAATATGAACAATTAGATTTGGCACTTGACCGTCCGTATGAGCAAGCATCGTGCCTTGGTATGCCTTTTCATTTACTTGATCAACAGTCTTTCCTGCTAAATAATTCAGTCCATCCAGGTTTTGTTCATCTTCCTCAATTTTCATGTCAGAGCTAGGTGATTCAACGTGAATAACTGTCTCAAACAGCTGCTTTCTGCCATCCTGAATGTATTGACCGAGAGAATGTAGATCCGTAGAAAAATTAGCAGAAGCAGGAAAGATTCCTTTTTGGTCTTTTCCTTCGCTTTCACCGAATAATTGTTTCCACCACTCAGAAAAATACTGTAATGATGGTTCATAATTAACCATCATTTCAATGGATCTTCCCTTATTATATAAAACATTTCTGACTGCTGCATACTGGTAAGCTGGGTTGTCTTTCAATTGTTCTGAGCCAAGCTCATTGCGGCTCTGCTGTGCTCCATTCATCATTTCGTCAATATCAATGCCACTCGCTGCAATAGGAAGCAGCCCAACCGCAGTCAATACAGAATAGCGGCCGCCAACATCATCAGGAACGACAAAGGTTTCATAGCCTTGTTCTGAAGCAAGGGTTTTAAGTGCCCCTTTTTCTTTGTCCGTAGTAGCATAAATACGATTTTTAGCTTCTTCTTTACCGTATTTGTCTTCGAGAAATTTACGGAATACACGGAACGCAATTGCAGGCTCCGTAGTTGTACCGCTTTTTGAAATCACATTTACTGAGACGTCTTTTCCTTCTAATACATCAAAGAGTTCGTTCATGTAAGGAGCACTAATGCTGTTGCCGACAAAGAATACTTGAGGTGTTTTTCTTTGTTCTGAGGCGAGTACATTATAAAAACTGTGGTTCAGCATTTCAATTGCTGCACGAGCACCAAGATAAGATCCGCCAATACCAATGACCAGCAGAACATCGGAATCCGATTTGATTTTTTCAGCTGCTTGCTTTATGCGGGTAAACTCTTCTTTATCATAATTTTCAGGAAGGTCGAGCCAGCCGAGAAAATCATTTCCCGCTCCCGTTCCCTCATGCAATGCCTGGTGCGCGAGGGAAACTGTACCCTGCATATATTCCAGTTCATGCTCTTCAAAGAATGGCAAAGCTTTTTCATAATCAAAACGAATATGTGTCATTAATTCTCCTCCATTTGTAAATAATTTAAGTAAGCCAATTTCACTTTATCGAAACCTCGTCAGCAAATCAAGAAAACAGAAGATTGTAACCGGATACAATTAAAAAAGAGACGCGGGATTTCCCCGCATCTCTACTAATAAAGTGTTATTTCGACATTTCTAGAATTTTTTCAACATCAGTTCCTTCAAGTTTAGTAAAATTGCCAAATGTTCCACGGTTCATGGAACGCTCAACAATCAAATCGAACTTATCTTCACCAATTTGGTAATCTGAAAGCGCGGATGGAGCACCAATTGATGACCAGAAGGAACGAAGGGCTGCAATACCTTCTTCCGCTGTTTGTCGATCTGTTTTTCCTTCCCTATTAACGCGGAAGACCTTTTCCGCCATTCGTGCAAAACGTTTTTCATCCACATCCAGGTTATGCGTCATCCAATTAGGAAACAGAATAGCAAGGCCACCAGCATGAGGGATATCGTACACTGCAGAAACGGCATGTTCAATATTATGGCTTCCCCAATCCCCGCGGTAGCCCATTTGAAGCATACCGTTTAATGCAATGGTACCAGCATAAAGGATCGTTTCACGGTGTTCATATGACTCCAGGTTTTCCAGTAATTTAGGAGCGGTATCAATCACAGCACGCAGTACACCTTCAACCATCTCATCTTGAACGATGGAATCAGTTGGGTTGTGAAAATATTGTTCAAATAAATGACTCATCATATCAACGATCCCATAAACAGTTTGGTCACGCGGGACCGTTATTGTGTTTTGAGGATCAAGTATGGAGAATTTAGGAAATGTATAAGGGGCATAACCCCACCCGTATTTTTCATTTGTTTCCCAATTCGTAATGACAGCTCCTGCGTTCATTTCAGAACCTGTAGCTGCCAGAGTGAGTACAGTACCAAAGGGAAGAGCGCCATCAGGGGTGGCTTTTTTCGTAACAAGATCCCACGCATCACCATCATATTTAGCACCGGCAGCAATAGTTTTTGAACAATCAATTACACTTCCACCGCCAACTGCTAAAATAAAATCAATGTTTTCACGCTTACACAGGTCCACACCTTCTCTTACAGTGCTTAACCTTGGGTTTGGTTCTACTCCTCCAAGTTCAGTTACTTCGACCTCTGCCTGCTGGAGCTGTTTAATCACCTGATCATAAAGACCATTCCGTTTTATACTTCCCCCTCCGTATACTAAAAGCACCTTGCTTGTGTTTTCAGGAAGTTCTGCCTGTAATTTTTCGACTTGGTTTTTACCGAAGATTAACTTTGTCGGATTTTGAAAAGTAAATGCATCCATCTTATTGCTCCTCTCATTTCCTGACTTTCGTTTAATATTATCTCGGAAATGCTTTCAGTTCTCAAAAATAATGCCTCATGTATATTTTTCTAACTATAGTTTAAGCTATGAGTGATTTATTACTAATACAGGAGGGTTAAAACATGAACTGGATTCAACGTACAGCTCTATTGCTGATTATCATCGGTGCCATCAACTGGGGATTAATTGGTTTATTCCAATATGACCTTGTTGCAGCGCTATTCGGTGGTGGAGAGCAAAGCGGAGCTTTCGCTCGTGTCATTTATACACTTGTAGGTATCAGTGGACTTATCGCAATTTCCCTTTACTTTTCGCCTGCAGCTGATTATGATGAAGCGACTGCAGAATCGACAAAGTAACCTGACAGTTTTGAAACAAAAAAACCCGGCAGCAGCTGCCGGGTTTTTCCTGCTAATTACGATATTTCTCACGATCATCTGATTGTTTGATCCAGTCTTCAAGCTTATCCTTCAACGTATTGAACCCAGCCGCAGATTCTTCCTGCTGCTTTGGTGCTGCCTGTTTGCGAGGACGGCTTTCTTTTTTTGGAGCTTCCTGAGTCGCCCGGATGGAAAGAGAATATTTATTGCTCTCTTCGTCAATGTTAAGAATCTTAACTTTTACTTCATCGCCTTCTGTTAGATGTTCGTTAATATCTTTAACAAACCCATGAGTGACTTCAGAAATATGGACAAGACCCTGTACTTGATCATCCAGGGCAACAAACGCTCCATAAGGTTGAATTCCTGTTACTTTTCCTTCTATTACTTGACCTTCTTGAAACTTATCTGACATGCTATACAACTCCTGATATATATTATTCGCTTCATTTCACGCAATTAATGATTTTACCACAGTTCAATTGAATTAGCAAAGCTTTCAAAGAAAATAAGTGCTTTAGTATGAAGCATCCACATACAATGTAAAGAATTGTGCTTAAATATTCAAAAACCTTTTAGATGGTGAACTTCTTCCCATGGTATAATTTAGAAAAGAGTGAAGGAGGAATGAAGATGTCTATTGGTGAGAATATTCGCAAATATCGTACTATGAAAAATTTTTCATTGGAAGACCTTGCATTAAAGGCAAGGATCGGAGTACATCGTCTCGAAAGCTATGAAAAAGACGAAGTGGAGCCTGAACTCGATACGATATTAAAGATTTCTACCGTGTTGGACATTCCTGCATCTGAATTAATGGAGTTTGAGAAAGAGGATCATCAAATCGACAAAGAGCTTGAAGATTTAATTTTTGCGATTGGAATTAAGCGCTCAAAACTCATTTTAAAGAAAGCAAAGGATTTCTCTGAACGTGATGTTTTAAAAGCTATGAATTTACTTTATGGATTAGAAACTGAAAAAAAATAAATTAATAGGTTTAGAAATATAGATTAAGGGTTATTACTAGTATTGTAAGACTTTCTCGTATTCCCCCTGTGTGAGCAAAGCGGATCGATCGCTTTGCTTTTTTTTTGCTTTTAAAACATAAACAGCATATTTCTCACCAAACATAAGATTCGATATGATAAGAAGAGATAATGAATAATGTTGGAGGGATCATGATGAGCCAATTTACTGAAGTAATTCCCCGCAGGGGCACACGCTCCGTCAAGTGGGACATGGCTGAAGAACTTTACCAGGACAAAGATGTCCTTCCTATGTGGGTAGCAGATATGGATTTTAAAACTCCACAAGCTGTTACAGAGGCCTTGCAGGAAAGGGTCTCCCACGGAATATTCGGCTACACGGTTGCCGATCATCTATTTAGGGATTATATCGTAAGCTGGCTGGAACGCCGACACGATTGGAAAGTGGATGGAGATTGGATTTCCTACAGCCCTGGAGTTATTCCTAGTTTGCATATGATTATTCAAGCACTGACTGAAAAAGCAGACGCCATATTAATTCAAACACCTGTTTATCCGCCGTTTTATTCGGTCGTCAACGAACACGAGCGAACTCTTGTAAAAAATCAGCTCAAGCTCGAGAACGATCAATACCGAATTGATTTTGAAGACTTTGAACAAAAGATTATTGAACATGAAGTGAAGGTATTTATTCTATGCAACCCTCATAATCCTGTCGGCAGGGTCTGGACAAAAGAAGAACTCATGAAGATGGGTGACATTTGTGTTAAACATAACGTAAAAATTATCGCTGATGAGATCCATGCAGATCTTGTTTTCAAACCAAATAAACACATTCCAATCGCCTCACTTTCCGAAGAAATGAAGAAGATGACGATTACTTGTCTTTCTCCTACTAAAACGTTTAATTTAGCAGGGCTTCAAGTATCTTATTTAGTTACCCCGGATAAATCTTTGCGAGAACCGGTCATGAACCAATTTAAACAACAGGGCATCCACATGTTAAACACACTCGGAATTACTGCTTTAGAAGCCGCTTATAAAGATGGAGATGACTGGCTTGAGGAATTGCTCGACACTTTAGAAGCTCATCGTGACTATGTAACTGAACGATTTGAAAAAGAAACAAAATCCATTCGAATTCTACCAGCTGAAGGAACCTACTTGCTTTGGATGGACTGCCGAAAACTTGGTTTTACACAAGCAGAACTCAAAAAATTCATGCAAAAAAATGCAAAAGTTGGTCTTAATGACGGCGCCTCCTTCGGTGAAGAAGGGAATGGATTTATGAGATTGAATATCGCTGCGCCTAAAGACCTGATTGTGGAAGGAACGAACCGGATAATCAATGCAGTTAAAGAAATAGAATAAATGAAGAGGCTGGGCCATGATTAATAGCATTCCCTCTTGAGACTAACATTGATGGGCAGGGATATTCCGGAACCACCGAAGGTTCGTGTTCACCAGTATAAAATGCGCGAATGCTTCAGCATGAACGGCACATCATACAAGTAGTCTTTGCTTCCTGAGGAGTGTACGCAGGTAAAGGAAGTTTGATTAAGACCTGCATCTCCTATGCTACCATCATCCCCTTAATCTGAGGAAGATTTTCTGGGGAAGAGGACATGCCTTCAGCTCATTGAAATTTGAAGATCATCTGCCATGAAAAATCCGAATGATGGTGAAATCTTATCCTAATAAGTTCACCTTCATTCGGATATTATTATGTCTGAAACACTATTTTCCCAGTTCTTTATATTTCTTATGAAAATAAGCGGAAGAAATTCCCTAAGATCTGCATGGGTTTTCATAAGATAATGACCTCTCCTGGTGTTATTTGCTTTTCTTTTGTTTCTCCATAGGTTCAGTTGGATCGCTTGTTTCATTCTGATCTGCATCTAATGTAATCTTAGCACAAGCGATTCTCTCTCCAGAATTTCCTGCGGGCTGTGTTAATCCATCATCGACTCCACTGTGAATCACCAGGGAAGTTCCCTCTTTACGAAGCAGTGACTTCTGACTGTCTTTTAAAGTAGCATCGCTGAGCATAAGCTCTGCTTGGGCCATTCCACTTGAATCCGCTTCGATATTAGGGAGATCTCCAGCATGTGCGCCTTCGGCATTCATTAACCCATGCTGCTTCGAGTCAGGATTAAAATGGTTGCCCGCACTGATAAAATCCGGCCCTTTACATTTTGAAAACTCATGGACATGGATCGCATGGGGCCCTGGATCTAAACCCTCGACCTTCACTTTCACCTGAACTCCTTCTGGCATTTCTTTTAAAGTAGCCGTGCCTATTTTGTCTCCAGCACCATTATAAAAAGATGACTCCAAAGGGGAACGCTGATCTGCATTACAACCACTTACCAATAAAATGAACATCAAAGCAGCCGTACGTATTTTCATGGAAAGCCTCCGTTCTGCGATTTCTTACGGTAGTTTTCCCAATATCTTAAGATTTATCAGCAGCGTACGGCATCAAAAAACCACGCTTTATATGAACTAAAAGCGTGGTCCAACTAATTCTTCTGCTCCTGATTTGCAGGTGTCTGATAATTTTCGTCTGACTTTCTTTCTTGTTTACGGGAAGCTTTCACAATGATATACATCGTGATCACTGCCCCCACCACAAATATTAATAAGGAAATTATGGCTGGAATATATTCTGACTTATCTTCCGGAAAGTACAAGAATTCCATCATAGAAGCATCACACCCTTCTTTCTGCTTTTATTATATCAAATATTCCCATGCAAAAGCACCCCTTGTTTATTTCTATAAGCTGATCTTCTCTGATACAATTAATAGTAGGAGGTGATTCTATGAGCCATTCACTTCAGCCGGGAGACCAGGTAAAGGCTCATTATAAATCAGGCATTTATCTAGGAGAAATTGTGGAAGATCGAAACCGCCATTATTTAGTTAAAGTACTCGCGGTCGATAAACATCCGATGCAAGGCGACTTACATAATCCTGGAAAAACAGAAGAAGTTTTTTTTCATCAAAGAAAGGCATTGAGTTTTCACGAAAAAGCCAATGTCCAGAAGGAAGCTGTACACCCTTATCATGATGAAATCCCTGATTATCAACAATCCTTAAAAGAATCAGTCGCCAAGCTGAAAGAGAAGCTGACAAGGCGGGAAACTGAATTTAACGCTCATGCTTTAAAACAGGTCCATGATCTGGAAAAACAATATTTCAATTAAAAACCCTTCCTACGTGAGAAGGGTTTTTTAATTGCCTGGCACTTTTAACCGCTTCTTCTTTTTTTCAGGTTTACCGTAGATCTTATTCGTAACGTTGGAAGCTTGTTCAAAGAGCAGCATGCCTATAAAAGCAGCTGCCACAATAAATAATCCGCTGAATACCTTCATCGTTCCTGTAGCGACACTTGCGATAACGACTGAGAACTCGCCTCTGGCACATAAGGAAAGTCCACCTCGAAGAGAAGCACGCTTAGACAGCCCAAACATCGGACCTCCCCAGACTCCTACTAATACTTTAGAAATGACTGACCAGAGAACGACTACTGCTAGCATCCAGGCCATAGGTACTCCATCCCCCAGCTTAATCGTAGTTCCGAAGTACACAAAAAACAAAGGAAGCATTAAATCCCTCACTGGGAAAACAGTTTGGTCTATCTTTTCAATTTTCCCTACCTCCGCCAGCATCATGCCCGCCAAAAATGCCCCCAGTACTTCAGAAAGACCGAGATATAAGGCTAGTCCACCATAAGCCAGAGCAATCCCGATGAGTAATGCAATTTTAAACTCTTCATCATCAATGCGGTCAAGGAAGGATTCAAAGCGTTTAAACAAAGTTTTTCCTAATAAAATAGCGAGCAAAGCAAGCCCGACGATTTTTCCGAATAAGATAAGGAACATGTATCCCGTAACTTCTTCACCCGAATGAATGCCAATAAGAATGGCAACAATTAACGGTGCAAAAAGATCTTCGAAAATAAGTATAGCAAGCATGAACTCCGTTTCTCTGTTCGCCATCCTGCCTCGGTCATCTAACAGCTTTGCGGTAATCGATGAGCTTGTGGCATAAGCTATCCCGCCAATAAGAAAACTTAAATATAAACTCAAGCCGAATAACAGTGCAATTCCGGTAGTGACGCCAAGGCTCAAGACAACATCAAGAAGTCCAGCAGGAAGAATCCGTTTAGCGATCCCACCCAGTCTGCTTATATTAAATTCAAGTCCAAGGAGGAAAAATAAGAGGACAATTCCTATTTCACTTGCAAAATGTAATAATTCGCTGTCGTCCATTAATTTTGTCAGCCCTATGCCAAGCAGGATAAATAAAATGACATTAGGAAACTTTATTTTTATACTCAAGAAACCTAAGTAGAAAATTAAAAGCAGGAGTAGTCCTGCTCCGAGCAGAGCTGGAATATCAGTAGGCACGGGGCATCATTCCTCTCCTTTGCACAAAGCGGACAAGCTGTCAATTTGATCTTGTTTTCCGATAGTCATAATGACATCTCCGGGCTGCAGCCGTGTGTCTGCTTCCGGTATAGCAATTGTTTCGTCTCCTTTTACGATTCCAATAATGGTCGCTCCTGTACGGTTTCTAATTTCAGACTCTTCAATAGTTTGATACGCGATACTCGACTTTTCTTTTAGTTCCACCCAATCAATAACAATTTGATTCTTGAAAATTTTTAACTTATCTGCATCTACAGGCTGGTAAGTCGCCCCGAGAAGCTGTGCACCTAATTCCCGGGTTTCATCAGAGGTTAAATCCATGGCAAAGTCAGCTTCTTCACTATCCGCATCTTCAAAGAAATAAAGCTCCCGCTTGCCAGTATGGTGCACAATTAAGACAAGCATGCTGTCTTCACCGGTAATTAATGATATTTTCTGGCCGATCCCAGGAAGTTTAGATATGGAAATATTCATACGAACACACCTTTCCGTTTCACTATTTTCCGTTCTTTTCTCCCGCTTAGCATTTGCACGGTTATGTTATTGTACCCTTCTTTTTCCGAAGGTGTGTTGGCAGGAGCCTGATCCCAGCAGTGTTTGTTTTCTTTCTTTCTGTATGGTAATTTAAAATAGCCTGAATATTACAAGGGGGTTTATGAAATGACAACACATATTGGAGCCAATCATGGAGACATTGCCGATAAAATCCTTTTACCCGGGGACCCGTTGAGAGCGAAATACATTGCCGAGAATTTTCTTGAAAACCCTGTATGTTATAACGAAGTCCGTGGTATGTACGGCTATACTGGTACATACAAAGGAGAACGCATCTCCGTCCAAGGTACTGGAATGGGTGTTCCTTCCATTTCCATTTATATTAATGAACTAATGGAAAGCTTTGATGTACAAAAACTAATTCGCGTTGGGACGTGCGGTGCCCTGCAAAAGGACGTTGAAGTCCGGGACGTGATTCTTGCTTCGACTTCAACTACAGATTCTCAAATGAACCGGATGGTATTTGGCGGGATAGATTTTGCCCCAACTGCTGATTTCGAGTTATTAAAAAATGCTTATGATTCCGGACTTGAAAAAGGATTAAAATTACGCGTTGGAAATGTCTTTACGAGTGACAGCTTTTATCGGGATAACGCTATGGATACTTTTAATCTGTTAGCTAATTATAATGTTCTCGCTGTTGAGATGGAGACTACTGCGCTTTATACACTAGCTGCCAAATTCGGACGGCAGGCCTTGTCCGTTTTGACCGTAAGCGACCACATCCTTACCGGACAGGAAACCTCTGCAGAAGAACGTCAGACTACTTTCAATGAGATGATTGAGGTTGCTCTTGAAGCTGCAGTTAAAGATTAAGTAAATTCAGAAATTGATCACCCGTTACTCTATATAGTAACGGGTTTCTTATGGTTTTGGAAAGATATTTACGATGTTCTTGACACTAATCATCAGCACCCGATCACCAATTCTCATGTAAATCAACCCCTTTGTACATTCCTCTAATTTCCCTATATACATATGATCAACCGTTTGTACAATCATATGAGTTCCTACCGCTTTAATTAGTTCTTGACTTAACGATGGCGTTGTTCTCAGTGTCTTCCTGTCAGGCTCATCTTTGTTCAGAAATACAGGCTGATCGATCATAACCACTTCCTCTGCGTCGTTCTTCCTTGTATCCTATACCGCTCCCAAAGAAAGTGTGCCTTTCTTCCCAAGACAAAAATGCACCCGGACTATGCCGGGTGCGTGTTATTCTTCATCCTTTATTTGAGAATATAAGCAGCTAACGTTTTAGCCATGACTCCAGTCGGGCCTTTTGGTCCTAAATCATGCGGGGAATCCGCTTCTGAAGTACCGGCAATATCAAGATGGATCCATGGAGTTTCTCCTGCAAATTCACCGATAAAAGCCCCACCCATAATAGGGTGTGCTTTTCTCGTGGGGGAATTATTCAAATCAGCAATATTGCTTTTTCTCACTTGAGCCTTGTAATCATCATTATAAGGCAGCTGCCAGATCGGTTCTCCCATAAATTCGCCCATTTTCTGGAGTTCCTTAAAGAATTCCTCATGATTCGTCATAGCCCCCGTCATCCAGGAGCCTAAAGCTGTCACCACTCCTCCTGTGAGTGTAGCTACGTCAATTAACCTGCTGGCCTTTCTTTGTTTGGCTAAAGTGATACCATCTGCAAGAGCTAACCTTCCTTCTGCATCGGTATTCAACACTTCAATTGTTTTCCCACTAAGCGAAGTAATGACGTCATCAGGCTTAAAAGCAGACCCTGATATCATGTTATCTGATGAAGGAATAACAGCAAGGACATTCTGCTTCGGTTTTAGACGGCCGATTGTCTCCATAGCTCCGAGTACTGCCGCTGCTCCACCCATATCCCCTTTCATGCCTGGCATACCTGTTTTAGATTTAATCGAGTAGCCTCCCGTGTCGTAGGTGATTCCTTTTCCTACAAACGCCGTAACATTGCTCCATTCAGGAAGTCCTTGATATTTTAACACGATAACCTTCGGAGGCTCAGCGGACCCTTGATTTACTGCTAGAAGTGCCCCCATCCCCATGTTTTCCATTTGGGATTTGTCGATCACTTCGATCTCCATCCCATAGTCTGCTGCAATGGTCTTCGCGTACTCAGCCATTTCGGAAGGAGTAAGCATATTTGCCGGCAGATGGACTAAATGTCTGGCCGAATTGATCCCTTCACCTATAGCGCGTCCTTTCTCAGCTGCGGAAAGAACACGATTCGCTTCTTCTGAACAAATCAGGGCCACTGATTCAATCTTCTCTGCATTTTTACGGTTATCCGTTTTAAAATGTTTAAGGGTGTACGTAGCAGTAGTTAGGGCTTCTGCCATTACTTCTGCACACTCCTCTGCAGGAATTACGGATTCAACATTCATTAAGGAAACGGCTGGCCGTGTAACCCCGTCTTTTTGAAGTTGTTTAAACAAAGCACCATAGGCTCTGCGGAACCGGTTACGGTCCAATTTCCCTGCCTGACCAAAACCTAGAAAGTAAATTTGTTTCGCGGGAATGTTACCAAAGCTCATCACCTTTGAGATTTCTTTATAATTCGTCGAAATATCCCCTGCTTTTATGTACTCCGCAAGTAATCCGTTAAACTTTTCATCAAGCTCGTCAAAAATGGTTTGATTGAGTTTATTTTCGGAAAATATTCCTACAATGAGAGCTTGATCTTGATCCATTACATTTTTTCTAATCTCATACATCTTTCCAACACCTCCACCGTTCTATTATACAGAAGTTGCTGTTTCTTTACTTCCTTTACGTGATTTACACGATTTTTCTAAGGACGTCAACTTTCTTCATGTGATATGATATACATACAAGCCACTACATACTTTCTAATGAATGGCGGATCGTTATCTCTTTATTAAATGGCTGAAAGGATGTCTTAATGCCGATGGATTTGCTGCATAATTTTCCCCTGTGGGCGTCAATCACCGCTATCTTCTTTGCTCAAATCGTAAAAGTTCCAATTCAATTTATCGCTTCAAGGGATTTCGTACCCGGTCTTGCTTTCAGCACCGGGGGTATGCCCAGCAGTCATTCTGCTGCTGTCACTGCACTTGCCACAGGCGTAGGGTTAGAACACGGCTTTGATTCGTCAGTATTTGCTGTCGCTTGTGTTTTTACTATTATCGTTATGTTCGATTCTACCGGAGTGCGCCGGCAGACAGGTGAACAAGCAATCATGCTTAATATTCTTTTAAAGGACTTTCAACGATTTGTAGATGAAGCAAAGGAATGGGGAAACAAAGAAGAGTTTCAAAAGAGAAAGGAATTAAAAGAATTATTGGGGCATCAGCCGATCGAAGTCTTTTTCGGAGGACTCACCGGAATTTTACTTTCTATTCTTCTGCACACTCTTATTTAGAAAAGAGAAAGCTTTCGTAACGGCATGGTTTTATGCCCAAAAGAAATAAGAGGAGCCTGAATTCAGGCTCCTCTTATTTCTTTTCTTTTAAAATTTGACTTCGGAAGACTTGCATCGCTTCATTATCATTAAGATGCTCGAGTTCTTCTTTAGTAAGGGAACCTTTCCCCTTTTTCACAACGTACACATTCAGCTTCTTTTTCCCCCAATTTTGGTACACAGCCTCAACTGTGGGGTAATAAAGATCAATCTTGTTTCCTTTAATCGCTGAGCCAGTATCTGCCACCACTCCATAGCCATAATCCGGTATGAATAGTACGGTACCTATCGGAAAAACCTTTGGATCTGCGGCAATTGTAGAATACAAGTCGCGTTTAACTGGAACCCCTGAAAATGTTATGCCATATTGCGGATGCTCTTTCGTTTTTCCCGTAGACTCTTTACCAGCTGTGTAACCTGTAGCCACTACTGTCTTCTTTGGGAATTGTGATAGATCCAGGCTATCAGAAAGAGATATAGATTCACTTACTGAAGAAGTCGGAACGGCCTTTCCACTGTTTGTTGTCTTTTCAGTCTGTGCTTTATCCCTTAATGCCATCGCACCTTGAAGAGAAGCGGCTTTAAAATCCCCAGACAACCAATCATCTAGATCCGTGATGGATAAATTAGAAAGGTTAGTAAGGGTACTATAAATAGATGCCACGATTAAACCGCTTATTAATAACTGGTTCGATTGGTTTTTCATGATCCTCACCTCTCGATGTCATCATGTCCAACCTATTACAATATTATTCAAAAAAAGGCTGCGCACGGCAGCCTTTGATTTGTTATTAAAACATTTGGTAACCGCTTTTACGAAGAAAGCGAATCACTAACCCTGCACCGATCGTACCGAGAAAGCCGCTTAATAAGATAAAAATATCAACAACCTGTAAATTTACCAGGTGTCCAAACACTTCAGGAAAAGCAAAGCCAGGATCAGTAAAGTACTGTGTAAATTTAAAGTCATCGACAATCAACAGTACAATAATGGGATACACATACGCGAGAAGCCATGATGAGCGAAGAATCATATTTAAGAGAAATGCTATTCCAAAAAACAAGACGAAAAACAGTACAATAGAAACGATAAACTGTACGATGTTCAATACGTTTCCCCCTATTACTTTCTATGTAAGACCTTTCATTATTTTATTATTCCTCCATAAAAAAAGCAAAGACAGCCAGGCTGTCTTTGCTAGTTAATCCCACTCTTAGAGATTTAGGAAATTAAGCTTTCCTTTTTTAAGCACAAGGCCTACTCCGCCTAGTTTCAGCAGATAGCGGTTGTCAATGACCTTTTTCATAGCAGATGCTGACCAGCCAAACAATTTTTTATCTCCAAATACTACCCCGATAGCATCCTTACTTCCTAAAGAAGCCACTGTTCCTTTAAGGTCAGGAGTGAAGGATTCGAGATGAGTATTGCCATGGATTAAACGCTTCAGATTAGCCGCAGTATTTTCTGCCATTTGAATAGCGATTTGGGCTGTCGGCGGATATGGGCGTTCTGTCTCTTCGTTGATCATTAAAGCACAATCTCCAATAATAAACACGTCATCGTATTCATTTGGACGAAGATCCTTGCGAACTTTTACCCGGCCGCGATTGCTTTCAAATCCTGCTTGTTCAATAAGAGAACTGCCTCGAACTCCGGCTGCCCATACAACAGTGTTTGTTGGAATTTCTTCACGCTGCTCATCTTTTTCATAGATAAGCTTGTCCTCTGTAACTTCCTTAATCATGGCACCAATTTTGAATTCCACACCTTTTGCTTCAAGGCGATTCATAGCATATTCCACAAGTTCCGGATCAAATCCCGGCAGTGCTGTTGGGGCTGCCTCTACAGTGATGATACGAACCTTTTCGCAAGGAATATCGTACTCCTTACACAGTTCAGGCACACGATTAGCAAGTTCCCCTGCAAATTCAATTCCTGTGAAACCTGCTCCACCGACTACAAGGTTCAAACGCTCCTGTTTCTTCTCAGTCTCATTATTGTATTTCGCAAAATTATATTCGATATGTTGACGGATCAAACGAGCCGTATTGATATTACTGATCGTAAAGGCGTTTTCCTTTAATCCGGTAATTCCGAATGTTTCAGCTTCAAACCCTAAACCGATGACGAGATAATCGTAATCAAGCTGTCCGTTTTCTAGTGTAATGGATTTTTGCTGAGGATCGATACCAGTAACCGTATCTTGAACAAAGTTAATCTTGCTTGTGTTGATGACATCTTTAATTTGAATACGCGTACGATCATGATGCAGCGTTCCAGCTGCGTTTTCATGAAGCCAGGTGGTTTGATAGTGATAGCTGTGCTTATTCACTAAAGTTACGTTTGCTTCGTTCACACCTAGACTTTTTTGAAGCTTTACTGCTGTAATTAGTCCAGCGTAACCAGCTCCAAGAATGACAATGTTAGGATTCTTCATGATTATCACTTCCATCTCCAAGTATTTAATTACCCAAAAGCTCATCTTTGTGACTGGTTTCACACACTTTCACATAAAAAAAAGCCTGTCAGATTGTAAAAGTATATGTCACAATATCGTAAAAAGTTTTTTCTAGTCTCCATCTTAGACCTTTTTTTACCTCTTTTCAACCCATAACTCATTTATCAGAAAAATGCCACTTTTCCATAGTTACGTAAAGGCTTTCATAACACATCATTCCCCTTGATTCTTTCATTTATGATAGAATAAACAAATGTAATTGATTTTAGAAATAGAGGTGAGATTTTTGAGCGATAAAGTTTATGATATCACTGTTATCGGTGGGGGTCCTGTCGGTCTTTTCACTGCTTTTTATGGCGGCATGAGGCAGGCTAGCGTGAAGATTATCGAAAGTCTACCACACCTGGGAGGGCAATTATCCGCTCTTTACCCAGAAAAATATATATTTGACGTAGCTGGTTTTCCAAGAGTCCGAGCTCAGGAATTAGTTGATAATTTGGAAGAACAGGCCATGGCTTTCGATCCAACGGTTGCCCTGGAACAATCCGTAGAAACCATTGAGCGTCTGGAGGATGATTCATTTAAGCTCACTACAGATAAAGAGGTTCATTATACAAGAACGATCATTATCACTGCAGGAAATGGTGCCTTCCAGCCACGAAAATTGAAAATGGAGGACACAGAGAAATTTGAGGATGCAAACCTCCATTATTTTGTCGATGATATGAACAAATTTGCCGGAAAAAACGTGATGATTTGCGGCGGTGGGGATTCTGCCGTAGACTGGGCTCTTATGCTTGAGCCTATAGCTAATCAGGTCACGATTGCTCATCGCCGTGATAAATTCCGTGCCCATGAGCATAGTGTAGAACAGCTGAAAAACTCAAATATAAATGTTCTGACTCCTTATACACCTGAAAAAATGATTGGACAAGAAGCGATCCGCCAAGTTGAACTTCACGAAGTAAAAGGCGACCATATCCAAACCATTGATGTGGATGATGTGATTGTTAACTATGGCTTCATTTCCTCTCTAGGTCCAATTAAAGATTGGGAACTGGAAATTGAAAAGAACAGCATTGTAGTAAATTCGAAAATGGAAACCAACATCAAAGGAATTTATGCAGCTGGAGACATTTGTACGTACCCAGGCAAAGTGAAGCTGATTGCCTCTGGGTTTGGGGAAGGCCCAACTGCGGTAAATAACGCCAAAGCTTATATGGACCCTACCGCCAGAGTTCAGCCTAAGCACTCAACCAGCATGTTTTCCTAATAAAAATGCAAGCCTGAATACTAACAAATTCTTTCTAATTAAAAATGCTGTTAAAGTCTGTCGTTGATCCTCACGAATCGTTTGCCGGTGGATGCTTGCCGCGGTCAGGGACTCCTGGTCAAGAAGATCACTTGACAAAGTGGCTCTTCGGCTCACACTGTTCCAGCAGGCGTTACCCCCGTTCCATTCTTCGCGGAATCAACAGAGACCAGTCTAAAAAGAGTCATTTTCTTTGATTTAGTAGAGAAAATGACTCTTTTTAATATTGAACAATGAAAAGTGAGGGATGCGATGTTAGACCGTCACTATCAAACGAATACTAATGCTCAAGAGCCGAAACCTCTCATCAATAGTATAAAAGAAGCCGCATTAGACGATTTTAATGTCCAATGCGGCTTCTTTTTTTAGAATAATCTCAAGCAGCTCTTCAGTAACCTCCAAAAGCTTGGTCGCTTATTTAAAGCTTTCGTTTTAGAAATGTATTATTTGTCTATTTCAGAACTTTTCGATTTGAAAGCTCCTGCCTGGTTTCTAGTTAATACATAATCTTTGACGTGCTGGGAAACATGGACACCACCGATCACATACACAAATGTTGTCAATAAATTTTTTGCGTTCTCGTCAATAGAACCGGTGGAAACATACTGATACATAGCAAATAAAAGCGTGATAAAAAAACCGATAATAATAGCACTAATTCTGCTTTCATCCGCCGATAAACTTTGAATAAAAAAATTTTTCATCAGGTCGTCCTCCCCTCTATTTACCATATGTCAGGGCAGGACGGTTTATTTCCGGGATCTAAATTAAAAAACCTCTTTTACGTTTTATGTAAAAGAGGAGGAATGAAATATTAACAATTCGGATCCGGTGTACCAGCGTTGGTAGCCGTTTTAAAAGAAGATCCGCAGCCGCAGGAAACGATAGCGTTAGGATTATCGATCGTAAATCCTCCGCCCATCATGTTCTGCTTAAAATCAATCGTTGTACCTTCAATGATTGGTACATCTTGTTTATGAATGACAACGGGAATACCGCTTGATTCTTCGATAACATCTAACTCTTCATTAATCTCATCTTCGAAGCCCATCGCATAAGACAATCCACTGCAACCTCCACCTTTTACTCCGAAGCGAAGCCGGACATTCTCTTTGTCCTCTTCCTTCAACATTTCCTTAATTTGGTGACTAGCCGCTTCTGTAATATTCAGAATCATCATGAGCCTCTCCTTTCTTTTGTTACTGTTAGTATACTAAGCGCTTGCTTGATTATCAAATATTGGATTCCAATACAATGGAAGATGGTCAAAAAAGCGGGTCAAAATAAAAGGACTTTTTCTCTAAAAAGAAAAAATCCTTAGCTTTACACCTTTAAAATTGGGGATTCTTCTCCAAGTGGTCATAAATGTTGTCAACTAGTTCTTCCGGAGTATCAGCCATAACTCGTTCACCTTCAACTAAGGCAAAGAGTCCGTAAGAACAAATACCACAATTACTTAAACAACCGTACTCTATAACATCAAGATCCGGATCCTTCTCAAGTTCCTCTTTTGCTGCCTGGGATCCGCTTGCTAAATTATTTATACAAAATTCAATCATTGGATTCATCCTCTTTCCTCCTTAATGAACCTGGATGAATCCCCACCAGTAAGTTTAACACATCCTACAATTTTATTCTCTACTTGCCAGGTCCTCCAACCCATGATTTTCTAACATTTGGTAAATACGTTTCAATCTTGGATTCCCTTCACCAGCTACCTCGTCTTCGATAACAATTAAGGGATAGAAACGTTCCTCATTCTCGATCTGCTGAATATATTGAAGGTGCTCTTCATCATACGGATCCTTTTCAAAGTCTATATACTGATAACAGACTCCTTCAGCACCATACTTTCTTGTAATTGCAGCCTGCAGCCACTCAAAGGTTTCCCTGGAACCAGGAGCGTTCACACAGCTGGGGCATTTTATATCTGCCCCATACACAGTTAATCGAATATCCTTCAAAGTCTCTTCCAACTCCTTTTTCAGTGTTCAAATTCACTGTTCTTATTTTACAAAAGAATAAAAAAAAGATAAAATGAAAATGGTTCTCAATAAATTAAATGTAAAGAGACAGGAATAGATTTTTTGTCGATTACCGTTTATAATGATGTTATAAGAAAGGGGAAGATTGAACATGCATGAACAAGTTCAGGAGGTACTTAATAAACTTCGCCCATTTTTACTTCGTGATGGCGGGGATGTTGAACTCGTAGACGTTGAAGATGGCATCGTACGCCTGCGCTTAATGGGTGCGTGCGGGAACTGCCCAAGTTCAACCATCACTCTAAAAGCAGGCATCGAACGCGCTTTATCTCAAGAAGTGCCTGGTATTTATGAAGTTGAGCAAGTATTTTAAATGATGAATGACTTATACTCCACCATCGCAGACAGCGATGGTGGATTTTTTACTTTTATGATACTGGAGTAATCGGCTCATTTCCTTCCAGCACTTCTTTGATATTGTCTAATGCGAGCTCCATCATTTTTACTCTCGTTTCCCGGCTTGCGGAACCAATATGAGGCAGACAGACGACTTGTGGAAGCTTCAGCAAGGGGTGTTCGGCTGAAATCGGTTCATTTTCAAATACATCCAGCCCTGCAGCTTTTATTTGACCGTCCTCAAGCGCGTCGTATAAGGCTTGTTCGTCGACAAGCCCACCTCTTGATGCATTGATGAAAATCGCGTCAGACTTCATTTTCTCAAAAGCTTGTTTTCCAAACATTTTCTGCGTTTCCTTCGTTAAAGGAGCCAGGCAAACGACATAATCTGAAGCTTCAAGCAGATGTTCAAATGAAGTGTAAGTTGCGCCAAATTTTTCCTCAGCTTCCGGCTTACGTGAGCGGTTGTGATAAAGAATGTTCATGTCAAAACCCATCGTTCTTTTGGCTACCGTTTCTCCAATTCTTCCCATTCCAACAATCCCAATCGTTTTGTGGTGAATGTCTCTTCCCGCCATAAGAAGAGGTGACCAATGATTCCAGTTTCCATTTTTAATGTATTGTTCCCCTTCTACAATTCTTCTTGCCGTTGCCATTAACAACCCAAACGTTAAATCCGCTGTAGTATCTGTTAACACATCAGGAGTATTCGTAACTGTAACCTGATGCTCTCTCGCAGCGTCCAAATCGATGTTGTCGTATCCTACAGCTAAGTTAGCGACAACCTTCAGCTTTCCTGCGTTAGCAAAAAGAGAGGCATCCAGCTTTTCTGTCAACATAGTCAGCACTGCATCAGCTTTTGACGCTTTAGATTGAAGCGTTGCCTTATCCACCGGCTCTTCCTCCTCCGGCCACATCTCAATTTGGAAATATTGGCGATAAGGATCAATAATTTCATCCGGCAGCTTTCTAGTTATAAAGATGTGTGGTTTGTCCATATGTATCTCCTCCACTTTTAGAATAGTTTCAGTTTACCTTCCCATTTCTTATTATAAACCTCTGACTTGATTCCACATCCTTAAATTATTGATATAATAGAAAGAACCCACTTCGTTTGTAATTTTATGAGTAGGGTAGATTATAGGATGGTTAGTACTTTAGGGAGGCTTGGAACTATGGAAAAAAACAGGAAAATGTCCTCACTTGAAAAAACGGCAAGAGAATGGCTTACAGACCGGGGTGTCACCGTAGATGACATGGCAGAACTCGTACATTACCTCCAATCCAACTATCATGAGAACTTAACGTTGGAAGATTGTCGTTTTAACGTCAATCAAGTGTTAAAGAAACGAGAGGTACAAAATGCAATTCTCACAGGAATTCAATTAGATAAATTAGCGGAACAGAAGCAATTAGAGGAACCTCTGCAAGCAACCATTGCAGCTGATGAAGGGCTCTATGGAGTAGACGAGATCATCGCTTTTTCTATTGTAAATGTTTATGGTTCCATTGGATTTACGAATTATGGATATATTGATAAACAAAAACCTGGAATTCTAAAAAAATTAAATGATAAATCGACCGGTGAATGCCATACTTTTTTAGATGATATAGTAGGAGCCATTGCCGCAGCAGCTTCAAGCAGGCTTGCCCATAGTGCTGTTGGAGAAGAAGATGAGGAAGACGTTTAATCCGCGCTAAACCAGCGCGGATTTTTAATTTTCTGAAACCTGTAGAAATTTAGTACGTATGTAGGATATAGTAGTAAATGAACCAGATTGGGAAAGGATGGATGATTATGGATTTTTTTAGGAAGAAGTGGGTGTGGCTGGCTCCACTTCTAATCGTATTAATTGGGATCTCCTTATTGTTCATAAGAAACTATAAGGAAGTCACTGAACCCCCAGAAAAGGACTGGAGCAGGGAAATTGGTCTTGGAACTACTCCCTATAGTTCCCTTCCTTCCGTTAATTCAATGGAAGACGGAAAAACCTCCATTTCACTTCTCACGCATGAAGGCGCCGTGGAAAAAATATATAATGATGAGTTTAATAAGGTTGATGAACATACATACGATATTCCAGTAGACAAATTCACCAGCATATATTTACATGACAATAATCTTATCTACTCCAATTATTACTCGATATTTGATGGGAGAACGAATAAGAAAATAACAGAAACCGACGGGTTTCATCCACTAAGAAATCAAATTATTTACCAAAAGGAAAACGAGTTGTTCACTTTAAACCCTAAAACCTCTGCCTCAGAGAAGCTCCTGGATTTAGAACATGAAAACACGGATATATATTCTTTTCAAGGAGAAGAAAACACTTACCTGTTATTAAATAATCTTGTTGATAACAGCCATGTTTTAACCTTTTACAAGCTGAGTAATAAAGGTCCTGAAAAGATGGGAACTTCCCATTTTCAACTGGAGGATTCTCTAGTTGCCAAAGATATACAATTTGCAGTACATGACGATACGTATGATTTATTAGTAAAAGCTCTGCAAAAGCAAAGCATGTCCGGTTCTCCAACTGAAACGTATTTCTTTGCAGAAAGCTCCTTTTCCAGCAGCCCGCCCGAGTTAAAGCCATTAACTTTTCAAGATCCCCATGGGGATGGAGCTTTAAAGGAGCTCGGCGACATACAAATGAGAATAGAAAATAATCATCCAGAGTTACTTTTCAAAGCATTTGGTGCTACTGCAACCCGATACAATGAACCAAGACAGTTTAATATTTATCAGGCGAGCATAGAAGCACAAAACATAGCAAAAGTCACCAGGCTTAGTAACACTCCAAACCTTTCCGAAAAACCACAATGGGTAAATGAAGAAGATGTCATCTGGCTTGATAAGAAAGGAGATCAAAAATCCCTTTTTCTCTCTTCCGGACACCAGGACATGATTGATAAAGCCGCTGCCGTCCATACCAGGAATTTAGTCTCGGCTTTAGGTAAGACTGCAGGTATGCTTTCCTACAGCCTTTTCACACTAATTATCGCGGGTCTATGGTTTATATGGCCGCTGCTTTTCATTATCATCATGATGTTTTCAAACAATCGTGGCTTCGATAATGACCGTCCGTGGATTTTTTATACTGGAGCCTTTATCTATCTGGCAGCCTCTCTCGTTTTCAAAAACCGTTTATTTACAAATGGCGTGTTGGATCGTGCCCCGGATTACTTAAGTTTTACTGGCAGCTCGTTCATCTATCTGCTGGGATTTGGACTTCTGACTTACGGAATTTTAATGTTCGGCGTCAAGATGAGAGACTGGTCCATGTCGATTCGGATTGCTTATTTTGTAGGGATCCATTTAATGTTTGTTATGGTATTTTTCGGACCCTATCTCTTGTAATATTAAAGAACCCGCTCGTAAAGAGCGGGTTCTTTAACTTAACCATTCCTGTAAGGTCTTTACTTTATACGTGGGCTGCTTCGGGTAGGCACTTATTTCCTCAAAGCGATGGACACCTGTTTCCACCATCAATGTATCCATTTCTGCGTTAATACCCGCCAAAATATCTGTATCATAATTGTCCCCGATCATTAACACTTCGTCCTTTGAAAGGTTCATTTTAGCTAAAGCTTGCTCCATGATTTCCGCATGAGGCTTACCAATAAATACAGCTTCCACTCCTGTACTTACAGACACGACAGAAGTAAATGCCCCATTTCCAGGCAGCATGCCTCTTTCGGTGGGAATCGCCACATCTCCATTGGTACTTAAAAGCGCTGCACCCTCCCTGACGTTTAAGCATGCTTTTGACAGCTTTTCATAAGAGATTTCTCTGTCAATACCAATGACAACGTAGTCAGCCCCTGCATCGACTAATTCTAAGCCTTGATCCTGTAAGGCCTGAACCAGTCCTTCTTCTCCAACAGCAAAGACTTTGGCGTTGGCATGATGGCGGGCTATGTAGGAAGCAGTCGCCATGCTTGTCGTAAACACGTCTTCTGGATAAGCTTCAATCCCCATATCCATTAATTTAGCAGCTACTTGTTCTTGTTTACGCGATGAATTATTGGTCAAAAAAAGAAGTGGGAGCTGATGTTTCCTAAGGTATTGAACAAATTCTGCTGCACCTTCCACTCTCTCTGTACCTCTATACATGGTTCCATCAAGGTCAATAAAATAAGCCTGATAATTCTTCATCTTTCCATAACTCCTTTATCCCATAAAAAAAGCCCGTGTTCTACACGGCTTTATTCATGAATGACATCACTTATTATTTCCCTATTCCTTATTCGAAAAAGCCGACACAGGACCAAGTTCGTCGTTTAAATATGTCTTGATTTTTTCTGGGAACTGCCAGACAGTGGTCCGGTGCTTTTTCCATACATCAATTAACGACTGATGATTGACAGCCAAGTAGCCTTGCACTACTTCTTTCCTTAATTGAATAAATTGCTTATAGCTGTCCTCTTGGTCATAAGGAAGAACTTTTTCATCAAGAAGAATATCAATGATATCATGATAACTGCCAGGATCGCGCATAATAAATCCATCGATCATCATATTTCCAACGTCGATAATCGTTTCAGCCGTGATGTGACTAATCCGCTCCAGCACTAAATAATCAGCATAATTTTGAAAGGAAAGCTCTTCAAATTGTTCCATTATTTTTTCCATATGGTTGAGAATTTCTTCAATTTTCTGCCGGTCTACAAAATACATGATAACTCCTCCAGTAATGCTCATTTCCCCATTTATCATAACATACATCTTGCCTTTGAAAGAAGAAGGCGATCTGTAGTTGTTAATGGTATGATAAACTATATATAGAAGAGGTGATCATAAATGCGGGACCGCGAGCTTCTCGAAGACTTAACCCAGGATACAAGTACTCGTTTTGTCGTATTTACAGCAGGAAATCATCGATTTGAACTGGCTTTACTGCAAGCAGAATTCTTTCAAGACCAAATCATGGTCATTGACCTTCAAGGGTATCACCATGGTTTACTTGATCAGCACAACATTAATGAAACCGGCTACTTAGAACATGTCTTCCAATTAAGTCAAATGGAAGCTGAGGAACTAAGGCGGTATCTTCAGGATTTGCTTTAAAGAATAAGCATCCCCTCTTTGGAAAAACTAATTCCAAGGAGGGGTTTTTATATGGGTGATAAAGACAAGGAGTTTTATTCAGATTTTGCGAATGTAGAAGCTCAAAGGAACTATCTTGTACCCGAACAACTTCCTGAAGGGGCGTACGGTTCGCCCAGAAATAAATATAAAGCGGTTTCCAATAAAAAAAGTGCTCCCTGGAATGAAAAGCAGCGTTATTACAGTGCCTTTAACTACGAATACAAAGCTTTGCACCAGGACCTTCCTCGTCAAGAAGACGGGGCACACCCACCGCATGATGAACCGAACCGTGATTTAAAACCTTCCGAGGAAAAACATTAATAATAAAACCGGCGTGTCCATCACGCCGGTTTTAATGATCTATTCGCTTTAACACAAAATAAGCGCAGCCAAAATTACAATATTCATAAAGATAATCCTCAAGCGTGCTGATTTTCGTATCGAAGGTAGCTTTAGAATTTTGATCGTCATAAAATCCTTTAAGACGAAGCTGTCCATATCCCCAGTCGCCTACGATAAAATCATATTTGCTGAGAATATCACTAAACCTTCCTTCTAATTCCTCAAATTGGTAACCATCACGATGGTCCTCGATTATTTCGTACGTCTTCCCGTGTAATTCCATCATTATCACCTCTTACCTATTTCTAAGTGTACCATATTTCTTTATACACACGTAATTCCCTATGGGTGTTTTTTGTATTAATCCAAAAAATCCGTCCAACCTAACTATATGAACAAATTTCTCTAGGAGGATGTCTATGAAATTCAAACCATTACCTTTTCTTCTTGCTGCAGCCCTGCTTATTCCTGCAGGATGTGCAGATGAAGTCAAAAATGCTGATAATAAACACGACAAGGATGATGCACTTAATGGCAACCCTATGGATAGCTACAATGACAAATTAGTGGATGGCCAAGTAGGGTATGTCCGATTTAAAAGCACACAGCTGGATCAAAAAAAGGAACAGCAGCGCAAAATTAAAGTGAACAAAGAACAAGTTGCAGACATGGTGACACGTATGATCTTAACGTATGATGGCTTTGAAGACGTGGCAACCTTAGTAACAGATAATAAAGTACTGGTTGCGTACAGACCGCCGGAAGGTGAAGACAGAAACCGGGCAGCTGATATGGTGCAAAAAACAGCATACTCTCTCGTACCGAGTTTTTATCACGTATATGTTTCCGATCAGCCGTCAGCATTTGGAGATATCCAAAGCCTGAGTACCTCTACTGTTTATGATAAAAATTACAACAGTGTCATTGACAGTGTTGTAAACAAAATGAAGAAAGCTCCACAGGGAAAAACGACGCCAAATAACGCGGCTGAAAATATGAAAGAAGAGATGGGACGCTGACAAGCTCCCTGTCTTTTCCAATCATAACTACAGTTATTTTCCACATGCTAACAGTATTAAACGACCTGTAGGTGAATAGGATGAAATGTTTAGGATTGTTTTTAACTCTTAGTTGTTTATTATTTTTATTTCCTAACTCCCCTGTCTACGCAGATGAAGAGAGTGCAGCAAGGCTCGCACTCTACAAAAAAACGTCTGCTTTAACAGAAATCCCTTGGGAGTATTTAGCTGCCGTTGATCAATACGAACGCCAAATCCACTCCTCGATGGGAAAAAACCGCATTACCGCTATCGAACCGGATCCCTTATTTTGGACAGGAAGTGCAGGAGAAATGCCTGCCGATGTATTTCCTGAAGGCTGGGGATCTGATGGCAACGGGGATGGGAAAATCCAATTGAATAATGATGAAGATGTACTTTGGTCAATGGCCTCTTATATAAAGTCATACGGGACTACGAGAGACGATATTAAAATCGCCTTATGGAATTACTACAAGCGGGACTTAACGGTGCAAACGGTCATGAATACTGCAAAAGTATTTGAAAAATTTCAAACCGTTTCCCTTACTAAGCGGGACTTTCCAGTACCTATCCAAGCTAACTACAGCTATCGCAGTACTTGGGGGATGCACGTGGATTCGGAGGCAGGAGAATTCATGAAGGTACGGATATTTTTGCCAATTACGGTGTGCCGGTAAAATCAACAACTTATGGAGTTATTGAGATGAAGGGATGGAACAAATATGGCGGATGGAGAATCGGGATCCGTGATATTTACAATATCTATCACTATTATGCCCACCTTAATGGATTTAAAGAAGGCGTAGAAATTGGTGATGTTGTCCAGCCTGGGGACGTGATTGGATCAGTTGGTGCGTCTGGCTACGGGCCACCAGGCACCTCTGGTAAATTTCCACCTCATCTTCATTACGGTATGTACCAGGATAATGGGAAAAATGAGTGGTCTTTTGATCCTTATCCATATTTAAGAAAATGGGAACGAATGGCAAGAAAATAAAAAAACAGCGGCAGAGATGATTTCCCTGCCGCTGTTTTATTAATTGGCTTTAGCTTTCCGGACAGCATGAATAATACTTGCAGCCAGGCCGCCCCAAATGATGCCGATCGTAATAATGAACATGAAAACAGCCATTATCGAGCAACCTCCTTCGTGTCATCATCCATTTCCTGCTGGTATTTTAATTCGTCGTTCGGCCATTTTTTAATGGAAAGTAATGCCCCGACAAAAATAGCTCCGATGGCTACGATCCAGCCAAAGTTAAACAAAAAGTCGATTGGATATCCTGCATAAGCTTCGGTCACTTCTGCACGGAGGTTTTGAAGCATCATATATCCTAAAACGATAGGAGTGATCACACCAAGACAAATCCTCCACCATCCGCCAAGGCGGATATCGGATACTTCATTAGCATGCGATTGATAACTTTTCAATCCGCGGGCAAACCAGGCTAGAGCAACCACTTCAAACAATCCGGATAAAGCAATACCGTAGTTATTAATAAAGTGGTCTACCGTATCAAGTAAGCTAAGACCGCCTTTTGTAGCATAAGCTAATGAAATAATCGCGGAAAATCCACCACCGAAGATGACGGATTTTGTTCTGGAAATATTAAACTTCTCTGAAACAGCTGCCACATAAGTCTCCGTAATCGAAATTAATGAAGAAAGACCGGCTAGTACTAGAGAGACAAAGAAGAGGACGCCAAACAACCCTGGGATCCCAGGAATCTGGCTGATAATCTCAGGGAAGACCATAAATGCGAGTCCAATTCCCCCGACCCCTTTTTCAGCCGCCAGATCACTCACACTTGTTCCATAAGAATTTGCCATAAATCCGATGGCTGCAAATACACCGATTCCTGCTAAAATTTCAAAAGATGAGTTAGCAAAACCTGTGATAAATGCATTATTGGTAATATCAGACTTCTTAGGCAGATAGGAAGAGTAGGTGATCATAATCGCAAAAGCAATGGATAAACTGAAGAAAATCTGTCCATAAGCTGCTACCCAGACTTGCGGATCTGCGATCTTGCTCCACTGAGGAGTAAAGAAGGCAGACAATCCTTCACCCGCTCCTTCAAGAGTCACCGCACGGATGACAATAATAAGGAAAAGAACTAATAATGCCGGGATGAAAATTTTATTAGCAACCTCAATCCCTTTTTTAATTCCTCGTCCAAGGAATCCAAGTGTAATGACCCAGACCGCCAGTAAAGGCAGCAGTACTTTTGGTACCATTCCGCCAAATTGTCCTGGATCTACAAGATTCAGGAAGTCACCGACGAAAAAGCTGGTTGGATCATCGCCCCAAGATAAATTAAGAGAGTAAAATGCATACATAATTGCCCAGGCAATAATCACTGCGTAATAGGTGGATATGACAAATGCTATGGCCACCTGCCACCACCCCATCCATTCAAAACCCTTTCGAAGCCTGCCGAAGGATTTAGGAGCAGAACCTCTGTATTTATGGCCAATGGTATATTCCAAAATTAAGATTGGAATACCAGCCGTAAGCAGAGCAAATAAATAAGGTATGATGAATGCTCCTCCACCGCTTTCATAGGCTGTAGCCGGAAAGCGCCAAATGTTACCTAAACCGATCGCTGACCCCATTGCAGCCAGCAGGAAACCAACCCGTGTTCCCCATTGTGCACGATTTTCCATGTGAAAGACCTCCCTTTATTAATGAAACTCCTTTACAATTTAATGAAATCGTAAAGGAAATGTTTCAAATTTTTATTTTTTTCTGATTATTCATGCTTAATTATACCCATCCCCTACGGGCTTGTCAAAAAAATATTGAAATATTAAGAATTTTACACAAGTAGTAAAAAAAGGATAAAAGCCTCGTGTGCTTTTATCCTTTAGGCTGAATATACGGTTTTTTGTTTTCTTTTACAGGAGATAAGGAATGGATCAATATACCTGCAACTATTACGATGATCAAAGTCAGCAATAAGGGCAGCCACACCCCTCCCGTCAATCCTAAAAGGAGATACCCAATAGCGGCAGCCCCTGCAGCAAGGCCTGCATATGGAAGCTGGGTCATTACATGATCAATATGATTTGCCCCTGCTCCTGTCGACGAGAGAATGGTGGTATCAGAGATTGGAGAACAATGGTCTCCAAATACCGAACCTGCTAATACAGCGGATAGGGCAGGAAGTACTAAATTCGCATCGGTAACAGCTGCAATCTCTCCTGCGATCGGCAGCATAATGCCGAAAGTACCCCAGGAGGTTCCTGTGGCAAGAGCCATGAATCCAGAAACTATAAATATAAGGAAAGGCAGATAGGACGGGTTTATTGAAGCTTGATTAAACTGATCTGCTAAATACTCGCCTGTTCCTAAACCACCGATGATATCACCGATCATCCAGGCAAATATAAGAATGTAGAGTGCCGGGAGCATCGCTTTAATTCCTTCCCAGCTGACCTGACTTATAGATGATTTAGGCTTAGGTTGAGCAATATACATGAAAGCTGCGCTTAAAACAGAAATCGCACCCCCGATAAATAAGGAAATGTTAACGTTTGTGTTTGCAAATACAGCGAGTATATCAACCCCGCCGGTTGTGTTTCTAATTCCAGTAATTATCATTGCTGCAATGGTTCCTGTCACAAGAAATACAATAGGAAGAATAAGGTGGATCATCCGGCCGTTATCATGCTCTGTAAATTCATCGTTCAGATCTCCAGGTACTTTTCCTTTTCTTTTGTCAATCAAGTCGCCTGTTTCCAAAGCTCTCGTTTCATGGGTTTTCATCGGTCCGAAATCCAATCGTAAAAACACAGTTAAAAATACTAATAGCAAAGCAGCAAACACATAAAAGTTTGCAGGAATCATCCTGATAAATGCTTCCAGTGCATGATATTCAGTGATTTCATTTGCAGCTAGTATGCTGCCAATTGTACCGATGATATAAGCACCCCAGCTTGATATTGGAGAAATAACGGTTACAGGAGCTGAGGTAGAGTCGATATAGTACGCAAGCTTTGCTCGAGACACTTTGTGACGGTCTGTAAGCGGCCTTGCCACTTGACCGACAGCTAAAGCATTAAAATAATCATCGATAAAAATAATAATTCCGAGGATGACAGGAACCAGTTTGGCTCCCTTTCTTGTCTTAATGTGCTGAACGGCCCACCTCCCAAATGCGCGGCTGCCGCCAGAAGCTGACATGAAAGCAGTTGTGATCCCGAGTAACAGCAGAAAACTCAGTAAATAAATATTCCCTGTGTTTAAAGCTCCTTCACTATAAAAAATGGTATAGAATTTAGTCCAGATATTTTGCAAGGTAGCCGGAATGTTAAAGCTGGCAAGCATTAGAGCTCCAACTACAATTCCTGCTCCAAGAGACAAGATTACTCTCCTTGTCAGGACAACAAGAAGCAGCATTAATACAGCAGGTATAAGTGAATAAATCGTTCCTTCCATAGTGGTTCTCCTCCATTTTGCAATGATGTGATGGATCGGAAGGCTACTGTGGAATAAATGAGGGAATAAAAAAGCAATGATAGAAAATAACCTATCATTGCCTGCAGCAATTTTGATTATCATCCATTCGATCTGTAGCTCCCCATGCACCCTTAATAGCATGCATGACAGTGCACGCCTTATTCAGGTGTACACCAGCACAGTTGAGGACATCAAGCTGTGCTTCGGCAAGCCTCCCTTTTTCCAACCATCCATGCCGTGTCAGGCTCCGGTTGGATACTTATGAGACTCGCTCCTCTACCTCATCGTCTGATAAGGTCACGCATATTTAGTTCTTTGACATTTTATCAGTTCACAGTAGTTATTGCAAGGGGTCCATTGGATACGAAAACGGGGTAGATTCACCATTTGCTCCCATGCCATTATAAAAGTTTGGCACTTTTCCCATAATTGTGCTCGTATCAATCGGTATATCTGAAGCAACTGTAGTTGTTTCTGATGAGAAAGGAATGACGATTCGAACATTTACTTCGATGTGAATAGCAAGTTTAAAGAGAGCAGCGTTGATTCCATATTCGGTCATTTCACTTTTAAAGTTCGACTGAACATCCCCGATGACTCGCAATTGTACAGGAACTTTTGGACCGAGGTTGGCTAACAGGGAATTATTAGAAGCCTGACCAATTGGAATTTCAATCAGGGTTGCCGGCTGCTCGCCTAAATCCTCTTGAGTCTGATCAGGATCAATGTCAGGCTCCAAGCTCGTGTCCTCTAAAGGCAATTCATTTAATTCCATACGTTTCAGGAAATTTTGAACACGGTATGTTGTATTTCTCAATACTCTGTTGACAACGACGGAATTCCACCCCATGTAGACGATATTTCCATTATCATCTTTCTCCATCTTCACTAAATCATTAAATTGCAGATCTTCTGCAATCTGTTTATTAACAGCCTCATTGATTGCATCCCTCGCCAGCTGCTGAGTTTTTGTTTCGGCAATCCCGATTAATGTTGGGGTGATTCCCCTATTAATAAACCACAGGCTGAAAGATGTAAATAATACAAAAAATACAAAAGTAAGAACTATTTTTTTCCCAAGCGAGTCAGGGCGTGTTGCGTTTTTATTTTTTTTCATTAAACAACCCCTCCTGAACTATCTATATGTCCAATCAGAGAGGTTTAAGCACTAACTTAAGAAAGTTGTATCACAATTTTTAACGACAAGATTTAATTGCTCACTTAAATCTATTTCATACTTGGCCGTAACAGGATTCCTCTTCTCCTCAAAAATTCTCACGACGGGGCGGTCACAAAGGTAAGGATTCTGCCGTACAACTACACCGGTTCTGCCATCATTTAATTCAACAGTCAAACCATTGGGGTAAACCGCAATACAACGACGGAAAGCTTCCACCATCCTTTGGTCAAACAAACTTCCCGAACCGGCGTACAAAATTTCTAATCCTTCATGGGGCAGCATCGCTGGCCGATAGGAGCGGTTGCTTGTGACCGCATCAAATACGTCAGCCACAGCTAGCAGCTTGCCATATAAATGAATGTCTTCTTCCACTAATCCCCTTGGATATCCTGAACCGTCCAAACGTTCATGATGCTGGTATGCACAGTGAGCCGCCGTTAATGGAATGGTCGCAGCATTACGAAGAATTTGAAAGCCTGCATCTGTATGATTTTTTACGACCGTAAATTCTTCTTTGGTCAGTTTGGCAGGTTTATGAAGGATATCCCTTGGAACTTCGATTTTACCAACATCGTGTAAAATCGCACCTAGCCCTATTTCTTCCAGTTTATTTCTGTGAAGATTCAGTTCCATACCTAAAGCCAGCGAATACATGGTTACATTTAAAGAATGGGAAAAAATATATTCATCATATACAAATACATCCGAAAGCAGGGAAATCACTTCTTTATGTAAACTCAGTTCATGAATAATAGAACGCACCACATCCATCATTTGGCTTCCAATTTTATCAAAAACGAATCCACGATTCATTTGGTCACTTTTGAAGACCTCTTGAAATGCCGTTTTGATAGAGGCGACTGCTTCATTGCGCAGTGCATCTGTAATGGGATACTGGCTTATGATATCCTCTGTAGCTGCATCTTCAATATAAACGTATGTAATTGAATAATCCATCAGCTTTTGAATAAGGAGCGGGGTCATGGTTACCCCTGGTTTTAATAACGCTTGGCCACCATCATTATAAATTGGTTTTGCTAACTCTTGGCCGGGCTGTAAAGCTTTCGTCTCGATTAATCTCATAGGAAACTCCTTGAACCTTATTGTCGAATCATGTCTTCATTATATAACAAACATGATCTGATAAACATGAAAAAAGCTGCCCGAATCGGGCAGCTTGCAAGTTTAAGTGCTTAAAGTCTGAAGCGCTCTAGTCAATAAATCTCTTAAGAGCTCAGGCATATAATACTTTTTCTTTTTCGAATAAGCGATCTCAGGAAATAAACTTCCAAAAGTAAAGGTATCCGCGGTAGCTAGTGTATAGAGACGATCCGTTTGAATCAGCTCTCCATTAATCAAGACCTTATCGACGTGTTCTTCTCCGTTAGACTCTTGTGAAGTTTTGATCTCAACCCCTGTGAAAATCATCCGTCCAATAACTTCACCGCGAAAGCCAAAGCCCTTCAAGCGCATCTCCGTTAATTTCTTCGTGTGGGCAACTCTTATCACCTCAAGGACCTCATCCCCATAAAGTTCAACTTTACAAGGATTCATCGGGTGCGGACAAATCCTATGGACATCTTGAAAAGTAATGGCGCCACTGCTCAAATGATCGAGCAGTACCCCGGCATTCAGCATTGCTATATCGGCCCCTGTCCATTTCTGCATTTCAAATGTAAGCTGTTTCATTAAAGGAGTTTCCTGGAACCAGGCAATGTAAAGCGGCTCTTTCAAGGCTGCCACGGGTTCCTGAAGATAAGCGATTGCCTCATTCCTCATTTCAATCACCTGGCTGGTCGTTTCTTCGTCCTTAGCCATGTGTTCGGTGGGAACAGCATAAGCTTCTTTCTTTACAATGGAATGTTTCTCTAAATCCCACTCGATCATGACTTCTCCAAGGTGCGTTCCATGTTTACCCGCTGCCGTTAACAGCGATTTATTTGTATATTCTCCGTTTTGAAATAAATGATGGGTATGGCCGCCAATAATCAAGTCTATACCTGAATATTTTCTGGCGATTTCCTCATCATCATTAATCCCTAAGTGTGAGAGAAGTACGACAATATCTGCTTTCTGCTGTACTTCATCTAACATGCGGTCAAGCACGTCAAAAGGATTGTTAATTTCCCAGCCGAGCATTTTGTAAAAGGTTTCAAATGGTGCAGTTAGACCAATGACACCGATTTTCAATCCACGCTTTGATGTAATGATGGAATATGGTTTGAGCCATTCGGGCTGCGCGCCTTCCATTACACTTAAATTCGCACAAACAACATCGAAAGCAGCCTCGTTATAGAGGGTTAACAAATCCTCATGAGCAAGCGTAATCCCCTCATTATTCCCCAGATTGGCAAGGTTGTATCCCGCCTTGTTTAATAATTCAACGTTTCCTTTTCCCATTAACCCTTCTGCAATGGGATGGAACCTATCCACGTGGTCTCCATTATCAAGAATCCAATAGGATTCCCCATTGCGTTCATGTTTTTGTTTCTGCTTCTTAAAGTAACCGATAATTTGCGGCCAATTTTCGAAATGACTATGTAAATCACTTGTATAATAAAAAAATATCTTTTCCTTCATGATCCATCAGTCTCCTATCCAATCCCTTCCCATATAAGCCTTACTCCTATTAAAATGAGCAGTATTCGTAAAAACCATTCGACAGCTTGTCCATTTAATTTACGGTTCAACCAGGCTCCTGCTGTTCCTCCAAAGTAAGCTCCTGGAATAAAAAAGATCGTATGCACCCACTCTACGTGCCCAAGCACAATGTGAGTGGCAGAGCTTGATATACTCGCGAAAAATATCATAAACATAGAAGTGGCAGTTGCAATATGAGCTGGAAACCCGAAGAGCAGAATCATGGCGGGTACCATGAGCGAGCCTCCGCCGATCCCCAGCAGCCCTGAAAGCAAACCTACAATAAAAGCAAGGGTGATGCCTGTTCCAAGCGGCATATGATAGTTATGAGTGACCCCATTGATCTCTTTCACCCTTTTAATACCCTTTTTAGAGTTTTCATTCTCCCTGTTATTATTCCTTGGGAGAAAGAAAAGTAAAGACACCAAAATCATGACTGCGCCAAATAGTAAGGAAAATAAATCCGTTTTAAAAAATTGATTAAGCCATGATCCAAGAATTCCCCCGGGCACACTCCCCATTAATAACAGCCAGCCGATTTTTTTATCAACGCGCTGATGGCGGATATATGAAATAGTGGAAGACAACCCTGTAAAAATCATGACCACCAATGATATCCCTACGATTGATTGAGGCGTGACCCAATCAAAAGCAGAGAAGTGATCTCCAAGAAAGAGTAAGGAGGGAACTAAGATAACTCCTCCACCTAAACCGGCGATACTGCCAACTAGCGCCGTAATAAAACCAATGACAAACAATAATATAAACATAGGAAGCATTCCTTTGCCTTAATAAGATATTATTATACTATCACGTTTTCTATGACGAAAACATCCACCGAACCTGTTCCGTCACGTAATTTTTACATAAAAAAAACCGCACAGAAATCTGTGCGGAATAATTATTGAGTTATTAACCAATAGAACCTTCCATTTCGAATTTGATCAAACGGTTCATTTCTACCGCATATTCCATTGGAAGTTCTTTCGTAAATGGTTCGATAAAGCCCATGACGATCATTTCTGTCGCTTCCTCTTCAGAAATTCCACGGCTCATAAGATAGAAGAGCTGTTCTTCTGAGACTTTGGAAACTTTTGCTTCATGTTCAAGCGAAATGTTTTCATTCATAATCTCGTTGTACGGAATTGTATCTGAAGTGGATTGATTATCCATAATCAGCGTATCGCATTCCACGTTGGAACGGGCTCCTTCGGCTTTTCGTCCAAATTGCACAATACCACGGTATGTGACTTTTCCGCCATGTTTGGAAATCGATTTGGAGACGATCGTCGAAGAAGTATTAGGAGCAATATGGTGCATTTTAGCTCCGGCATCCTGGTGCTGTCCTTTGCCGGCAAGGGCAATGGACAGCGTCATGCCTCGTGCTCCTTCTCCTTTAAGAAGTACAGATGGATACTTCATTGTAAGCTTGGAACCAAGGTTTCCATCCACCCATTCCATCGTAGCATTTTTATCTGCCACTGCACGTTTAGTAACCAGGTTATACACGTTGTTCGCCCAGTTCTGGATTGTCGTATAACGGCAGTAGGCATTATCTTTTACAAAGATTTCAACGACAGCACTGTGGAGAGAGCTGGATGAATAAGTGGGGGCTGTACACCCTTCTACATAGTGGACAGATGCCCCTTCATCGACAATGATCAACGTACGTTCAAATTGTCCCATGTTTTCAGAGTTAATACGGAAGTATGCTTGAAGCGGAGTATCCACTTTTTGTCCTTTCGGTACATAAATGAATGAGCCGCCCGACCAGACTGCAGAGTTTAAAGCTGAAAACTTGTTATCAGATGGCGGGATAACTTTACCGAAGTACTCTCTGAAAAGATCTTCATTTTCTTTCAGAGCGGAATCGGTATCTTTAAACACGACTCCCATATTTTCAAGGTCTTCCTGCATATTGTGATAAACGACTTCAGATTCGTACTGAGCAGAAACACCAGCTAAATATTTCTGTTCTGCTTCAGGGATACCTAAGCGGTCGAATGTGTTTTTAATTTCTTCCGGAACTTCATCCCAGGAACGTTCTGAACGCTCTGACGGTTTAACATAATAAGTGATATCGTCAAAATCAAGTTCAGACAAGTCTCCGCCCCATTGAGGCATAGGCATTTTATAAAACTGCTCAAGGGACTTCAAACGGAAATCAAGCATCCATTGCGGCTCTTCTTTATAATTAGAGATTTGTGCAACAACCTCTTTCGTTAATCCTCTTTGGGTACGAAAGATGGAAATGTCCTTTTCGTGAAAACCATATTGGTATTCCCCTACTTCTGGCGCTTTTTTAGCCATGATTAAATACCTCCTTTTGGTATTGCAAGCCCTTAAGCTTGTTCTTGCTCGTCGACACCTTTTTCCATTGCCTTCCAAGCTAAAGTGGCACATTTAATGCGTGCAGGAAACTTAGCCACACCTTGAAGGGCTTCCATGTCCCCAAGGTCGATTCCTTCAATATCTACTTCTTTTCCCTGCATCATTTCCGAAAAGATATGAGACATTTTCAAAGCTTCATCGACTGATTTTCCTTTAATCGCCTGTGTCATCATAGAAGCTGATGACATACTGATCGAACAGCCTTCGCCGTCAAACTTGGCATCTTCGACTATTCCATCGTTTACTTGCAGCTGAAGTTGAATACGATCCCCGCAGGTAGGATTGTTCATATCTACCGTTAAGTGATCTCCTTCAAAGGACCCTTTGTTCCTCGGGTTTTTATAGTGATCCATGATGACTTGACGATATAGAGTATCTAAATTGTTAAAAGACATCACCAAAATACTCCTTTGTTGTCTGTAATGCGGATACAAACCGATCAATTTCATCTTCTGTATTATATAAATAGAAGCTTGCTCTAGCCGTAGCAGAAACTTCCAGCCATTTCATTAATGGTTGAGCACAGTGGTGGCCGGCTCTTACCGCGATTCCTTCTGCATCTAATACCGTTGCAACATCATGGGGGTGCACATCGGCAAGATTAAATGTAATCAAGCCAGCTCGATCTTCAGGACCATAAACAGTGAGTCCTTCCACTTGCTTCAGCTGTTCCATTGCATGGGCTACAAGCTTATGCTCGTGTTCTTCTATTTCCTCAAGACCTATCTCATTGAGAAAATCGATAGCTGCTCCCAGGCCAATGGCTCCAGCAATGATAGGAGTACCACCTTCGAACTTCCAAGGCAGTTCCTTCCAGGTAGAATCGTATAGATTAACGAAATCAATCATTTCTCCGCCGAATTCTACCGGCTCCATGTTATTTAAAAGATCCCTCTTACCATAAAGTACCCCAATTCCTGTAGGTCCACACATCTTATGCCCTGAGAAAGCATAAAAATCACAATCTAAATCCTGTACATCCACCTTAACATGCGGGGCACCCTGAGCACCATCTACAAGGATGACAGCATTATGCTGATGGGCAATTGCAGCCATTTCTTTTATAGGGTTAATCGTCCCCAGAACATTGGATACATGAGAAACTGCTACAATCTTTGTTTGATCCGTAATGGTTTCCTTTACATCCTCAAGATTAATGGTGCCATCAGGTTGTAAAGGTAGGTATTTTAACTCAGCCCCTGAATACTTAGCCAGCTGCTGCCATGGAATTAAATTACTGTGATGTTCCATAGGAGTAATTACGATTTCATCGCCAGCTTGAAGGTTTGCACGTCCGTAACTGGAAGCTACTGTATTGATAGCCGTTGTCGTTCCACGAGTAAACACGATCTCCTGCATACTCGAAGCGTTAATAAACCTTCTTACTTTTTCCCTGGCCCCTTCAAATTCGTCTGTAGCCACCGTACCCAGAGTATGCACCCCACGGTGGACGTTAGAATTATATCCGCGATAATATTCATTGACCTTATCAATTACAGTAGCAGGCTTTTGGGAAGTTGCGGAAGAATCCAGATAAACGAGCGGATGACCATTTACCTCTTGATGCAATATTGGAAATGCATCACGTACCGCTTTTACATCCATTAATAAACTTTCCTTTCAATGACCTGAGTTAATTGACGTTTAACAGCTTCTACAGGAAGTTGTTTAACGACGGGTGCAAGGAAACCATGGATGATAAGACGCTCTGCTTCAAATCTGGAGATTCCTCGGCTCATAAGATAATACAACTGCACAGGATCTACTCTTCCTACAGAAGCGGCATGACCTGCTGTTACATCATCTTCATCAATTAACAGAATCGGGTTTGCATCCCCGCGGGCGTCTTTACTCAGCATAAGGACACGTGATTCCTGCTCTGCATTAGATTTGGTAGCTCCATGTTCAATTTTTCCAATTCCATTAAAGATTGCTGAAGCTTTATCCTTCATAACCCCATGCTGCAGAATATATCCGTCTGATGCCTTCCCGAAGTGAGTGATGTTTGTAGTGAAATTCTGTTTTTGATCTCCTCGCCCAATGGCTACAGTTTTCGCATCCCCATTGGAATTATCGCCGAGTAAGTGTGTAATATTCTCAGAAACTGTGTTCCCTTCGTTCATCTGTCCCAGCGCCCATTCAATAGTAGCATCACGTTCCGCTACTCCGCGACGGTTGGCATAAACAGTAGTACCTGCTTCAAAGTTATCAACAGCACCGAAGGAAACTTTAGCGCCAGCCTGGGCAAATACTTCAGTTACCAGATTTGCGGAAGTTTTTTCTTCTTTATTGTGGGAAATATAGTTCTCGACATAAGTTACGGCACTGTTTTCCTCAGCCACCACTAACACGTGATTTATGAGTGAGGCTCGAGGGTCTTCCTGCCAGAAAATCACCTGTACAGGATCTTCAATCACTACATTCTTCGGAACATACAGGAAAATCCCTCCGTTCATTAAAGCAGCGTGAAGAGCTGTCAAACGATGTTCGTCAACGTGTACCGCGTCAGTCATATAATATTTCTCAACAAGTTCGGTGTGCTCTTTAACAGCAGTAGCCATGTCAGTAAAGATTACTCCTTGCTCTTTCAACTGCTCATCCACAGTGGCATAAGCAACTGTATGGTTACGCTGTATCACGAGGTTTTTCTGTTCTTTTTCTTTATCTAGAAAATCCTGGATTTCATCAGGAAGCTTTTCGAGATCATCAATCTTTTCCCCTTCCACCTGATGCGTGAACTCTGTAAAATTCCAACTGCTGATATTGGTTTTATCAGGCTTAGGTAAAGGCAGCGTTTCTGACTTCTCCAAGGCATTAAGGCGAAGTTTTTTCATCCAATCCGGTTCATTTAATCCTTGAGAGAATTGTGTAACATAATCTTTATCGTAAGGTAGTGAGACTTCTACAGTCATGGTATCCCTCCTATCGTGATTAAGCTTTTTGGCCAATGGTTTCGTCTTCGATGCCAAGTTCCTGCTTGATCCAGTCGTAGCCTTCCTCCTCAAGACGCTGAGAAAGTTCAGGACCGCCGGACTTAACCACTCGGCCTTGCATCATAACGTGTACCTTGTCTGGAGTAATGTAATTTAGGAGGCGTTGATAGTGTGTAATAATCAGGCAGCCAAACTTGTCATCACGCATTTGGTTAATACCTTTTGCTACTACTTTAAGTGCATCGATGTCAAGACCGGAATCAATTTCGTCTAAAATGGCAATTGCCGGTTGAATCATCATCAGTTGAAGAATTTCATTACGTTTTTTCTCACCGCCGGAGAAACCTTCATTTAGATAACGCTGAGCCATGTTTTTATCCATTTCAAGCGTATCCATTTTCTCATCCATTTCTTTAATGAACTTCATTAAGGAAATTTCATCGCCTTCCTCACGTTGAGCATTAATGGAAGAACGTAGGAAATCTGAGTTTGTAACGCCGCTGATTTCACTAGGATACTGCATCGCTAAGAAAAGGCCAGCCTGTGCTCGCTCGTCGACTTCCATCTCAAGGACGTTTTCTCCATCAAGCAGCACTTCACCTTTTGTTACTTCAAATTTAGGGTGACCCATAATTGCAGAAGCAAGGGTGGATTTTCCTGTTCCGTTCGGTCCCATAACTGCGTGAAATTCACCGCCATTGATGGTTAGATTTACACCTTTTAAAATTTCCTGACCTTCTATTTCCACGTGAAGATCTTTGATTTCTAGAGTTGATCCTGCCATAAGTAAAACCTCCAGTATCTATTATTATTGAAAGGGCTCGTTGATTGATATCAAAAACCATTCTCAATTTATTCTCATTACAATCTTATATCATTTAGAAACTGTTATCAACTTTTTTCGGTTGTTTCGACACCGCTCGACAAGCTTACGAAAGAATGAGTGAACTATTATGATAACAAGCTCTTCCGTCATTATACAAGAAAAAATCAGGCGACTAAAGTCACCTGATTGGTAAAGCATTATCTATGAAGCTGACGGTCCATGTCTTCAACCATTTTCTGACTCTGTTCGAATTCCCGCTGGCGTCTTTGTTCGACCTCTAGTCGTGTGTCCAACTTCCTGCTGTATTCGGCAAAGCTCAGATTGTGAGCTTGATGCATTGCTTTTTCCATTTCAGCAGTATAATTCAAATTCAGATCGTCATTAATAACGAATCAATCCTTTCAGATTTTTTACAATTTTTATATTATCACAGGTTTACTACCCCGGCCAAAGCCGGTATAAACGAGTTTGGAGTTCAGAATTGTAAAAAATCTTAATGAAAGCGGTTAAAAAAGACAGTTTTTCCAAATAGCTTCTTTTTACGGATAATTGCTAATGTACTGAATCTTTCAAATCTTGATACGCATCTTGAACAAGAGTGACTGCCTGACTCAAGGCTGCGCCTCCACCAAAAGCAGCCGCTACTCCGCATGCTTCTAATATTTCTTGTTCTGAGGCACCCTGATCTACGCACCCTTTCGTATGGTAAACCATGCAATATTCGTCCTAGGCTACAATGCTGATTCCTAGTGCCATCAGCTGTTTCTGCTTTTTAGTGAGTTCTCCCGCTTTAAAACAGGCTTCAGAAAATTGACTGAACTGCTGTGCTACTTCTGGAAGTTGTTCTGAAAAGTGCCCCATTCCTTCTTTATATTCCTGCAGGTACATCTTTGTCCAATTGACTTGCTCTTCCACTTAAATGACCTCCCATATAAAAATAGCGTAACTGCGGTTAGTATAAACCGCAGTTACGCATTTTATCCGCTATTTTGATTCGCCATCAACAGGGACGACCGCTCCATCATATTCCTCTTTAATAAAGTTTTGAATCTTATCAGAGTGCAAAACGTCAACTAAAGTCTTCAAGGCTTCTGAATCCTTGTCTTTACTTTGGGCAGCTATTACATTTACATACGGTGAATCGGAGCCTTCTAAAATGAGAGCATCCTCACTTGGATTTAATCCCGCTTCTATAGCATAGTTCGTATTAATCGCCACTAAAGCATTTTCCTCGCGCTTATAAGTTTCTGGAAGAAATGCAGCTTCTACACCAGCATCAAATTTTAATTTTTTTGGGTTTTTTACGATATCATCTACAGTTGCATCCACTTTATCCACATTTTCGTCAAGCTTAATGAGCCCTTCCCTTTCTAATAAGGAAAGAATCCGTCCATGATCAGCGACTGAACGGCTCATAATGACCGTTGTTCCTTCCTTTATCTCATCTTTGGAAGAAATGTTTTGTGAGTAGATCCCCATAGGTTCAATATGAATGCCGCCCATGTTCACAAAGTCGTACCCATTTTCTTTTTCCTGGGCTTTCAAATAAGGAATGTGCTGAAAGTAATTCGCATCTATACGTCCTTCATCAAGATCTTTGTTTGGTAAAATATAATCCTGATATTCCTCAATATTTAATGTGATCCCTTTTTCCTTTAAGATAGGTTTTGCCTTTTCAAGTACTTCTGCATGGGGAACACTCGTTGCACCTACCGTGATTTCCTTATCATTAGTGTCTCCGTTTGCAGAATCCTTTTCTGATGTTCCACAAGCTGATAATACGATAATAAAAGCTACGGCTAATAAGCCTGTCCATAATTTCTTCATTTCCAACTCTCCCTTTTTATCTTTTATCTAATTTTCGCGAAATGAAATCCCCGAAAAATTGAAATATAAATACAATTAGTACGATAAGAATGGTACAAAACAGCACAACATCAAAATCACTGCGCTGAAAACCATAATAATATCCAAAATCCCCAAGCCCGCCTGCTCCTATTACACCGGCAACAGCCGTATAACCGACTAACGCAATGGCGGTGACTGTAATTCCCGAGACGAGCGCAGGCATGGATTCAGGCAGTAAGACCTTGAATACAATCGTTGAGTATTTTGCTCCCATTGCTTTAGCAGCTTCTACAACCCCTTTATCCACTTCCTTCAAAGCGATTTCTACCAACCGGGCATAAAAAGGAGCTCCTCCAATAATTAATGCCGGAAGCGCTGCGTTTGGTCCCCGGATTGTTCCGATAAGAAAATCAGTAAACGGAAACAGCAATAGGATGAGAATAATAAAAGGAATCGCCCGGAAAACATTTACGATGGATGCTGTAATCCAATTCAGCACTTTGTTCTGCCACAGGCCGCCTGGTCCAGATAAATAAAGTAACAGACCCAGGAACAGACCAATTATAAATGTACCTGCGACAGAAATAACTGTCATATACAAAGTCTCATTGGTTGCCGTAATCATGTCTTCTATACGCACATTCGGAAATAACTGCTTAAACATCCGGGTTCACCTCCACTTCCACTGAGGTTTCGCGGCAAAAATTCACGGCCATTTCAATCTCTTCTTCTTCTCCTTCAAACTGCACAAACAAGGTTCCGTAGGCTCCTCGCTGTGTTTGAGTAATTTTACCGTGAAGAATATTAATATCGACCTGGAATTTTCGCGAAACCTCGCTGATCAAAGCTTGATTCGTGTCCTCACCGACAAAATGAAGCCTGACAACTTTTCCCGTCCGGTACGTATCGTGAATGAGTCGAAGTGAGCTTTCTCGTTCTGGATCCCCCATGACTTGATCGACAAATCTTTTTGTCACTTTTTCTTTCGGATGAAGGAAAACATTGAGGACATCTCCTTGTTCGACCACACGTCCGCTGTCCATTACCGCAACCTGGTGGCATATTTTCCTTATCACGTGCATCTCATGGGTAATTAATACAATCGTGAGTCCTAATTTTCGATTAATGTCTACGAGCAAGTCTAGTATGGAATCCGTAGTTTCAGGGTCAAGTGCAGACGTTGCTTCATCACATAAGAGAACTTTAGGATTATTAGCTAACGCTCTCGCAATACCTACCCGCTGTTTTTGTCCACCGCTCAGCTGAGATGGATAAGAGTTGCCTCTCCCGGATAAGCCCACCAACTCAATGAGTTCGTTCACGCGCTTCTCTCTATCTGCTTTCTTCGCCCCTGCTATTTCCAAAGGAAATGCGATATTGTCGTAGACTGTACGGGACCACAGCAAATTAAAATGTTGAAAAATCATTCCAATGTCCTGTCGAGCCAATCTGAGACTGTTCTTACTCAAGGAAGTCATTTCCTGATCTCCTATTTTCACACTTCCTCCGGTTGGGTCCTCCAGACGGTTCAACAAACGGATGAACGTACTTTTTCCAGCTCCGCTGTAACCGATCACGCCGAAGATTTCACCTTTGTTAATGTTTAAGCTCATTTGGTCCACGGCGCGCACAGGTTGATCCTGTGTATAAAACACCTTCGATAAATCTTTAATAGAAATCATCATGATCCTCCCCATAAAAAAACCTTTCTGTTCAAGAGAACAGAAAGGCAAAAATAACCTACTAACTGTTCTCTCATCTGCCAAAGCTGTGCTTTGCAGGAATTGGCACCATTTTGAGTATTCCTACTCAACGGTTGCCGGGCATCACAGGGCCAGTCCCTCCGCCTCTCTCGATAAGAGATTTATATAATTAATGTATTAATACTTTAAATGAATTAAGAAGCACAAAATGGATTGTAGCACTTCAATTAGACAAATGTCAACAAATAATAGCAATAAAAAAACTCTTCACAATGGAAGAGAAGGTCGGGCGCAATTCACATATCTATAGTTTTGCTGGATTCACCAAAACCACGCTGGATACCCGGTTGCTTGGTATCACAGGGCAGACTTTCCGTCTCAGTTGATAAGTGAGATATTCCTTATTCGTTCACCATTATGTTAGCATGGTAGGATACAGCAGTCAAAGTTTTAACAGAGGTGAAAAAAGTGACAAACGCTCCTTTATTTAAATTGCCTTACTTAAATTCTAGAGAGAATTATGAGTTGCAAATAGACATTGGTAAAGTCATTCTCATTACCTTTTGGGCGTCTTGGTGCCCTGACAGTGGAAGAGATATGCCAAAAAAAGAACAGCTTTTCCAAGCAATGGATCATGACCAGGTAAAAATGCTGACAATCAACGTTTCGGGTAGAGAACGATCTACTGAAGAAGCGGTTGATTTTGCGGAAAAATTCATTACACAGCCTGCTATAGCAGACCGCGGAAGAGAGATCTACGATTTATACAACTGTCAGGGGGTCCCCACTACAGTCATCATTGACACCAAAGGAAAAGTGGCTTATCAATTTGGCGATCAGGCGTCTTTTATGGAAATTGTGGAGGCACTCGGGTCTTTGCTGTAATCGTTATTTAGACAGCAAAAATAATGATTCTAAGAAAAGTACATTCCGGTAACTCCCTTTAATCGTCATTTGTTCCTTTGGAAGATTGGTGAGTTTCTGATCGCCGGTTAATAAAGAATGAAACATTTCCTGAGTGGAAGTCAGCCTTATTTTCCCGCCTATGTGCTCCGGCGGTTCAGTCTGTACCCCATTTTTATCAATAAATAATTGAATGGTAGCAGCAGGAATAGCATGAACTTCCAAAGTGAGGTGACGTTCTCGCCAAGTAGGAATGAGATCTTTTCGCTCATTCACTCTTTTTATCCACAAATTAATGAATTCCACCACAAATGCCCCCTCCTTTTCTTCATTAGAAATTTCGTGAAAAGGAGAGGGCATTCCTGTATATCACCAGGAAAATCGTTCGCCATTTCCCGGGAAATTCACTTATGAACTTACAAATTGTGAGACCTTATCATACATAAAAGGCACAGAATGAAATGCGTACACTTTATCAGTTGGTTTGCCATTCTCCGTAACTAGTAAACAGGGAACACTTTCTATTTTGTACTTTTGCATAAGTTCTGGATGAAGCGATGCATTTAACTCATAGAACAATTCTTTGTTATAAGAAGCTTCCAGTGTCTCCAGCATTTTTCTAGCCAAATGACACGTCCCGCAAAAAGGAGTGTGGATAAAGGTAAGAGCAAGCGTATCGTTATTAAGTTGTACATCAGCGTCTGAGTTCTCAATTGGATGCAAGGTGCTTCACTCCTCCTATATCAAATAAATGGATTTCACCTTAAAATGCCGGCTTAACAATGCTCTTGCAAGCTCGGGCTCAGGTGTCGCCGCCACCTCTCTGAAAGCTTTATCAATGTAGATATGATCCGCATGCGGAAGCTCTGAAGTAAGCATTTTCCTTAATTTATTACCGGAATCATCTTCGTCGACTAGAATATACACAGTTCGGTTATCCAGGTTATGTTCGAGTAACAGTTCCTCCAGACGTTCTATCCCAAGTGTCCCATGAGTACAAATGATCTCAACTTCTTCGTCTAGAATCTTTTTTAACTTTTTCTTATCCGTGATCCCTTCAACGATAACAATACGGTCTTCATTCATTCCTCTCACCCACTATATAGAAACAGACCATGCCGAACGCGGGCATGGTCTGAACATGATTAATTAAGTATACAAGATCATGTCAGACAAGGAAGCAACAGTTGCCCTGCCTGTACAAATTCCTTAAGAATACGATCGCCAAAATTAATCTTCGTTGATCATTTCTTCATACTGTTCTGGGGACATGAGTTCATCCAACTCAGAGGAATCCGCTGCTTCGATGATGACCATCCAGGCTTTATCGTAAGGTGACTCATTAACAAACTCCGGACTATCTTCCAGGTCTTCGTTAACTTCGACTACCTTTCCACTTAAAGGTGCATATAGTTCGGATACCGTTTTTACAGATTCCACACTTCCAAAAGGTTCGTCTGCTTGCAATTCCTCTCCCACTTCAGGAAGTTCTACAAACACAATGTCTCCCAGCTCAGATTGGGCAAAGTCAGTGATGCCAATGCGAAATTTGTTTCCTTCTTCTTTTACCCATTCGTGTTCTTCAGAGTAACGCAGATCTTTTGGTAAACTCATGTCAATCCCTCCAAATAATAATTATTATAAACACCATGTATAAACATAAAAGCTTACTGCTTTTATTTCCAATGTTTTGCTCAATTACAGCCAGTTTTCTTCAAATTGATCTGCTTTAAAACCTACTGTTACTTGGTTTCCATCTGTAACGATCGGCCGCTTTATGAGCATGCCGTCAGATGCTAACCAAGCAACCATTTGGCTGTCTTCGGCTTCTTTTAATTTTTCCTTCATATTCAATTCTCTATACCTTTTTCCGCTCGTATTAAAAAATTTCCGAGCTGGCAGATTGCTTTTTTCGATTAGGGATGAAAGTTCTTTCTCAGTTGGCGGATGCTCAACAATATGTACAGCTTGATAATCAATGCGATGGTCATCCAGCCAGCTTTTTGCCTTTTTGCAAGTACCGCAATTAGGGTACCAATAGAAGGTCAGGGTCATAAGCAGGCTCTCCTCTTTTCTTTTATTGGTTAATATTTTACCATACTATCCCTCAATCTATCATCGAAGTTAACCGAATTGCAAAGGTTCCTCCCTTTTACCATACATGATTTTAAAAATTCACACAAAAAACCCCTGCTGCTATGTCCTCTTAGCAGCAGGGAACGATCATGACAGACCATTACACGACATATTTTTCAGCATTGATAAGTGAAGCAGCAATTTTGCGTTTGAGGGCAATCACATTAATTGGGGTATGACGGGTAAGCTTTCTCAATGCTCCAAGCATCATTCTTAAAGAATCACCTGATTCAGCTGCAATTAACGTTTCCTTTGCATGAGCTTCTATTCTATTAAAAGCCTCCTGGACGTAAACCTGTGTGTAAAGCAGCTTTTGCTCCTGTTTTTCTTCCCCTGTTGCCAGAATCGCTTTTTCAGTCCGCAGAATTGCCGACTCCATATTATAAATTTCACCGGTAATATCGGCAATGTTCACTAACAGTTCCTGTTCGTTTTCTAATTTCTCTCCATACTTCTGGGCAGCTAGTCCGGCTGCTAGTAGTCCAATCTTCTTCGCATTTTTGAGCAGGTATTTCTCTTGTTCAAGAGGAGCATCACCTGGTTCCTCAGGCATCATTGTCATTATTTCTTCCTGTAAAGCCTGCGCTTTCTGCAGAAGCGGCAATTCACCTTTCATGGCTTTTTTCAAAAGGTTCCCTGGTACAATCATACGATTGATTTCATTCGTTCCTTCAAAAATACGGTTTATTCGTGAATCACGATACATTCTTTCCACTTCATACTCCTGCATAAATCCATAACCGCCATGGATCTGTACTGCTTCATCCACTGCGAAATCCAGAAGTTCCGTACCAAAGACTTTGTTTAAAGAACATTCGATTGCATATTCAGCAATGACCTTTGCAACAGCTGCACCATCTTTTAATTCTTCACTGCTTAGTTTGCCCATGCTCTGTTCAAACAGTCCTACTGTGCGATATACAGCACTTTCATTTGCGTACGTATTGCTGGCCACAGACGCTATCTTTTCTTGAATTAATGGAAAGCTTGCGATAGGTGTTTTGAATTGTTTCCGCTGCTTCGCGTACTTTACGGACAGCTCAACAGCTCGTTTTGCTCCTCCGACTCCACCGATCGCCAGTTTATAGCGGCCAACATTTAGAATGTTAAACGCGATTACGTGGCCTCTGCCGACTTCCCCTAAAACATTTTCTACTGGAACCTCCGCGTCTTCCAGAACAAGCGTACGAGTAGAAGAGCTTTTTATTCCCATTTTCTTTTCTTCCGGTCCGGTTGAGACACCTGGAAACTCACGTTCAACGATAAACGCACTGAATTTATCTCCATCGATTTTAGCATAGACAATAAATAGATCAGCAAATGCAGAATTCGTAATCCATTGTTTTTCTCCATTTAAAATATAATGTGTTCCGGCATCATTCAGCTTAGCTGTCGTTTTTGCTCCTAATGCATCCGAACCAGAACCCGGCTCCGTAAGAGCGTAAGCGGCCAGTTTTTCGCCAGTAGCTAATGCAGGTAGATATTGTTTCTTTTGATCTTCATTACCAAAGAACACGATAGGAAGCGAGCCAATACCGACATGAGCCCCATGGGTAACGGAAAAGCCTCCTGCTCGGGAAAATTTTTCAGTAATTAGTGAAGAACTAATTTTATCCAACTGAAGTCCACCATATTCTTCAGGTACATCTGCCCCAAGCAGACCAAGCTCACCTGCTTTTTTTAATAGAGCTACAGAATGCTCAAATTCATGATTTTCCAAGTTATCTATTTTGGGAACCACTTCTCCTAAAACGAAATCCTCAGCAGTTTTGGCAATCATACGGTGTTCATCTGAAAAGTCCTCCGGGGTAATGATGTGGTCTGCGGATACATCCTCAACGATAAAACTTCCGCCTTTAATCATTTCTTTTAATTCACTCATGATTGTTCCTCCTCCTAGATAAGTTCAAATACTCCGGCAGCACCCATTCCGCCGCCAATACACATCGTTACGACTCCAAACTGCTCATTTCTCCTTTTCATTTCATGAATCAAGCTCAGTGTAAGCTTTGTACCCGTACAGCCTAATGGATGGCCGAGGGCAATGGCACCCCCATTTACGTTCACTTTATCTGGATCAAGACCCAGTGCCCTGATTACACGTAAAGATTGAGAAGCAAAAGCTTCGTTCAACTCGAAAAGCCCGATATCATCTAAACTTAAACCAGCTAACTTCAGAGCTTTTGGTACAGCTTCCACAGGGCCGACACCCATGATTTCAGGCTCAACACCTGCCACGGCAAATGAACGAAATTTCACTAGAGGACGTAATCCTTCAGCGAGAGCTTTGTCTCTATCCATCACAAGTACAGAAGCTGCTCCATCGCTCATCTGCGATGAATTCCCCGCTGTTACTGATCCTCGCATATTAAAGGCAGGCTTTAATCCAGCAAGCACTTCAACCGTCGTCCCTGGCCGTACCCCTTCATCCATAGAAAAGAGGTGTTTATTTTCTGTGACTTTGTTATCCTCTCCCACGGTTCTGTTTGTGATTTCAACGGGCACCACTTCATCATCAAATTTTCCTTCGCGAATTGCAGTTGCCGCACGCTGATGACTTTGAGCAGCAAATGCATCCTGGTCTTCCCTTGAAATATCGAAACGGCTGGCCACTTCCTCAGCTGTATGCCCCATTGACATGTAATATTCCGGTGCATTCTCTACAAGGGATACATTTGGTTTTATGACATGGCCTCCCATAGGAATCAAACTCATCGACTCAGCCCCGCCGGCGATAGTCGTATCATTGTGGCCAATCATAATTTTTTCACACGCGTAAGCGATGCTTTGAAGTCCTGAGGAGCAATATCGGTTAATCGTAATAGCCGGCACCTTATGGTGAAGACCTGCTAAACCACAAATGTTCCTTGCCATATTCATTCCTTGTTCAGCTTCAGGCATAGCACAGCCAATAATCACATCATCGATATTTCCGTTATAGTCTCCAGCTCTCTTCAAAGTCTCTTTGATCGTTATGGCTGCCAGATCATCCGGTCTTGTTTGTGCCAGAGAACCTTTCTTAGCTCTCCCCACCGGTGTTCTTGCTCCTGCGACAATCACAGCTTCTTTCACAATTAGTCCCCCTCTGCATTGACTTAATTACGTAACGGTTTCCCCTTTAATAGCATGTGCTGCATTCTAGCCTGGGTTTTGGCTTCTCCAACGAGACTGAGAAATGCTTCTCTTTCTAAATCCAATAAGTATTGCTCGTCAACTAGTGAGCCCTCGTTCAATCGACCGCCTGACAAAACAAAAGCTAATTTTTCAGCGATTTTCAAGTCATGTTCAGTTGCATAACCACTAAGCGCCATCGACTTTGCTCCTAAGAGCATCGTTGCAAAGCCTTGTTCGCCTACAACAGGGACTTTTCTTCGTTTAGGTGCTTGATAGCCGGATCCAGCAAGCCCTAATACTTTTTGTTTTGCATCATGTAATAAGTGATCCTGGTTCACGCTAATGGAATCTCTTTGATCTAAAAACCCGCGTTCAAATGCCTCATCTGCTGAAGTGGATACTTTAGCAGTGGCAATAGTTTCAAAAACCGTGTTCGTCACTTTCTGCAAATCAATATCCACATCTTGAGGAACATTATTCAAATGCTTCAAATAAAGCTCTTTGTTTCCTCCTCCGCCTGGAATCAGCCCTACTCCTGTTTCTACTAAGCCCATGTACGTTTCCTGTGAAGCCTGGATGGCTGAACTCGGGAGACACACTTCTGCTCCACCACCGAGAGTCATTGAAAACGGAGCAGAAACAACGGGTTTATCCGCATATTTCACTCTCATCATTGCATCCTGAAACTGTTTGACAACCATTTCAATCTCAAAGAAATTAAAGTCCTGGGCTTCCATTAAGATCATGCCTAAATTGGCACCTACACAAAAATTTTTGCCCTGGTTTCCTATAATAAGACCTTCAAAATGCTGATCTACATGATCGACCGCAAAATTTATCATCTGAATAATATCAAGTCCAATGGCGTTACTTTTAGAATGAAATTCCAGTCCCGCCACGCCGTCACCTAAATCAATTAAGCTCGCGCCAGCATTCTTCTTGATCACTTCATGCGTGTCTTTTAAACGGCGGAGGTTAATTTCTTTAGGATTAAAGGTCAGTTTATTAAAATCTCCCTGATCGTAATAGAAAACGTTTCCATTTTCTTGCTTGTAAAAAGATGAATGACCTTCCTCAATCCATTTCTCTACCCATTCAGGGACTGTTTCCCCTTCCTGCTTCATACGTTCAGCCGCTTTCTCAAGGCCGACTGCATCCCAGATTTCAAACGGTCCAAGCTCCCAGCCAAATCCCCAGCGCATGGCTTCATCAATGGACCGAATGTCATCAGCGATTTCTCCGCAAAGTTCTGCTGAATATAACAGGACAGGCTTGATGATCGACCAAAGAAAGTCACCTGCCCTATCACCTTCTGCAGCCACCAGCGCTTTAATTTTACGCTTACTTCCTTTCTCCTGCTTTGCCATTTCCGTTGCTTTTGTCTTCAGCTTCTGTCGCGGCTCATAATCCATCGTTTCTGGATTAAGTTGTAAAATCTCACTGCCCTCCGGCCCTTTTTTCTTTAAAAAGAAGCCTTGACCGCTTTTTGAGCCCAGCCACTTTTTCTCAAGCATGGAGTTCATAAAATCAGGGACTTTAAATGCTTCTCTTTCTTCACCTTCAACTTTGTTATAGACGTTATTTGCCACGTGGATAAACGTATCCAGACCAACCACATCTAACGTTCTGAATGTAGCACTCTTAGGTCTTCCAATCAAAGGACCCGTAACAGAATCTACCTCGCCTATACTGAAACCGCCATCGATCATTTTCTGAACAGTGACCAGCAAACCATATGTCCCTATTCGGTTTGCGATAAAGTTAGGAGTATCCTTTGCTTGGACCACCCCTTTTCCTAAAAAATCTTCGCCAAAGCGCTTCATAAATTCAAGAACTTCAGGATCCGTATCTTTTGTAGGGATGACTTCTAATAACTTTAAGTATCGAGGAGGGTTGAAAAAGTGAGTACCCAGGAAATGGCTGCGGAAGTCTTCGCTGCATTCCTCCGACATTTCTTCAATGGATATTCCTGAAGTGTTAGAGCTTACTACACTGCCTGGCTTTCTGTGCCTGTCTATCTCAGCATGGACCTTCTTCTTCACCTCTAAATTTTCAACAACCACTTCAATTATCCAGTCCATTTCGCTCAGTTTTTCCATATCATCGGTCATGTTGCCGGTATCAATCAATTCGAGGCTTGCTTTGCTGGTAATTGGTGAAGGTTTCTGCTTCTTGAGAGCCGCTTTGTTCTGCTCAGCTATCCGATCTCGGACAGCTTTATCCTCAAGCGTTAACCCTTTTTTCTTTTCACTGTCATGTAATTCACGAGGGACAACGTCCAGCATTAGAGTAGGGATGCCTACATTAGCCAGGTGAGCTGCAATTCCTGCCCCCATTACCCCGATCCAAGGACAGCCGCACGCTTAATTTTACGAGTCATTTCTTTTCCCCCTATTGTTTTGAATGAATACTCATTCATTTTATAGCCAAAAAAATTTGCCTTCATTATTAACTTCCCACTCTTCTTTAACTATAAAATATTTTCAGATATTTCGCAATCCTTTTTCAACAGATTCTGCCATATTTTACTGTCAGAGCTCCCGTCAAGAAGCCCTGAACGATTTATTTACCTGCTACACCTTTAAGAACAAAAGCCACATTGGCAGGTCGTTCTGCTAATCGGCGCATAAAATAACCATACCAGTCGTTCCCATAAGGTACATAGACACGCATTTTGTAGCCTTCGTTCACCAATTCTTCCTGGCGCTCCACCCTGATCCCATACAGCATCTGAAATTCGAATTGGTCATTAGGAATATTATTCTCATCGACCAGCTGCTTTGTGAATTCAATAATTTGGTCATCATGCGTTGCAACTGCTGTATAATTTCCGTTTAGCAAATGGGTTTTTATGATCCGTTTATAGTTTTCATCCACATCTTTTTTGTCAGGAAAAGCTACTCTGGGAGATTCTTTGTACGCTCCTTTTACCAGCCGCAGATTGGGGTGATATTCATTAAGCTCGTCTATGTCTTCTGCGGTACGGTACAAGTATGCCTGCAGCACCGTTCCAATATTTTCGTGAGTGGAACGAAGTTTTTTAAACAGTTCCAGCGTTTTATCGCAACGGGCATGATCCTCCATATCGATCGTTACAAACACATTTTCTTCCTCAGCCGCTTCCAGAATCTTATGCATATTCTCGAGCACAAGTTCCTCCGAAATATCCAGCCCCATCGAAGTCAGCTTTAAGGAAAGTTGAGAATCTAAATGATGCTTACCAATTGCACGAATCGCTTCAATACATCCCTCTGCCGCTTCCTTCGCTTCTTTTTCACTGTCAATAAATTCTCCTAAATGGTCAATCGTTACAGCCATACCTTTCTTATTTAACTTTTGAATCGTATCTACTGCATTGGGTATCGTTTCACCAGCTACAAATCTTCCAGCTCCAAATCTCAACCCATACTTTTTAGCGAGCTTTGTAAAAAAACGGTTTTTTGATAAAAACAAAAAGAAATTTCGAAGAATTTGTTCCAATTCCAAGCCCCTACCCCAAGGTATAATTGAAGGAAAGCTATTTTTCTATTCTGCTTTCCTATTTGAAAATAAAGAAAATTAAAATTTGTAACCGATGACACTCTATATTTTATCATCTTTTCTCAAAAATGGGTATAAACCACTCGGCTGATTCGACGTTCATACGTAATTAATTTCCACATTTTATGAGGTTTTTCTCATATTCCAAATTACTCCGGGGATACTACAAGTGAAATGAAAAAAGGAGGGGTTTACCCATGCAGCAAAATCAAGGAAAAATGCAACAGGCTCAGCCTATGGCCCAAGCACCGAACGTCGTTACTACGAAAGATCAGCTGTACCTCACAGATATGCTTTCCTGGAACTTGAATGCCTGCAAAAAAGCTCATTTTTTTGCGCAAAGCTGTCAGACACCAGAGATTCAAGCGGCTTTGGAGGAAGCAGGTCAAATGCACCAGCGCCACTACAATAAGATTCTTTCACACTTAAATAACCAGGCTCAAGCGCCTAACTAAGGAGGACCTACGCGAATGAATCAGCAAAGCAGTAAAATCCAGAACCCTGAAACGACAGTCCCAAAAACTCCTCAGATGAATGAAAGAGATTTTCTTAACGACCAGCTTACGACCGAAAAATACATGACTGCTTCCTATAATATTGCATTAAATGAAGCAAGCAACCAAGAACTGTATCAGGATCTAGCTACGATTTTCAAAGAAACACAGGATTGTCAAAGAAACCTTTATAACCTAATGTTTAAAAATGGATGGTACAGCCTGGAACAAGCAGAGCAGATGAAAGTCCAGCAGGCTTATCAGCAGTTTAATGGGTATAAGTCACAACTTCCATACACAGTTCAATAATAGTAAAGCCCGGTGGTCCACACCGGGCTTTGCTTTATTATCCGACTGGCTCATAGCCTTGAGATTCAATCGCTTCTTTCATTAGTCCTTTGGTTACGTATGCTGCATCAAAGGATACATTTACCTTCCTGCTGCTAATATCAATTTCCACACCATAAACTCCTTCAAGAGCCTCAAGTGTTTCTTTTACCTGTTTTTCACTCTTTTCTCCGTTCATACCATTAACTTCAAGTGTTAATTCCATTTTTCAACATCCTTTCCACTATTGTTCCAAACTTTTACTCCAGCATCAGACTGTCTTAAATGAGACTAGTCTGAGCCCTTTCTTTTCTATTCCACAAAAGGGAGAATAAATAACGACAAAAACGAGGTTTTTCGATTATTTTTCATGTTCATCTTTAGTCAGATATAGATAATAATGATAAAATAATCTCATTATTGAAAAAGGCGGGATTTTGTTGAAGAAAGAAGTTTATTTGGGCGTAGCTATCGGCGGAGGAATAGGTGCCCTTTTGCGATTCTTATTGACCAATGCTCTGCAAACCGCAGAAAGCTTCCCATCCGGAACGTTATCCGCTAATTTAATTGGATGCTTTCTTTTAAGCTTTTTGTATGAAGTATTTTCTAAAAATACTACTCTCCCTCCTGTAATAAAAACCGCGATCACGACAGGGGGAATTGGTGCCTTTACTACTTTTTCCACACTTATTGTAGATAGCAATGAATTATTCCACCAATCATATCGACTCGCATTGCTTTATTTAGGAACGACAATTATAGGAGGCCTTGTTATGACAACTTGCGGCTTTGCAGCTGGGAGGAGATTTACATGATCCCAGCTTTTTGTGTATTTATCGGAGGGATAGCAGGAGCAATCTCACGATTTGAGCTAGGCAACAGGTTGAATAAAAGAAGTATTATTCCTTGGGGAACTGCAGCAGCCAACTTTACTGGAGGCTTATTATTGGGTGCCCTTTTTCACTATCATCAGGAAGTAGTTCTTCCAAATTGGCTCTGGCTGCTTCTTGGAACAGGTTTTTGTGGAGGATACACTACTTATTCTACATTTAGCTATGAAACGTTTTCCCTTATGAAGCAAGGAAAACTTGGTATGGCTGCTGGTTATCTACTCGGCTCCATTCTTATCACCCTGCTTGGTGTTGCAGTCATTGGACTCCTGATATAAAAAAATCCTTCTTCTAAAGGAAAAGAAGAGGATTTTATGTTACGTACAATAGGTTTGAATGGCAGATTCTAAAGAATGGATAAATTGAAGCCGTGAGGGAAGATTCGTTTCATACAACTCCTTTACCTGGACAGGAGTTATTCCGGTTACAGTGACTTCTGTCCCCATATAAAACAACGCAGTCATCAAACTAATTAAGACATGGATTCCATCCTTCTTGATATTTCCTACTGCAGTAAAATCAAACAATAAGCGATCTTTTTCCTTTCGCTGAGCTGCAACAAGCAGATTCTCCTGCACAGCGTCCAGTTTTTCCCACGTTAAGTCCCCAAATAAAGGGACGACAGCTGTAGTCGATGTTAATTCAATAAAAGGAGCAGAGAGTTTATTATTTTGCTGAACCGCTTTTTCAAGCTTTTCTTTTTCTTCCAGCAACTCAAAGTTTGTATCATTCAGTCTTGTTCGAAGCTTTGCCAGCGACTTTGCAACTTTACTGACCTGTTCATCTTTAGGTACAACGACAACTTGAGCATAAAGGTCATTGGTCCAGTTTACATAAAGGTCTGCGACAAAGGGATCCAGCTGATTCAAAGGTTTAAGAAGCACTTCAAGGTTTCTTTCCGTTTGAATTTTTTCCGGGATCACCCATGCCTTTACTTTGTCCCGGCTTTCTTCGTCGACTATCTGCAAAAAATCTTCCTGAAGTTGAAACAATCGAGCGGCTTCTCTTGAATAAGAGTGAATAGTAAAGTTTTTATTGATGATAAAGTAAGGCAGAGGAAACTCAAACTCAACTTGTTTCATTCATGATATCTTCCCTTCCCTGTTGAAACCACGTATTTAAATGGTTTAGATCCTTCACGATGATTACGTTTTCAGCTTCCATTCCGCTGAGGTCAAATTTTTTGGCCATTCGGCCGCCGACCATTATTAACGGCTTCCACTCTAAACGGGAAAAGCGCGTAATCACATCCTTAATGGTTGAGAGTCTGTAGCTCAAAGCCGCGGACAAACCTATAACGTCAGGTCTGAATTTGTTTATTTGAACTAAAGAGTGTTCGATGGGCAGGCTCGGACCCAGATAACGCACACTCCAGCCTTGGTCTTTAAATGCGTCAGAGACCATTTTCAATCCAATATAGTGCTGCTCCTCTTCCACCCCAAAAAAAAGAGCTTTTCTTTTTAATTGGTTGTTCTTAGCAGGCAGGAATCCTTCCGATTTGATCTGCGATAAAATAAAGTCACACACAGCGGTTGCCAGGTGTTCATCTGCCACTGAAATCTTATTTTTTTCCCATAGTTCCCGATGTAATACATGGCATACGTAATAATTTCTTCGTATACATATAACCGGGAAGAATAGGTTAATAATTCCCTTGTATATTCCAAAGCTGAGTCCTCTTCTCCTTCCAGAAAGAATTGGGCCAGCGTTAAATGCGGCTTTTGATCCAATTTGATCACCTCTTATCGCTGAAGGGAATGTAGTGTATGAAGCCCCTCTTGTAAATAGTTAATAAAAGCAGTTCGTTCCTCGTCATTTTCCCATGTGGCATTTTTCAGAAGCCGTATAATTCTTTCATAATTATCTATAATCAAGCCAGTCCCTACTCCTCTTGAAGTAAGAACATTGTTCAGCCATTTTGTATAATCTAAAAAGAAATCCGCGCTTTCCATTTCAAATGCGGAAGATAGATGATCTAAATGATGGTAATTATCTTCTTCCGTTCTTTCTCTTCCATTATTTCCGAACCGCTCCCATAACTCTGGATAAGCAACATAGATTTCTTCAACCACTTGATGAACCAACGTATCTTTTTCGAGCTTTTTCATAATGCTACAACCTCATATTTGGTTACTTTAGGGACGATCCCTTGCAGTTCTTCATCCGGGTACCTTTTTTCCAGCTCATGAATTTCCTTAAATTGTTTGCTGCGAACCCAGTCCAAATAATATGCTTTGTTTTCCCATTCTAAATGTACAGTCAGTTCACCCTGTTTGCGGTCATTTTGTAATAATTGAAAAGAGATGAATCCGGGTGCCTCATCGACTAAACGGGAACGCTTTTTATAAATTGCTATTAAATCATCAGCTTTATGCTCAGGTACGACTACAGTAGAATCTACGATAAACATCACGGGTAACTCCATTTCTAAATAAACTTGTTGAAAACTATTCTATCATATTATTGTGATATCTTTAAAACAACCCACCACCCATCCATGATTGTAAATAAAAAACACCGGAGATTTTCCGGTGTTTCATAAAGCGTGGACACGCACATAGGTTTTAATTGAATATTACTTCGTCTATCACGTGCATTTCTTCGTGATCAAGCAGGTTTTTATTAATCATTTCATCCGCTTCTTTGTTCATATTATCCTGCAGGTCTTTTAATTCTTCCTTATCGCCTACTAGATATATTCGTTCCCAACCGTATTCTTTGGCAAGTTTATCAAGCTTCGGTGCAACACTTTTGTACCACCGATATCGGTTAGCTTCGAAACGCTCTTTAAATTCATCTTTTTTGGAGGATTTTGCCCCTCCTGAACCCATGGATGGCTGGGCAGCATGCGGACCTTGGTGAAGTCTCCAGCTTTGTGTATCCAGATCCAGCTCAAATAATCGAGTATCATTCAAAGTCCCCAACTCTGCATCAATTAACTTTATTTGTTCCTTTTGGGTTAAAATGATCCCGGTTTTCGGGAATTCATTGTATATTTCTTTAAGCTGGTTAAGTGCAGGAGTTTCCTCCCAAAAGAATTCTGTTTTTACAGGCATTTGGAACCTTTCTGCAAACCAGACGGTATCGTCTGCTGTAGCAAAAAGAATGGCACTCTTACCAAAATGCTGCTCATTACGCTCGATGAAATCTTCTACTTTTTCCTTAACTGCCCAGAAATTCCTTTTTTCATCAGCATCTCCGTCTTCCTGTACGTACGTTTCAAAATTATTTAATCCGTTTTTTAAGTGTATTTTCCATTCTCCCCTTGTTGTTCAGGGTCAGATGGATCTGTGTTTAAATACATGGAAAATACTCGGTTCGGTTTTTCCAAATGTACGCTTTCTAATTGTTTTATTACTTTATACATATCCATAATCAACTCGACTCCTTTTCCACATTAAAATCGTTACTACAAAATATGTTTCCTGAAAAAGAAGAGTCTAAACTAGAAACTTTTCTAGCAAAACATGTTTTCATTGTTATTTGGATTTTCGTTTCACCTGCTCTTTTAACAGACGAATGTCTTCCTTAAATTGCTGGACTTCTTTTTGGGTCAATCCTTCCTCCCATACCTCACTTTCTGGTATAGTTTAGTTCTATCTGAATGAAGGCCGGTTCTATGAAACCAGTCCTCAATAGTTTCATTCGCATGTCTCCCCACTCCCTTATTCCACGCAAATCGTTCAAATCCATAAAAGGCTGCCCGTATCCGGTCATGAGGTTTCTTGGATCGACGACTATGACTTAGACTGAAACTTTTGCTTTCAAGAAAGGAAGTATGAATAACCTCAGCTGCAGCTGGAGAGAGATTCTCATTTAATGAACGCTTCTTCATCCGGACAAGCAGGAAAAGGATAACAATGGCGCACGTTGTAATGATCAAGACGGTGCTCCATTCAAAGGCAGAAGCTACTTGCTGCATTTTTTCTTCGTTCGTCACACTCATATCCCCTGTCTTCCATCCCTCTTCTAAAGAAACCTTAACCTCGTTATTTTCATATTCTTTTGAAAAATCCATTCCTAGCTTATCTAAGGTTCCTAGAGAACCTTTCATTAAAAATAACAGGCTGAAAGCGGTCGTTCTCCATGCTTCTTCTAACAGTACGCGTATCGGTTTTAGAAGCACGATGGCTATAAAGCTCACGAATATAGCAGCCCCGGCCAACCCACCGATCTTACTACCTGCCTTTTTTGTTATAAGCTTAGGGGTTAACACATAATGAGAATACAGATGCCCTACTAGTAATACCACGTATTGAAGTGCTGCCATGAAAATAAGTACAGGATCTGGATAAAGAACGAGTTCAATAAATACAATCACTGCAGTTACTATGAGCAGCAGCTTGTTATCGTTTGATTGGTCGTTTTTGTAATAGATAACAAACCTCCACCCTGTAAAAGGGACAACAAAGAGAAGCAGCACCGCATTTATTCCAAGCCAAAGACCCGCCAAATATAGACAGGGAATGGTCCATAAAAATGGCAGATAAGTACGGGATTTTTGCAGACTGATCCCATAAAGAAAATAACTGGCGATGATAATTATCAAATAGGACGAGGCTGGTAAATTGAATCCATTCAGTGAAACAGCTAGAGGATATAAGAAAAAATAGTACATCAGGAGTGTGCCTGCATATTGATAAAAAGAGGTACCGATAAACGTTCTATCCATTATTCCTCCTCCTTAGATGAACTTAACGCCGATATAAAGGCTTCATCCCCATTCCCTTCAGGTAAAACATGAAAAATCTTTTTCCCACTTTTTTTCAAATAGTGAAGATGCAAGGAAATTTCCGGGTCCAGTTCTCCTACAAAGATAACGGTTTGTTGAATATTCCCCTTCAATATTAAGCGCTGAAGAAGCTTTTCCATAGGGGTTAATGGCAGTTCTTTTTCAATTCGTGCCAGCAGTTCTAAAGCAGCTTTCATATCTTCTTTGCCTTTTCCTATCGGTTTATGAAAATAGGGCTTCGAAAAAGGGTGTCTTGAATTAATATAGATTTCCCTGGAGATGTTATAATGCTCAGCATATCGGCATAAATAAGCGGTATAAGAAAACAAGTTCTCAAGGTTATTGCTGACATGAAGATTGCCAAGCTTAGTCCTTTCAGCTGTATTTACGATAATAGTCCAGCTGTTATCAACTTTTCTTTCATAGACTTTTGTTTGCAGTTGCTGAACTTTTGCACTAGCTTTCCAGTGGACTCTATGAAAGGGATCTGCCATGACATAGTCCCTTGTACCGTAAGGGGATAACAAGTCTTCCTGAGGTGAATATGGGTAATATTGTTCGCCATAAGCAAAATGAATAACCCTTTTCAAACCATGGACCGGCTTCATTAAAGGATAAATCACAATTTGGGTTTTAAAGTCCGGAAGGAAAAATAAATGAATTTGTGAGAAATTTAATAATTGAGGGAATTGATAGTGTAAACTGCTGAATTTTACAACCCCTCTGGAACCGGCCGTAAAGGGCACCTTCACCTTTGCTTTTCCTTTATTTGCAAATGCTAAAGGAATCACGTGTCTGTTTCCTTTTGGAGTATCTCTGGTTTCGACTACATCCAAATGAACGATTTCATTTGCAATAAAGCTGAACCGTCCATTTAGAATTGGAACATGTGAGTAGTTAAAAAAATGAAAATAAATCTTGGAGTGCTCCCCTGGAAACAGACGGATGGTTTGCTTCCGATTATGTATGCTCAATTTCTTCCCTGCTACACGATCATATACATAGCTTCCTATTCCAAACGAAGCAAGCATCCCGGCAGGTACTAATAATAGCTGCTGATGGATGATCAACGTGATAAAGAGCATCAATACAATCAAGGACAGTAAAAGATCATACCCCTTATTATTGAAGCTTGATGAACTTTCCCATTGAGTCATCGAACACCGCCTTCTTCAACAGGAACTTGGACTTCATTCATAATTTCCTCGAGCACCTGTTTCTTCGTCTTCCGAAAAGTACCTTCTATCGAGAGGACAAGTCGATGTTCAATCACATATGGTGCTAATTTTTTTATATCTTGAGGAGTGACAAAGTTTCTATCATGGAGCAGTGCCTGTGCTTGGGAAGCCCTCATTAATGCTAATGCCCCTCGTGTGCTTACCCCTAATTCCACATCTTCATTTTTCCTTGTTTCGTGAATGATGGCCAATAGGTAATCTACAGCTGCTTCAGAAACAGTAATATTCTGGACAGATTTTTTTAAATGCAATACCTCCTCTAGCGAAAGAACAGCCTCTAATTCCTGTAAAGGATCATGCTGTCTGTAGGTTTGTAATATTCTTTTTTCCTCCTCTAACTCAGGATAGCCCATATCAATTTTGAACAAGAACCTATCCAGCTGAGCTTCCGGCAGCGGAAATGTTCCTTGACTTCCCTCTACAGGATTCTGAGTAGCAAGGACACAGAAGGGAGGTGTAATGTGGAGCGTATCTCCATCTACTGTCGTTTGTTTTTCTTCCATCACCTCAAGCAGACTCGATTGGGTCTTGGGAGTGGCACGATTTATTTCATCCACCAAAAGAATGTTTGTCATAACCGGACCAGATCTCAGTTGAAATTCCTGGGTTTTAGGATTATAGTACTGGATTCCTGTAACATCACTAGGAAGGACATCCGGAGTAAATTGAATCCTATTAAAGGCCCCATGGATCACCTTAGCAAAACTTTTTGCCAACTTAGTCTTGCCTGATCCAGGTACACTTTCTAATAACACATGTCCATCGGCAAGCAATGCCGTAAACAGGAGTTCAATTTCAAAGTCCTTCCCGATGATCACTCGGGCAATTCTATCTTTAGCTTTTTCCATTTGCTTGAGCAAGCAAAATTCCCCTTATGTTCAATAATTATCCATTTATTATACTACTTTTATCCTGATTTTAAAAAAATTCAAAAAACAAAAGCCTGTTCAATTAAGAACAGGCTTTTGTGTTATCTTATTTATTTTGTCCATTCATCAATAAGGTCCTGATGTTCGTCGATCCACTTCTGAGCACCTTCCTCAGCAGAATCAGCTTCATTCACATCAGCCATCAGGCTCCCTAGTTGATCATCATTCATCATAAAGTTATCGAACCATTTAACAACTTCTGGATTGTCTTTTTCCAATCCTTTTCTTGCTGCATAAGAAATGTTTTCTTTGTCACCAAACACATTTTTAGGGTCTTCTAAGAATTTAAGATCCATTTCAGCGAAAGCCCAGTGTGGCTTCCAAAGGGTAACCACAATTGGCTCTTCATCTTCAATCGCATTTTTCAATTCTGTCGTCATTGTCGGACCAGAGGACGCAGCCAATTCGTAGTCTAGGCCGTATTCTTTAATTGTTTTGTCAGTAAGTGACATAATACTTGCGCCTGCGTCAATTCCAACAATCCTTTTATCCTTGAATTGATCACTGCTATTTAGGTCTTCTATAGAATTTACATCCTTCATATAAGTAGGAACAACTAATCCAAGTTGTGTACCTTTATACCAATCTTCACGCCAATCAATATCATCTTTATATTTTTCGTAGAACGGCTTATCTGTGTTAGGAAGCCAGATTTCCATTCCGATATCCAAATCTCCGGAAGAAAGAGCTTCATATAAGAATCCTTTTTCTACTTTTTTCAAGTTTACCGTATACCCTTTATCTTCAAGAATCAATTTCCACATGTTTGAAACGGCTACGTTTTCTGCCCAGTTATTCATACCGATGCTGACTGTACCTTTATCGCCGCCTTCGGAACCACCTTCATCTCCACTGCTTGAGTCGCCAGAATCAGAATTTCCACATGCTGCTAATACGAGTAAAGTACCAAGAAATACAGCAGGCAACCATTTACGCAAACTCTTCATTTGTTTTCCTCCTTAGTATTATTATTAAGTATTCAACTTTCGACCTAAACACATTTTCGTATTATAGCATAAATTAATTTAAGTTCAAACAATTTAAACTGTACAAAAAAATTATTTTGTATGTGTTTTCTAAAACATCCCAGCCAGTATCGACTAGCTGAGATGGAATATTAAGGGGGGTTATCTTTCTTCTTTATTCATCTTGCTGTGTGCTCGAAGATCCGCAGCCTGTGCTCTCTCTACGGCTTTCCAATCCTCTTCGTCTGCCAGCTGTGATGAGAACTCCACGTCAATGCCGTCCCTTTTTAAGTTCTTAGGGGTCTGGGGTAATTTACGTTTATTCTTACCTTTTGAATGACGGTGTTCATCTCTTCCCATTTGGAAGTCCCTCCTTTGTCGTTAGACATGCTTATTATTTGCTCAGAATTCATTACTATTCTTCACAAAAATAAAAAAACCACCAAGAACATTGGTGGTTTAAAAGTCAGTTATGAATAAACAGGTCAAAGATAGGACCAAAATCCTTCGTATGGTACTCCGCCTTGGTTTTTACCAACCAGTCAAAAGCTGACTCGTTGATTTGATGAAATTCTTCCGACAGCTTTGTTTCATGACTTCTGCTGCTTTGTAAAGTGGTGGAAGCATACTGTAAACTATCCTTCGCATATTCGTTAAAAATTTGATTTTCTTCCGTAATTTCTGCAATCTTCAGCAGGCTTTTATACAGGTCCTTCAGCTCTTCGATAAATTTTTTGTGAACTTCTATATCAAATAAGGTGTTGCCGAGCTGGAATTTTATTTCGACGTCTAAATCTATCGTTCCCGCTGTTTCCAGTTCAATATTTGTAAAGTGATGGTTTCGATAAGGATATCGGCGGAGAGTCCGCTTTTTACTTGCTGCACTTTCTCCGTCCACGTGAATCAATGCTTTATTTGTAAAGCAATATTCATCTGCTTTTGACTTGATAAGAAAATAAATCTTCTCATCATCTTCGTGCATGACGTAATCGTCAGCATCCACCTTATCATAGTCTTCCGGCTTTATTACACTGCCGACATCACTTAATCCCAAAGCATCGGAAGCAATTTTTTTAAACAAGGGAATCCTCTCCTTTAGCGAAGGCTTATCCCCAGTATATCATGAATAAACTGTTGTATTTAAAATTAAAAAGGAGCCTTAAACAGGACTCCTTTCATAATTATACTTTTTCTACAACGATCGCTTTCTTTTCCCGGAAATATTTTTCTCCGTCTTCAGATGAATGTTCAAAAAAACCATCAAAGGATTGGGTCACTTTATATTCTCTCTCAGGTTCTGTGAATAGATGGGAATCATTATTTGATAATAGAACCACATCTGTTGTAGACACAAAACTATCTAATTCTTTAGCAGAATAATTTTTTCCAACTTCTACTTCACTTAAACGATGGGTACTCATTGATTGATCACCTTTCCTTTCTGTTATTTCCTTTCCCATTTCTTACAAGATTAAAACAACGATTTACTATAGTAAAAAAAGAACCCGAAGTAGTTCGGGTTCTTCTTGTTATTGATTGTCCTTCAATTGTTGTTCAGCTCGCCTGATTAATTCTCTTACCATACTTCCACCAATGTTACCGCCTATTTCTCCTGCCTGCTTAGAAGTTAACTGACCATTGTATCCTTCGTTTAAAGGAATTCCTTTTTGGTTGGCAATTTCATATTTGGCGTTTTCCGGCGAAGACTGCTTCGTAAGCTCTGCTTTAAGTTTGTCGAGTCCTTCTCTTGCTTCGGGAACAAGTATTTTATTTCTTCTGCTCATTACCTGTCCCTCTTCTCTTATTTTGCGCGTACCCAGTTTGGGAAATTGATTCTCCCCGGTGCGTTTTTAAAGCACCGTTCCCATCGACTTCGTCCACTTTGGCATCAAAAGTACCTTCTGCAAGCGTATCTGAAACTTGTTCGCGGGTAATATTAAGCCCCGCTTGATCAACCTCGGAATATTCCTGTTCTGTATACTCCTGCCTGCTTTTTTTAGTCATTTTTCATTCCTCCTCTTGTCCATTAGCTTCTGCAAATTGAAAAGAAACATTCGCTCGTAATGCACGAAACGTTTCCTCCTTCCTTTACGTATATAAAAAAGTACCATAAGGAGGGTTAATCATGTCCATTATTCTAGGAGCAATCGGAATGTATGTACTACTTAGCTGCCTGTTGGTTCCGATACAATACCGTTATTTAAAGGCTGTACAAAAAGAACGAGTAGAGAAACGGCAAACCCAAAATGAATATTATGGATCCATGCCTTTACAAGAAGAGATATTACACGGCAATATTCAGGGGAACCCTCTTTTCTTTCTTGCCAATATAATGGCGTGGATTTTGTTAAAAAGAAAAAGCAGAACCTAGACTGGATAGTTTGTTGAATTCTCAGCCACACTAATCATCGGAGGTGTTTAACCGATGAGCAAAAAAAGCAATGCAGACAAAAGAAAAAATCATTCGACTGTTAATCCTCAAGGTTTAACCGAAGACGTTGCTGATCAACAGCCAAAATCCCAATTAGAGCAGAGAGCCAAAAAAAGCAATAAGCGTTAAAAAAAGCTGAGTCTTATGATTCAGCTTTTATGAATTGCTCTGCTTGTTGGATTGACGTGCTTTTATCGTACGCATTGTAAATACTTTGGGAAACACGGATAGGATCTCCAAAAAAGAAACGCTCATACAATGTTTGTCTTCCGCCAAAGGAACTCAGGCATAAATCCCACGCGAGTCTGAAAAGGCGGACCTTTTCTTCTCCTTTTTTATCTCCAGCTTGAAGATAGTGGTTTAGATCTTCTTTAATCGAACTATTGAAATCTTTTTCAGTCGGAATTGTAACGATTCCACTCGCACCAAGAAGCTGAAGAATCTCCATAAACCTTGGATAAATTTCTTGAAAGGTATGGACTGCAATATAAAGAGGAGCTCGTGAAGGAATGCAAATGCCTTTATCATCGATAACCGCTTCTTGTTCTGATATGATAAGCAGCGCTTTTAATGATTCTAATCCCTTGATAATTTCCGTTACTTTTCCTTGAACATGCTGATACTCTCCTATGTTAATGGTATCTACGATAAGCTGAGCGATTCCTAATACAAGTTCTGCCTTGACTACCTGCCTGGAAACAATTTGATGCAAAGTAAAAGGAATGAATTTGCTCTTTGCATAAAATTCATTAGCCACTCTTATATTGTCATAAAAAAATACTCGCTCCCAAGGGACCAGGACATCATTGAATACTACGACTGCGTCAAGCTCTTCGAAGCGTGAACTCAAGGGTGCATTATAATGAGAAGATTCTTTCGAAAAAGGTTCCCGGCATATAAACTTCAATCCCGGTGTATCGCTTGGAATGGAAAAAGCATATGCAAACTCATTATCCGTTACACCAGGGGCAGAAAAGACAATAATTTCATCCGTTATTCCACCCTGGGTAGCCAGCAGTTTTGCTCCTTTTATTACGATACCTTCTTCGATCCGCTTTACAATCCGTGCATTTGTTACATCTTCTTTGAAAAACGAATATTTCGCCCGATTATTTTGGGGATTCACAAACGTATGCGTAAATGATAGATCCTTTTCCCTCGCATCATAATAAAACTTCTCAAGCCGGTCAGGAAAACAATTTGGTTTTCCTTTTAATATTTCAGTTGAAGCAGCAAAAGCCGCCAGCACGGTGTTCATATAATCTGGACTCCGACCCATTAACCCACCTGTATGTCTTGCCCAGCTTTGGATCATCTTCCTCCGTAGTATTAATTCCTCTTTACACTTGGGAATTAAAAAAGATGTTCCTATCTTTGTCTTTGTAAGTTCGCATTCAAATGTCATAAAATCATTAGAATGCTGTAGATCGTAAAGCTCTGCCTGGCTGTTCATAACTCCCTTAAAGGCGGGATGTTCCGATATTCGCCCGTCTACTTTTTCACCACTGACCCAAATGTCTGTGTGAAGAGCATTAATTCTGCGTTTATATTCCTCTCCAGTAATGGCGGCCATGATATCACTCCTGCTCTGTACTCACTCCTGAGCCTGATATCTTAATGTATTAATCTGCGCCCAAAGGTGTGAACAAATTAAACAGTACCTGATGGAACATCCCTTTTTATTATTGTATTTTTTAGATATAAAAGAAGCATGCAGAGAACGTCATTATTCTCTACATGCCTGGTCAGCAGTATTGTTATTTTCTATGATTGAGTAATGCGGTCATTAGTAAATTGAGCTGTTTCCGTAGATCCCTTAAGTGCAGTAGTAGAAGAAGCACCGCCGGAAACAACCTGTGCTACCTCATCAAAGTAACCTGTGCCAACTTCTCGCTGGTGTCTAGTGGCTGTATAGCCGAATGCTTCATTAGCGAATTCTGCCTGTTGAAGCTCAGAATACGCCTCCATCCCACGTTTTTTGTATTGTCTGGCAAGTTCAAACATGCCATGGTTTAAAGAGTGAAATCCCGCTAACGTGACAAATTGGAATTTGTATCCCATTTTTGCAAGCTCTTGTTGAAAAGAAGTGATTTGTTCATTACTTAATTTTTTCTTCCAGTTGAATGAAGGGGAGCAATTATAAGCGAGCAGTTTATTTGGATATTGTTGATGAATTGCCTCCGCAAACTTCTCCGCTTCTTCTAAGTTTGGCTCTGCGGTTTCACACCATATCAAGTCTGCGTACGGTGCATATGCCAATCCCCTTGCAATTGCCTGATCAATTCCTGCCTTTGTTTTGTAAAATCCTTCCGCCGTGCGTTCGCCTGTAAGAAATACTGAATCTGACGAATCAAAATCACTCGTAATTAAATTTGCAGCGTTCGCATCCGTTCTTCCAATAATTAAAGTAGGAACTCCCATAACATCAGCGGCAAGTCTTGCAGAAATTAAATTACGCACAGCTGTATACGTTGGAAGCAGTACTTTACCGCCTAAATGCCCGCACTTTTTCTCCGAGGATAACTGGTCCTCAAAATGCACGGCAGAAGCTCCAGCTTCAATCATAGATTTCATCAGTTCAAATACGTTAAGCTGTCCTCCAAATCCTGCCTCAGCATCTGCTACAATGGGAGCGAACCAATCGATTTCATCTGTATCTTCAACATGATGAATTTGATCTGCTCTTTGCAAAGCTTGATTGATTTTTTTGACAACCTGTGGAACACTGTTCGACGGATATAGGCTTTGATCGGGATACATATGTCCAGATAGATTAGCATCTGCAGCCACCTGCCAGCCACTCAAATAAATGGCTTTCAAACCTGCTTTCACCTGCTGTATCGCCTGGTTTCCTGTTAATGCACCTAATGCATGGATATAATCTTCTTCATTTAACAGCTTCCAAAGCTTGTTGGCTCCTCTTTCTGCCAGTGTATATTCGATGTCAAGCGATCCTCTTAAACGAATAACATCTTCTGCCTCATACGGACGTGTCACGTCTTGCCACCTGCTGTTTTCGCTCCATTCATTACGCAGTTTCTCTATTCGGTTTCTATTCAACGTCCTTCCCCCTTAATTAAGATGTTCGTAAGCTTTTAAAGTTAGAAATTCAGAAAATGTGTCTTCTTGAACAAAGTCATCAAATAATTGTGAAGCTAATTTATAATTTCCTCTCTCAAAAGTTTCTTCTCCTAATTCGCGTTTTATCTTCTCCATTTCTTCCCTTCTAAGCTTCTCAACGAGATGAATAGTTATTTTGCGGCCGTCCTCAAGCTTTCCTCCTGGATGGCGGATCCAATGCCAGATTTGGGCTCTTGATATTTCAGCAGTTGCTGCGTCCTCCATTAAATGATAAATAGGTGCCGCTCCTTTCCCACTTAACCATGAAGCTAAGTAGCGGATGCCTACATTAATATTTGTCCTCAATCCTTGTTCCGTGATTTCCCCGTCAGGAATTTCAAGTAAATCTTCTTCGCTTACTTGAACGTCCTCCCGTTTAATATGAATTTGGTTGGGAGCAGTCATCTCTTTATTAAAGACTTCCATTGCAGTAGATACCATGCCTGGATGAGCTACCCAAGTTCCGTCATGTCCATCGGTAACTTCTCTTTCCTTGTCTGCTTTTACTTTGTTAAATGCCTCTTCATTTTTCTTTGGATCGTCGTTTCGAGGGATTTGCGCTGCCATCCCGCCGATTGCCGGGGCATTCCGTTTATGACAGGTTTGAATAGTCAGTAATGAATAAGCTCTCATAAATGGAACAACCATGGTGACTTGAGAACGATCCGGCAAAATCATTGCAGGATCATGACGAAATTTCTTTAAATAGCTGAATATATAATCCCATCGCCCACAATTCAAGCCGGCAGAGTGTTCTTTTAATTCATAAAGGATTTCATCCATTTCAAATGCTGCTAGAATAGTTTCCAACAAAACAGTGGCTTTAATTGTACCGCGACGGATCCCAAGATAATCCTGTGCGTAAATGAATATGTCATTCCACAGCTTCGCTTCCTGATGATTTTCAATCTTCGGCAGGTAAAAATAAGGACCGGTACCGTTTTTTATTAATTGCTCCGCATTGTGAAAAAAGTAAAGACCAAAGTCTATGAGACTGGCAGACACAGGACTTCCTCGATAAGTGATATGCTTTTCTTCCAAATGCCACCCTCTTGGTCTCACTATGAGAACGGCTTGCTCATCATTCAAGCGGTACTCTCTGCCCTTTTCATTTGTAAAAGAAATCGTTTTGTTTACCGCATCTCGAAGATTCAGTTGTCCTTGAATCGTATTTTTCCAAGTAGGCGAGTTGGCATCTTCAAAATCTGCCATAAATACTTTAGCTCCAGAATTTAATCCATTAATAACCATCTTCCGATCAACTGGACCAGTGATTTCTACCCGCCTATCCAGAAGATCTTCCGGGAGATCCGCAATCGTCCAATTGTCTTTTCGAATCTGTTCAGTTTCCTTTAGAAAATTCGGTCTTTTCCCTGAAGCTATCTCTTTTTGAATGTCTTCCCTTTTATATAACAGCTCTCTTCTTCTTTGCTCAAATTGATAATGAAGCTTCCCTAAAAAGTCCAAAGCTTCTTTCGTCAATATCTCTTCGTGTTGGGGAAGCACCTCCCCCTCGACCTTCAAACTATGACGTTGTTGGGTTTCCATCTTTTCACCACCCTGTATTATAATAAAACAAAATAAACCAAACTATTATATAACAGTTAAATCAAAAAATTATTCCTGCCTTTTGGATAGGCAGTGATCACATTCCATTATATAGGAATACTTCATGACTTCCATTTCGCTGCCACATTGAGGACATGGCACAGCCACCTTCTGTTCCTTTTCTTTTGTTTTCATAGATTCCCCTCCTTTGTTATAACAGTTATGTTTTTGTTTAACTGTTATAACACAGTCTACGAGGTGAAGAACTAAAATGCAACATCTTTTTTGAAATTTTATTTTATTTTTTTACTGATCACAGTAAGATCCCTTTAACTTCACAGTCCACATCAGATTTTCATTTCATTGCACAGCCTGCTTTTGCAGGAAGTTATTAAACAATTTAGTACAGGTCCAAAAAAAAGATGCCGTATCACTTTTTTCAAGTGTTACGGCATCCATACTATTTTTCACATCTTCATTTTAAGAAAAGATTTCGTGAATTTGTTTAAATTCATCTTTAGATAACTCGACTTCCAGCGTTTTTAAATTGTCGACCACTTGCTCTCTCCTTTTCGCACCAGGAATCACAGCGTCAATCGATGGCTGATTTAAATACCAGGCAAGCACCACATGTGGAATATCCACTCCCTGGGAATTTGAAATGTCTCTGAGTTGTTCTACCTTTTCTAAATTCTTTTTGAATGCTTCTCCTTGGAACAAAGGGCTGTTTGCTCTTATATCATCAAACGAGGAATTTTCATTATATTTACCAGACAGCAATCCAGAGGCTAAAGGAAAGTAAGGAACGAAGGAAATTTGGTGCTCTGCTGTATATGGCAGCAACTCCTCTTCCGCCTGCCTCTTGAACAGATTGTACTCGGATTGAAGCACATCCACAAACCCATCTTTATTAGCTTCTTTTAACTGGTCAATAGAAAAGTTAGAAACTCCTATAGACCTTATTTTCCCTTCATCTTTCAGTTGTTTTAACGCGCCTACCGCTTCATCTTTCGGAGTTTCGTTATCTGGAAAATGGATGTAAAATAAATCGATGTAATCAGTTTGAAGTCTTTGCAGGCTTTGCTCAACACACTCTTTTAAAAAAGATGGAGCGTTGTTAAATACTACATCTTCCCCCACAAACCGGTGTGCGCCTTTCGTTGCAATTACCACATCTTCACGATTTCCATATTCTTTTACTACCTGTCCTACTAGTTCCTCTGAGCGTTCAGGTCCGTATATATATGCGGTATCCAACAGGTTCATTCCGTTTTCCAACGCAGTTCGTACCACCTGCTTTCCTGCCTCTTCATCAAGGTTAGGATAGATGTTATGTCCTCCCACAGCATTTGTTCCTAAGCCAATTGGGTTCACCGGGATTTCAGATTTTCCAAGTGTAGTCCTAGTCATCATGATTTCCTCCCCTTATTGCATTTACCTATTGTATTACCACTAGGACGTATCGTAAAAACCTTTCACTAAAGCTGGATACGAGAAGTAAAGAATCAATTTTTTTGATAAGAATCAGTATTTATTATTGGGAACTTCGTAAATTCTCTTCGCTTAAGAATTCGATAAATTGCTTTATCGCGGGCGAAAGCCACTTTTTCTTTAAATACAGGATTTGGATCATCAAGCTCATGTGTTCTTTTTCGAATCGAACTGGTATGAGCTGCCCCCTGTCTATTTCTTTTCTAACTGCCATCTCCGGAAGTACCGCTACTCCTAATTCATCGATGACACATTGTTTTATCGCTTCCAGACTTGTAAAAGTGAGCACGGATTTAGACTCAACTCCATAATTTTTCAACATCCTTTCAAACATCACGCGATAGGAACAACCCTTCTCTGTTAAAATCAAAGTTTCTTCTTGCAGATGTTCCATATCAATATAGCGCTCTTTTGCAAAACGATGATTGGGGTGTACTACCATGAGCATTTCTTCTTTTTTAAGCGGAATAGCCTGTAGTGCAGGATGTTCATTGATCTCATCAAGCATCACCACCAAATCCCGTTCCCCGTTCAGCACCCCTTTTTTCAAATTTGGGCAAATGCCTGATTCCAGCTGAATCCTTAAATCCGGGTGGTCGTTTTTTAGTTTTTTTACATGAGGAGTGATAAAATAAGCAGCCAGTGATTCTACTGTTCCAATCCTTAAAGTACCTCTTGCCTGCACACCACGTGTTATTCTTACTCTCGCTTCATCCATCAACTGAGTAACTTGATGTACATAATAATAGAGGTGTTCTCCAGCTTGCGTCAGCTCCATTTTCTGACCGGATCTTTCAAACAACCTCACTTGATAATATTCTTCAAGCTTCCTAATCTGCGTGGTAACGCTCGACTGAGCATATCCTAATTCAATACCAGTTCGTGTATAACTCCCCCATTTTACAACTTCCTTGAACGTATAAAGATAGGATAGATCCATGTATTCCCTCCATCAAAAATTTTGATACTAATTATTAATAATTATAAATAACTCCGATATCATAAACAATGATATACTTATCTTCATTCACAGATTGAAAAGGAGAAATGACATGAAAATTCTTACATTGCTTGGAAGTTCACGCGAAGAAGGAAATACAGAAGCCCTGGTGAAACAAATCATGCAAGGGATAGACTATACTTCCATAACCTTATCTCATCATACTATCCAACCCATTTCAGATAAAAGGCACAGCATAGAAGGATTTACTCCCGTCCATGATGATTATGAGAAGATTCTTCAAGAGGTTCTTTCTCATGATATCCTTATTTTCGCTACTCCGATTTACTGGTTTGGAATGTCAGGACAAATGAAAGTCTTTATTGACAGGTGGTCCCAATATTTACGGGACAGCCGCTATCATATGAAAGAAGAGCTGAGTAAAAAAACAGCGTATGTAGTGCTTACCGGAGGTACGAATCCAAAGATTACAGGACTTCCATTAATCCAGCAGTTCAGCTACATTTTTGATTTCGTTCACATGAAGTTTGAAGATTATATCATTGGCGAAGCCGTTAAACCTGGAGAAATTCTTTTAGATTCAAAAGCATTACTAAAAGCAGAAGAATGGAACCATAACTTCACAGCATCCATGAATAATAAATAAAAACAAGTACAAACGTTCTTGTCAAACTGTCGAAAACGTTTCTCGGCAGTTTTTATTTGCTTTCAATTTTTACCGCGTTAATTTGTTACACTATCAGTAACACTTGTTTAAGGCGGTGACTGTTTTGTTTCATTCCAGAAAAGAACGGCAAAATGAATTGGAAATCGTAACGATTGATGAACTTGTGCCAGAAACCAAAGAAGTGAAAGGGAATGAGACCGATCCGAAGAGTGATTATTTATATCGGGAGAATGGATTTATAGAATGAGAAAAGAGAAAGTGGAGCGCTGCTTCGCAGATACAAAAGAACGGCATGGGCTGCGCTATTGCCATTTGCGCAGACAGGAAAATGTTCGGGAACAGGCGTTATTGACCGCTGCCTGTCAAAACATGAAAAAGACTCTCCTCCAACTAGCGAAGTCCAGCTAGTTGGAGGAGAGTCTTTTTCGTAAATTTCTGTCCTTCAGTGGGGGCATAAAAAAACAGCTTATAAAAAAATCCATGGGGCTTATCTACAAGCTAATAAGAACATTTGTTCTTGTTTTTATTGGCAGACTAGTTTAGAATATAGATGATTAAACTTAAAGGAGTGGTAGAATGAAGCACCAGGCAACCCCTTATCTGACTTTCAGCGGTCAAGCAAGACAAGCACTTGAATATTACAGAAATGTATTTCATGGAGAAATTCAAGGGCTCCAAACTTTTGGAGAAGCTGATTTTGAGACACCCGAGGAAGCTTCGGACCATATTATGCACGCCCGGTTGAAGTATGAAGGATTATTATTGATGGTTTCTGATTCATTTCCCGGGCAGCAGGTTAGTCCCGGCAATCAAATCTCTCTTGCTCTGGAACTTGACAGTCAAGAAGAAATTCAAGAGCTTTATGACCGTTTTACAGAAGAAGGCAGCGCTGTTATGGAGCTTCAAGATACCTTCTGGGGAGCCATCTACGCAAAAGTAAAAGACCCTTTTGGAGTGATTTGGGACTTAAATTACACGAAACAATCGTCTTAAACTTGACAGTCTGCCGGGGGTGGACCCGGCAGTTTTTTTAATTAGACAGGTGCATCGTGCAATTATATAATTCACAAACGTATTTATCATTTTTCCTGGAGACACACGTTATCGAAGTATTCATTAAAGGCGACTTACCTATGGAGTCAACCCCCATAGCTGTTAAAAGTTGTTTAATCATACCTCCATGTGTAACGAACAATACATTCTTCCCCGGGTATTTTTCAATCCAATCATTGATGCAATCCATCCCCCTCTCCACTACTGAACTTGTATCTTCCCTCCCCAGATCCAATGTTCTCCAATCCTTTCCCCACCGTTGTACTCTCTCTTCTTCTGTCGTACCTTCGATCTTTCCCCCATCAATTTCCCTTAGGCGCTTGTCCTGTATTAAAGAAAGGTGAGGGTTAAGTTCAGCGATAATTTCAGCTGTTTGGACGGCTCTTAATAAATCACTGGAAATCAGATATTCCCATTTCTCACCTTTAAGCCTATTTGCAAGTAAACAAGCGTGATCTTTCCCCTCATCATCTAATGGAATATTCATCGATCCTTGAGCTCTTCCAATTTTATTCCAAAAAGTACTTCCGTGTCTTATAAACCCAATGGTAGTCATAGTATTCCCTCCCGTTATTAATTTTCTCTCCCATTTATTATAGCTTTTGAGCAAACGAGCTTTACTAACTTAGAGATAAATAAAGAGCTTCCTCTAAAAAAGAGGAAGCTCCATATATCTTCTAATCCAACTCTAAGTCGGTAACGGCTCCTTTTGCGGAAGAAGAAACAAGTCTTGCATATTTAGCCAATATTCCTGATTTAAATTTAGGTTCCGGCTGCTGCCACTTCTGCTTGCGGTTCTCAATCTCCTCTTCAGAAACATCAAAGTTGATTTGCTGCGTATTACTATCAATTTTAACCATGTCTCCATTTTGGAGTAAGCCAATCGGGCCGCCGACAAAAGCTTCAGGAGCAATATGTCCAATTACAAACCCATGGGACCCCCCGGAAAAACGGCCATCTGTAAGCAGAGCTACTTTTCCGTTCAGCCCTTTCCCTACGATCATCGCTGTAATCGAAAGCATCTCCGGCATTCCTGGGCCGCCTTTCGGGCCGACATTTCTTATGACGAGGACATCTCCTTCTTTAATTTCGTTGGCTTCGATCGCCTCGGCAGCTTCTGCCTCACTATCATAAACACGTGCAGGCCCTTCAAAACTTGAAATTTTTTGTCCGGACATTTTGGCGACAGCCCCTTCAGGAGCAAGGTTTCCTTTTAGAAGCACTAACGAGCCAATAGGCTTAATAGGATCATCAATGGGATGAATCACTTTTTGGCCCTCTTTTAAAGATGGAGCATCGGCAAGGTTTTCAGCCACTGTTTTCCCTGTTACCGTCAAACAGTCTCCATGAAGCAAATCATGCTCTAATAACAATTTCATCACAGCTGGCACACCACCAGCCTCGTACAAGTCCTGCATGACATATTTACCGCTTGGTTTCATATCTGCAATATATGGAACGCGCTGACGTATTACTTCAAAATCTTCAAGAGTTACATCCACTCCTGCTGAATGTGCCATTGCTGTAAGGTGCAGAAAAGCATTTGTGGACCCGCCTAGAGCCATAACGACTGTAATTGCGTTTTCAAAAGCTTTCTTAGTCATAATGTCGCGCGGATAAATTCCTTTTTCTAATAGTTCTACCACCATTTCTCCAGCTTGGCGGCACTCCTGTTCTTTGTAATCATTCACCGCCGGTGTGGAAGAAGAGCCGGGAATACTCATTCCAAGTGCTTCCACTGCAGAAGCCATCGTATTGGCTGTGTACATCCCTCCACAGGCACCTGCTCCAGGACAAGCGTGGCACTCGACTTGGTGGAGTTCTTCATCGTTAATATTTCCAGCCTGATACTGACCTACTGCTTCAAATGAGGAGACAATATCGATATCCTTTCCATTCAACTTCCCGGGCTGAATGGTACCTCCGTATATATAAACGGATGGAATGTTCATACGCCCCAAGGCTATCAGACAGCCTGGTGTCGTTTTATCACAACCGCCAATTGCGACAACTCCATCTAAGCGCTCGGCGTTCGTAACGGTCTCAATAGAATCCGCGATGATTTCCCGGCTGGGTAAGGAATAGAACATCCCTTCATGGCCCATTGCAATTCCGTCAGAGACTGTAATGGTATTAAAAATGAGCGGAGAGCCGCCATTGTTCTTTGCTCCGTTTTTCGCTTCCCGTGCCAAACGATCGATATGTACATTACATGGAGTAACTTCACTCCACGTGCTAGCCACGCCGATCATCGGCTTTTTAAAATCTTCATCCGTAAATCCGACAGCTCTGAGCATAGATCTGTTCGGAACTCGATTTACCCCTTCACTAATTACTTTACTGCGAATCCTGAGATCTTTTTTGGATTCCATCAATCTTCATCCTTTCTGTCCATATCCTTGCGTCTATTATCGAAAAATATCGAATTTAATACAGGCTTACAATGATGATACTAATTTGTGCAGCGCTTCGCAATAAGTATTCAGAAAATAAGGAACTTTCTTTATAATAAAACGCTTACATTAATATTTTCCTGGTCATTTTTTTGCTTCAGCCTTCTTGAAAAGAGTGGTTTAAGAAAACAGCCGCCTGTGACAATGCCCTTTTCGCTTCTGGTACGAGACCGATAAAGTTGGCAAATCCATGAATCAGCCCTTCAAAATTCTGATAATTCACCTTTACCCCTGCTTCTCTCAATTCATCTGCATATGCCTTTCCCGCGTCGCGCAGTGGATCATACTGAGCGGTCAGTATGGTTGCTGGAGGCAGACCGGTTTTATCTTCGTAAAAAATCGGTGAAGCGTGCGGATGATTCAAATCTTCAGTATCATAAAAATAATGCTCTCTAAACCAATGCATCATTTCTGTAGTCAACAGGAATCCTTGAGCATTTTCGATGAGAGAATCCGATTCCTCTTTAAATCCGGTCGATGGATAAATGAGCAATTGATGACGAATGGGAGGACCTGAATTTTCTTTCGCCCAGATGGCTGTTACAGCGGCAAGGTTTCCTCCTGCACTATCACCGCCTACCGCCATGGAATCCCTTCTTATTCCGTAATGTTCGGCGTCCTCATAGATTTTTTCAAAGGATTCATAGGCATCTCTAACTGCAGCAGGAAATTTATTTTCAGGTGCTAATCGATAATCAACAGAAATGACTTTGCAATTACATTCACTCGCGAAAAATTTGCAAACAATGTCATGGGTATCCAGACTTCCCAGCACCCAGCCGCCGCCATGGTAATACACAAGGCAAGGGTATGGTTTGTTTCCTCCTAAAGGAGTATAAACTCTAATCTGAATAGCTCTGCCATCAAGTTCCAGCTGGCAATCATCCACAGCTTGCACTTTTTCTTCAGGCTGTGGCACACTCATGATTTTCCTTTCTCTTTCCCGGTATTCTTCTGGTGTGACTTCGCTTAAGGGAGGCATGGGATTCTCTTTCATCTTATGCAGCATTAATTGAATTAACGGGTTGACCGGCATTCAGGAACTCCTCCATATCTACTGGAATATAATATATTCATCTCTTCCCTTTCCTGTACAAATCCTAACCCGTTTGCTCCGTATGTTTTTACCTCCCACATATTGGGTATAGTGAGATATATAGGTCAAGATGAAAAAATATCAGGCTGCTCTTAAAATACGTATAGTACGCCTGTCGAAGAGTATCATAAAAATAAAGAAAAAATAGACAAAAAACTCTTTTTAAATTTTCAGTAAATTGTTATAATAATCTCAAGAAACGTTCACAAATTATTCACAATTCGTTTAAAAAATTTTCCAAAGCAGTGAAAGCGTTAACATATTCTGCTTAAGAGGAGTGAGTTCAGATGGATGTTATTTTGGTGTATGTATTACTGGCGAGTATGACTCCGCTGTTTCTATGGATGGACCATCGCAAACTTGCTATTGTCCAAATGCCTTTTATCGTAGCAATGTGGGCTTATTTTGTAATTGAGTTCGGGGCATTAGAAGTCGGAGCCTTTGCTTATAGGGCACTCTTAACATTATTTGCAGCCAATATAATCTTAGCTCATTATGCTATGTACCTCGTTCTTTACAAAGATGTTAAGATCCGTAAAAGAATCAGTGCTGCACCTAATATGCTCTCCAGAGTATTAGAAATGGATGGAGATAAGTCAAAAGCTAAGAAAGAACCTCAATAATAGAACAAAAACAGCTGCTTGGAAGCAGCTGTTTTTTTTGCGGGAATTTTTCATCTCTCCTCTTATACAACAACTAAAGAGCTTTCCCACCCAATAAATGAGGCTGCCGCGTTGTATGCGGCAGCCTCAGCTATAGTCTGATTGAATATTACATTGGCATGGAACCTGACATAATCGACTGGATAACCCAAATCGTGCCAAATACAATAATAATCCCAATACCTGCACTGTAGTACATCGTGGTTGTCTGAATGCGTCCTTCTCCTTCACGGACGTGCATAAACATAAAGAGCTGAACGAGAGCTTGTAGCACTGCCAATCCTACAATAATCCAGATCACTGCAGTAACAGAAAGACTTGTGTAAAGGGCAATCCACACTGCTAATACAGTAAGAAAAATGGATAGGGCAAAACCAAGTACGTGATTCCATGGAAAATGGTTATTACTTTGACCTGACATTTACATCACCATCCCCATTAAATAGACTGTCGTAAAGATAAAGATCCAAACAACGTCAAGAAAGTGCCAATACAAAGAAACAACAAATGCTTTCTTAGCCGTAGCCGGTGACAATCCTCGTACTGCAATTTGAATAAGAATAGAGATCATCCAAAATGTTCCCATGGTCACGTGCAGACCGTGAGTACCTAATAAAGTGAAGAAGCTGGTCCAATATCCACTGGTCTGAAGTGAAGCCCCTTCGTGTACATAAGCAATAAACTCCCTTATTTCAAAAAAGACGAATCCGTACCCTAACAATAATGTTAGGATAAACCAGATCATTAGTCCAGGAACACTTCTGCGCCTCATTTCATGAATAGCAATTCCACAAGTAAAACTACTTGTAAGGAGCAGGAAGGTTTCTATGAGTACTCCTTTTAATTCAAACAGCTCTTCCGGAGGTGGCCCGTCAGCAATTCGTCCGGTCAGGACAAAATAGGCTGCGAAAAGCGTACCGAACAGGGCGATTTCTGCTCCTAAGAAGATCCAGAAACCTAAAATATTTAAACGGCCGGTTTCTGATTGATATTCTAATGGTTTATTAGGGTCAATGTGAGTTGCGTGTCCACCCATTCGTTACGCCTCCTTTCCTTTGAGCCTATGCTCGATTTCCTTAATTTTCTCAACGCTGACATGGTAACCCTCATCTTTGTCAAAGGAACGGATAATCATGCAGGCTAATATTCCGATTAAACCGACGATTCCCATCCACATCCACTCAAAGACAAGCCCAAATCCGGCGATGAAGAAGAATGTCCCCATAATGAAAGGTACACCGGAGTTACTAGGCATGTGAATCGGCTCTATTTCTTCTTTATCGACATCAAATTCTGCTCGGCCTTCTTGCTTCATCTTCCAGAATTCATCACGATCCGTTATTTCTGGAATCTTAGCAAAGTTGTAGAATGGTACCGGTGCTTCTGTGTACCATTCAAGCGTACGCCCATTCCAAGGGTCTCCAGTAGTCACAGCTTTTTCGTAGCGTGCACTGTAGTAAATGTTATAAAGCAGCACAATAAATCCGATTCCCATCAGCAAGCCCCCAAATGAAGCGACTGCATTAAGCGGGAACCAGCCTGTATCCCAAGGATAAGTGCTGATACGACGCGGCATGCCTGCAAATCCTAGGAAATACATCGGGAAGAAACAGACGTTAAATCCAATGACAAACAGCCAAAAACTCCAGCGGCCGATTTTTTCATTTAATTTGTAACCGAAGACTTTCGGATACCAGAAGTATAGACCTGCAAAGCAGCCAAACACTGTTCCTGAGACTAACACATAGTGGAAGTGGGAAACTAGGAAATACGTGTTGTGGTACTGATAATCGGCTGCAGCCATCGCCAGCATAACACCGGTAACTCCGCCGATAACAAAGTTCGGGATAAAAGCAAGCGACCAAAGCATCGGCATCGTAATTTTGATTTTCCCTTTGTGCATAGTAAACAGCCAGTTAAAGATTTTAACCCCTGTGGGGATTGCAATCGCCATTGTCGTTATGGAGAAGAAGGAGTTTACAGCTGAGCTGTTCCCCATCGTAAAGAAGTGGTGTACCCACACGACAAAGCTGAGTCCAGCAATAATGACCATGGAGTAAACCATTGCCTTATATCCGAACAGCATTTTTCTGGAGAATGCACTAATGATCTCAGAAAAGATTCCGAATGCTGGAAGAATAACGATATAAACTTCAGGGTGTCCCCAAATCCAGAACATGTTCGCCCAGAGCATTGGCATCCCGCCATCCGCTAATGTAAAGAAGTGGGCTCCAAACAAACGGTCAATGGTCATCATCGCTAACGCTACGGTTAACACAGGGAAAGCAAAGATGATGAGTATACATGTAATAGCAACGGACCAGGTAAACATAGGAAGTCTCATTAATGTCATTCCTGGAGCACGCATCTTCAATATGGTTACAAGGAAGTTAATCCCGGTCAACAAAGTTCCGATCCCGGCAATCTGCAAGCCTAATAAGTAGAAGTTCTGGCCTGGTCCGGGACTTAATTCATTTCCTGCAAGCGGCGTATAAGATGTCCAGCCTGCATCAGGAGACCCCCGATTACAAAGGAAATATTAAAAAGCATAGCCCCCATAAAGAAGGTCCAGAAGCTGACGGAATTCAAAAACGGATAAGCGACGTCTCTTGCCCCAATCTGCAATGGAACAACGACGTTAAATAATCCAATTAAGAATGGCATTGCCATAAATAAAATCATAATCGTACCATGAGTAGTAAAAATTTCATTATAGTGTTGTGAATCTAAAAAACTGGACTCCGGGACTGTAAGCTGTGCCCTCATCAGCAATGCATCAACACCGCCTCGGAAAAGCATGAGAACAGCCGATAAAATATACATAACGCCAAGTTTTTTATGATCTACTGTAGTGATCCATTCATCCCACAGCCATTTCCACTTTTTAAAATAGGTGAGCACAAATACAATACCGACCATTGTTAAAATAATGGAGACATCGGCACCGTAAATTAATGGATCACCTGTTACAAAAAAATCTTCCAGTTTCATGTTGTGTCCCTCCACTCCTAGTGAGATTTTTCCTGTAATTCAGGGTTTTCGCTGATTAACTTCTTTCGTACTTTGACCGCATAATCTGGTTGTTTTGCATGATCGACAAACTGTAAATGAGTGGAGGAGAAAGCCATTGTCTTCACGTCCCCTTTTAACAGCAAGTGGTTATACTTGTCTTGAGAAAGCTTAGGCGAATTTTGCTTCGTATCCTTCACCCATGCTTTGAAATCCTCTGCTGTATCAGCGTGGACTTTGAAAGTCATGTCATTAAAGCCTTCACCAGTAAAGTTTGCATTACGGCCATTGTAAACGCCAGGATGATCTGCCTGTAAATACAGTTCATTTTTCATCCCTGCCATGTTGTACTCTTGTCCTCCTAATTGGGGGATCCAGAGAGCAGCCATAGAATCTGCAGAAGTTAACACGAATTTCACTGCACGATCCTCAGGAATATGAAGGTAATTCACGGTTTCTATCCCTTGTTCTGGATAAGAAAAGAACCATTTCCAATCAGCAGAAGTAGCTCGAATAACTAGTGGATCTTTATCTGTAGAGCTTTCTGGAACTTTCTCCAAACTGTAAATCGTAGTTACAGTCGGCCAAGCTAACAGGATAACTATGACGATCGGGATAGCCGTCCATAGTATTTCCAGCCACGTATTGCCTTCAATTTCTTCAGGATCACGCCCATCATCTTTTTTACGTTCCCGGTATTTGACTAACATGATTGTGAATAGTACAAATACGGCTGCTACAATAATAAGCATGAGGATAATTGACCAATAAATCAAATCCTTCTGAGCATCTGCTACCGGCCCCTTAGGATTAAGAACAGGCAGAGCACTGCAGCCAGACATTAAAAAGAGAAACGAACTTGAGATTAAGAACGTTTTAAGTAATTTCACATCAGGTCACCTTCCTTTTATTAACTGAATCCTCACCCACTACATCAGATTTATATTTTAAATAAGAGTTCAGGTCGGACAAATCATTACCTATATTAACAGAAAAATTGACATTATTTGCGTATTATTTCACATGTGTCATTAAATTGTCATGGTTTTAGAAAATTCAGTCCGGACGAAAGTGGGCAGATTTTCCATTTCCACGTCAGTAGGGGTCTGAAACGGGAAATTATGGCTGATCTCAAATTTTTCTCTTACCCATTTCAGCTATCCCTTCTCTCCTATCCTTTTCCTATGTATAATGGACAACAGCCGGGTCTCTTGTCCATATGCTATTCTAAAGGAAACGTACTTTTTTTAAAAACATATGGTATTACCAGAGACATAATCAAAGCTGAAAATAAATGAATTTGAAAATAGGAATGGTGTGAATGGATAAGCAAAAAATTATTTATCATAAACTATTGAATCTTGTGAAGCCTGAAAATGTAAAAGTGAATGAAACGTTGAAAAACCATCTTTATACAAAGCTTGGCGGCGTTGCGGACTTTTTTATTACTCCGACAACCTTCCAGGAGGTCCAAAATGTTGTGCGGTTCTCCAATGAAGCCGAAGTCCCTTTTACATTACTCGGAAATGGATCAAATTTAATTATTAAAGACGGCGGTATACGAGGTATTGTCATAAATTTAAAGCATTTGAATGATATTTCGTCGGAAGGTACTACGCTTGTTGCTCAAAGTGGTGCAAGGATAATTGATGCTTCCCGTCATGCCTTGAAGGAAAGTCTGTCGGGATTGGAATTTGCCTGTGGAATTCCAGGCACTGTCGGAGGAGCTCTTTATATGAACGCAGGTGCCTATGGCGGAGAGATAAAAGATGTCCTCGATTATGCTTATGTCGTAGACAAAGATGGAAACCTGGTGAAACGTCTGGCTTCTGAGCTTGGCTTGGATTACCGTACAAGTAACATTCCTGATAATGGCGACATTGTTCTTGAAGCTACTTTCCATCTTAAGCCTGGCAATTACGAAGAGATCAAGGCAGTGATGGATGACCTGACATACAAGCGGGAATCCAAGCAGCCGCTTGAATACCCTTCTTGTGGCAGTGTCTTTAAACGCCCCCCTGGTTATTTTGCCGGGAAACTCATTCAGGACAGCAACCTGCAAGGGACGAATATCGGCGGAGCAGAGGTGTCCACGAAACATGCTGGATTTATTGTCAATAAAGATAATGCTACGACCAGTGATTATATTTCTCTCATAGAACACGTCCAATCTACCGTCAAAGAAAAGTTTGGCGTAGATTTAGAGCGAGAAGTCCGCATTATCGGCGAAGACTTAGAATAATGAAAGCTTGCAGGGTTTCCCTGCAAGCTTTTTTGTTATGAAAATGCAATTATTTGGCTTCTTCCACCATTTTCTTTAAATCTTCAATGTTCTGCCCTTCAAACCTTTCACCATCAACAATGAGTGTTGGCGTTTGGGATACATTTAACTTATTAGCTAATTTCAAATCCTCTTCCACCGCCTCATCACCAGTTCCGTCGTTAAAGGCATCCATAACCTGCTTTACATCTTCAGAGCTGGTCATCTCACCTAACGTCTTTTTCAGGAACTCCTCATCGTAAATATCCTGTTTCTCTGCTGCCGGGTCTGCTGGCTGCTTTTCATACAGCAATGAATGGAATTTCCAGTACGTTTCGTTTCCTAATTCCTGATAAACGGTTTCAGCAAACTTAGCTGCACGTTTAGAATCCACATTTATAAACGGTAAATTTATGAAATAGAACTTTATTTCCCCAGTTTGAATAAGCTCTTTATCAATCTGTGGGAAAAACTGGGCTTCAAATGCTTTACAATAAGGACATTTATAATCTCCGAATTCCAGAACAGTCACTGGGGCATCCTCTTCTCCAAGATAAGGCTGTCCCTCATAAGCATTTTCGTCCGAGTTCCCACTGGCAGCAAACCAAATGATAGCAATTACAGCTGCTGCTCCTATGATAATGAATAACCATTTCGTTGTATTCTTCAACAATTCCCCTCCTCAATTCATTGCCTAGCTATGTAGGTTCGATTATCATTTTAGATAATTCTCTAATAAATTTCCACTTCCAATACAAAAGGCAGCCAAAAAAGGCTGCCCTGTGCTGTTATCCAAGAGGTTCGAATGTTTTACAATCTGTTTCTTTACTGTCGTGAGCTTTATCACCTTTGTGACTAACTACAAAAATTTGTGAAGCGTCGCATTTTTTGCCTTCACGGTTATAAACACAGTTGCTAACTTCACAAAGTACATCTTTCGCCATAATTTGGGCACCTCCCTAACAAGTATAGCTTTCGCTTTTTGTTAAGGATTCATTCGATGAAATAGAAAAAGTGATCCTTTATATCAGGGCTGCACCGGGATCATAATCATTCATTTCAAGCTTTAATGGGGCGTTTGTAATGAGTGCTGCAAGTTCTCTCCCTAAAACAGGACCACTTGTAAGTCCAGAAGCACCCAATCCATTTGCCACATAAAGACTGGAATACCCGGGAATTTTTCCGGCAACGGGTAAAGAACCTGGTGTAAAAGGTCTAAACCCCACCTTTGTCTCCACGTATGTACAATCAGCGAAACCTGGAGCTACCTTCAGGGCTTTTTCCATGATTTCATGAATTCCCCCATGGTCACTCTCGTATGGGTAGTATTATTTTCCTGAGTAGCTCCGATTACAAGCTTCCCTGAACCAAAGGCTAAAAAGTACTGCCCGTAAGGAGGCATGACAACAGGCCATTGATTCGTATCTTGATTTGGGAGTTGAAGGTGAAGAATCTGAGCTTTCTGGGAGGAGATATCAACGCTGATTCCTATGGACTCACATAGTTGTTTTGCCCAAACGCCACCTGCCACAATGGTTTTCTCAGCCAATAGAGCCTCACGGTTTACATATACCCCTTTTACATCATCATCGTTTTCTTTGATGAAAGATGCTTCACCCTGGATAAATTCACAGCCATATTTAGCAGCTCCTCTAATGAGTGCATCTCTTAAGGCTGCCCCATTTACCCTCGCTGCCCCACTGATGTGGAGAGCATTATATTCTCCTGATAATAGAGGAAAGAGCTGTTGTGTCTCATCAACTGTAAGCTTCGAAAGAGTACCTATTTCAGGCGTATCCTTCTTTCTTTCTTCTGCGACTTTGTACTTCCGATCCAGCATCTCTTCGGTCGTGAAAATATTAATCGCCCCTACTTTAGAATAGCCGGTCTCCACTTCTCCGTCTTCACTAAGCATATCAATGAGGGTCGGATAGTACTTTGCTCCTTGCGTTGCTAAACGATACCAGGAGCTGTTTTTCCGCTTCGTCAGCCATGGACAAATAATCCCTGCCGCGGCTTCTGTCGCTTGTCCGGTATGTTTTTTATCCACTAAAGCCACTTTCATTCCCTTTTTTGCTAAATGGTATGCAGTAGAAGCGCCTAAAATCCCCGCTCCTATGACGACACAATCCTTCATAACCCACCTGCTTTCTTGCTTAAAAAGCTGCCTGCAGTCGATTACAGGCAGCCTTACATCTAGTTAAATGTTATTCCATAAGCTTTTTTTCAAATGGAAAGTCTGAAAAATTCTCAACTCCATCTTTAGTGACTAGCAGCTGTTCTTCTAATTTAACTCCTTCTTTACCACCTTCTGCACCGATATAGCTCTCTACCGAAAGAACCATATTTTCTTCAATTACCCCATCATACCCCTTTTCCTCAAAGTCCTGTGGGAAAACAATATACGGATATTCACCGCTCAGTCCAGTACCATGCGCTACGGTAAAATAGCGGTTAGCAAAAAACTCGTCAGGGATCTCCCAGCTCTTTTCTGCATACTCCCTGAATGTCATGCCTGGTTTTAACAGTTCGATATTATATTGGATTTGTTCATAGGCCGTCTGATAAAGTCGCTTCTGTTCATCAGTAGGTGTTCCATCTCCACAGAAAAATGTGCGGCTGATGTCGGTAAAAAAGCCAAAAGGTCCATTCATATCGGTATCAAAAGCTACAAGCTCACCTTCGCGGATCACTTTATCGCTGCATTCCTGGAACCAGGGGTTGGTGCGGTGGCCGGAATTCAGCAGCCTGGTCTCCACATAATCCCCACCATGACTGATGTTCGTCTGATGTAAGTGAGACCATAATTCATTTTCTGTAATACCAGGCTCCAATGCCTGCTTCATACGGATCATGCCTTCCTCTGCCGTGCGCACCGAGATTTTCATTGCTTCTATTTCCTGAGGAGATTTAATTGAGCGGGCATGCTCAATGGGTTCCTGCCCATCGACCACTTCGACTCCTAAATGACCAAGCTCAATCGCTCCTATTGAGGGAACATAATCAATCGCTAATTTTTTGTTCCCTCCTCCATGCTTCGTTACTAAATCGGAAATTTCCTCAGCCCACTGCTTCGCATTTTCATATAAATGATTTCCTGAGGCTACATAAGATAATGTGATCGCCGGCCTTACTTCATCAATGGTTTCTATTCCTTCAGAAAGGTGCTCACAATTTGGAAAATCAAACAAGGTGACCGGGCCTTCAACAGGAATATACACATAACGGGCAGGATTTCTTAACATAAAGACTTGCATGTTTCTGCTTCCTGTAGCATACCTCAAATTTACTGGATCAAAAATGACAATTCCGCCATACCCAAGTTTTTTTAATTGCTCTCTCACTCTACCTAACCGATATTTACGCATCCTTACAAGGTCAATCTGCGTTTTATCGTGTCGAATACTCGTTAATTTTCCCATATGTCTGCCTCCTGAATAAATTATGGATTTACACACATGTTACAACAAGATAAAACTTGTTACAATAAGAGAATGACTATCCGCCTATTTCGACTTTGTAATGAAATGAATCTGTTCTGTATTTGGTACGACTGTACTCGATAGGGCTGCCCTCTATGCCCAAAGTTAACCGATCGATGTCAACCAATGGTTCGCCCGGAAAGATGCCCAATAAATCTGCTTCATACTGAGTCGCAACAGCAGCATTTACTTGTTCTTTAATGGTGGAGTAATGAATATCCTCACGGCCTAATTTAGGAAAAATATCAAATTCAATTTCTGCGTAATCTTTAACGACTTTCCCTATCTCAAACGGAAGAAACAGCTGTTGATAGGCAATCGGTTTCCTATCTGCCAGCCTTAGTCTTTCCAAAAAAAAGACTTGCTCTGATTTACCAAGATTCAGCCGTCTTAAGGCTTCATAGTTTGTCACTACGCCTGTTCTCAGCACTTTCACCGTCATCTCATTTCCCATTTCATGATGGAAAACCCCTTGTGAACGAGGTTTCCCCTTAGGAGAGATACTTACCCTGGAAGGAGCGCCTCTTCGGGTTTCAATAATACCTTGATGAGCAAGGTCACGAAGCGCCTGTCTGATTGTTGTACGGCTGACATTAAACCTTTCCATCAACTGGCTTTCAGAAGGTATGTTTTCTCCTGGAGTCCAATCTCCATGATTAATCTTCATCAGCATTTTGTTCTTTATTTGCTCATATAAAGGAAGCTTCCTTTGTTTCGCAGACATATGATGACTCCTTCAACCATTTAAACTTGTTGTTCCATATTTTAGAGCAACCAGCTGTCCTTTTCCAGTCCTGATCAAAGCACTGCTAAGCAAAAAAAGAAGAAATTCCCTTTTTAAAGAATTCCTTCTTCGTTAGTTATTCCTCTTGCTTCATAACAAGATTAATTCAGCTCATAAGCTTGACAAAATGGTGGAGATTAGTTAAATCAGTTAAATTCTGATTACATAGTTCGCTGTCCTGGCAAATATAATTGCCTCTCCGCACTACACTCTGCGCTGAATTCATCACTGTAGTAGTAAACATTCCCACCTTTTCTTGTTCCGAACAAATGGTACATATTCCTTTAGTATTTGATTGAGTAAATGTTCCTTTTAAGCCAATTAATTCACCTTGAAAAGGGACGACCAAGTATTTTCGATTCGATCCATAATCGTTCCACCCTAAATAAGAGGTCGCTTTTTTATCTATTTCATCTAAGTCAGGGTGCTGGAGCTTTTTAACTTTTGGAAAAAGTTTCTTGAGGTGGTTCTCTGTCAAATCAGGAAATTCAATGACATACTGCTTCAATCTAGATAACAGTAAAATCGCATCTTCCTGATCTTCAATGACCGAGATATGATCAATTAGTTCCTTTTCTTCTGGAGATAAAGAAGAGAAGGATTGAAGAACCTTCTCTAAAGAGACCGATTTTACGGCTTCCATAACACTGGAATCGTTAACGCTGGAATGACTTCTAATCAAACGGTGCGCCTGGGCTTTAATTAAATTATATTGGTCACTTCTGATGAAGGAATCCATTTTGTTACCTCCCATCTTATTCTCTAACCTTTCCTTAATGGCAAACCTTAAATCAATCTTAAAAGATCATTGGATTTGCAAACAAATTTTTTCTATAAGAAAAGCACTGATCTAATTCCTGAACATGATCAGTGCTTTGAAGTTTCATTAAGAATATATGATTTTGTAAATGGTTTCAATGGAAAGACTCATTTTCATTGGTCTTTGAACGAACGCGTACAGACATAAGCATTGTTATATCACTCTAATATTTAGGTTTATGTTTGACTAGTTACATCTGTCAGCTGCTGTGAAGAATCCGCTACTTGAGTTACAGCGTCATTAATTTCTGTAATGACCTGTGAAAAGGTTTTCAGTTCATTTTCGATTCCTTCATTATTTTGTTTATTTTGTCCCATAGCTTCTACAATCTCCGTGAAGAAGCGGTTTATTTGATGAATGTTTTCTGTACCGTCAACAATTAAGTGATCGATCTCCCCTACATTGTGAGAAACCTTTTGAATTTGATTGTTCGTAGAGAGGATTAATTCAGATACCTCAGAAACTGAACTCTTTGTTTGCTCCGAAAGCTTTCTTACTTCATTAGCTACCACTGTAAACCCTTTTCCATGTTCTCCGGCGCGGGCGGCTTCAATAGAAGCATTCAAAGACAGCAGATTTGTCTGCTCTGCGATGGAAGACACAATGGTCACAATCTTACTTATTTCCTCAGCTACTCCTCTTAATGCATTCATTTCTTCAGTAATCTGTTTGATACTGTCCTGGATGAGCATCATTTGTTTTTGTTGATGATCAAGCTGATTTTTGCCATCAGCGGATTGTCCCTCGACTTGGATTGCAATCTGTGCTCCTGTTTGAGAATCTTTAAGAATTTTTTCTGTCTGCTCTGTCAGCTGCTCAGTTGAAGCACTCGCCTGCTGGGAAATAGCAGCAAGTTCCTCTGCCATTTCATCAATAGTTCTATAGGCTAGTTCTTTTTCTTCTGCAGCTTTTTCCTGAAGCTTTAAGTTTTCATGCTCATAAATTTCGAGCACAATCTGCTGCTCCAAATTTAAAATTTTTGTTGTAGAACGGACAGCTTTCCTATAGTCATCGTAAAGGGTAAGTTCTTCACTAAAAATGGATAAAAGAGAAACCATTAAATCCTGAAATGCACACATATACCATTTCGGCTGCAGGCCAATCTGTAAATGAATGCTGGCAATACGGCTTCGTTTCTCGATAAAAGCATCATCTAAAATACCGTTAAACATTTCGTGAATATGCTTGGTCAGTGTTTCCTTAAGCTTTGTAACTGAGCTGTGACTTTCAATGATCTCCATGAGAAGAGGCTGATTCTCCAGGTTTTTGTAAAACTGGTCCACCATCTTAGGAATATGTGGTTTCAGTATAGGCTGCAAACTTTTCAGGACATTTAAATCCTCTGCAGTAAAATGGATCATTCTTAATTGTTTTTCAAGCTCAGACGCTTTTTTCACTTCAAAAGTACAGTCATTAGTAAGATCTAACCGGGAATGCAGTCTGCTTTCTTTTTTTTGTGGAGCAAAAATTTGAAACATTTGATATCCCCCTATATACATCTTTTCTATTTATATCGGCTTAAGAAACACCTTATCAATACCAGCTGACTAAATTGCATTTACAATCTAAGATAAAATTTTCAAAATTTTAGGTTTATATTTCCTGAAAAAGGATAAATAACTATTGAACAATAATATTTTTAAAAAAGGAGCTGTTATTTTATGGCTGATCGTTTTAAAACAGGTGAGAAAGCGCCGGAAAGCGGTACTTATGAATTTGATGGGTTAACCGATGGTAGAAAGAACAGCAATCCTACAGATGAAGAAACTCAAATTAAACTGGAAAGCGGAGAAACGTTCCCGCCTCTTCGTTCCAGTAAGGAATCAGCGTATTGGAAAAAGGTAAAATAATGTAAAAAGAAAGCCCCATGGGTATGGCACCCAAGGGGCTTTACTCTATTACGCTTTACTCTTACCAGTATAAATCATGATCGCATCTCTTAGAAACTCTGCTGTGCCAGGATTTTCTTTATCATAATAAGCCTTAAACCGCTCGTCATCCACATACATTTGAGCAACCCCTGCATGTGCCTCTTTCGTATACTTATCCCAGTAGTTAGTCAGCCACTGCCGATGAAGATCAGCTGCTTCCTGAGCAAGAGGACTGGAGGGATCTTTTGTAAGAAAAGCCCTATTTAATACTTCAAGAACTTGCTGTCCCAGTCGTTCCGCTTCTTCATACTGCTCTGTGCTCATCTCTGTTATTTTTTGGTACGAGCGGTCGACTTGATCATCTCCATATTTCTCACGAATTTCTTTTCCGTATTTTTGTTCATTTTCATCAATCAACTTCTGCTTAAAACCTTCAAATTTTTCCTGATCACTCATAACAATTCTCCCTTCTTTTAACGCAAGCGTCTTTTCTACGTTGCGAATCAAGATTTCCAACTGCTTTCTTTTAGCCAGGAGTTTGTCATGATGGGCTTTTAACGCCGCAAGCTCTGAGAAACCCGGGGAATTCATGATCTTATCGATTGTGTCCAAATCCACATCGAGCTCACGATAAAATAATATCTGCTGCAGCCGGTCGACTTCGGCTGCTTCATAAATGCGATATCCGGATGAATTGGTATAAGCCGGCTTTAATATCCCAATTTGGTCGTAATACCGCAAAGTCCTTCCCGTGATCCCTGCAATCGTTGCGAGCTCTTTGACTGTATATTCCATGCCATCACCCCCTGACACATTCAATTTACACCTTTACGCAGCGTAAATGTAAATAGGAAAAAAAGTTTTTTCTTAACGGCTGATAAAAGGGAAGGGAAAAATAATGCAGCCAAGCGTAGATTACCTGATTAGACAAACTGAAAAGGTTCATCTAATAAATAGTGACAAAACCAATGAAGGTTTTGCTTAAGAATCGCTCTGTTCAGTCCAGGTTGATGAGAGCTATGTTTCATTTCTTTAAACAGGACAAGTTCTGCAGGGACGCCTCGATCTTTCAATCCGCGGTACAATTCAAAGGCGTTGGGTAAAGGTACTCTTCCATCCTTTTCTCCGTGCTGAATTAAAGTAGGCGTGCAGGCGTTATTAATATAAGTCATTGGTGAAGTCTTACGATAAATTTCTTCATCTGTCCAAGGATCTGACCCTAAGTAAAATCGTGTGAAATGCGTAATATCGGTATTCGCATAGTAAGTAATCCAATTAGAAATTCCTGCCCCTACCGATACGGCTTTAAAGCGGGTGCTGTAGGTAGCGCATAAGGCTGATATATAGCCTCCCTGGCTCCATCCTAAGATCCCTACTCTTTCAGCATCTACATAGCCTTTTTCAATTAAGGAATCGACTCCTGAAACTACATCTTCATAATCCCCGAGACCTAAATACCGGTAATTAGCTTTGCGAAAGGCTTGCCCATACCCTGTACTTCCACGGTAATTAGGTTCAAGAACAAGAAATCCTTTTGCGATAAAGGATTCAATTGGTTGATATTTATTCGTTGTCGGGACAGCGAAGGAGGTACCTGCCGGGCCACCGTGAACAGCTACAATTAATGGGTACGATTTGGAATCAGCAAAATCTACCGGTTTGGACAATACGCCCTCGATTTCAAGTCCATCTTCCGTCCTCCATGTCACTACTTCTTTTTCACTTTGGATTTTGCCTTTATAAGCCACGGATCGGGAGGTAATCGGTTCATGATTGATATACACTTCAGCAGGGGTGGTTGAGGTTTGTTTTACACATACGAAAGTACTTTGATCCCAGGTAATGGATGGTGCTGATGCCACCATATCCTCTTTACTGACGAGAGAAGTAATCTTTCCAGTCTCGGATACTATCCCTGCCAGGAAGTTTGTCTTTTCCTGCCAGGAAATTAGTATTCCATTAGGTGTCCATCGCACTGGAATAATATGTTCGTCTATATCCTGAACAGGACGGATCGTACGTTGCGTCTCTAAATCATAAATCTCTATCGTTCTATTATTATATATAGCTTTCTCCTTTTCATAACAGGTATAGCATAGTCGAGTCCCTCCAGGAGAGAATAATACCTCCCCTGCTTGAAGCGGCGAAGCATCCACCTTATCAATCTCTTTCGTGGTCCTATGGAGGATATAAAGCTCTTGATCCATCGAATCCACTGCTCTTGGTGTTGGGGCAGCACTAAAAACGATGTGTTTACAATCAAAAGAAATATCATAACTGTGAATTTGCAAGTCCATCTGTTCCGTCAAAGGTTCCACTGCAGGCGTCATTTTTCCATGAGGAAGAGGATCGTACAATTCTTTTCCGCCTGTTTCTAGATTTAAAAAGTATAACGCTTCATATTCAAAATCTTTGTCCACATAGTAAAATTCTCCATACATTTCCTTGCGTTTCTTTAAGGATTCCGATTCAAGACGCCTGGCTTTAAAATAGATCCCTTTACTATCAGGAGACCATTTAAACTCTTCTATAGAGTAACAATCAGGCGAAGCTTGATAGGCATGGGTATCACCCAGCGTTTGTATGTATATTTCCTTCTTCCTGTTTTCACCTTCTCCTGAAACACCTATGCAGGCAAGATATTTCGAATCAGGGGAAAATCGTGGCTGGGTGCTTTCATTTTTCCCTATAGTTAATGGATAGCTTTTACCTGCCTCTCTATTATAGAGCCACACATGGTTCACATAAGCGTTTTCCTCCCAATCTGCCGTCTGTTTTACGTAGGCTGCATAACGGCCATCGTCACTGATTGCGGTTTCCATGAACTTAGGAATTGAAATGACTTCCTCAATGGATAAATAGTTTGCACCATTCATCATGTCCCCTCCTATTATTTTATGTGATTTATTTAATTTGGAATATATTTCTTACTACGATCTTAACACGAAAGGTAAATGTTGATGCTATAGCAAAAAGCTGCACTTCGGTCGTTAAATACTGTTCAACGATTTCCCATGCAGTCTTTTCGATAACTATTGAAAATATTGAGTTAAAGCATTTTTCAGCTTTAGAGGGTTTCGGAGGTCTGTGTGAACGAGGACATAACCATCCGGGCGAACTACCATTAACTCATTCTCGGCTAAACCAAGACGAGTACGGCTTTCTCCTTTTAAATCCATCCATACGTTTAGTCCCCACTTCCCTTTCGAAAATAAATCATTTTGGATAATAAAAATAGGCTGGAGCATACCGCCTAACCTGCTCGTGAAAGAAGCAGTGGATTGATTGATTGTTTCATAAACCATAGGCAGTTGTTCCTCAGTGGTGCAAATCAACAATAGACATTGTCCACCTTTTAACCGCTCATATAAATGAACCTCTTCTTTGTCTTGGGTAAGCATATGAACGTTAGGCACTCTTTCTCCAGACGCTAACTTTCCAACGGTTCGCTTATGATCTATTTGTTTTGAATGATGCGTAAAAGTATAGTTCATGCCGAGCTGAGAAATGTTTTCTGTAATTTTACTCTGCAATACTTGTTTATCAAGAAGCCATTTCATTAACAAATTCCTTGATTTAACTCCATATTTATTTTTAATATTCATAGCTTTGATCATAAACTCTGTCTTTTTAATTACCCCCTCCCCAATAGGAAAACGCTCCTCATGATAAGTATCGAGCAAGGCCTGCGACAAACCATAATTCAGGACATAAGCTAACTTCCAGGATAAGTTTACAGCGTCCTGAATCCCTATATTCATCCCTTGTCCTCCAATAGGATTATGAATATGTGCAGCATCTCCGACGAAAAATACACGTTGTTTACGGTAATAAGGGATCTGCCGATGGGAGGCAGTAAAGCTGGATACCCAGTAGGGATCTGTTAGTATTAACTCCTCTGGGTAGACACGAGACACCGATTCTTGCAGATCTTTTAACCGAGGGCTTTCCGGGTACTCGCCTTGTCTTTCGTAATCAATGGCAATCACTCGAGTGAGGCCGTTGCTGAATGGTGCACTAAAAAGCAGTCCGTTATCACTGCTGTTTAGCGAAAGCCGGGAGTTTAAAGAAGGATCGTCTACTTTTACGTCGCCAAGAATGACATTCACTCCTTCTGATTCTCCTTCGAATGGTATGTCCAGCAGGTGACGTGTTGTACTGTGAGCTCCATCACAGGCAACTAAGTATTTAGAAGTAATGGTGTGCTCCTCAGCTCCTTGATTTACGACAGCGGACACCGTTTCGCCATGCTGGGTAAGGGAAACAAGCTCTACTCCTCTCTCTACCGCGCCATCTGGAAGCTGCTCTTCCAAAATTCTCTCGGTTTCACTTTGTGGAATTATACTCATAAACGGAAAATTCGTATGCTCTTTTAAATTGGAAAAATCAACAGCGAACATTTTTTCTTGATGATAGGAAAAATGGATTTGTTTATTGATAAATCCTTCTTCAATAAACTTTTGTGAAATTCCAAGGAGATCCATCATTTCCAAGGTTCTTGAATGAACGACCAGTGCTTTTGAAAAGGCGGAAGGTTCTTCTCTCTGTTCAATGATTTGAAAACGTACACCGTATTTCCTTAATTGATTGGCCAGCATTAGACCACTTGGCCCTGCACCTACAATGAGAACGTCTGTATTTGCTTCCATCAAGCTTAAACACCTCCTGAAAATTAAAAAAGTCTCTTAAATACTTTATCCTAATCGGTAGAATATTAACCTTCGCCAGCAGAAGAAGTGATCCAACCCTATAGTGCTTCTATGATTCTGCCATAGAAACAAGCTTCCTGATGGTTTTCCAATTTCTTATTGTCACAGGACTAAATTGTTTATTTAAATAGTCTGCCACCTTTGATTTTCGAATCGTATCATGAACAAGTAAATAAACCTGTCTCTCCTCCAGCTGACACGTCTCTCCCTCACTATTTAGGGAAAGCAATGATTGTGAGGCTTCTGGAGAAGGAATTTCCTGCAGTAGAGCAAGATATAAGCACTCTCCCGCTGCCGAGGAAGCAGCGGCTGCAATTTCTTCTTCCGAAAAAGGACACCGGACTAGGATTGATTGCAATTCTGCTGCCGTCCTTATGATAACCGGCACAAAAAAACCAAATCTTTCATGAATAGAAACTTCCAAGTGATTGATCAGCTCGTTCTCTTTTCGATCAGATTCAAACAAAATATTTCCGCTTTGTATGTAAGTACGTACTTTAGTTAAGCTTTTTTCCTCCATCAGCTTTCTTAGTTCTGCCATCTTGATTTTGTTTTTTCCTCCAACGTTTATTCCACGTAAAAAAGCAATATACTGCATGATAAACAATCCTCCTCCTGGGTTTCCATCCTAACTTAGAAGTTCCCTGTTAAGATAAGAATTCCTTTAAGAATTTTCAAGGAATTCTTCAACTAAAAAACCCCTGTTTGATTGATTCAAACAGGGGTTTTTTTGAAATCTTTATTCAGATGATTTTACCCAATAGGCTGCTTCATTTGTGGATGGAGAAGGTGGGAACTGCTCGCCTTTTTTGACTTCTACTTCTGTATTGTCTTGGTTGGCTGCTCCTCCATTTACTAGGCTTCCCACTTTGTAAGTCGCGGTTTCTGGAGCTTTTTCACCTGTCTTATAAGTGGTTTCTGCCATTTTCTTCACCTCTAATACTAATTTTGAAAAGATACCTTAAGTCGGTACCTCTTCTTGGTTGTTGTTTTGCCATATCATGAAAACTTCAAACGTATTCTGTTCCATTTTAAGGAATTTGTAAATAGATTGTAATACAATAATCCAGGGTTCATTTGAGGTGTTTTTTCTTTCTTTTTAATTCGTTAAGTCTCTTAATTATACTTACCACAACCATTTGAGCCGGCTTGGCAACTTCTTCAGCTATAGTTGTAAAATCACTGGGAGCCTTCATATTAGCTCGATCAGAAATCGCACGGATGATTACAAAGGGAATGTTATTCAAATAACATACCTGGCCGACTGCTGCTCCTTCCGCTTCTACGCTCACTCCTTTAAAGGTTTTACGGATTTCTTCAGCTACTCTGTTGGTAGTGACAAATTGATCCCCTGTTAAGATCCTTCCTTTTACTACTTTTTGTTCTGGAAATTTTGTTGCTGTATTTAAGGCAAGTTTAACTAAATGTGGATTTGCCACATAGGCGGACCTTTTTAAGTATGGAATCATTCCTAAAGGAAATCCAATTGGAGAAAAGTCAACGTCAAATTGAATGACATCTGTAGAGACAATAATGTCGCCAATATTTAAATCCGGGTCTAATGCGCCAGCTGTACCGGTAAAGATGATGGCTTTTACTTTATAAAGGTCAATTAAAATCTGTGAGATTGAGGCAGCATTTACTTTTCCAACTCCAGTTTGACAGAGGACAATTCTCTCATTTTCAAGCTCTCCATAATAAAAATTATGCTTGGCAATTTCTTGTTTGCGCCAAATATCCATTCTCGCCAAAAAATAGGAAATTTCCTGTTCCAGCGCTCCTAATATTCCTATTGGCACGGATAGCCCCCTTTTTCCGCTTTGCTCAACTATATGACTTCACAAAAAATTTTATCCCCCACCATCCATATAATGGTAAATTAATCCCCCCATTTTTTATAAAGAGCAAGGATTTCTTCTTCATGGGAAACAACATCTTTCGGAGTTTCCAGAATAAAAGGTACCTTCTTTAAAATGTCTGCCCTCATGAATTGAGAAAATTGTTCTTCTCTTATGTATCCTTGCCCGAAAATATTTGCATGCCTGTCCTTTCCTGAGCCGGTATCATAGTTAGAGTTATTCAGGTGAATCACACCTAGATTATCCCAAAACCCGAGTTCCCGGCCTTTTTTCTCTAACTCTTGCCAATTTCCCCCGTTCCAAAGTCCGCTCGCAAAAGCATGACATGTGTCCAGGCAGAAACCAATTTTTTCTGAATCACCGCATAGATTACGTACTTGTGTCAATTCTTCTAGCGTTGTACCTATTGAACCAGGTTTACCAGCCATATTTTCAAGGAGAATTTTTGCACTTCCTGTCCATTCATTCAGCACTTCATCCAGCACATCAATCATTAACTGATAGCTTGCCAAAGGTTCATGCACATCCAATAACTTTCCGAAGTGCACCACTGTTCCAAGAGATCCACATGCTTCGCTGATCTCAAGATCATTCAATAAAGATTTCACTACTTGGTTTCGTTTAAAGGAATCCTGAGGGGTCAAGCTGGTTGGGTAGGGCGAATGGGAAACAGAAGTCATGGAATGTACCTTACAATATTCAGAACATAGAGCCGCATCCTCTTTGTTAAAATTCTTTGCGGATAAACTTCTGGGATTTTTCGGGAAATATTGGAAAGCAGAAGCATTCATTGAAAAAGCGTGTTTAGCTGCACTTAAATAACCATTTCTTATAGATACATGACTGCCAAATTTCATCATTATTCCGCTTCTTTCTTTACTTATAACTGATTTTCTATCTTGGGGAATAGAACCTCGTTATTATCGAAATAATATACTGAGGTGAATGCTATGCTTTTTATTATTATTATCGGATTTATTATTCCCTGGATTCCAGGGATCTATTTGTACAAAAAAGCACCAAAAATCTTTTTTACAACCGCTCCTATTACCGCTCTTATTGCAGTAACCATTAATCAGTTAGGGATCCATATGGGATTATGGAAAGTCCACCCGATGCCGAGGGTGGTCTTATTGGATTCCATTTTTCTTGATTTAGGTATTTTTCCCGTCGTGGGAGCATTGTTTACTTACTTCGTTTATTACAAAGCCTATAACCGGTATCTCATTCATTTCCTATTTATCGGGGGTATGACTGCAATTGAATACGTAGCCCTTCTAACTGGAACTGTAAGTTATGATGACGAATGGAATATCTTATTAACTCTTCTCATTTATCTTGGAGGCTTCATCACCATTGACTTGGTTTCTAGGAAGCTGGTTAAGTTAAATGTCTATCCTGTTCGTAAATAATACCTTTCAACGAAATTGGTTTTTTATTCTAAAAAATAGTCCTGCAGCGAAAAGTCGTTTCTCTGCAGGACTGTATATTTTCCTTACAGCTGCTCTCTATTGCAAGTTTTCCCGGCTTTCTTTACATGCGTCACAGAGAGTTGTAATGTTAATTTCTCCATCCTCACCCATATGAACAACCTGCTGGTCATCAGCATCATTTAAGACTTCAGAACCAAGTTGAGAAACATCGACTTCTGTGGCCTGTAATTCTCCTACCTGACAGTTACACTGGCGGCAAAAATAGCGTATTTTCATGAACTTCCTCCTCATTTATCTACCCCTAGTTTGGTCGACAATTTAAGGAGTTATGCAAACAGCCCTGGTTTGTGATGAGTCGTTTTTCTGATTTAATTTAGCAGGAAAAACTTTCGTTCTATCCCCTGTCATTTTCTGGTAACTTGAACAATTGTTCATTTTTCTGCTGAAATTTAAGATGTCCATTCGATTGATATTTTCAGGCAACTTATAGAAGGTTTGCATTACCAACATAATGGTTACATTTTCCTGAATTCGATAGTTATTAAAATTTTTTAATCATTTTATTTTGTATGGATTTTTTTTCATGTATTTTAGTCCCTAAGACAAAAGTAAAAAGGGAGAGATACAAAATGAAAACTAAAATCACAAATTACTGTTTAACTGTATTATTAAGCTTTTCTCTAGGTGCGTGCTCGATCAATACAGAACAAATATCTGAAACAAGTGAACGGCAAAGGAAAGAAAGAGAGGATTCAAAGCATGCCCAGTGGAGCTATAAAGGGAAAACAGGACCTGATAACTGGGGAAAAACCAACCCGGTTAATGCTGCATGTGCCAATGGAGATAAGCAATCGCCAATCAATGTAAATTTTTCGCAGGTCCATAAAACTTCAAAGAAGAAAAATGTGCAGATTCAATATGAGCCAAGCTCTGTTTCCATTCTTAATAACGGTCATACAGTCCAGGCAGATCCTTCTAAAGAAAATAACACCCTCATTATGAATGGGAAAAAGTATACACTCGACCAATTTCATTTCCATACACCAAGTGAACATAAATATAACGGCAGCCACTACGATATGGAAATGCATTTCGTACATAAAGATTCAAAGGGGAAAATTGCCGTACTTGGGGTGATGATCAAGAAAGGAAAAACAAATAAAAACCTGTCACCAGTTTGGGAATCCCTGCCTGACAACAAGACATCGGAAGCTGTACCCATTAAGGAGCAGATCAATCTACAAAATGTACTTCCAGAAGAAATGAATTTCCTCTATTACAACGGCTCGTTAACTACACCTCCTTGCACTGAAGGAGTAAAGTGGATATTACTTAAGCAGCCTATCGAAATCTCAGATAAGCAGCTGCTGAAGTTCCAGAAAATTTTTTCTGACAATCATCGTCCTGTTGAACCTCTGAATGGTCGTGAAATCTTAAATACAAAATAAATGTATATGGCGGTACCTGCGTGTGCCTTAGTTTATTAATCTAATTGAATGAGATGAACCACTTTTACTGTTCCTGTATGGTCGTAAGCACCTTCAGTAAAAGTGGTTCTATTCTAGTCTGAAAATTTTCAGTGCTCCTCTCCTTCATCCCCTATCACTATTTCCCGCATTAAAAAACGTTTTTTTAATTTTTCATTATCTTACTGTTCAACTTACCTGCCATCATCAGAGCAGATTTATGGATACATGCCATCGCTGCCCCAGCCAGAAACTGATCCAGGCGGGGATTGATTTGGAATGGAATGAGCTGGTGAGAGATCGTTTTTGAAGGGACACAGAGATTGGCCAGGATTTGGTTCAGAAGAGGATTATCGAGTCCACCGATAACAGCATAGACAATAAATAAAAAACAGGAAGGCATGATTAATAAACTACTCCAATGTGTATACCTTCGATAAGTGATAGTTTTAGAAGAAGTGAAAGCTAGAGGTGTCCACATATGCAGTGCTAACAAAAATAATACTGCCAAGCAGCCGGCATGCACGCCGGGAAGTTGAAAAGCTGCATTTATTCCAAAAGGTAAGTGATAGATAAATAATAACGCTGAAAAGAGAATGAGTGACAGTTTAGCTGAGACGGACCATTTGATGAAATGAAATATTCTTCCCCGTTTCCGCATCCTTCTTCTTAACTCTTCAGGCATCCCTAGAAGGAGTAATAATGGAACAACGAAAAGAATCACACTCATTTGAATCATGTGAAAAGTAAAGGTTATATGGCTCAATAAAGTTAGAGGAGTTCCTAACAAAAGAGCAGTTAAAAACAAACCAAGAAAGAATAGAAAGCCGCGTCTATCGAATACTTTCTGTTTTACCCTCCTAACGAAACATGTGTACAATATGGCCATTATCATTGTACTGATCACCAGAAGGAGGTTCCACGATGATCGCGCCTCGATCCAAAGAAGGTCTGCCACAGCACCTCCTCCTTTTTTATGAAAATTCACTACAGTACATTCTTAGTAAATATATGTATGGCCGATTTGTTATGTACCAAAAAGACGGCGTACCTTTTTTTATAAAAACTGCTTGATCCACTTTTTGAAGGCTTCTAACACTTTTAGACTCAACTTATTCTTTTATTGATTTACACTATTAAACTAAAACACTTGAAAAATGTTAAAGAATATTCTAATATCTAACGTGGATCGAAATCCTGAAATCGATTCCAATTTCATAAGCCATTCATTTAAGCGGCGCTCACCACTTTGAATGATCCTAAGCATCTAGAAAGAAATCGTTTATCTCCCAAATTTATGAAAACGCACCCATTTTACTAAACCGATTTACAATTAAAACGTACAAATGAGAAAGGAAGGTTTTACCATGCCATTATTAATAACTGCTCTCGGGATTTTGGTTTTACTTTTTTTAATTATGAAAGTCCGATTACATACAGTACTCTCCCTTGCTGTCGTTTCCTTTTTACTTGCAGTAGCACTTGGAATGCCATTAGACGAAATTGTTCCGACTATCGAAAAAGGTTTTGGAGGAACATTAGGCAGTACGGGATTGATTTTTGGATTTGGGGCTATTTTGGGTAAATTGATTGCAGATGCTGGCGGTGCGCAGCGTATTGCTTTAACTTTAATTCATAAATTCGGAGAGAAAAGAGTGCAATGGGCCGTTGTGGTCACGTCTACGATTCTAGGAATTGCTCTTTTCTTCGAAGTTGGACTGGTTTTGCTTATTCCTATCGTTTATCAAATGGCAAAACAAGTGAAAATTCCATTTTTATACTTAGGGCTGCCAATGACTACGGCGCTGTCTGTAACACATGCTTTTCTACCGCCGCATCCGGGACCTACGGTTATATCTGATCAATATGGTGCCAATATTGGAATGGTTTTACTTTACGGGATTATTATTGCTATTCCTACGATCATTGTTGCCGGACCTGTTTTTACTGTATTTGCAAAGAAATTAGCACCTTCCGCCTTCGATACGATGAAGGAAGGAACGATCACTGCTTTAGCAGATACGAAAAAGTTTGATCTTAAGGATACGCCGGGTTTTGGGGTAAGTGCCTTCACCGCTCTCTTTCCAGTGCTTTTAATGGCTTTATCTACCATCATTACACTCATACAGGAATGGATGAGCCTATCTTCAAACCTTTTCTTTGAATTTATTGCTATGATTGGTGCTCCCACAGCTGTCATGACCCTTTCTGTTTTGTTAGCTGTCTATACAATGGGGATTGCTCGTGGAAAACCAGTTACAGACATTATGTCTTCCGCTGAAAACTCTGTTAAAGCGATTGGGATGCTTGTTTTTATTCTCGGAGTCAGTGGTTCCTTAAAACAGGTTTTAATTGATGGAGGCGTCGGAGATTATGTGGCTGCTATTTTTGATGGCAGTACTATTTCTCCAATACTATTAGCCTGGCTCATTGCTGCTTTAATTCGTGTTGCCCAAGGGTCTGCGACAGTGGCTGCTTTAACGACAGCAGGGCTGGTACTTCCACTTATCCAGCAGGTAGACGTAGACGTAAACCTGCCTCTGCTAGTTCTCGCTACAGGAGCAGGAAGCGTTATGGCTTCCCACGTCAACGATACAGGCTTTTGGATTGTAAAAGAATCTTTCGGTTTAACAATGAAAGAAACTTTTTCCACGTGGACGATTTTAGAAACACTTGTTTCCTGCGCAGGTATTGTGTTCATCTTGATCTTAAATTTAATCGTATAAAAAAAACCACCCTCCGCGGGTGGTTTTCTTTTTAATTGGCTACTTCTACCTTTTCTCCTTCAGCGGCTTGTTGTGCACGCTGACGTTTTGATTTTCTAAAGTGAAGCAACTCATAAAATACCGGAACGATGACAAGCGTCAAAACTGTAGCGCCAGTCAAACCCCCGATGACTACTACGGCAAGTGACTTGGAAACTAGACTTCCATCTTCTGTGTGTCCGAACAACAATGGAAGCATCGCACAAATTGTAGCAATCGCAGTCATCACAACCGGGCGCAGACGCGTGCCGCAGGCTTCGATCACCGCATCCCGGATAATCATGGTTTGTTCGTTCTGTTTTACTCGATCAATCAAAACAATGGCATTGGTGATAACAATCCCGATAAGCATAAGCGCCCCAATTAAGGAAGTGGCGTCAGCAGGGACTCTTGAGATCAAAAGCCCCACTACTGCTCCAATGGAAGCAAGCGGCAGCGTCATTAAGATGGCTAACGGAGCTCTGAACGTCTTAAAGGTAAGTACCATGATTAAATAGACGATGAGTATAGAAGCAAGCATTGTTATTCCAAGATCCTGGAAGTCGCTGGCCTGCTGTTCAGCTGCTCCCCCTTTATCCAAGGATACCCCTTTTGGCAAATCAATTTCGTTTACTTTTTCATCTATGTTTTTGGAAACCACTGAAAGTTCTTCTGGTGTAACTTCTGCTGTAATTCGAACATACAAGTCACCATCTTTGTGAAGCACTGTACTCGGCTTTTCCTTGGCAGAAATCTCAGCTACCTCAGACAGTGGCACAACGCCTGAATCAGTGGCAATCGCCAAATCTTTTAAGTCCTTTACGGAATTTGCATCCACCCCTGCATTCAAGTAAACAGGAGTCGTCTGGTCATTAAGACTGATTGATCCGATCGGACGCGGATTCAATAAGGAACTGATCTGCATGGTTGTTTGTTGTGCATTCGCTTTTTCCGTATCTACATTTACAGTATAAACGGGAGATGTTTTATCCTGGTTGCTTGAAACTTTTTTCACACCATCGATCTCTTCCATGCTGTCCATAATCTTTTTAGAAGTTGTCAAAATCTCATTTGTATCATTTCCAACGACGTCGTATGTGATCGTAGAGTTGGAAGAGCCACCAAAAATAGAAGATGGGGAAGCTGTAATGGTGACGCCTTTTTCATCTTTCTTTGCTTCATTTACTTTCTCAATAAACTGGGCAGCATCGGCATTTTCATTCATAATAACTGTAAAGGATACAGTATCAGGATCACTGACTTCTCCATATTGGGCTGCTTCTTCACTTGACCCATACTGACTAATAATATAATCATAACCTTCAAAGCCTTCCAATTCATCCTCAAAATCTGTTAAGCGCTGCTTAATTTCCGTTTTAGGAGTGTCACTCGGGAAATTCATAGACACAGCTACAAATGAAGCATCATTGGCACTGGTAGCTGCTTTCGGAAGTGCCATATAAAGGCCGATGGAACCGCCTAGAACGAGAACAGCTAATAAAATGGGCACGAATTTATGATTCAACGACCATTTAAGTACACTTAAATAACGAGCCGGCCTATGATGAGCCGGTAGTTTTATATTTTTCAACATGCCCCTGCTCATTAACGGTACGACAGTTAATGCTACAAGTAAAGAAGCTAATAAGGAATACGTTACGGTTAAACCAAATGGCAGAAGAAATGCTCTGAGCGAGCCATTAACGAGTCCCATTGGCAGAAATACGGCTACGGTAATTAGAGTTGAAGAAGTAATCGCCCGCGAAACTTCTTTCGTAGCCTGCAGCACCGTAGTTTTGGTGAGCTGTTCGTTTTGACTGCGTCTAAATATGTTTTCAACTACAACAATACTGTCATCTACAAGACGCCCTACTGCGACGGCAACTCCTCCAAGAGTAAGGATGTTTAAAGTAACTCCTGAAAGCCAAAGAAGCAGAAGAGTAATACAGAGGGACAAAGGAATAGAAACGACCGTGATCAATGTCGGCTTAAATTTTCTCAGGAACAAAAGAATGACAAGCGTGGCGAACAAGGCACCCAGTGCTACTTCACGGACCATGCTGTTCACAGAATTTTCAACCATGTCTCCTGTGGTAAACAAGGTCTTAGCTTCTACTCCCTCATAATCATTATTAATCTTATCTACTGTATTCTGAACCTGTTTCCCTGCTGTTACTGCACTTGCGTCACTCGCTTTAAAAAGGATCATAGCAAGAGCCTCTTTACCATTGACTCGTGTCACAGTATCCTCTGTATTCACTTTTTCCACAGAAGCAATATCTTTAAGGTGAACTTCAGGCGCGCCAGGAACTTGAAGAGGAATTGTCAAATCTTCCAGAGCATTTAAAGACGTTAGGTTGTCAGTAACATTAATCGTACTTTGCTGGCCGTCAATCGTTGCAGTTCCAGCGGAAGCGGACACGTCCTGTCCTTGAAGTACACCCATCACAGCATTTACCGGGATATGTAGCTTTTCCAGTTTATCCTGATCCAGTTTGATTTCTACGTGATCACTATTCTCACCAGCTACACTGGCTTGAGAAATGCCATCTTCATTTTCGAACAACGGCTTAAAGTCATTTTTTACCTGGTCCACATTGCTCTTAGTCAGTCCATCATCAAACGTTAATGAGACCTGCCCAATTGGGATCATAGAGGTGTTGAGCTGGGATATTTGTGGTTCACCAACCCCGTCAGGAAGTGAGACACCGTTTAAGGCATCCTCCACGTGATTCTTAGCTTCCTTCATATCAGTTTTGGAATCGAAATTAATGGACACCTGGGAATACCCTTCTCCGGTCGTAGATAAGACATTTGTCTTCCCATTCACTGAAGCCACTGCTTTTTCCACTGGTTCCGTGACATTCGTCGTCATCGATCCGGCATCATATCCTTGACCGAATGTCACGACTGTAACTTGCGGGTTATCCGCTTCAGGCAGGAATTCCATTGGCAAGCGAAAATAGCTGATGATTCCAATTAGTAAAGTGATGATTACAAACAATGCCATGGCCGCCTTATTGCGAAAAGCCCAATTCGTTAATGTTTGCATGTTGTTCCCCTCCAGACTTAAAGTGAAATTTTTGCCAGAAGACCCTATGTCTTTCTTACCTGGCAGTTACTTTTAAAATTACTCGTTTTTCGTATTCTTTACAGCGTACTTCAGGCTAATCTTTGCCTAAGTCCAGAGTCTTAGTAGTCATAAGCGAATGATTATCTCATAAACTTCGGCATTTAAAGCCTATACTGGCAAATCACTAGCACAAATTCCATTTTACTAAAAAGATGCCTCGTATATTCTTTTATTTTTTGTAAATAATTTGACCCGGTACATTCCTCATTTTATTCGACAAAATGAGGAACTCTTACTCCTTCAGCTCCTTCCTCATGATTTTGTACCTATCATAAGACAGAATTATAAACAGATTATAAACAAAAAGGAATATTTTTCTTAAAAAACTCCCAACCAAATAGCAAAAAGTTTTTTCAGCTGATTGATTTCACTTTCATGTATTCTTTTTCTTTACAAGAGAAAAGAGTGATTTTCTTTTATACAAAGAAAATCACTCTTTTTAGATTGGCCCTTATTGATGCCCCGATGAGCAATCGGTAGTGACTCCTGCGGCAAGCATCTGTCGACAAGCGATTCGCGATTATCAACGACACTTTAGCAGCACCTCTAAATTAGTAAGAACATTTTCATCAACCTTCAAACAGGGATGGTTTATTAAACAAATATACTTAGAATGAGCGAGATTCCAAAGCCGACCAGACCGATAATCGTTTCCATAACCGTCCATGATTGTAAGGTTTGTTTTTCGGTCAATCCGAAGTAACGGTTGACCAGCCAAAAGCCGGAATCGTTGACGTGTGACACGACAGTAGCTCCAGAAGCAATGGCGATTACGAGCAATCCAAGCATTGGTTCGCTGACATCGAAAGAATCAAGAATTGGAGAAACAAGACCAGCAGCTGTAATCATAGAAACAGTTGCAGACCCTTGGGCAATACGTACAACTGTTGCTGCAATAAACGCAAAAACAAGCAGCGGCATTTGTGTTGATTTCATCGCATCTGCAAGAATATCCCCTATTCCTGACTGGATAAGCATTTCTCCAAACACGCCACCAGCACCAGTTACCAAAATAATGATTCCGGCAGGTTCAAGCGCTTTCGTAGTAATTTCCTGCACTTGCTCCTTCGAATATCCACGCCTTATACCAAATATATAGAAAGTGAGCAGCGCTGCAATAGTAAGTGCAACGAACGGGTGTCCAATAAAGGTAAGAATACTCTGCGCTGTACTTCCATCTGGTAACACTAAGTCCGATAAAGTGTTGATAAGGATTAATACTAAAGGAAGTGTAATAATTAAGAGTACGCTCGAAAAGCTGGGCAGATTTTCTTTATCGATATCCGCATTTTTCACTTGTTCAAGCATATATTCAGGAACACCGATATGAATTTTATCAGCGATGTATTTACCAAACAGAGGTCCTGCAATGATCATAGCCGGTACTCCGGCAATGGCTCCAAACAAGATCACCCAGCCGAGATCTGCATGCAGCAGTGAGGCCACTGAAATGGGTCCTGGAGTCGGCGGTATAAAACTATGAGTAACCGCAAGTCCAGCTAACAAAGGAATCCCAAAATAAAGCAGCGATTTATTCGTTCTTTGCGTCAAGCTGTATAAAATGGGAACTAAAATTACGAGAGCGACATCTAAAAATACAGGAATAGACACAATAAAGCCTGTTAAACCAAGAGCCCAGCTTATATTTTTTTCCCCAAACTTATCCATTAGCGTAATGGCCAGCCTCTCAGCTCCTCCGGATACTCTCAGCATCTCTCCAAACATCGCACCTAAACCGATAATCACAGCTACATAACCAAGCGTTCCGCCCATCCCGTCCTGAATGGTTTTAATGACGTCAGCAGGTTTCATTCCTACGACCAGGCCGACGAGGATACTTACGGCAAGTAAAGCAACAAATGCCTGGAGTTTCGTTTTCATAACTAAAAATAATAATGCGATAACTGCTAATACGGCCACAATCACTAAACCAGCTGTCGAATCCATTTCTATATAACTCCTTTCTTAATCATAAAACTAAAGTAATCGTTTTCAAAATACACCTGAGAAGAATACTCCCTCCTTTTCTCCTGTCTTCAAAAAGGATACCCTTCTTATTTAAACAAAAACGTGATTTTGAAACCCCTTTCTTAAAGAAACTTCGTAAGCATTCTCATATAAATGAACGCTTTTTAGGATGAAATGATTGGAAAATTGTAATTACGTCTGACTTGTGTGACTTCAAACGTTCTTTTTATTACTCCCTTATCTCCCCTCCAAAAATAGAAAAGAAGAATTTCTTCCACCTTAGAAGTGTTATGTGAATAATATAAAAAACTGCACAACTAAGCTTGATCTTTCATATATAAGTGAATAATATTCTTTTGCGAACGATGACAGGAGGATGAATATGTCAAAATCAGGTTTCGTGCCAGACAACACGAATATAAAAAAGACGAGCGGAACACCTAACCTTTTCTTCGATTCTAAACAAAGCTTATTCTTCAAGCGAGATGATCATAACATCGCCTATGACGTTACTTCCACCCAGCTTCCAGCTATGATTGGAGGCGCATTTGTAGACCTATACTTAACTAAAGGACATATCAGAGAACCTCACTGGCACCCAAACGCTTGGGAATTAGATGTGGTTGTATCCGGGGAAGCCTTGGTTTCAATTATTGATCCAGATACAAACCAGCTTCATACTTATCAGGCACGGCCAGGGCAGGTTGTTTTTATACCAATGGCGTGGTGGCACTGGATTACTCCGGCCTCTGAAAATCTTCATCTCCATTTGTTTTTTAATAACGACCAGTTTGAAACAGCGGAAGGCTCTGATACGCTGCGCCTTACACCTCCGGAGGTTTTCCAGACAGCCTACGGAATAGACAAGAAGGAAATTGCTGAAACCTTATCTCCAATTCAGGAATCTGTTGTAATTGGACCACCGGCTAACAATCCTTCAAGAGAGGTCTCACAAGCTCATAATAAAGACATTTCCATTAAAATTAATGATAAAACGATTGACTACTAATGTGATGCCCCATGCAATTCCTCTCCCTATCCTTTAAAATTAACGGTAAGACCTTGAATCATGGAGAGGTGAAACGCATTGCATCCTCGTTTTAAGCTAAGAACCATTATTATTTTTTTCGTCTGTCTTGTAGTCTTAGTTTCATTGGCAATTACAGATTTGTTAATTACTGACTCTACAAGTGAAAATATTGAAAAGCAATTAAAAGAAAAAGCCCTCATTGTTGCCAGAAGTGTCGGTGAGTCCCAAGTAGTGAAAACAGGGCTGCAAGATGAAGGAAACGCAGGAGGGATTCAGGATTATGCGATGTCTATTCAAAAGGCTTCCGGCGTCATGTTTGTCGTTGTTATGAATATGGAGGGCATCCGCAGGTCCCATCCGAACCCCGGCAGAATCGGCAAGCATTTTGTCGGAGGTGATGAAAAAAGAGTCCTTCAAGGGAAAGAATACATTTCTACTTCGACAGGAACTCTCGGGAAATCTTTAAGGGCTTTTACTCCGATTTATGATAATGAAGGTCAACAAATAGGAGCCGTTTCAGTTGGTATCTCTCTTGAAGATGTAGAATCATCGATTCGTCAAGGTCAGCATCGTATATTAATCGGTTCCATCATCGGTGTGTTAGTAGGGATCGTGGGCGCAGTTTTACTAGCCTACTATATTAAACGTAGTTTATTCGGTCTTGAACCCTATACAATCGCCCGTATCCACGAGGAGCGCAATCAAATGCTCCATTCAGTCCATGAAGGAATTATTGCGATTGATAAAGACGCCACGATACTTCTTGTGAACAAATCTGCACGGAAAATATTTAACAAGGCAGGCTTAATGGATAAGGAACCTATAGGGATGAATATTCACGAATTTCTTCCCGGAACCATGCTCGACCGCGTGCTCGATAAACGAGAAGCCGATCTGAATGAAGAGCAGATGATTAATGGAATCTCTGTCATTACCAATAGAGTCCCTTTAGTCGTGAATGGACAAGCCGTCGGAGCTATTGCTACTTTTCGGGATAAAACTGAGGTCAACCAGCTCGCAGAGAAATTAACTGGCGTCCAAATGTACGCTGATACTCTTCGGTCCCAGTCACACGAATTTATGAATCAGCTTCACGTACTGTTAGGGATGATAAAAATGGAAAATTATGAAGACGTTCAGCAATTCATTCACAAGCTGGTCAATCATCAAAGCCACGAGGTCGGAAGTTTAACCCGTTATTTAAAGGATCCTGCGTTCGCAGGCTTCATTCTAGGCAAAATCAGCTTTGCCAGGGAATCTCATGTGGAGCTGGATATCCAATGTGACACGATAATCCCGCAGCCCGCCGACCCTGACATCACGCACGAACTTATAACCATTCTCGGTAATTTAATCGACAATGCGATTGACAGTGTTGCAGTCCCCGACGAAAAGGTCATTCACCTCCAATTATCCTATATAGATAAATTGTTAAGCATAGAGATTTCAGACCAAGGCAAAGGGATTCCTGAGAAGATTCAGAATCAGATATTTGAAAAAGGAATGACTACCAAGGAGGGAGAAGGCAGAGGGTTTGGCCTTTATTTAGCCAGGAACAGTGCTGAAAAACTGGGTGGCTCTATTGAAGTTCTATCCAGCAAAGATCACGGTACGAGGTTTACCGTTCTCATTCCTTATGAACCAGGAGGGCAAAGTAATGATTAACGTATTAGTTGTGGAAGACGACCCGATGGTAGCTTCTTTAAATCGACAATACGTCGAGAAACTCGACGGCTTTCTTCTTGCAGGAAGTGCTGCCAATGCTAAAGAAGCTGCCGCCCTGCTTAAAGAAAAAAGCATCGACTTAATACTTCTGGATGTCTATATGCCCGGATTAAACGGGATCGATTTTTTACAAGAAGTAAGAACACAAAATCATGATATCGATGTGATTCTCATCACCGCAGCGTCCGGACTCAGCCAAATCCAGCAGGCTCTCAGGCTTGGTGCAGTGGACTATTTAATTAAACCGTTCGAATTCGATCGGTTCAAAGAGGCTCTTCTCACTTATAAACGACATTTCCACACCATTCAAAATAAAGCCCAAATCAGTCAACAGGAACTTGATCGTCTCCTGCGTGAAAAGCAACAGCCGAACAGGAAAAACACGGTCTATGATTCCCTTCCCAAAGGGCTTACTAAGAACACTTTGCAAATTATTAATCATATCATTCACAGCTTGCATCCTCACCCATTTTCTACGGAAGATGTAGCCGAACATTCACAAATTTCAAGAGTTTCTGTGAGAAAATATTTAAAGTTTTTAACTGAAATTCATTATTTGGAAGAACATTTAATTTATGGAGTAGGCAGGCCCATATATCAATATCGTTTAATCAAGGATAATAGTAATAAAATCGAACCTTTTCTTTAAGGACTGAAGCAGGAAGTGTTAAGTTTTTCTATATAGCTCAACGATTTTATGACTTATATTAGATAGAAAAAATTCCAATAACCCGCGGTACATAAACCTTTTATTGTAAAATGAATTGAGCTAATGCAAGCGAACCTGAGAAATGAAACTCCCCCTCTCCTCAGCAGCCCTGAAGGCTGCTTTTTTTAATTACAAAACTATCAATACTTTCAAAAAGTGTGAATGTTTTGTGAACTTTATTATGATTAAATCAGTTCAAATGTAAGCGTTTGCTAAACGTACTTTTATAAGGAGTGGTAAAATGGCACAAACGGCAAGAGAGCTTTCGTACGAGCAAAGTCCAGGTGGTGCAGAAGGAAAAAAGATTCCCAAATTAAAGGCCTTTAAAATTTTTGAAGTTCCGGTACTCTGGTTTGCTGTATTTACTGTGATCACTCTCCTCAGTCTATACACAGGCAACCTCCCAGGAGGAATGATTGGAAGTCTGTTAATCATGATCGTCTTCGGGGAGCTGCTAGGATGGATAGGCGACCATACCCCTATCGTAAAAACTTTTTTAGGCGGAGGCGCGATCATTGCAATTTTTGGCGCAGCCTTTATGAACTACGCCGCCTGGCTTCCTGGTAATTCTGTGACAACGATGACTGATTTTATGAAAGACGGAGGATTCTTGAACTTTTACATTGCTGCTTTAATTACAGGAAGCATCCTCGGCATGAATAAAAAAATACTAGTCAAAGTAGGGCTGCGCTATTTCCTTCCGATTTTTGCAGCGGTGATTGGAGCAGTCGCAGTCGCAAGTCTTCTCGGAGCATTGGTTGGATTTTCACTAAGAGATGCTATCCTGGTCATTACGATGCCGATTATGGGCGGCGGTATGGGAGCTGGTGCAGTACCTATGAGCCAGGTCTATTCTGAAATGATGGGGAACGATCCAAGCTATTATATTTCCATGCTTGTTCCTGCCCTCGCATTAGGAAACGTGTTTGCCATAGTACTAGCCAGTATGCTGGATTTAATAGGGAAGAAATTTCCTTCATTAAGCGGGAATGGACAATTAATTCAAGGTTTCTCCTACAAACAGGAAAAGCAGACGTACGATATTCAAAAAATGGGAATAGGATTACTTGCAGCCGTTACTTTCTTTGCTGTAGGAAGCCTTCTTGGCGATTTTATCCCTATTCACCCTTATGCGTTAATGATTATTGTGGTTGCTTCAGCTAAAATCGCTGGCATTATCCCGCAAAACATTGTAGATGGAGCGAGCCAGTGGTATAAGTTTGTGGCCAATAACTGGACCATGGCTTTACTATTCGGAATCGGGATTGCTTATACAGATTTAAATACGGTGATTGATGCTTTAACTGTACAATACATTCTCACTGTCCTTGGGGTAGTGCTTGGGGCGGTCATAGGAGCTGGGCTTGTTGGCAGACTAGTAGGATTTTACCCAATTGAAGCAGCAATTACAGCTGGATTATGTATGGCAAATATGGGTGGGACGGGAGACGTCGCTGTTCTCTCTGCCTCAAAAAGAATGGAACTCATGCCATTCGCACAGATTTCCTCCCGCTTAGGCGGGGCACTCATCCTTCTATTAGCGGGTTTGATTATACCTCTGTTAGGATGAGGGTTATACACTCTTCTGAATTGTGGTGAAGTTATGGATGTAGTTCTAATTGTACTTCCAGCATTTATTATTTTCAGCGTTGGATACATCGGTCAGAAAACGATCGGCTTTGATAGAAAATCCATTTCAACGGCTGCTCTCTACTTGATGTATCCTTTTCTTGCCTTTCAAACCTTTTATACGCATGAGATCACACTCGACTACCTTTACATTCTCATTTTCTGTATTGCTTTAATGATCCTGTTGATCATACTGGTGCGTATTCTTTCCGCAATTCAGTCCCAGCCGAGGTCAAAAACCTCGGCTCTTGTGCTGTCAAGTGTCTTCATGAATAGCGGAAACTATGGAGTACCCATTATTTTGTTTGCCTATGGCGATGCAGGCGTCGACTATGCCATCATAATGATGGTCATTCAGTCTTTGCTTATGAACACCGTAGGGATGTATTATGCAGCGAGGGGAAGCCTTTCTGCTGAACATAGTTTGAAAGATTCCTTAGTAAAAATTGCCCGCATGCCGATCAATCATGCAGTTCTTCTCGGCATTATCGTTCAAGTATTTCATATACACATGCCGGAATTCATCATGCAAGCAACCAACTTAATTGCTGATGCTACTATTCCAACCATTATGATCGTGTTGGGCATGCAGCTTGCCTCTTTAACTAAAGGGACAGTTAAATGGCAGGACATTTCCACTGTATTTTCATTGAGGTTTATCATTTCTCCTGTGATTGCTTTACTGCTCACTATGGTTTTAGGGTTAAATCCAATGCTCGCAAGTATATTAATTGTATTATCCGCTATGCCGACCGCCGCTAATACAACGATGTATTCACTTCAATTTAATACGGAGCCTCAATTGGTTTCATATGTTACACTGTTGACTACTATTGCAAGCATCGTAACCGTTCCCTTTATGCTTTGGGTGGTAGGGGCTGCGACATAAAAAACTAGAAGCGGAATCATTCCGCTTCTAGTTTTCCTCTTTAGGAAGCTCGATTACGAAAGTAGTCCCTTCCCCTTCCACACTGTCGACATTAATTTCCCCTTTATGATTTTTAATAATATTATAGGAGACCATTAACCCTAAACCGGTACCATTTTCTTTCGTAGTCATAAAAGAAGTTCCCAGCTTATTCAGTTGTTCTTTCGAAAGGCCGCATCCCGTATCACTAATACTCACGGCAGCACCGGAATTCGCTGTTAAAGTAATGTTGACCCTTCCGTTTGCCGGCGTAGCTTCTATTGCATTTTTAATAATATTTATGAACACTTGCTTGATTTGATCTTGATCACAATTAATTACGATCTCTTTATGATTGGCATCAAGATTTAAAGATACCTGCTTTTTTGAGGCTGTATTTTCTAATAATCGGTTTACATTTTCCAGAATTGGAACTAGATTGTGAGGGTGCAGTTGATGTTCATGAGGCTTGGAAAAATAAAGAAGCTCATTTGCAATCGATTCAATCCGTTTGACTTCTGTGAGCATTACCTTAACATATTCTTCTCCCCTCTCTGAAACTTCTCCATCCAATAATTCCAGAAAACCTTTAACAATCGTAAGTGGGTTACGTATTTCATGGACGATCCCTGCTGCAAGTTCCCCTATAACGGATAACTTTTCTGAATGCATCAATACTCTGTCCGTTTCTTTCCTGTCCGAAATATCCTGAAGGATAACTTGAGCCATCGTTTCCGTTCCAAAATAAAATACCCCGACTTTGGATTCAACATCTATGGATTGACCATACGCATCTATGATTTTTATCTCTACAGGCTCAAGATCTTTCTTATATGTAAGAACCTGTTTTAAACGTTCATCACTAATGTCATGGTAATCGGGATGGAGAAATTTTTTAAAGCTCTGGTTTAAAATTTCTTCACGGCTATCCACTTTCACTAAAGTCTTGCAGGCTTGATTAGCGTATTTTATCGTTGATTTATCAATAATGATAAATGGGTTTAAAGAATGCTCGATCAATTGGTGGAAATCCAACTTTTTTCCATCAATTTCTGTGATCATTAATTACACCTCTTTTTATAGTCTAGTTCAATATTACTACACAGTGGAATAGATTACCATATCACAGCAGTAACTTTTTCACACTGCAAATTTGAAAACAACTACATACTTTTTTAAAAATGAATTACTTTTTTATTTTATAGAGAATAAATGAAAAAAGGTGCTGTAAAACCATTTTACCTTATTTCTCTTAGAGATGTAACAAGATTCATTGACTGATAGATTAAACCCTCCTATAATGTAAGAAAACCTAACATAATTCGTGAGGAGTTTAACATGATCGTAAGGGATGAGTTTAACCAGAGCAACCGTTTAGAAGTCTCTCCTAAGAAATTCATCAAGGTACTTCAAAAGCTAAGAAACCAAAAAGAACAAACCATTGAAGAAATACGCAGTAAGATCAGTAAGTATGAAGAAAAGAAAAATGCGGAACAGGCTTTTTATCAATCTCTTTCCCCTGTCCGCAAATTTTTTGCCAGCCGTCCCCCCAGCCATCATCAAGCAGTCGAATACATGGTTCACGTAAAAGAGCGTTTAAAGCAAATTGATTTCATCTCTCAAAGCATAAGTGAATTGGATACCACCTTAGAAGGAATCGATGAAGGTGAAGAACAACAGGAACTAATACTATCCAGTTCTTTAATAGATGAGATCCGTGAATACAAGGAAACGGGGGATTTGTAAAGGTGAATATTCAAGAACTGAGTACTGGTTTAGATACGATTTGGGTTGTACTTACTGCTGCGATGATCCTGCTGATGGAAGGCGGGTTTGCCCTCTTGGAAGCAGGGTTTGTCAGACATAAAAATAATGTAAATATCATAATGAAGATATTTGCAGATATTACGATTGGAACTCTCTGTTTTTATTTAATTGGATTCGGTCTGATGTGGGGCAAAGATGCAGCTGGAATCATCGGCTCCAATGGTTTTTTGATCGGTGGGGATTTATCTCAGCTTGACCTGACTATTTCCACGGATACGTTCTGGTTATTTCAAGCAGCATTTGTTATCGCGGTCATCTCGATAGTTTCAGGAGCTGTTGCGGAACGGATTAATTTTAGAGCCTATCTCCTCTATGCCGTTATGATGACCGCCATTATCTATCCGATTGCCGGACACTGGATTTGGGGAGGCGGATGGCTTGGAAAGCTGGGAATGCTTGATTTTGCTGGGTCAGCCGTCATTCACGGCCTTGGAGGCTTCGCTGCCCTGGCAGCAGCCATTTTTATTGGACCGCGCAAAGGAAAGTTTCTCCCAGAAGGGTCAAGCAAAATTGCTCTGCCTAGTAATCTTCCTTTAGCCTCTGTAGGAGCATTCCTTCTTTGGTTTGGGTGGTTTGGCTTTAATGCAGGTAGTACTTTGAGTGCCACAGACGTAAGGATCGGACATATCGCAATTGTTACTATGCTTTCAGCCGCTTCTGGCGGCGCAGCTACCCTGCTCTATACTCTATTTCGCTATAAACGGTCGGATGCTCCCTCTGTCATTAATGGTTCATTAGCAGGCTTAGTAGGGATTACTGCAGGATGTGCTTTCGTCAGCGATGGTGCAGCTATTTTTATAGGTGCTCTCGCAGGGCTGTTCATGTTGTTTGCAAGCGACTGGCTGGAGGCAAAAGGAATCGATGACCCTGTCGGTGCTTTTCCCGTTCATGCGGTATCTGGCATGTGGGGAACTGTTGCTGTTGGGTTATTTGCAGCAGATGACGGGCTCTTTAATGGCGGCGGCTGGGAACTGCTCGGCATTCAAATACTCGGTTTAGTTGTTCTATGTGCTTGGGGATTTATAGTAACGTGGGGGGGTCTTAAACTGATTCAGTTGTGGATACCTGTCAGATCAACCGAAGAAGAAGAGGAAGTTGGGCTGGATGTAAGTTACCACGGTATGGTTGCCGCCTACCAGGAACACGAATTCATTAAATACGACGACCATTTTGAAGCTGCAGAAGAAGACAACAAAGGATCATAGACAAAGCTGCAGAAACAAAAGTGGTTTAGTCATTATAAAATCCGCAAGAAGATTTCACCTTCTTGCGGATCTTTTTATGAAATTGATTATTTCCCATTTCTTTGAAGAGTGACTTATTCAATGGAAGAATGACCACTCCGACTGCATGCTTTCACCGAAGTGGTCATTCAATCCTTCATAGTTTGTCTTTATCTGGAATAATTTTTTACTCTTGCCTATCTTCGTTTATAATCTTATCGATGGTTCCTTCTTATTCGTCACCTATTGCTGCGATGAAGCTTCCTCTTCATACCAAAAGAACGCGTAATCTGTCATCACCGAGGCTTCTCCCATTTGATGCAGCATCGCTGAAATGTTTCCCCTGTGATAAGTGCCGTGATTCACAACATGGAGAATGATTTCTGAAATACGTGTTTCCCTTATTGATGTATAAGGATTATTCAGCACAAATATCTCTTCTAAGTCCTTTTGGTCTTGGATAAAGGAAAGATATTCATCCCCTAATAAACGGTACTTCTCAGCTAATTGCTCCAATTCTATCCCTTCTAACTGGGTCCCCCGTTCACGAGAGGATTCAAGAGCTTCAGCCATGTCTTCTCCATTCAGGATGCTCAGCCACATGCAATCTGTCAGATAGATGTGACTCAAGACCTTTGCGACTGAAGGAAAAACACTTTCAATTTCCTGATGGTAATAACGAGGAGATAAACTTGCTAAATGTTCCAAAATTCGCTGATTAGCCCAAAAATGATACTCATACATCTCCCTTACATGCTCAGACAAAGTATAACCTCCTTATTCTTTTTTAAATATATTCGTGAAAAGACGTCGTAATCCTTTTATTAAAGGAACCAACAATCGATTAGTTTTTATATCCAAACGAGTAACACACCCGCAAGTAATATCCGGTAAATAGCAAATGGAAAGAGCTTGATGGTGTTAATTAAATTCAAAAAAAACCGAATAACCAGAAGTGAAAAAACGAATGCTCCCACAAATCCAAACGCAAAAAAAGGAAGTACATTCAACGTGAACAAATCCAAATTTTTAAGTAAGGAAAGTCCGCTGGCCCCCGCCATAATTGGTACAGCCATAATAAACGTAAAGTCAGCCGCCGCCCGGTGACTTAACCCCAATAATACCCCTCCAGAAATCGTTGCTCCAGATCGGGAAAAGCCCGGCCATAAAGCCACACTTTGAAATAGACCGATAATAAAAGCTTGTTTATAAGTGATTTGATCCACACTTTTCACTCCAGCGTGAAGCGGCTTACACGTATCTGCAATGATCATAAGAACCGATCCCGCTATTAAAGCTAAGATCACCGAATGGATCGAGAATAAATACGTGTCCACCCAATATTGTACAAGGAAGCCTGTTACAATCGCAGGGAAAATGCCAATGAAAAGGGTGTTAAGACTAAATGTGTGCTCCCTTTTATTATTCTTCTTTGTGACTTGAAGAATTTGTTTGAATCGCTGTTTGAAGACTACAACGACAGCTAGAACAGAACCAAGCTGAACGACAATTAGAAACGTATTTGAAACAGGCTCCGTCAGCATACGTTCGGTATGAAGAATTAAGTCGTTCACAATAATCATGTGTCCAGTTGAAGAAACAGGCGCAAACTCAGTTAAGGCTTCCACAAAGCTTATGATAACTGCAGCCACAATTCCCCATTGCATACGTATTTCTCCTTAAATTCCTATTGTGTAATCTAACTAGTTCCCCATATTCCAAGTACACGCGCTCGTTGCAATTCCTACGAAGATAATCGTTACCGCCGACAAAGCAAACGATTGAGAAGAAATTAATATTCCTCCCAAACCTATGACGGCTATATCAATAAAGAAAATAACCAATCCAACATTCATACGAAAGAGCTTCGCAAGAAACTGGGCAAGCAGGTCTGTACCTCCAGTACTCGTCTTACTGCGAAGCATAATGCCTATTCCTGTCCCTATAAACAAACCGCCTGTAATAGAACTCCATAGCGAGGAAAAATAATTTTCCAGTGAAAATCCAGTGTGGAGAGGTGCGAGAAGATCGATCGCAAAAGAAGAAAACAACATGCCGTGAAGGCTGTTATAGAAATAACTTCTATCCCATATCCAAGCCATGATAAAAATCGGCAGACTTAACACAATAATAATAAGGCCTGCTTGTACACCAGTTAAGTAATTAATGATTAACCCTAAACCAATGACTCCTCCATCCAGCAATTCATAAGGGACGAGAAAAAAATTAATACCAATGGATAGTAAGAAGCTTCCAAATAATATAGTCGCGCTCTTATGAATCAATTTCATCAGGAAAGTCCTCTCCATAAATGGGACATGTAGTATGTATATTTCTTTTAACAATCCACTATTCTTACTATTTTGGAGGATTCCAATAGTTTGAGTGAGGGATTCACCTCTGTATTAACCAGTATAATGAAAAATAATAATACGGAAGTGCGTCATGATACTCGTAACCGGTTTTAACGGAGGATTTTTCGTAGTATTTGCTGACACTTTACATAGCATGGGCAGCGGGAGTCCTGCTCAATAAAAAGTGGGAGCCCGGGGTTTTATAAGTTTTCTTTTGCTAATCGGCTCTTTCATTTCGCGCACCTTGCAGAGTTTATTCCTTAATTGGAGAGTTTTTTTCCGACAGTATCATGGGCGGCTATTACCTTGAGCAGTTATTTTTCTAATATTGGATCACAAGAAGTCCCCGGAGAAATGAACTCTCCGGGGATTCCTCTTGAAACTTAATCCTGCCACAATTCCTGTCTTACTCTCTCACTCACTGCATTCGGACCACCCAGAATATACAAATGCTCGATATTTAAATTCTGGTACGCCTTCTTAACCTCTTTGGGCACTTGATTTTCTTCTACTAGTAAGGACACTCCATTTCTTTTTGCCGCTAACACTGAACCGGTTAAGGCATCTGCAAATTTACTTCCTGTAGAAACAAATGCAGCGTCAGCTGAAGATTCTAATTCCTGAGCAATTACAGCTGAGGTTTCATAGCGATTCTTTCCATTATAACGTTCAGCCTCAGGTAATTGGCTGAACACATCACCATTGACAACGGAATCTCCTCCAACAACCACTGTTTTAGGTACTTCCTGAAGTGCTTCCTTCGTTGATTTTGGAAGTTTGTTACTTTTCGTCAACAAGATTGGAAATCCATGCTTAGCAGCATATGGAGCAGCGGAGAGCGCATCTGGAAACTTATTTCCATTTGCTACAATCGCTTTATCAGGATGACCATCAAGACGGGCCGCAATATGGGCAGCAGTCCCATAACGGTCTTTTCCTTTCACACGGTCTACGTTAACTCCCAATCCTTCAACTTGATATTCTGCGTACGAAGAAACCGCATTAGGACCTCCCAGAACAATCGCGTGCTCTGCACCCAACCTCTTGATTTCTTCTTTTACTTCAGGCAGCAGACGGTCAGTTTTTGTTAATAAAATTGGTGCATCCAATTTATAGGCGAGCGGAGAACCGGAAAGGGCATCAGCAAAGTTATCACCACGAGCAATGATTACGTTTTCCGCTTTGTCCCATCCTTCTTGTGAAATTTCTATCGCTGTTTGATAGCGGTCTTTACCGGCTAGCCGCTTGTTAATTTGGGGTTCATCTTTTTCCGGATCGACGGTGAATGCCGCAGTTTGATCGCCACTCATTAAGGTATATTCCCCAGGATATACAAACCGCTCACTGTTACCTAATACATCCCCCGTAATGACAGATAATTGTGAGGCAGGGAAATCAAGCTGAACGGTTTTGGTTTCACCAGGATCAAGAGAAACACGCTTAAATCCTTGTAATTTTTTTGGAGGAGTCAGCACATAATCAGCTGCGTTATCAGTGTAAGCTTGGACAACCTCTTCTCCAGCACGACTTCCACTATTCGTTACGTCGACTTGAACCTTCACGTTGCCCTCTTTATTAACATGGTCTGAAACGTTCAAGTTGCTGTAATCGAACGTCGTATAGCTTAGTCCAGCTCCAAAGGCAAACAATGGATCATAATCACTGCTTTCCCCTCCATTAGGACCTGGGTACTGCATATAATTCATAGGGACATCCCCAATCCTTTTAGGCCAGGAGACGGCTAATTCTCCACTGGGATTGTAATTTCCAAACAGCGTATCAGCAATCGCACTGCCTCCTTCTGTACCAGGCAGATAGGCCATCAAAAAAGCATTCGTATTTTTCACGATGTCATTCATAATTAAAGGTCTTCCCGCCACTGTCACGACAATCACAGGTGTTCCGCTTTTTTGAACGGCTTGAAATAATTCCTGCTGAGCTTCAGGAAGTTGTCCTGTTTCCGTATCTCCTTCTCCCTCAGCATAGGGCTTTTCGCCAACTACTATAACAACTGCATCAGCATTTTCAGCAGACTGCCGGGCTTTCTGAAGATCCTTTCCTTCATCAAAGGTAACCCTCGTATTAGAGGAGACTGTTTTTTTAATTCCTTCGAGTACAGTTACTGCCGGCGGGAGTTCATCACTATTCTCAGGAATGCCCTGCCAGCCTATCGTCCAGCCGCCCATCTGGTTTTCTACACTATTCGCACTCGGACCTGTTACATACAGTGAATCGATGTTTTTATCGAGAGGCAGTGTTTGATTCTCATTTTTCAGCAAAGTGAGGCTTTCAGCAGCCGCCTGATAAGCTAGATCCCTGTCCTGGTTATTCACTTTTTCTATCGCTTGGCTTGCATCCACGTATGGCTCTTCAAACAAGCCTAATTTGAATTTAAGCGTTAGGATCCGGCTGACAGCCTCATTGATCCTCTTTTCTGAAACCTTTCCTTCTTTTACAAGGTCAATAAGATTAGAAGTAAATGGCTCGGCTTCTATAGGCACCATAGACATGTCTACTCCTGCATTAATGCTTATTTTAATCGCTTCTTTGTAAGTGTCTGCGATGTGATATTCGTCTACAAGGTATTGAATATCCTGCCAATCAGACACTACTACACCTTTATATCCTAATTGCTTTCTAAGAAGATCTGTAAGTAAATAATGAGAAGAATGAACTGGAATCCCATTCACAGATGAACTGTTGACCATGATCGTAGCAACATCATTTTTCACCGCCCTTTTAAAAGGTGGCAAAAACGTATTTCTCAATGTTCGAGTGGAAATATCAGCAGGAGTACGGTCATGACCTGTCTCCGAAGCTGAATACCCTAAGAAGTGCTTAGCGGAAGCAGCCATTTGGAGTGTACCTTTCTCTTCATCCTGCTGAATGCCTTGAATGGCAGCATTGCCTAATTCGGTAACAAGCAATGGATCCTCGCTGTACGCTTCATAATACCTTCCCCATCGGATGTCTCTGGCTACATCAAGCACAGGGGCAAAGTTCCAATTGATACCGGTAGCTTCCACTGCTTTAGAAGTAGAGGCTGCAGTTTTCTTAGCAAGCTCCGTGTCCCAGGTCGCACCCATGCCAATATTGTGAGGAAAAATCGTCGCTCCCATTACGTTATTGTGGCCATGGACGGCATCCACACCATAAATAATCGGGATATGCAGACGAGTGTGTTCAATGGCATACTTCTGTACCTTATTTGTCATCTTGGCCCATTCCTCTGCATTATTTGGAATAGGAGAAGCACCACCTCCACTCAAGATTGAACCAGCATGGTTATCGACGAGCACCTTTTTTAAAGTAGCCTCGTTCAAATCCCCCTGATCCCAGGCACCATCCCCCATAAGTCTAGTCACGTTTATTTGTGTCATCTGCCCAACTTTTTCTTCCAATGTCATTTGGCTGAGCAATGATCTAACACGATCGGGAATAGGGAGATCCGGATTCATGTAATCAGACGATGGATTACTTTTCTGTGGTTCCTGATTGGTACTTGCAAAAACAGCTGCACTTTGACTCATAATTAGGAGCAAGATCATGATGCAGATGCTAAATAATTTAGTCACGCGCATGAAAGTTCTCCTTTCTTTAGATAGGAATTAGGAAAATACTTACTCAATAAACGACGGGAACCAGGAGCTAAAAGGTTAGGGAGTCTTCTGGAGTAATAGGAAGTAGTTTTTTAATAGGACTTGGCTGCGTTTTATAGATACAAACTGCGACCTTTCAATTATTAAATGATGGGTTACGATCACCTCCGAAAGATATATGTAAGCGCTTCCTAAATTATTTTAACACCGTTCTTACGAGCAAAATGAAACAGTATTCTGTAATATATTGAGAAATCATAGCACATTTTTGTGGTAAACTATGGAAGTTTGACGAACTAAAATCGGTTAACGTAGTTTTAAGACACACAAAAAGGCTGTTTCAAAAAGTCGATAAACCTACTTTAAGACACAGCCCCTTATTTTTTCTCCTATGGATTACTTTTGAACCACAGCTAGTACAAATCCATCATATCCTTTGCTCCCGACTGTCTGCACTGCAGTAGACTCGATCCGCGTATCAGCAGCCAGAAGATCTGCGAATTCTCTGATTCCCTTAATTCCTTCATCTTCACTATTTTCCTCAACCACTCGTCCATTTCGAATGACATTATCTCCCACTATGACGGCACCAGAAATAACAAGATCAAGTGACCATTGTAGATAACCCGGATTATTTCGTTTATCGGCATCAATAAACACAAAATCAAAATCAGAAAAACCTTTATCATGGAGTTTAGGTAAAGTATCTAAGGCAGGTCCCACTAAGATGTCTACTTTCTGGTCTACTCCAGCTCTTCTTAAGTTCTCGTGTGCCACAGCTGCATGTTTTTCGCTGAATTCAAGCGTTACTAGACGACCATCTTCAGGAAGTGCTCTAGCCAGCCAAATCGTACTGAAGCCGCCGAGTGTTCCGATTTCTAAAATATTCTTCGCTCCTTTTAATTTTGCAAGCAAATACAGCTGTTTTCCCTGCAAAGGAGAAACATCTATCGAAGGCAGACCAGCTTCATTATTTGCCTTAAGTACAGAAGCCATCACAGGATCCATAGCATGTAATTTATCACTGTAATACTCATCAACCTGTTTCCACAATGGATTCATCTTTATTACCTCCCATTTTTATAAGCAGGTGTAGTCTTTTTTCTGAGCAGCTCAATCCCAGCACATTTTTCCTACGGGACCTCAATAAAGCTTTATAAACATGTAATACCATGAAGGTTTCAATTCGTCAACGAACAAGGATGACGATTGATCTGCATTAAAAAACCGGCTGCAAGCTTGCTCTGCAGCCGGTTCTTAAAATAATTGTTTACACTGCATAAACTTCGTGATTCGGAAGTTCAAGAGCGGTCAATTTACCTCCGTAAGCAGCTCCTGTATCTATGTCTACTTGATCATGGTAATACGCAATCGTTTCTACTGGTGTATGCCCGTGGATAACGGTCTTACCCAATCCGATTTCCGCTGTATGCCTTGTCCACAGCATCGTTTCCTCTTCCTGTTTTTCCACTGGAACTTCAGGCTCGAGTCCAGCATGAACAAAAATGTAATCCTCTGTTTCGTAATAGAGTTTCAAGTTGTTCTCCAGCCATTTTTGATGATTTCTCATTTCATCATAATTTCCTTCGTAGGATTTGAGAGTGCTGGACGCTCCATTGATCTCCCAAAGTTCAAGAGCATACGAGTCGTATTGAGACCTGATAAATAAATCATCGTGATTCCCTTTGATGGCAATTGCCCCATCCATCTCTACTAACGCTTGAATCTTTGCCACTACATTTCTTGAATAGGGCCCGCGATCAACATAATCTCCAAGTAAAATCAATTGGTCCCGTTTTGGATCATAGGAGGCTTCACTTAATACTTTTTCCAATTTTCCAACTTCACCATGGATATCCGAAACTGCAAGATAACGCATCGTTGTAACCTCCTTTTAAACTGCCGGTAAACTCAATGCCTCCTATGTACTATATTTCTTTTATCGGGAGAGTTAAAACCTCACATTCTAAAAGAAAGGAGGTCCACACAGGACCCTCCTTTCTATTTAACAAGGCTCCGATTGTCAATGCTTTCCTTAAGAAAATGAATAAACTTTTCAAAAGATGTCTCCGTTGAACCTTCTGAACCATACCTTCTCACATTAATTGTTTGGCTGCTTATTTCCTGGTCTCCGGCAATTAGAATAAAAGGTACTTTTCTCTTCTGAGCGTCTCGTATTTTATACCCGAGTTTCTCCTCCCTGCTGTCAAGCTCTGCCCGTATTCCTGCTTGTTTAAGCTCTGCAAGCAATTTTTCCATGTAATCCATATGAGCTGTGTTGGAAACAGGAATAAGCTTTGCCTGAACCGGGGCAAGCCAGCTTGGAAATGCACCAGCAAAGTGTTCAATTAAAATCCCTAGAAAACGATCAATAGAACCGAAAACGGCTCGGTGAATCACTACAGGACGCACTTTCTCCCCATGCTCATCAATATAAGAGAGATCAAATTTTTCCGGCATTTGGAAATCCAGCTGAACGGTTGCACACTGATGGCTTCGTTTAAGGGCATCTTTAATGTGAATATCAATTTTCGGACCGTAGAAAGCACCATCCCCTTCATTTATTCTGTAATGATAATTCAAATCATGCAGAACGTTCTTCAAAGCGGCTTCAGCTTCGTCCCACAATTTTTCTTCTCCCATCCGCTTCTCAGGTCTTGTAGATAATTCGACTTCATAGGAAAATCCGAATGTTTGATATACGTCATCAATAAGCTTTAATGCTGTAGATACTTCCTGCTCAATTTGAGCGGCAGTGACGTAAATATGGGCATCGTCCTGGCAGAATGTCCGGACTCTGAGCAAGCCGTTTAAAGCCCCGCTGAATTCATGGCGGTGAACTTGACCGAACTCCGCCATCCTCACCGGCAGATCACGATATGAATGAAGCTTATTTTTAAAAATCAGCATATGGCCGGGGCAATTCATTGGCTTGATTGCAAATCTTTGCTCATCTACTTCAGAAAAGTACATATTTTCCTTATAGTGTTCCCAATGTCCTGACTGTTCCCATAAACGCTGATTCATCATGACCGGCGTACGGACTTCTTGATATCCGTATGATTCCTGAAGCTTTCTCAAGTAAGCTTCAAGCTCGTTACGAATCACTTGACCATTAGGTAAATAAAAAGGCATGCCTGGAGCCTCTTCTGAAAACATAAATAACTCCAACTCTTTCCCAAGTTTACGATGATTTCGTTTCTCTGCTTCCTCAAGAAAATGAAAATATTCCTTCAGTTCTTCCTTATTCGGAAAAGCTGCTCCATATATTCGTTGAAGCATTTGATTACTGCTGTCCCCCCGCCAATAAGCGCCGGACACTTGTGTAAGCTTGAAGGCTTGAACGAGGCCGGTAGAGGGAAGATGGGGACCTCGGCACAAATCCACAAACTCCCCTTGTCTGTATATACTGATCTTTTCTCCAACCGGGATATCCTCTAACAATTCCAGCTTGTAAGGGTCGGCTTGAAAAAGAATCCGCGCCTCTTCACGAGAGATTTCTTCACGACGAATTTCAAGATTTTCAGAAATAATCTTTCTCATTTCCTTTTCAATCGTGTGTAAATCACTAATGGACAATTTCTGTCCCAGCTCCATGTCATAATAAAATCCATTTTCAATGACCGGCCCGACGCCTAAGTTAACTTTTCCAAAAATTCTCCTTACTGCCTGAGCCAGGATATGTGCGGCTGTATGTCTCATTACCTCTAAGCCTGAATTACTTTGCAAATCTACAAGTTCGATGAAAACATTCGAAGAAATCGTTTGTTTCATATCGTATAACTTCCCGTTCACTTCCCCTGCGACAGATTTCTTTTTTAAACTTGGGCTAATGGACTCCGCAATTTCTTCCAAAGCGACCCCTTTAGGATACTTTCTTTCCGCTCCATTCGGAAACTGGACAATAATTTTTTCCTTTTCCATCTTTATCCGCTCCTTTTTAAAAATGTTCATAAAAAAACACGCCTCTCCCTCCAAAAGGGACGAGCGTGTCATCTCGTGGTTCCACCCAAATTCCCGCTGTCATTGTAAACAGCGGCTTCATTCAGCTTTATCGCAGCGTCTGCGGTTCTGATTACTCGTCGTTCACCAGAACTGCTCCAAGGGGGTAAGTAATCCTTTCGTGTTAGGAAGCTTTCAGCCGCTGACTTCCCTCTCTATTAACCGTAAAGAAAAACTCATGTCCTTTTCCAAGCATCTGTCGATTCAATTAAAAAGCACACGATCATCCCTCTACTAGAGGGACGAGCGTGTGCGGTCTCGTGGTTCCACCCAAATTCCCGCTGTCATTGTAAACGGCGGCTTCATTCAGCTTTATCGCAGCGTCTGCGGTTCTGATTACTCGTCGTTCACCAGAACTGCTCCAAGGGGGTAAGTAATCCTTTCGTGTTAGGAAGCTTTCAGCCGCTGACTCCCCTCTCTAATAACCGTAAAGAAAAACTCATGTCCTTTTCCAAGCGTTAGTATAATTTTTATTAATATATAGGATGATCTGTAATAAGTCAATATATTCACAACATTTTTATTTGTGACAGAGTTTAGTAAAAATTGCAGTTAACTCTTTAAGCCAGTGATAAATATCCGTTGTAATCCGTTTAAAATTTGCTCGGTAGAGAAGCCTTCCTGCTTAATGTGAAAATCAATATTAAACAAGGCTGCAAGTAATATTTCTACTGTGTAGTTCACATCGAATTCGGTTAATTCATTCCTCTCAACCGCTTCCTCCATTAATTCCCGGCAAATCTTTCTCATCCATTGGTAAAGGGGAGATTGAAGCGGCTCATGATCAGAGGACGCCCGGCTTATGGAACATAACCACGGAACTCTCGGCTGTAAAAACTCAACAAAGCATTCCATAACATGGTACAGGCGATCCAAAGAAGTCAGGTCTGTGGTCTCATCCAGATATTTCTCTACCTTTTCAAAAAAAGAGGCACATTCCTCGTGAATAATGTCCACACAAATTTCCCCTTTTTCCTTGTAGCGACGATATAAAGTGGCCTGACCAACACCTGCTTCTTTAGCAATTTGATGCATATTAACAAACGCTACCCCATGCTCAATGAAAAGCTCCCTTGCAGAATGCAGGATTTTCAAACGGTTCTTTTCTTCCCGGCTTAACTTGCGAGGCTGGACATTCGTATTTAATTCCTTTTCCATTCCATCAATCTCCTAATTCTTCACTTTACTTACAGACAGTATGTCCGTAGAATATCATATATCGGACATATTGTCCGTCAATAAAATACTAAGGGGCTGAGTATATAACTGTAATTAAGCTGATGTTTCTTTCTTCGGGTTCCTGCATCTTGACCAATCAGCGGTAAATGGTTATTTGAAGCCAGGCAGGTTAATCGAAATACCGTATTGGAGCTTTTTATTAGAGAATGTGACACGGGGGTGCCACTATCATTTGCAAACACTCCTGATTATTTTAGAGGAGAGCGAAACAGCAGCTAAGTTCCCTGATTTTCTATAAACTGTAAAAAAGAGTCAAAAAGAAATAATAATACTTGTAAAACCCCAAAAGTTCTGTTTATTTTCTTTCATAAGTATTGTACCATTCAGAAGCATATAACAGCCTAAAATGAATAACAAAAGGGGAAGTATGGTGAACATTTTCGAGAAAAGACAGTAAAACCCGAGTAAAACGACTGAAGATTGAAAAATCAGGATAACCATTTTTACCTTTTCATGGATTCTCCTCTTTCCCTTTACCAAAGTATTTTTTATTATCATAATTATTTCAAAACTCTTTTACAAACACAATCCTAAATCACATTAAAAAAGTGCTTCCTGGAAAGGAAGCACTCAGCTTATTGTTTAGATAAATTTTTAAACTGTGGAGCGTGGTCAATCGCGAATTGAATAATCTTCTTGTATGTGGCAGGATCAATCTCTTTCTTTGTCAAAGTATAAATGTTTGCTGTGCCTTCATCGATAATTTTTATCCTGGCACCGCCTCTGACGTATAAAGTGACATACAAAAACGGCTCGTGCAGTTGATTTTCAATCCGAAATTCCTTAGGAAAATCTGCAGTAATGAGAAGCCGATCCTCCACTTGTTTTAAAGAAAGCTGACTATAAAACTGGAGGTTTTTCACTTCTTTCAAAAACAATGCCACGCACACCCCTTTGAATAATTTCTTCCATCGTACCATTCATTTGTAAAGTGAATGCTAAGAATGCTGCCCTCTACAATTCTTACTCAAAAGGACGGCGAGTATTCCTAACAATCAGACTGATCATTAGGGCTGTTTTCTCCCTCTACCTTCACTAAAGTGTAGCGTAAAAAGATGATAAGATGACAGGACCTTGGAAGAAAATGTTACAAACCAAAGAAGATCTTTTTTTATCCAAAAATGCTGTTTTTTTCTTTCACATTGATTTTTACTTCTCCACTTGGAATATCACACTCAAAAAGCAGCTTTTTTTCAGCGTTTGGCTCTTCAATGGAGTCTACTTTAAAAGCTGACCATTTAGCATTCGTCCTAGTGAGCTCCAATACGGCATACCCGTGATTTGTACTATCGAATAGCTCAATCCATGGGTTTTCCAATTTAATTAGATTTTGAAGCTCTTTAAATAAAAATCTGGTTGGAATAATACTTTCTGACTGAAGATTGGCTTTAAATTGTCCAGCCATTTCAATCGCCGCATTTTTTGGCAAAGGACTGGAAAAATCAGTGATTTCATCTAGATTTTTCTGTACTAGATCATTTAAATTGCTGGAAGTAACCGATCCTACCATCAGTTCAACACCAAATGGCTTCGATTCCCTGGTGTATTCCTCCTTAAGATAAGAAGCTTCAAACGAATGGAAGTCTCCAGTAAGGGCAATAAAATTATAGATACCTTCCTCACATACGCTGCGGGCGATTTGATGTCGTTCATAAGCAAATCCGTCCCAGGCATCCAGGTTCAGGTAACGGCCAAGCAGCTTCATTTGCGCAATCTGTACTTGATTCGCCCATATTGTCCACTTACTAGAGGAGTTTATTATTCCATTGATCAGCCATTCCTTTTGAGACGTTCCAAGCATAGACCGGTCTTGAGCATGAATGTCCTCACAGCCACTAGTAAAATAGCGGTCTAATTCCTTTTCACCACAAGGGTGAGCATCCCTGTTCGACCGCTCATCCGTCATAAATACTTCGGTCAGCTTTCCCAGCTTAAACCTACGATATAGTTTAATAGATGTATCGGTTTCATAAGCCAGTCTGACCGGCATGTATTCGATCCAAGCCCTGTCTGCATTTTCTCTTCGATTGAAATCTGGTTTAAGGCTATCGTCTGGAGCAACACCCGGAGAGTACGCATCATTGGCATATTCATGATCATCCCAGGTGGCTGCCATCGCGTGAGATTCATGGAGACGCTGTAAATCCTTATCGGTGCGGTAGGTTTGATACAACGTTCGATAATCCTCAAGTGAGCTCGCTTTATTTATACCATCTGGAAGTTCAAGCTGTCTTTCCTTCAATGAAGACTGGTATTCTGCTTTCCCTACGGCTTCATATATGTAGTCGCCTAGATGGAGAAAAAAGTCGAGATTTTCATCCGCCAGATGAGATAAAGCATTAAAATAACCACTCGTATAATCCTGACAGGAGATATACCCTATCCTTGCAGCCGGGTAATCTTCTTCTTCTTTCGGAAGCGTTTTACAATGGCCCGTTTTACTTATCCGTCCATTTTTAGTGATAAAACGGTAATAATAAGATTTTCCAGGCTTCAGCTCGTGATCTAAATCAAGCTTAACTACATGGTCATGATCTTTCCAAATAGGGGAGAATCCGCTTAATTCGATCCATGAAAAATCAACATCTCTGCTGATTTGAAACATCACAAATCCGCCTTGAGGGATGGCGTTTGCGAGGTCCGTCTCCTTCATCATCCTCTTTTGAAACCACGGATCAATTTCTTTATTTGTGAGGCCTCTTTCCAAGTCAGGATTCACTCTCGTCCAGAGCACCATGCCGCTTGAAGTGGGATCTCCTGACACGACGGATTGAGGAAATCCAAAACCTAAAGCATGATCCCCTTCATAATTAAATACAGCAACTTCGTAATTCTCCATAGAGTCATGGAGAGACTCCGTGGTAATGTAGGCAGAACCGTCCAGGAATGCCTGTGAAAAAGTTTCCATTTTCGCGCCAAGTACCAAAATAAATCCCCCTTAACCTCTTGTACGTCTATTTTAGTACGTCGATTGGAAAATGATAACTTATTCGTACTGGAAGAATGATTACCCTTGTTTTATTTCAGTAAGTGGTGTAACCACCTGTCTTTATCCTCAAAGAATTATTTCATAGTTGAGAAATGCCCGGTGTCTTCAAGGTTAACTTCTTTCATCCCTGTATCACCTAATTCTATAATTTTAGCCTTTGGGTAAGCCATTAATAACGGCGAATGGGTAGAAATGATGAATTGCGATCCTTGCTGTACAAGTTCATGCATCCTGCTTACCATGGACAACTGTCTAATAGGAGATAACGCCGCTTCAGGTTCATCGAGAATATAAAGACCATTCCCTTGAAAACGGTGATTAAACGCAGCAAAAAAAGATTCCCCATGAGACTGTTTATGAAGGGATTTCCCTCCAAACGACTCCACTATTTTCGGTCCTGAAACAGGATCTTTATCTAATTCTTCTATGTTCGTTGCCAGATTGTAAAAGGTTTCAGCACGTAAGAAGAAATGATCCTTTGGACGGTAAGCTCCCTTAACAATTCTCATATATTGATCGAGATTAGAATGGGAATCATAATTGGAAAAGTTAAAGTTGAGCGTTCCTCCTTCTGGATTAAAGCCGAGTTGGACTGCGATCCCTTCAAGTAACGTAGATTTCCCCATTCCATTTTCCCCCACAATATACGTAACATTAGGGTGGAAAATCAGTTTGGAAAAATTCCGCACGACTGGCAGGTTTAACGGAAAAGATTGATAGGATCGAATCTCTTCTTTCTTAAAGTCAAGACTTTTGATGAACTGGGTTTCCGTAGTTAACTCCACTGAGTTCCACTCCTTTTGGAATAGCTTCAACCTGTTGTTAATTTAACGAATTTCCGCTTTCCAACTTGCAAAATCATACCTTCCTCGATGGTTATCACCATATGGGGATCACTAATTTTGTTTTGATTTATTCGGATTCCTCCGTTTTGAATCATCTTCCTCACTTCACTTTTTGAGGGAAGTAAATTTAGTTCTTTTACTAATTCAACGATCGCGATGCTCTTGCTTTTTGTCCAGACTACTTCAGGAATATCTGCGGGCATTTTTTTCTTTTGGAACACCGTAAGAAAGTGTTCTTTGCTTTGAAGAGCAGTATTTCTGTCATAAAGCATTTCCACAAAGGAAAATGCGAGTCTCAGCTTAGCATCACGTGGGTGAAGCTCTTCTTTTTGAAGATTTTCTTTTATTTCAGCCACTTCTTCTATGCTTAAATTTGAGGCAAGTTCGAAATATTTAATGATCAGCGAGTCTGGGATGGACATGGTTTTTCCAAAGATGTCATTCGGGTTTTCATCGATGCCGATGTAATTGTTTTTTGACTTCGACATTTTTTCTACTCCGTCAAGCCCTTCGATCAGCGGTAAAAGCAAGACAACTTGCTTCTCATGGCCAAACTGCTCCTGAATCTGTCGTCCGAATAAAACATTAAATTCCTGGTCTGTCCCACCCAATTCAATATCTGAACCGAGTATGTACGAATCATAGCCCTGCATAACGGGATAAAAGAATTCATGCAGGTAAATCGGCTTATTCGCTTCATAGCGATTGTGGAAATCATTGCGCTCAAGCATCCGAGCGACCGTAACACTTCCTGCTAACTTGAGAACTTCTGCAAAGTCAATCTTCGATAACCATTTCGAATTGTAATGGAGTTCAACGGCGTTCATATCAAGCACTTTGCCAAATTGCTCAAAGTACGTTTTTGCATTATGTCTTACCTCTTCGTCTGTAAGGGCCTTTCTTGCAGAAGCCTTCCCGGTAGGATCGCCAATTTTTCCGGTGAAATCCCCGATAATCAGCTGAATGGTATGGCCAAACTGTTGAAACTGCTTCAGCTTGTTGAGTACCACGGTATGGCCAATGTGAACATCTGGAGCAGTCGGATCAAGCCCAAGCTTCACTTTAAGAGGCATGCCTGTTTGAATAGATTTAGCAATCTTCTCTTTTAACTCCATATTTGGAATAATCGTATTTACACCATAGGATAGAACACCGTACTGTCTCTCCATTTCCCTGCACTGCTTTTCACTTAACTGCTCACTAACATTCATTCTGGAAACCTCCTAAATATAGCTGTTTTCTGAACATATCCCTGTGAAAAACAAAAGACACGCCCCAGTCAAGGGACGTGTCTCGTTCACGCGTTACCACCCAAGTTAAAGAATCACCCGATCCTTCCACTCAAAAGGATAACGGCCTTTTTCCGTCTTTTACTAATGGCTAAAAAAGCTTTCATAAAAGAAGCTTAAGAAAGTAATTCATACAGGTATGTGTATCGATTTGCACCACCCATCGATTCTCTGAAATACAGGGATACGTGTACTACTTGCTTCTGTCAACGCCTGGCTATTAAATTAAGCATTATCTTACGTTTATTTGACGTGAAAGTCAATAACTGAAAAAGAGAAATTTATCCTAATCCTTCTTTCCTCATACCAGGATCCCTATAGCCATCCACCAAAATTTGCTATACTTTCCTTAACTAACTCATGCAAAGCGTGGTGAACCTCTTGTTTAAAATTTTATTGATTGAAGATGACCATTCCTTGTTCTCTGAAGTTAAAGAGCGTTTATCCCAATGGTCCTATGACGTTCATGGTATTCATAACTTCGGGGAAGTGATGAATGAATACACAGAAACCAAGCCTGATCTCGTCATTATCGATATTCAGCTGCCTAAATTTGACGGCTTCCATTGGTGCCGCTTGATTCGTGAACACTCCAGTGTTCCTATCATTTTCTTGTCATCGCGTGACCACCCAACTGATATGGTCATGTCTATGAACCTTGGAGCTGACGACTTTGTCCAAAAGCCGTTTCATTTTGAAGTTCTCATCGCGAAAATCCAGGCCGTCCTGCGTAGAGCTTACAACTATAACAACGATCATAATGAATTGAAATCATGGCTTGGAGCTACCATTGACCTTGAACGTAATCGTGTTTCAAATGACAAAGGAAGCATCGAATTAACTAAAAATGAAATGTTTATTCTAAAAGTGCTGATCGATCGCAAAAGTAAGATTGTTACGAGAGATGAATTGATGAACCGATTGTGGGACGACCAGCGCTTTGTTAGTGACAACACCCTCACTGTCAATGTCAATCGTTTAAGAAAGAGACTGACAGAGATTGGGTTGGAAAACTCAATTCAAACGAAAGTCGGTCAAGGATACATGGCGATCGAGAAGGAATCATTATGATTTGGAAATTTCTGATCGAACGCTCCAGCTGGATCCTATTGTTTGTCTGTATTCAAGCATTGTATCTTTTGATTGCTTTAATCGATCCATCCATTTCTTTTCGCTCACTTCTTTATGCTGCTTTTTTATCGCTGCTGTTATTTATTTTCTTTTTAATTCTAAGATATTCCAAAGAGACAAAGTTTTATAAACAGCTGGAGGAGCGGGAAAGTAACTTTGATCTTACCACTATTCCTGAGCATTCCAGTCCTTTTGAGTCTCTCATTGAAGAGAGTATGATTTTACAAATCGAAGAGTTAAAGCAGCAGGCATCTAATAACAAAAGGACCATGGAAGAAGCGAAAGATGAGCTGCTCTCGTGGATCCATGAAGTGAAAACACCGCTTACCGCCATGCATTTGATGATCGAGCGGATGGAGGACCAAAAAACGAAAGAACAGCTTACTTACGAGTGGCTTCGAATCCATCTGCTGCTTGACCGCCAACTTCACCAAGAACGAATGCCAGTTATTACAAATGACCTGTACATAGAAAAGGTGGATCTCCAAACCCTGGCCGCAGAAGAAATTACTCCCCTTCGTTCGTGGTGCAGGCAGAAAGGAATTGGCTTTGACCTTCATTTAGAAAGCAGAGAAGTATTAAGTGACGCAAAGTGGCTTGCTTTTATCCTCAGGCAGCTGTTAACAAATGCCGTGAAATACAGCACCCAAAATGATATTCAAATCAACAGCTACGAGGAGGATGGAAAAATCCATCTTAACATTAGGGATAAAGGAAGAGGCATATATCCCCAAGACTTGCCTCGTATTTTTGAAAAAGGGTTCACATCCACGGCCCAACACCAGGACAATGCATCAACCGGGATGGGCCTGTATTTAACGAAAAAAATCGCCGATTTGCTTTTGATAGCTATTACCGTGAGTTCAACGCCAGGGAAAGGGACATCCTTTCTTTTAACTTTTCCGAAGCAAAATGAATTTGTAAAAATCAGGGGCATGTGACAACAATGTCACATGCTTTTCTAAAATGTTAGAAGAATCAAAGGAAAAGAATGCCAGCTGCCTCTTATAATGAAATCAGCAGCGAAAGGGAGGGTTTTTTATGGCAATTTTACAAGCTAGTAAAATTCATAAAAGCTACGGAAACAAATTTACAAAAGAAGAAGTATTGAAAGGAATTGACATGACTATTGAGCCTGGAGAGTTTGTTAGTATTATGGGAGCTTCCGGATCAGGAAAAACGACGCTCTTAAATGTACTCTCCTCGATAGACAAAGTCAGCCATGGCAGCATAAAAATTGAAAACGAAGAAATTACAAAACAAAAAGAAAAGCAGCTTGCGAAGTTCAGGAAAAAGCACTTAGGCTTTATTTTTCAGGAGTATAACTTACTCGATACGTTAACGGTGAAAGAAAATATTCTCCTCCCTCTTTCCATTGCCAAGGTTTCAAAAAAAGAGGCCAATCATATGTTTGAAACGCTGGCAAACGAGCTGGCTATCGGAGAAATTAAAGACAAGTACCCTAATGAAATTTCCGGAGGACAAAAACAAAGAACTTCTGCAGCAAGAGCTTTTATTCACAATCCCAGTATTATCTTTGCGGACGAACCTACTGGCGCTCTTGATTCAAAATCCGCCTCTGATTTGTTAAATAAGCTTAGCGAACTGAACCAAAAGCGTGCTGCGACCATCGCAATGGTCACCCATGACCCCGTTGCTGCCAGCTACAGCAGCCGCGTGATTTTTATTAAAGATGGAATGGTTTATACCCAGATCAATAAAGGAACCCAATCACGCCAGTCGTTTTTAAAAGACATCATGAAAACCCAGGGCGTGCTAGGCGGCGTGAACTATGACTATTAATCAGCTCATTCTAAGGAATTTAAAAAAGAACATAAAAAACTATTACCTGTATGTATTTGCATTAATCTTCAGCGTTGCTCTGTATTTTGCTTTTGTCACTCTGCAATATGATCCTGGTACTGGAGAAGCCCAGGAATCTGAAAAGAACATAGCCGCTGTAAAAGTCACTTCCATTCTGCTCGTGGCTATTGTAACCGTATTTCTCGTCTATGCCAACAGTCTGTTTATTAAGAGAAGAAGTAAAGAAATCGGCCTTTTTCAATTAATTGGCATGACGAAAAAACGTATTTTCGGTATCCTTACACTGGAAAATTTAATCTTATATTTTGGATCACTCTTTGTCGGAATTTTTGTCGGCTTTTCCTTCTCAAAACTCATTCAAATGATCCTTTTTAAATTGACCGGAGTAGAAGCGCTGGCCAGCCTGCATTTTTCAATAGAGGCTTTTTTCCAAACAATACTAGTGTTTGCGGCTGTTTACCTCATCATCATGCTGGTCAATTACATTTATATTAAACGCCATACAATTCTGGCTCTGTTTCAAATTACTTCAAGTACAGAAAACAAAGTAAAGAATATATCAGTCTGGGAAGTAATCATGGGAATCCTCGGATTAACTCTGATTGTCACAGGATACTTCGTCTCAAGCAAGCTGTTTGAAGGAGATTTCGTATCGATGGGTTCTCTTTTCACTGTCATGCTGGTCATATTAGCTTCTGTTATTATCGGCACGTATTTTCTTTACAAAGGCTCTGTCCGGTTTATTGCCAATTTCATTCGTAAAAACAAGGACGGGTATTTATCAATTAATGAGGTCCTTTCTTTATCCTCTATTATGTTTCGAATGAAGTCGAACGCTCTGCTGCTAACTATTATCACGACAGTTTCAGCACTGGCCATCAGTTTTTCTTCCTTAAGCTACATCTCTTACTACTCTGCTGAAAAAACAGCCAAGGAGAATAATCCGGACGACTTCTCGCTTGGAACGAAAGGTCATGCCGATGAATTTGAAGCCAGTTTAAAGAAAAAAGGAATTTCTTATTCCATAAATGAAAAAGAAGTAATAAAATACGCCGTTGCCACCAAGGGTATCCTTTCTTCTGTGCCTAAAAACCTGAACATGGACCCTGCTCATATGACTCTTCCAGTAGTAAGTGATGACCAAGTCGAGCACATTGACTTAAACGCTGACCAAGTGTTGTTTTCGGGGTTTAGCAAAGCAATGTCCAGCATCATTTCGTTTAAAGATTCAGGAAATATCACTTTTGAAGGACAAGGAGAGAAACTACCTAGAAAATATATTGGCATGTCACAAACTCGAGTACTGTCCACTCCCTATAAACGCGGAATGCCTGCAGCCATTGTTGATACTTCGACTTTTCAGCAATTAAAAGAAAACCTTAATCCTAAAATCCAAGACATAAGCTCCTCCTATTACGGTATTAATATTAGTAATAAAAAGAGTCTAAAAGAAGCAAATGAGTTGTTTCAGTCGCTGCCATTTACGAACGACCCCGGGCAAAGTTCAAGGTATGAAAACGCCGAGCGTCAGAAGGAAAACATGGGGCTTACGATGTTTATCGTTGGATTCCTAGGGTTAACCTTTTTGATCACGTCAGGCTGCATTCTTTACTTTAAACAAATGGATGAAAGCGAAGAGGAAAGACCAAACTACACGATTTTACGAAAACTTGGCTTTACGCGAAATGATCTGCTCCGAGGAATAAGAGGAAAACAACTGTTCAACTTCGGAATTCCGTTGACGATCGGGTTGCTTCACAGCTATTTCGCGATTCGTTCCGGCTGGTTTTTCTTTGGAACAGAGCTCTGGACACCTATGGTCATCGTCATGGTGATCTACACCATTTTATATTCCATTTTCGGAGGATTGTCAGTGATCTACTGTAAGAAAGTAATTAGAGAAGCTTTATAATGAAAAAGCTCTAGAGTTTACAGACTCTAGAGCTTTTATTAGTCGGCTGCATCAGGCGGCCGGCCAGAGTACGCTGGGTTCATATGTATGGGTAAGCAGTGCACCACTTTCTGTAGAATGGAGCTATCTACAACCATTGGGAAGGATCTCTCCTTCCAATTTTGAGAGCTCCTATCCATTAAAGAAACCAAGCCCAAAGGCAACAAGAAATAATAAGATCATTGTAATGATCAGTTTAATAAACCCTTTCTTCGTCAGGGAGTTATTTTTTGTTTCCCTTCGAATAACAAGATAACTGATGAAAAAACCCACAATAAACAAAACAGGAAATACCCATTGCATAGTCTCCCCCTAATATCGTTTAGCCAAGATTACCATTGAGAGAAAAATGGTTGATATTTGTAATGAAAGGAGCAAGTGTATTAGCTCTTGTCCAGAAAAAGATACCCCTTCTAATTGCAAGAGTACTAGAAAGAAAATTAAATAAATCATCATAGCAAAATAAGAATATACCATTGCTTTTTGCCTGATTAACTTCATACGCTCATCTTTCTGCTTAAATTGAGGATAAAGATAGCTCATACTAAACGATAAAACAGCCAGTGTTATCATCAGGTAAGAATGATGGGAAGGAACTTCATTTGCAATGATCGCAATGATTAAAAACATTCCCCCGAATCCAGTAAACAATAAACCCAAAATAAAATAGGCTTTTGGATAATAATCCATATTCGTTACCCTCCCTCCTGATTTTCCTCATAAATAAATAATTCTTCAATAGAGACTCCGAACATTCGGGAAATTTCAAAGGCTAGAGGCAGAGATGGAGAGTATCGATCTTTTTCAATTGAGATAATAGTCTGGCGGGATACCTGTAGTTTTTCAGCTAATTTATCCTGGGATAAAGAATGTTTTTTCCTAAATTCAGCAAGCCTATTTTTCAACACCCTGCCCTCCCTTAATCTTAGCCTAATGTAAAGTTATCTTTACGTCAAGGAAGCTTTACATATTCTCATAAAAAAAGCACACTCCCTATACAGGACTGTACTTTTCTAACATTCATATACCCAAGGTCATTTCTCGCTGGGAACAAAAATATTCAATTCATTATGAAGCACTTCCGCTTTAAAAGGTAAGTGGATGCCTTCATCCCCATCGATATTTACTACCAGGTTCTGCCCGGAGGACACTTCTACGCTAGAAGAGGAAAAATATTCAATTTGGTCATTGCTTTGAAGTTTCCCCTGAAATAAATCAGGGATGATTTTAACAACATGAGGCAAAGATAATTCTTTTAATATGAACACATGAAAAGCACCATCATTTACTTCCGCATGTTCAGCAAAAGATTCGATTCCTCCTACCGAATTTGTCAGAGCTACCAGCATTAAATAGGCATCCCCTTTCCAAATTCCCCCTTCATGTTTTACCTGCAGATCAAAGGGCGTCTCGTTATTCAAAGCTTTTGCCCCTTCTATGAAATAGGCAAGCGGACCGAATTTGGATTTTTCCTCAGGGGTCACTTTATAAACGGATTCAGCTATAGCTCCAACTGCAAGCACATTCATAAAATAGCGGTTATTAATTTTTCCAATATCTACAGGAATCGTGTGTGTCGTTTCTAATACACGGAGGGCTTCTTTTGGTTTCTTAGGAATGTTAAGCGCTCTAGCGAAATCATTCGCTGTACCAAGAGGAACAAAGCCAAAAAGGGGAGAGTTCTTTCGTTCTGCCAGACCATTGATGCTTTCATTGATTGTGCCATCTCCACCCATAGCTACTACTGTTTCAAATTGCTGATCAGCAGCTGTTTTTGCAAATTCAATCGCATCCCCTTCTTTTTCTGTCAGCTTCACAATGACTTCTTCGTGGGTTTGATTAAGAATTTTAACGGCATCCTCTTTGTAATCTAACGCTTCTTCTTTTCCTGAAGATGGATTAATAATCAGCATCGCTTTCTTCATAAAATCACCTCTTCATCAAGAACTATCTTAGTTACGCTTGCCAAAGCTCATATGCTCATAGCGGCCGCGGGTAACTTGATATACTCCGTATAAAATTAAACCTAACGCTACTAAACCAAGCAGCCATTGGCCGAACGGTTTTTGAGAAACTTCTGAAAGTGCACCATCCAGTCCTTTGGTGTCTTCAGGATTTTTGGTAACAGCCGTTTGAATAAAGAAAAAACCAACCAGTCCCAATACTGTTCCTCTTGCTGCCAATCCAAGGGTTCCAGAATTCCTGGCGATTTTTTTCTCGTGACTGTTCATATCCTGAACCCTGAATTGGTTTAGAAACTTCTGGCTGACGCCTGTGAGCAGCTCAAATAACCCATACCCAACGATGATGACCCCTAACGCACCAATGATCCAAGGTCCATAAGGATGGGAAAGCAGCTTAGTAGAAATGGTCTGCTTCGACCCTCCACCCCCGCCACCTGCATTCATAGCGATCTTGATAGCCTGGTAAGCCAAACCTCCATATATAATTCCGCTCACAAAATAACCTGTTCGTGCAATCAGTCCTTTGGCATCTGCTCCTTCATTCTTAGGATCTTTAATTGCTTTAATAAATACCCATATAATATAAAAGATTAATCCAATACCAATCATCCATAATAATAGATTCCCAAATGGCACAGTAGCAAGGGAACGCATCATTCCTGTGGTACCCGTTGTTTTTCCGCCCGTACCGACAGCTGCCATTAAAGCAAGAATTCCTACCATAGCATATACCATACCCTTGGCCATGTAGCCAACCCGGGCAAGGCGCCTAATCCACGGTTTTATTTCTTCTTTGGCGTCTGAAGCTTTGGATGAAATAGATTCTGTCGAATTCATCTCTCTTCCCCCTTTCCAGTCTGAAAATCATATCTCTTACAAATACCCTTTTTACATGCATGATATGCCTTTGTCTTTCAGGAAAAAGTTACTAAGAAACCCTACATCTGCTGATTTATTTACTTTTCAGCTGAATTATCCGTGTTTCCGCCGGATTAATTCTATTTGCGCTGAATTATCCGTGTTTCCGCTCAATTATTTCTATTTTCGCTGAATTATCCGCGTTTCCGCCGAATTATTTCTATTTCCGCTGAATTATCCGTGTTTCCGCTCAATTATTTCTATTTTCGCTGAATTATCCGTGTTTCCGCCGAATTTTTTCTATTTTCGCTGAATTATCTGCGCTTCCGCTGAATTATTTCTATTTTCGCTGAATTATCCGTGTTTCCGCCGAATTTTTTCTATTTTCGATGAATTATCTGCGCTTCCGCTCAATTATTTCTATTTCCGCTGAATTATCTGCGCTTCCGCCGGATTATTTCTATTTGCGCTGAATTATCTGCGCTTCCGCTCAATTATTTCTATTTCCGCTGAATTATCCGCGTTTCCGCCAAATTATTTCTATTTTCGCTGAATTATCTGCGCTTCCGCTGAATTACCTGCACTTTCGCTAAATCACCCGCAGTCCCACCGAATTATCTATCTTTCCGCTGTAAACTCTGCTTTTCAACCGAGATTAAAGTAGTATTCTAGAAAAATAAACAAAAGACCTTCCTCTCCCTCAGGAGCAGAAGGCCCTTTATCCTAAAATAGCAGCTGGCTATTATTTTACTTTTTTCCAGTATGCCGCCTCTTTGTTCGAGCGAATTGGAGGAAACGTTTCTCCACTTTCCAATTCTACATACTTTTCGTCTTCTATTACTTCATTTTCATTACCCTCGTTTACAAGTCCATCAAATTCATAGGTTCCTTTTTCAGGAGCATTTTCTCCAGTCTTGTACCGACCTCCCATAGTTCAACATCTCCTTTATCAAAATTGATGATCCCCTCTATTGATAACCCTGTAAAAATTACATCAAACCTACTTTATTACATTTATATAATTTTATTGGTTGAATCTCTATTTCCCCTCTGCTTTCGATTCTTCAATGAGTGATTCACACAGATAGGCATTCATTTTACAAAGCTCTTTCATTCCCTCAAGGTCATCTATCTCCCATTTGCTGATCGTCTGGACACATCTTTTGCAAATCCAGGCACATGTTCGGCAGATTTCTTCAGCTATCGCCGGTGTTGTCTCTGCTGTATATTTTGCATGCCGATAAGCCTCATTGCTCTTTTTCACTAAATAAATGGCATAGAGGGTGGTGGATGATCTTGTTTCTTCAGGTAGGCTTCTTCGTTTTGTCATATTCATTTACCTCCAAAAATTCCCATTAAAAAAAGCCAAAAAGAACATGAGTCATGTTCTTTTTGGCTTATGTCTAGCTCTATTTGTCTAGCTCATTCCCGCCAAAGGAATGCTGTTATTCATTTTCTAACCGTCAAATTCTCGTTCATGTGTTTGCGAAAAGCTTATTCACTTCTCACCTTTTAAAAAGTAACATGGTTCTTTGTTCTTGTAAAGTTTTGACTATACGATGGCCGTAAGCTTATCTGCTTCTTTCTTTAATAAATCCGCAGCGGTTACCACCTGCTGATAACCGCTTTCCGCTATGTTAATCTGTTTCACGCCTTCTTCAACATCGCTCTGAATCGCAAGAGTTCCAGTCGTAATATTAGAAATGCCGCTCGTAATCGTTTCAATGGTATGATTGACTTCTCCTATAGATTGCTGGACTTGTGTGGACAGCTTTCCTACCTCTTTTGCCACTACGTCAAATCCTTTTCCATACTCTCCCGCCCGGGCCGCTTCAATAGCTGCATTTAAAGAGAGCAGGTTCGTTTGGGACGCAATATCCTTAATCGTTTTTACAACCCCTTGTATGTCATTGGCCAGATGCTTTAACCCGTTTAAAGTTTCTGTATTTTCCATGGAAATGGCTGCAATCTTTTCAATTTTATCACTTAACTCTTTATGATTTTTCACACCTTCATCCGCTCTCTTATTAAGTGTTTCAGACATTTGCTGGAGACTGTTTACTACGTCGTTCAAGTTATTCTGCCGATCAGTAATATCTGTCGCGACCTTTAATACGCCAATTACCTCCCTGCCTTTATAAACCGGCATATACGTGGCTTCCAGCCAAACCTCATTTCCCTTCGCATCTCTACGATTGATCTTATCTTGAAAACTTTTGCCTTCTAACAAATTTCGCCAAAACAATTCGTATTCATCACTTTCCGAAAACGATTCAAAGCAGAATGTCTTATGGTGAAGACCGAATAGATCACTTGGTACATTATATTTCATAGTTTTTGCAAAAATTGAATTCACGTAAGAAACTCTACGGTCTTTTCCAAATTGAATGATAGCAAGGTTTTGATTAATGGCTTGAAACATGGAGTTTTGTATCGATGCGTCCGTGTGCAAAGTATTTTCCACTATTAATTCCCCCTACGATTTCGTAAGTATCCACGAGGTATCTTGATTTCTAGATGTACTAAAAATTATAGCGGAGCTTCAAATTCCAGGCAATTTTGAACTCGCTCTGAATAGGCGCTGTCATTTCATCGGTGACCTTTACAAATACACGAACTGACCAAGACCATTTGAGTTTTGATATAATTAATGTGGATAAATGATAGGACTCTTAATCAAGAAAAGGAACTCATGTTATGAAGAGGAACAGGAAGGGGATTGAAAACAATGAATGTAACTTATGAAGTTATTCCTGACGCTAATATTGAGGAATGTCGTGACTTATGCAACCAGCTTATGAATTATCAAAAATCTATCGCCCATATAACACCCGAACGGTTTGATTCCATGAATTTTGAAACTCGTCTTCTTCCTTCCATTCAGCATGCCAAACATAATTTTACAGTCGTCGTAAAAGATCATGACGAACTGATTGGCTATGTGTACTCGAATATCTCTCCTAAAGAAGCGTATGACAATGAATTTGCCACCTTCTTCGACCTTGCTTCGGTCAGTAATGACCACGTGGGCTGCCTCTCTCAATTCTATTTAAAAGAAGGTTATAGAAAATTTGGCATTGGGTCAGTTCTTTTTAATAAATCCATGAATTGGCTGAGTCAATTTCAAAACGTAGGGGATTATTTTGTTTTTGTTTCAAACGGGAATCACCAGGCATTAAATTTTTACAAACAAAAAGGCTTTACTCCTACTCATGACATTTTAGACGGATTTATTACGGTTTTGCGCAGCGATCGTTCTTTGTTCACCCGCCTTTAGTCCATTGCTATCAATTTCCTTGCAATAGAAAGCCAAAGGTAGCAGCTTTTTTAAAACTCATCTATGATGAATAATTGCCCGCATTCCGGTGTACATTAAGGCCATAGAAAAGGAGGCTGGAATGTAATGAACAAAGAACGAGCTAAGGAAATCTTTAACTCTCCTGGTATGATAGAAGTAACTCATGACAAACGCTCTGTTTATATCGAAGAAGTCATAGAGAGAAATGAAATGGCTCGCATTCATCCAATGAATCAGCCTAACATCGTCCAGGAAGTGCCTCTATACGAATTAAAAGAAACCCAGGATTAAAAAGAAGCCGGTCCAACATTCATTGGAGCGGCTTCTTTCTTGTTTCGAAAAGACTTCTCCCTCTTTAATAAATCAGAAGGGTCAATAAAGCAACACCTATGCCGACTAGTCCACATAATAAACTGTAAGGAAGGTTCTTGAGTACAATTTGGTAAGGATTCATCCTCAGTCCAACCGAAGTAATGGTAACGATAAGACCATATGGAGCAGATGGAACGGTAGCAATAGAACAGCTCGCTAATAAGACAGTTAACGTCACAGTAGGAAGAGCATCCATGAGCAGGCTGCCTACCCCTCCAAAAATTCCCATAGTAGCCAGAGGGTGGACTCCAAGTAAAGTCATTACTAGAAATGCACCTTGAATAAACAACATAATTAATAAAGGATGTCCATCCAGAGCTACAATGGGCTGCTGCAAGTACTTCAAATAGGGAGAAGCATTTAAGGATTCTGTAAGAAACGATAAAGATAATAATAAAACGATAAAATTATTTAAATGATTAGTCTGCTGCTTCCATGCCGGCCAGCCTATGCGCAAAAAGCTTTTTCTGCGCTTCATTAAAACAGACCATACAAATGCAAACGGAAAGATAGCGATAGTCACTGCAAACAGAAAGTTCAACTGAACTACATTTACGAGAAGTACAACAACAATCAAAAACAATACAAGAGCAACAATAAATTGTAACAATTTCTTTCGATCTTTCCCATTATGCTGGGAAGAAGGAATATCAACTTCAGCTTGATGTTTCCGGAAAAACAGTCTTCCAATGCTGCTATCAAGAATAAATCCTAATATGGCCACGAGCAGCATCCAGGGGAGAACTTCTATATAATTAGCACCGGTTATAAATATAGAAGTTGCCAGTAATATTTCGAGCGGGCTCCATAACAAAGCAAGCGAGTATCCTCTTAAAGTTGCCATAGATATAAAGCTGTCTCTTATTTTTTTCCGCTTCTTTTTTAATTGTTTCAAAAGCAAATCCTGAGAAATCGTCGCAGAAGATAGATTAAGGAATGCAGCCAGAGAAACCATAGTAATCTCGCTTCTTACATAAAGCGCCCCCATCCCCTTGCTCTTCCCTCCAAGCAGTGCTTGAAGTAAATGGGTATACCTCCCTGCTTTCACGACGCTGTTCATCCAGGGAAGCATAGATAAAAGAAACAACAACCCTATATTTTCGGCAAAAAAACCCGGGATCTCTCGGATAGAAGACTCCCCTGAGAGAAAGAAAAATGCCCCAACGGCTAGAAGTATTCCTCCTAGAAGTTGAAAGACACGATCAGCTCTCGGAAAATTAAGGAGAATCATAATTATCCCCATTATTCCTATTCCAGTGTAAAGAGAGGGATTGTTCCAGAAGATGTGGACCACATTTAGAAAGAATATGAATGAATAAAATATGTATAAGTACTTGGTAAGGTGACGCATCAAATCCTCCTCTCCTGGAAGATAAATAACTTCCCAATATTGCAATTTTCACAAACCAATGCCCTCATCCTATCGATAACAAGCGGGAATTTCAAGAAAATCAGCTTGTTTATTCCTTTTTCATGCTTCTAATCAATAGTTACAAGTAAACCGATTTATCTAATGGTGAAGGACGTTTTCTCTGCTATTCCCTCAGCCATTTGTCAAAAAAGAGTCAGTTCGCCTTACCTGTTATCAGGAAGGCAGAGCGGTTACTTTGATTTCACATCAATCAATTCACTTTGAATAATGTACCTGTAAGGGGCATCACCTACAAACTGAAATGGATAACAAGTGGAAATAGTCAAAAATGACTTGTCTTTTTTTGTGATGACACTTCGATCATCTTTTTCCGTAACAAACAGTTTTCTGATTTGATAGATATATGTACTTCCTTTAAATTCTACAGCTACCACGTCTCCAATATTCAGCTTCCCCATTTCTTCAAAGACGGTATCACGATGGCCGGCTAGAAATACGTGCCCGGTCTGATTTGGTTGAACCGTCCATTGGGAGTCATACATCCCTACTCCTGATTTTAATGTTTCATGATCTGTACCCCAAAAGACTGGATACTTTTTTTCAATTTCTGGAACACTCAGCTGACCGATTCTGTCTCCTTTTTGGAAGGAAGTACTCTTTTCCTCTGTGTTTAACTGGATAGCTTTTTTGTAAGTATCGTCATAACCAAGGTATTCATTCAGCTCTTGATTATCCATTTCCTGGATCGCTTGCCGCTGTTGCCACCAATTAAACCCATAATACAAAAAGATTCCCAGTCCCAGCAAAATAACGAAAATGCCAACCTTCTTCATAACAACCAACCTTTTTTAAAAATATAAAGAGCAGGCGATTACGCCTGCCCTCATTATACCCTATCCTAAAATCATTATTGAGCTTGTTTTCTGCGAATAAAGAATGAACCACCAACCGCGATGACACCAAGGCCAATGATCATCATCAGTGGATTATTTGTCGCGGTATCCGGAAGTTCTCCCCCTTCATCCATAGACTCATTCGTGTCTGCAGCGGACGAGTCTTCGTCACTGGTTGTTCCGTCATCTGAATTTGAATCTTCTTTATCAGCTACAAAGGAATTCCATGCATCTGATGACACTTCACACGGGAGTCCATCGTTATCCCCATCCAAACCATGCGGGTCATTGTTTTCATCATAGCCATTGTCATACCAGAATTCCATAACTGCATCATGATTACTGAAATCATCGCAATTCTTGTCACTATCTGCGTGAACAGCCTGATTGCCACCGGCTAAAATTCCAAAAAACATTACTCCTGCAAATAACAGCTTCCTTACCATTCAGTTCTCCTCCTTATGTATTATTTTGGATATTATTACTTTTATATCCAATTCAAGTACATCACGATCTATGCTATTTTTCAAGAGTTATTGTAATATTTTGTATAATTAATGAAATAATTTAAAAAGAAAATGAAAATATTGCCTCTTCAGTGCATGAGGAATACTTATTTCCCGCTAAAAACCCCATCACAAAGGATGGGGATGCATAATATTTCGTTACTGCCATTTGATTGCTGTAATAGTCGTTCCTCTATCGCGGGACGAATGAATTTCAAACTCATCCATCAATTGCTTTACCCCTGGTATTCCCGCCCCAAGGCCCCCTGAAGTAGAGTATCCTTGAATCAATGCTTTCTCAGTATCGATGATTCCCGGCCCATCATCCATTGCGACAATTTTAACGCCGGTCTTATGTATGGAAGAATGTGGTTCAAGGATGATCTCACCGCATCCTGCATATTTGTATATATTTCTTGCTAATTCAGAGACTGCTGTCATTACTCTAGTTTGGTCTAAGGTTCCCAATTGAAGTGTTCGGGATAAGGTCCTGCTCGTCTTTCGTGCTATGGCAATATCCTCTTCTTTTTGAATTGGAATGACGACTGAATTTTCCATAGTTCTGTTCTCCTTGTAAATGTCATTCTTACCAAGAAAGACTCTGTGGACTCACACTAAACTTATTGCTTTATCCAAGAACACTCACTATACCGAATGGGAATGAAACCCTTCTCTCTATTCAAGTAAAGGATATCACTTTTTCCGTCCATAAGTTATTTTTAAAAAATGTGTTTGAACTAGGAATAAGGGCTTAGCTTAAATATTAATTGGTGATAAAACCCATACAAACACTTAAATATTTTATTCCTATAACAATCACTTTTATTCATTATATCGCATTCATACTATGAATACCCTCACATTTCCGAATATAAGAGGATAGTCCCGCCACTTGTCATACTATTCGATTAGTTTCTTGTTGGAAAATCATTAATTTGTACATAACTGCAGACTCTCTATTCCACCAGAGGCAGATACAAGTATTAACCGATTTCAGAACAAGAAAATGCAGTGCACTGTAAATCTTCAACAGCTATCAGGATACTGGCATCTTACTCCCATTCCAAGTGTCATTGAATAAGCGGTCTTCCCGGAATTTATCACGAAAGAATGCCTGGCTTTCCCTTTTCACAAAGAAAAACGCAATTCCTCAGAAGGAATTGCGAAATCACGAAAGTACGAATATAACTTTGTAATAAATCAATAGGACTAATCTGAATGGAGTGAGTGCCCACACTTTTATAGCAGAAGAATGTGTGTAATTTTAGCCTTTGGATTGTTTTTCAAATAATTTTCGCGCGCCTTTTCCTTATGCGTTGCAAAAATGGGTTCTTTCTTAACTACGCCCGAACTCGTCTGGTAGTAAACCACGTATTTCTCAGCCACGTTAAAGCTCCTTCCCGAGAGAGTAAAATTTGTATAAGTATTCGCTCTAAAATAGGAAAATATACATTTCTCATTAAAGCTAAGCTTTAATTGTGTCTTCACACTTTCTTTTTGACGGAAGTATGAATTTATCATCGAATAATCTATTCAATCGAATTCAATACAAATAAGGGGGCTAACAGCCTGTTAGCCTCCTTACTGTACTTACCATGTTTGTCCTCCAGCTGGAGGCGGCCACTTTTTTAATTGACGCCGCAGCAAGACTGCCTGACCTGTGTGATAACTGTTATGTATGACAAGATCCATCAGCAAGTCCAGCCTTGTTGTATGGTCTAAATCCTCGAACTGCTCAGATAAATCCAATGAACATTCATTCTCTGCTTGTGCCAGCCCTTCCATAAACTTCGAAACCATCTCAGTCCATTCTTCTTGATCGTCAGGCATTAACCGATCCGGCCAAGTCTCTCTGGCGTGTACAGGAAAAGAAACATGTTTACGTTGAAGGGCCTCTAAAATAAAATTCTGCCAATAGTCCATATGCCAAATAAGTTCCCAAATAGTATACGGAGAGTCATCAACACAACTTCCTGACTGCTGCCAATCTATGTCTTCAAATACCTGTTTAGGAGAAACATGGGCCGATTCTCCTCTTAAAGATTTAACTAATGTATTTTTATTCATCTGATTGTGCCCCCTTCATTAAATTACTTTTCTAAACAAGTCGATCAAAAGCAAAGAAAAAAGAATGAGTGATGTAATAATATAACCATAACCAAGCTTCGACTTTCTTTCCTTGTCAAGGACATATTCCATTCCAAAAAGGAAAAACATTACAATTAAAAAGGCCGTTATGGCATTGAAAGATAAGTCTATACCATGAATAAACCAGTTATACAAACCTGCACTTAAACCAATAATCGCAATTACGATATTTATTTTTCTTAATGTCTTCACAGCCTCCCCTCCACATCTATGCCGAAATGGCTTTTCCTGTTTAATTCTCTGAACAACCTTGAAATAATCTTCAAACCTGCGCCTCAGACTCTTGTTGAAATTGGCTTTCTATCCATTTTTCAACTAATTCATCCGCATCATGGGGATATCGGTAATTCAGGAGCTCCGCAGTTTCCAAAGCCATTCGTCTAAATAATTTTATAGTATGTAAAAGCGCCTGCTGCATGTCGTATTTCTCATAATGAGCATAACAATGCTTTATTTGTTCTTGAATAAAAGGATCTGCCCATTGATCAAAAAATCTTCCGTTATGCCAAGTATCATAATTAGCTCCGTACTTAGCTCTTGCATGGCATTCTGCAACTGAAAGCAAGCACTGCTTTAAGTAATGATCGATACAGTCTTTTGCAGTCCACCATTCCCTTCTTAATAATTTTTTCGCCCCCCAGACAGCGTGATACAAAAAATCGTGGATCAGCTCGATCCAGGCGTCTTCATTGATTAGACGCTGATCTTCACCTGCATAGGTTTCTTCTCTTCTATAGATTTCCTGAAACTCCCCATCTTTATCAGCCAGGACCCTTACTCCTCGGTGCAAAGCTTTTCTCGTTTGCGGGTCTTCAAATAAATTCTTCATGCTCTTTATAGGAAATACGGAGAAATCAACATCAATGGCATCTTCAAATAAAACGCGACGCTCTTTTCCGCCTCCAACAGCCGTCTCTTCAATAAACGTAAACCAATACGGTCCTATTTCACTGATCCATTCGTCTGAGGAGAGGTATTGATCGGGTTCATTGGTGAAAAAGACGACATCGAGATCCGACCATTTATCTGCAGGTGCGTCTTTTCTAGCTCTCGAACCAACGACGAGAATAACCCTGAGATCTGATCGCTTTTCAGCCCATGTGGTCACTTTCTTTATGATCTTTTCATATTTTTGAATATGGCTTTCCATCTTTCACCCTCTTTTCATTAAGATCCAGGTTTAATTGCTATTACTTCAATGCTTTTTTGGGGAATCATTCACCTGACTTCTTTTTCTTTTGAATTGTGTAGTTAACAATACTCCGCCAATCACCACGAGAGCTCCCATCACTTTCATGAACGTAATGGCTTCACCTAACCATAAATAAGCTCCATATAGAGTCACTACTGGTAAAAAGTTCAGGAATATGGCTGCTTGGGATGGATTAAGTAATTCAACAGCACGATTATAAAAAACTAACGCAAAAAAGGAAGGAAAAATGCCCAGGTATAGAAAACCAGCGATGTGGTCTGGGGTATTCCAAGCCGGTACGCCCAGCCACCACCATTCCATAACGACGACCGGCATTAATAACAAAACGGAAATCCCGGTCATAACTAAAAGAACAGCGTAAGGAGGAAATAAATGCATATACTGCTTTACACACACAGAATACACCGCCCAGGAGATGACTGCCCCCATCATGATGCCGTCTCCAATGTTCCATGTCAAAGACGCAAGCTTTAGGAATCTTCCGTCAAGGATTACCCATACAGCTCCGAAAAAAGATAAAAAAATTCCAAGCCATTGAATACGCTGTAATTTTTCTTTTATTAATCCCGTACTCAAAATGACAGTTACTACTGGAATAATTGTTTCTAATACAGAGACATTTGTCGCGGTTGTAAATTGAAGCGCTCCATAAACAAACATGTTAAAAAAAGTAATCCCGGTCAGAGTCAATACAAAAAGAGGTCCTTTATGTTCCTTAAACGTTAAACGTTTTTTCCAAGCAGTACGAAGTCCTATCGGCATTAATATCATAAAAGCGACCAGCAGTCGAAAGAATGCAATCGTAAACGGCGGTAAATCATTCAGAGCCTTACCTACTAAAATATTTCCAGCATAAAATATAACAACAAAGATCATTAGAAAATAGGGATACATAAAATCCCTCCTTTACTACTTCACTCTCACCTAAAGAAAAAGATCCTTCGTCTATCAATAAATGATCTTAAGAGCGTATGTATATGATTTCAAATAAGCCTTTTACACTCAATGATCTTACTAAGCGGCCAGTTATGCTATTTGATGCTCTACTCTTCACTCTATATCCTTTATTGAAATCACGGAAAATTACGAACGGAAATGGTGCATGACTAACAAATTCTTACGTACGTTCCTTTAATCGACTTCTCATATGCCGCATTATTCATTTTCTTTACTCTTTCAGAGAGAACCGATGCCCTCTGTATACCTTGTCCATTAATGATGGAAGGGTCGATTAATCGGACTTTGCTTTTACGGTGTAAATCGTAATTCACTTCATCTTCCTGTACGTTTACATAAGGGTGAATAAGATCTAAGATTTCATTGAGTTCCTCATCTTCCATCGTCTTTATTTTATTAATTAAAGCATCATCTTCGTTTAAGAAATCATGAATGTCGATCATTTGTTTATCTAAAGCAAGCTTTAATGTCTTGGCCAGTCGATCGTTACTAAATATATTGAGAGGATCCATAAAAAAATCGATAACTTCCTTATAATAAGTTTGAACAAACCATTCGGCAGCGTTGATACTCCTGAGATACATCTCCCCATTTACTGCCTGTAAATCGTTTAAAAAAGCTTGGACTTCCTGTTTTGAAATGTGCCCGTATCTGTACATATCCCTCAAAGTATAATCCACCCTGTCTGCGCATAATTCAGGCGCAGGCTGCTCCAGCAATGTCCACTTTGAGTCATCAAACAGCAGCTCTTCACAGTTGTAACTGAATTTCCCCAATATTTCCGGGATTTCAGAATCACCAACTACAGAATGATAAATTTGTTCATGGTAATTCTCGTGTTGATTGCCAAAAACAAAATCCACAACATGGGAAAAAGCCGTATGAGAAACATCATGAAGCAATCCGGCAATCTGTTCCTTTATTGATCCTCCGAGTATTCTTATTAAGAGCATAACACCAATGGAATGCTCATACCGAGTAACATTCCAATCAGGGTTCACTAAATAACCGGCTCCTCCCTGATGGATTCCCTTTAATCGTTGAACGGGAAAACTATTGATTAATTCCTCCACTACTTTTTCTACTCTAAAATCACCGTAGATTTCATCTGACAGCAACATTCTTCTATCTTCCTTTCTACTTAAATAGTAAACCTGTTCATCAAGTAATCCTTGATCTATTAAACGATACGGCATAGCAGGAAATCTTGAAATTCATCACATCTGTCAGTGGTTTCTTCATACTTAGAAAAATCCCCAATTCCTTATTAACAAACAAGGAATTAGGGACATTCTCTCCATTTTACAGCTCAATAGGGGCATATATTGAACTCTCAATGCTGCCTATATTCATCGTGACAGGGGTGAAATAAGTCTTCTTCTGCATTTCTGACTATGGCAAAATGTTCGACATTGTAGTGACCGTTAAGCGTTTGGTTATGATGCTTTATGATCTGTTCTGCACTTAAATCAGCACTATCCGTCGTTGAATGACCATCTGCAACTAGCGTAACATCAAAACCATTAATTGTTGCTGTTCTGACTGCACTATCAATACAATGCTGAGTAGCACATCCCATGATTACAAGGTGTTGAATGTGCTGAGATTGCAGATGCTCCAAAAGCCCCGTTCCATGAAAAGAATTCGTTGCTGTCTTATCAAAAACCTCTGACTCAGGAGGCAATTTAATTTCGTCGTGGATTTCAAATCCTCTTCCCTGACCTTCCGCAACGTCTAGATCTCTTACAAAGATAATTGGAACTAGTGCTTCCCCTGCTTTTGCAATCACCCCATTAATATTGTTCAAAAGCTCCTCTTTGTGAAAAACCGCGCTCTCTACTTGATCCCCATCAATTAATTCATTTTGGACGTCGATAATTAATAATCCTTGTTTCAACGAAATGTTCCCCTTTCCAGTTTGGGGAAACGCTGATTTGTCTACGTAGACGCTTTCCCCTTAGTCATATTCATGCGAGTATATTTATTGATTATCATACGAATCAACCTCCTCTTCTAAAAATTTTATAATTTTCAGACATCACAACTTTATCATAAAACTTTAATGAAGGGTACAGAGGAAATAAATGAATTCAGTTAAAGTTTATACGTATTTTCAGCCCAATGCATGGCTCTTTTCTCCAGTTCGGAAACAAAAGTTTTTTTCGCAGGACTGTAGTCGCTGGTGGAATCATATTTGTCCGCTAATTGTTGTTTGAAATTACTGTATTCTTGAGCTTCAGCTGGATGTGCAAGTAAATAATCACGGAATAGTAAATGTCGATTAATGTGGGGATTATCCATTTGATAGCAATGAATGTGGTGCGTTCTTTCTTCTCCGCCTTTTCGGAAGAGCCTTCTGCCGTTAATGCCCCATTCACCGGCAACATCGTAATTCAACGATTTCATTTTTTCGTTATATGCATCTATTTTTTCTATAGTTCTTACGATACACATCATATCAATGACTGGTTTTGCTTTCATACCTGGGATGGATGTGCTGCCAAAATGCTCAAATGAAATAATCTCCTCCCCGAATATAGAAGTTAATCGTTGTACTTCCTCCTCGTACATTTCCCTCCACTTTTCTGTGTACTCAGTTAATCTAATTTTCATTACACCCCTCCATTTGAAGAATTAAACTTGTAAATGATGAATTACACCGATCATACCGCAACGACCTATAGTTTTCCTCCCGTTCATTTGTAAATACAGGCCGGTGTATACTGAAATAAATCTTTTCACTTCATAAAAAGAGATCCCATTTTTGTACAAAGACCCATTATTAAAGGTACTACGTTTTTGAAAAACGTAGTACCTCGTAGATGGAATTCATCTAAGAGAATTCCTTCTTTATTAGACTCACTTATTCTTCCTATAGAATACTATAGCAAGGCGTGCAATAGTTTTTGTATGAAGCGAGCTCTCCACGAACAATTTGATTATAGAGCTGTTGAATCTTTGTTGTAACAGGACCCACCTGCCCCGTGCCTATAACTCTCCGATCTACTTCTATGACTGGTTTTATTCCTACAGCTGTGCCCGTTAAAAAAACTTCATCTGCTTCATAGAGCTCTACCCTTGTAATCGTCTGTTTTATCACTGGCAATTTAAGCTCGTTTATTCCAATCATAAAAACCGTATCCCGGGTAATCCCAGGTAAAATATCATCCGATTCAGGAGGGGTGATCAGCTTATTGTCCCTCACGATAAACAAATTTTCAGTTGCTCCTTCACAGACATTTCCTTCCATCGTAAGAAAGAGGGCCTCATCGCAGCCATTTCTAACTGCTTCATTAATCGCCAATCCGGAATTAAGGTATCCTGCGGTAGGTTTTGCCTGCGGTGGAATCATATTACTCCCTATCCTCGTCCAAGAAGAAATACATACTTTTAAATAGGGCTTAGGCTGGTATTCAGAAAAGACTGTGTAAATGGCCAAATGATTCGGCGGGTCATTCAAATCAGGGCGTAAAGTATCGGCCCCTTTAAAACAAATAGGTCGTATATAAACATCTTGAGAGACTTTATTTATTTCCAGTAACTGCTTCGTAATGGAAGATAGCTGGGAGACAGTATAAGGAATGGGAATGAATAAGCTTTTTCCGGAGTTATGAAATCTCTTTAAATGATCTTCCAACCGAAAAATATACAGCTGCTTCTTCCGTTCATTCCAAAACGCACGAATCCCATCGATGCAGCCTAATCCATAATTCAGGCCTTTATTTTTCACACTGACACTCAAAACATTCTCGTCTACAAACCGATCTATATCAAACATATATGCCACTATAACCACCCCCTTTTACAAAAGGCTATTCTTTTAGCTCGCGGTCTATACAAGTTTCCCCTTGGATTCTATGCAAGATCTCAGCTTATTTTTAAATATCGATTAAACTATTATGAAAATAAATTGAGTTAGCTGTTGACATGAACCAACAATTTTAGAATAATAACACTGAATATTTATTTAATTCGAACTATTTTAAAAATGAGTAGTTTTGATAACGCTTACAACACTCTCTGAAAGGAGGAAATCTATGTTCATTCCCTTCATCCTTGCCCTCATCACTATATTTTCCGTGTATTTCGCGTTAAAGAAAAAACGTCCTCTGTATTTTATCCTTCCAATTGCAATCATCTTTGTGGCTGCCATTGTAAAAATTGCCATGGTGCCTATGCCCTTTTGGGAAACGATCCAATTCATTTTTGATTTGAGAGGTTAGATTTTTATTCCTTCCGAAAGGAGGTGAAACTTTGAGAAAAATCGATCCTGACAAAGCAAATGCCTATTACCGTATCCGTACAACACTTATCTGCGTCTATTTATCCATTGGATTTCTCGTTTCGTTTGTTGTCGTTTTCTTCGCACGTGCCCTTTCATCCTTTAGCATAATGGGCATCCCTTTCCATTATTATATGGGCTCACAAGGAGCCATTCTCACCTTTATAATACTTTTATTTGTAAATGCAAAAGTCAGCGATATGATCGATAAGCGCTTTGGAATTACTCCTGAGCAAATGAATGAAAAAGATCAAGCTGTAAATCAGTAAGATAGGAGGAGATGTATGGACGCCCAGTTTATTGTTTCTCTCGTGTTAATCGTGGCAACATTCGCCTTGTACATAGGCATTGCTGTCTATAACAAAGCAAGGGCAACATCAGATTTTTATGTGGCCAGCCGCGGAGTGCCGCCGGTGTTCAATGGCATGGCTATTGGGGCTGACTGGATGAGTGCCGCTTCCTTCATCGGATTGGCTGGAACCGTAATGATTCTCGGGTATGATGGCCTTGCCTATATCATGGGTTGGACAGGCGGGTACTTATTATTAACCTTCTTACTTGCCCCTCAATTAAGAAAATATGGACGTTATACAGTTCCTGAATTTATCGGGGACCGCTACAACAGTGATTTCGCTCGTTTAATTGCTGCTGTAGCAACGATTATTATCAGCTTCACTTATTCGATTGGCCAGCTTTCAGGTTCAGGAGTAGTTATTGGCCGGCTTCTTGAAGTCAATACAGTCATCGGGACCTTAATCGGAGTTGTTTTAATAGCCTTTTACTCTGCTTTAGGAGGAATGAAAGGAATTACCTGGACACAGGTAGCTCAGTATCTCGTCCTGATCATTGCCTATTTAATACCAGTCATCTTTATGGCAATGCAGCTTACTCAAAATCCTCTTCCTTGGTTATCTTATGGCGAAGTCATTTCGGAAATGAAAGAGATCGATCAGGAATTAGGAATTTCCGAATACGTCGTACCTTTTACTGAAGGAAGCAAATGGCAATTTATCGCGTTAATGTTTACATTAATGGCGGGAACAGCCGGTCTTCCTCACGTTATTGTTCGTTTCTACACAGTAAAAACGATGAAAGCAGCTCGGTGGAGCGGAGCGTGGGCTCTTTTATTCATTGGGTTATTGTATTTATCAGCCCCTGCTTATGCGGCTTTTTCACGTTTTATTTTAATGACTGAAGTAGCCGGCTCTTCACTGGACAATCTTCCTGCATGGACCCAAGCCTGGGTAGATACAGGGCGGCTGTCTCTTGCTGATGGGAATGGGGACGGAATTCTTCAATGGACAGAACTGGTTATCAGTAATGACATTGTTGTCATGGCGACTCCAGAAATAGCAAACCTCGGTGTCTTTGTCATTGGACTTATGGCTGCAGGGGCTATGGCTGCTGCCTTATCAACAGCCGGCGGGTTAATGATTGCCATTTCTGCAGCCTTATCTCATGATATTTATTACCGCTCCATTAACCCGAAGGCAACAGAGCAGAAACGTCTGGCTGTAGGTAGAATTACGATTGTATTAGCTACAGTCATAGCAGGCTTAGTTGCACTTAATCCTCCTGGCGCGATCACGCAGATTGTTGCCTGGGCATTCGCTTTAGCCTCTGGTACCTTTTTCCCCGCCCTGCTTCTTGGAGTATGGTGGAAACGATCAAATGGTGCCGGAGTGGTAGCCGGGATGCTTGTAGGTTTAGGCGTAACGCTTGCTTATATTTTTGCTGCCAAGTACGGCGGATTTACGATCCTCGGAATTATAGATACTGGTGCAGGAGTATTTGGTGCCACAGCTGCCATATTGACTAATGTAGTGGTTTCTTTACTGACTCCCCCTCCTTCGCAGAAAATTCAAGACGAAGTTACAGACTTACGCTATCCTGAACAGATTCAATACAAAAACGGGGAAGTATGGCTGAGAGATGTGAAATAATAATTGACACCTCAGGTTTTAATAAAGCCTGAGGTGTTCAGTCTACATTATTAAGTGCCTCCTGCATGACCCTTAAATAAATCAGGTAAACGAAAGTTTTCCGTTAAAGGAATTCTTCTCCCTTCCTTGTGCCACTTGTGGTAAAAAAAGCTATCGATCACAAGGATCTATAGCTCTCACCTATCTACTCTCCGTCTCCTTAACTTTTTCGAGTCCAAGTTATGCGAAACGTACACCCAGCAGTCCTGTGATCAAACCAACGAGAACTCCTAAAAAACAAAAGATCAGCCAGAGTCGCCGAGGCTGGGGGCCCGAAAGGTAAGACCAGCCAAGCCGGCCAAACAAGATTCCTTCAATTGTAAACCATGGTTCAAATACAAACAGATCCCACAGTACATAAGCATGTTCACTAAAGGTAAAAGACCCGCCTTCCAGCTCGATCAGCCCGGCCCATTGAAGGATTCTGTTGATCATTCCGTACATTCCATGGGAAATTGATAATGAACACCCTCCCAAAATGATAATAAGCAGCAGCCAATTTTGTACTTTTCTTTTTTTAAGGTAAAGAAGAGCAAGCCCCAGGCACCCTGCTGCAGTGAGAAGGACAGAAGCTATCCCGTTTATCAACTGCCATTCAGGAAGGTTTGCAGCAGAGGAGACGACCATTGATAAACCTATTGTTCCGCCAAGAGACCAGTAAAGGTGAGGGATCATATAAGCAAGGGACCAAATAAATACAGCATAGGCAGCCCACATTAAAGACCGTCGCGACCTTCGTAAAGACGGCTTTTCTTCCTGTAACTCAGAGTCAATTCCTGTCATGTGCTCTCCTCCACTCTAGTAAGGTGTATGCTCTTTAATTAAAGACATAAGGGTAAATATGGGAACAACTTCAATTTACAAAAACCATTCATTTCACACAACAGCACCGAGGTGTATTTTATAATACGCCTGTAGATTTACTTTCTTAAGCATTCGACAGTTTTTTGTACTACTATTATGAATAGAATTGTAAAAGAATACTAAGAAACATACGAGCAAGCACCGATTGTTCTACACAGTATCACGATTTCAACACCCTACAGGCTATAGTTATTCAAATCACGAGAGGAAAAAAATCGTAGAACTTGCCCGGAAATACGATGTTTATATTATAGAGGATGATTATATGGGGGATCTGGACACAAAAAGAAAGGCCGATCCTATGTTTGCCTATGATCCGTCCGGAAGAGTCATCTATACTAAAAGTTTTTCTAAGGTTCTCCTGCCTGGACTAAGGCTTGGAATGGCCGTTTTACCTGAAGCATTGCTGGATGACTTTGCCAAAGCGAAGTTTGCAGCGGATGTCCACACCCCAGTAGTCACTCAGGGTGCTTTAGAAATCTATCTGTAGAGCGGGATGTACAACGCTCACATTCAGAAACTGAGACGCCAGTATAAGAGGAAAGGAAGTCTCCTGAAAAAGGCATATATTGAACACCTCCCTAAAGAGGCTGGATTTTCAGGAGGAGAATCTGGTTTTTATTCAACAATCGAGCTGCCTGAACAATTAACAGGGAAACAGCTGGCGGATTATCTTGTCAATAAAAATGTACGTGTACAGGAGACAGCCTCCATGTATCTTTCAAAATATCGAAAGGAAAACCGCATCCGCCTGAGCGTATCCCAAGTTAAGGATAGACATATTCCACTCGGAATTGAAAGAATCAGTGAAGGTATTCAAGAATTGTTAGTAAAGTGAGAGGGACAGTTTGTATTCTCTTCACACTTTTAAGAGTCTTAAATTGGAAGAAAACAGGCAGACTTTTTAAACCCTTAGCAAGCCTCGAAAACCTCTGGCAGCATAATAGGATTCTGCTCCATTGTGATACACAAACGCGTGACCGAAGCGATAATCGCAAAAAAGTGCCCCGCCGAGTTTTCTAATATCAGAAGGGGTTGCGACCCAGCTCGACGTTTTCGTGTCGAATTCTTCTTGTTTCTGGAGTGTCTTGTATTCTTCCTCCGTTAATAATTTTATCCCCATGGCTTCTGCCATATCAACGGCATTATTATCAGGTTTATGTTTCTTTCTTGACTCCAGCGCTTCGCGGTCATAACACACACTCCTGCGCCCTTTAGGGCTCTGCTGTGAGCAGTCACAGAAGATGTATTCATCCTTATGTGGATCGTAATCAATCACGTCTGGTTCTCCTGCCGTTCGTTCCATCTCATGGAGCGACCATAGTTTGTCAGGATGGTCATTCAGCTTTGTATGAACGTGAGACCACTCCACACCTTTATGCCGATGCATATTTTTCTCAAATCTCGTTTGCAATAAACTGATCAGTTCTTCCCTCTGCTCTTGGGACAACGCTTTATCAGGACTGGTGTCCGTGCTTTTTGTCATATTCGTTCCTCCTCTTTTATTTGATAAATAATAAAGGTCTACCTTCTATTTTGAAGGATTTTAGAAATTAATTCCAATACCTGCCCTACCACCGCCTCTATCCATTGAAAAACAATCACTCGTATCTAGTTTAAAGAGAACGGCACTTATCATCCACAACCTAGATCATTAACAGTTTGGCTGTAAATATATAGTGCCCGCTTAAACCTCTGGAATAAATAATGAATAAATCTGTTCTAAAATTTCTTCGGGTGAGTATCCCCTTACTTCTCTTTGAAACAAGTATTCTTCACTCTTTAAAGCAGCAAGTAAAATGTCGGCTTTAAAAACAGTATTGGAATGCACTTCCTTCATCTCATCAAATAAACCTACGAGAGTGTGATGCAATTCATCATATAAAGGACTCCGCTTAGAAGACGACCGTTTAGCTGGCTCCCCATCTTCAACACCTTTCAGTAATTGGGCTTTACTCTCTCTAAAATGAATGAAAATACGTAACATTCCTTTTAATCGCTCACTGGCTGGTGCTGTCTCGTTTTCTTCCAAATAGGCGTCAATTTCTTCGAAGCACATCACTGCATTATCTTTGATTAAAGCAAGACACAGTTCGCCTTTATTCCGATAGCGCCGGTATAAAGTTCCCGCTCCAATCCCAGCTTCTACAGCAATTTGGTTCATACTGACTTTCTCGACTCCATTTTGTTCAAACAGCTTATCTGCCGCCTCAAGAATACGCTGTCGATTTTCTGCAGCATCACGACGTTCTATTTTAGAATGGCTGAATGATCTACTCTTTGGCATATTTCCTCTCCTTTACTACATAGCAGGATCTTGACAAACGGAGAATTATCCGTTTACCATTAACAGGAGAACACTCCACTTAATTTTACCTTAAACGAAAAGGAGCATTCAACCTTATGGACAATCGTGAAGGAAAAACAGCCTTACTATTAATGGATTTGCAGAATGGGATCGTTTCCCGCTATGGTGACCAAACAGAAGTTGTGGAACCTTTCCAAAAGGCATTATCCATTGCCCGTGAGAACGATATCCCTGTCTTTTTTATCCGAGTCGGCTTTAGTGAAGGGTACCCTGAAGTCAATTCTAGGAATAAAATTTTTTCTGCCATTTCCCAATCTGGTGGCATGACTCTTTCTGATGATTCTACGCAAATTCACGAATCGGTTAAACCTCAGGAAAACGAAGCAATTATCACCAAGTACCGATTTAGCGCTTTTGCCGGCAGTACTCTTGAGGTTATCCTGAGATCTCAAGGAATTAATTCATTAATTCTTAGCGGGATTTCAACGAGCGGAGTCGTGTTATCAACCTTGAGGGAAGCAGCAGATAAAGATTTTTCATTAACCGTCTTAAAAGATGCTTGTCTTGATGCAGACGCAGAGGTCCATCAAGTACTTATAGAAAAAGTATTCCCTCGTCAAGCGGAAGTCATCACTGTGGAGGACTGGGCTAATACCTTAAATAAATAGTTTACCGATATGGTAATTGACTATTTTCACTCTTTATAGTTAGAAGATCTGCACTTGCACCTGCTTATAAAGTGTAGGATTTCCTAAAGCTTTTTTAAGTATAGAAAGAAGGAAGAACATGACACGTACATTTCTATATCTTATAGCCGCTGCTTTTTTTGGATGGCTGTTATCTTTACTTCACATTCCTGCAGGGTGGTTAATCGGCTCACTCATGTTCGGTGTCTTTTTTCGACTCAACATTAGCGAACTATCTATGCCATCGTATTTGTTTCCATTTTCGCTTTCTCTAATAGGGACAAGCATTGGACTTACTATGCAGACCAGTATGTTTAAAGAAGTAGCCTCTTATTTTTTACCTCTGCTCGTCAGTTTGGTGGCCATCATGCTTGGCGCCTGGCTCTTGAGCAGAATATTAACCCGCTATTCGAATCTCGACCGGACCACTGCATTATTTTCGTGTATTCCAGGCGGCGCCTCTGCAATGCTTGCCTTAAGTGAGGAATACGAGGCAGATCAGCGGATTGTTGCAGCCTTTCAGATGACGCGGGCAATGTTTATTGCCTTATCCATCCCTGTCTTAGCTGGGCTCGTGGCACACTGGAGTGGAAGCGGGGGTGAACAGGCAGCAGCTCACACCGCAGACACAGCCCGTACCACGAATGGCACGATGCTTTTTCCAGGGTTCAAAATCGTATGTATGCTTGGGATCATTGCTCTTGCTCTTTTCCTTGCAAAGAAAGCCAAAATTCCTGCAGGGCAGCTATTATACGCCATGCTGCTAGCCTTTTTAATAAACCAGTTCCTCTTTCCTATTGGTTCTCTTCCAAGCATCATTGTAGGAATTGCCCAAGCTCTGCTCGGTGCAATCATAGGGCTAAGATTTGATAGAACTACATTAGTGCAATTAAAAGAAATCGGCTGGTTGAGTCTCGGAATATTAATGATGTATTTGGTATTAACATTTGTCATTTCTTTACTCTTTTTTGTATCGACCCCTCTTAATTATGTCACAAGTATGTTATCGATGGCCCCTGGAGGTGCACCGCAAATGTCTTCGACTGCTGCTGTACTTAACTTGGACGCTTCGATTGTTGCTTCACTGCAGCTGATCCGGTTGTTAACCATTTATCTATTACTGCCTCTTGTCATTCCCTATGTTATAAAACAACCGGTACTCCGAAAGAAAAAAATGGAATAACGATGACGGCTGAGGTGAACGAATTGTATAAAAAACCAACCTCATTTATTTTAAAAGACGATGGGGTGGGTTTACATTCATGTTATTTTTTACCGCTTAGTATCATTGCATTTCCTAATACTTTTCTGCTTAACAAAAGCTTTGGCAATTTCATCTCTTCAGCAAGCGGCGATTGTTTCCATTCCAACACTTCCTCGAATGCCTGCGCGATCACTTTTTCATCTCCAAATATCTTTTTATCATTAAACAAATCTAAAAATACAAAGACACCCCCGGGCTTTAAAACTCTTAATGCCTCTTTTATCACTTCCATTTTGTCTTGCCTGTCCCTTACTTCGTGGAATGTTAAACAACTTACAATTCCATCAAAGTCACGAGACTTAAAAGGGAGTTCCGCAGCACTGGCTTTCAAAAAAATAATTCTCTCAGCGACCCCTTCTATTTCAGCATTCTGCTGGCATTGAGCTTTTGAATATTCCCAATTCCCGCCCCAATAATCAATCCCCGTTAAAACTGTATGAGGATAAGCTTTCGCAAGCTTAATGATGAGTGAACCACTGCCTGTCCCTATATCCAAAATTTTTCCTTTTCCATTCGTATTACTCTCAGCAACTATAAGATCATGTATTTTCGACTGATAATTCCCTCCAATTGCTGAAAATTGATAAACAGAATAAGAAAGGATAAAGGTGATATAAAGAAACGGAAGAGCTATAACTCCTGAAAAGATTCGCAAAAATAAAGGCACAGGTAATAGCGCAGTGAAGAGAAGAAGCAGAGAGATCATTAGAAAAATAAGGAGTTTATTAATTCTGATCCACGTTTGGTATTTAGGTTTAGTTTTCGACACAACTGTCATCCTTTGTTCGGCTACTCTTGTTATTAATCATAAAGGAAATGAACCGCCTTGTGTGAATATTTTATAATACTTATGACAACAAGCACTATCAAAAAAAGCCGTCCTCTGTACAGCCACTCACCAATTCGATTTAAAAAGGAACCAGGGTAATCACCGAAAACTCTAGAATTATCTGTGTTTTAAGGAAGAGACTTAAGTGATCTTATACTGAGGAAATAAAAACATCCCAAGCATGCTATGCATATAGTACATGAAATGTGAGTTTTGGGAGTGAAGGCTGTTGATGTATGTTTCACCTCTTCCTTATTACTATTACCTTCCCTTGTACTTGCTTAACGATTATGGTCCGACTCGGCCATTGCCTCCGGTTGACCCGGAATTCTTCCGTCAATCAGCAAATGAATCCAAAACACTCATGAAACAAGCCAATATGGTGCTTAATCAAATATCTGAATCAAAAGATTTTAGTACACATTTAATGGAGGCTGCCCAACGTTCAGATTTCGAGGAAGTGAAACGATTAATTCATTCCATTGGAGTATCCTCAGATGTCGACATTCATTTTACACCAGACAGTTTCAGGTTAACATTCAAATCCAAAATAGCTGCTAAGGATTGCTGCAGGTTAACTATTGCTTTACGATGGTGATGAAAACCGCATAAAGGAAGATGTATGCTTAGGATGCATGCTCCTTGGCTCAATTATCGAGCTGAAGTTTTGAATAAAATGGACTTGCTCCTGAAAAGAACGCCGAGAATGAATAAAGGGAAAACTTCATTCAGCAATGGGCAGGCTGTTTTAATTGACAGGATCGATGTAACAATGAGGCGCGAAAAAAGTAAAATCCGAATGAAAGTGACACTTATGATAATAAGATTTCACCATCATTCGGATTTTTTATGGCCGATGAACTTCAAATCTAATCTCCGTCATTCTTTTTAACTTGAATCAGCCTCGTATTTACCATTGAGGATGATCAGCCTCCCATAAATCCAGGAGACTGTTTTCGATCAACATGATAATTGTTCGCGTTGTTCAGTTTTCCAGGTGATATTTTTCTTATAAATTGGTTTGGTTCACCTACACTATATAGATACAAATGATGCATTGCCCTCGTACATGCCGTATAAAACAAGCGGCGCAGACTCTCTTTTCCATAAATTTGCTCAGCAGCATTATAAATAATGACCGCATCAAACTCGATTCCTTTCGCTAGATAGGCAGGAATCACCACAACCCCTTGTTCATAGTCGTCGGTGTTCTTCTTAACAAGCTTCAGGTCGTTTATGGTTTGAAGAGATTGATAAGCTGACAAACTCTCTGCTGCTGATTTACAAATGATGGCGATCGTTTCGCACCCACTATTCTGTAAGTCTACAACTTTCGATCTGATTTCTCTGTGTAATTCAGTTTGATTAGAGAGCCTTGAAAGGATCGGCTTCTCTCCTTCCCGGTCAAAGGCCATAATTTGTTCACCTTCAGGGACAAGTTCACGAGTAAATTCAATAATCTCCCTGGTCGAACGATAACTGCGATCTAACGTGATACGCTCTGTTTCCTCAGCCCCATATAAGCTGGTTAACGACTGGAAGTCAGCAACGTTATTCGCATGAGCAAAGATCGCCTGATTGAAGTCGCCGAGAACCGTCATCCTGGCACTTGGAAACAACCTTTTAATAAACTCAAACTGAAACACAGAATAATCCTGAGCTTCATCTATGAGTACATATTTTATGGAAGAATTGGACTGAAAGCCTAGAATAAGTTCCTTGAGCAGCAAATAGGGGGTGGCATCCTCGTGGTAAAGCTTCTCTTCGTCCAGCATATCTCTTGTCATGCTGGAAATCTCTCTCCACTCTTCAGGAAGCTCCTGCTCATCCCAAAGCTTACCGCTCATGCCATTTTCAAAAATCTGCTTGTATAATTGTTTACTATCGATAAATGCAAGTGCTTTGACTTTCTTACGTAACGGTCTCAGCTTTTTTAGGACGATCATTCGCGCAAGCACCTTGTTTTCCTTTTCGTAAAATTCATAGGAGTTTTCACTATATTTATCAGTTTTCTCTAATTGATCGTACACTTTCTGAAGCTCTTCTTTGCTGAGCAGCTCAATTTCTTCCTGTACCCAGTCCTTTTCCACTTCCATTTTTTCCGTTTTATCAATTTCTTTTAACAGCCACTCTTTCAATTTGTCGATTCGATTATGAAAGCGAAGAGCTGAGTCTTTATTATAAAAGACGTCGGTCATTTGCTGAGACGTAACAAGCGGCTGTCCGCGAAATTTAATCCCTTTAAAAACCATTCCTGCGGACGCTAATATTTCCCTGTACCTTTTAATTCCTTCAAAGAAAGAAGAGGAAGCTTTAAAGTGAATACTTGCTTTTCTCGTTTCATAGTTAGGATCATCTACAGATTCAAGCAGGTATTCCAATTGATCATAAGGATCCTCCACAGTAAAGAAGCGGTCCAACCGGTATTCTAAATAATCCTGAAAGGTTTCCTGCTGCATATTTTCTTCCCCAAGTTCTGGGAGTACATGAGAGACATAGTTGCTGAACATCTTGTTAGGAGAAAACAATACAATTTGATCGGCTTTTAACATTTCGCGATATTTATAAAGGAAATAAGCAATTCGCTGGAGAGCAGCTGATGTCTTCCCGCTTCCCGCTGCCCCTTGTACGATTAATAGTCTTCCACTCACGTTTCGGATGATCTTATTTTGCTCCTTCTGAATGGTAGCCACTATGCTTTGCATATGTTTATTGGAGGCTTTCCCCAGGACTTGCTGCAGGATTTCATCTCCGATCGTAAGGCTCGTGTCGAACATGGATTGAATGACTCCATCGCTTATGGTGTACTGCCACTTCTTCTCAAGTTGACCGTAAATTTTTCCTTCCGGAGTAGTGTATTCCGCCGGACCAGGAGGATAATCATAATAGATACTTGAAATCGGAGCCCGCCAATCGTGAATAAGGATGGTTTCGTTCGTTTCATCAGTAACTGTCGCTACACCAACATAGACCGACTCAGAGACGTTCATACCTTCTTCCACGAAATCAATCCGGCCAAAGAAGGGAGATTTCTCGATTCGCTTGAGCTTTCCAAGTCTGTTATATGCGTGTCTGTGTGTCGTTTGACTTACTGATAAATCCTGGGCTTGCTGCCGCAACCCGATAATCGTCTCAAGGTAATCATCAAATGTATCCATATTCACTTTAAGGTCATCCCAGAAATGCTTACGAATGTGAACCACTGTTTTTTTACGCTTGGCAGTATCCGCTTCAACCTCTTCTATTTGGTGCGCAATCGTACTCATCACTTTATTCAAATAATCCTGCTCTATTTGATGATCTTTATTCAAAATAAACCACTCCTTAAAGTCGGTTTCTTTTCTATCAAATCCAAAGTTCTCACCAAACCATTACAATAATTCAATATATCCTTCTGTGCCATTCAAGCGAATTCGCTGGCCATCTTTTATCAGTTGGCTGGCATTCTCTACACCAACAACGGCTGGCAGACCATATTCACGTGCGATTACTGCCCCATGAGTCATCAATCCACCAACTTCTGTGATAAGTCCTTTTATAGATACAAAGAGCGGTGTCCAACTAGGGTCGGTATAGGAGGTGACTAATATGTCTCCATCTTCAAAGTTAGCATCCTCCATGTTTAAAATGACACGTGCTCTTCCCTCTATCACTCCGGAAGAAACCGGAAGACCTGCAAGTGCCCCTGATGGAAGGTGATCTCTTCGGTATTTACCTGCAATGATCTCACCATCGGAGGTGATCAAACGAGGTGGAGTCAGTTTATTAAAGAATTGATACTCGTCTTTTCTTCGACTGATAATTTCGTCATCCCTTTTATGAGTACGTACCGTTTCACGAAATTCTTCTAAAGTAAGATAGTATATGTCTTCCTTTTCATGAATAACGCCCCTTCGCGCCAGTTTTCCGGCTTCTTTCAGTAAAGCTTTTTTATAGACGAAATAACGCTTCATCATGCCGTATTTTGGATATTCACGATATCCGATGAAGTTCCGGATCAAGTCAATCATACGTTTTGTTTCTTTCGCCTTTTGTTCACCATCTGGTAATTGTTTTAATCTTTCTAGTAACTCTTTTTCTTTTTCCAAAGCGGCACGCAGTCCCTGCTCGAACTTGGATGGACCAGCACTAGGTGCAAAGTTTTTGATGTTACTAAGAATCATAGGCACAAGAGCGGTTGGTTTTTCATTCCAGCGAGCTCTAGTAATATCGATTTCTCCGCTGCAGCGCATTCCATATTTATTAAGAAACGCATCAATAGCATCTCGACTTTCCTGTCCTCCCTCAAACTTAACCATTTCATCCAAAAAGTTCTCATCTTCAACACTTTGTAAATACTTTACAACTTCTGGATACGGGCGAATTACATCGGCAACATCCAATAGCTGAAGCCCCATTTCTGAAGTAATATTATTTTGTACAGATTGGGCGAGCGTATCTGCAGGATTTTTCTCCCCTAACCAATAGTTCATTTTTTCATTGATCCATGTTGAAGCATTGATTGCTGCCATAAAAACAGCGGAGCTTTGTGGAGCAAATAAAATTTTCTTTAATTCCTGGATATCCTCCAGAATAAAATCAAATAACTCGGAGCCTGATTTCGTTTGGATTTTTTGTTCTAACTCTTCGATCGAAGCTTGGCTTTTCTTCATCAAATCAGCAACAATTGCTGGATTTTTTTCAATTTGTTCCAACCTATCTGTTTTGTTTCTATCAGGGACCGGAGCTCTATGATCATTTGATAATGGTGTAATAAAACCTTCTCGTTCGATAATAGTCATAATCGCGTCTTTTAAGAGAGGATCGTGCTGTCCCATGGATTTCAATAACATGTTCCTGCTAACAGGTGAAGCTAGTTGAGGCGTGACATCGACATACAACCTTCCACCAGCTTTATGCATGGGTGCATTCGTTGTTAATAAGAAAAAAGATAATCCCAAAGGTTTTATAGGATCGGTCATCATTTGTTGATGACCGACTGAGATAAACACATGGTTTTCCTGATCGTTTGCTTCAGGGACGGGGAAAAGTGTAGTGATGGGCCGACTCTGTACCATATAAAAAGTATTTTCTACCAAACACCATTCGATATCTTGCGGACAGCCAAAATAAGTTTCGATCTGCCTTCCAATGCGTGCTAGTTCTAAAATTTGCTGATCAGTAAGAGTTTGAGCATTTTGTCGATCAGGAGACAATTGTTTCGTTTCAGTTCCCCCTTCTCTTCTTCCATAGACGGCCATTTTTTGAGCGGTTATTTTCTTATCAACGATTTTTCCTTCCTGAACTTTGTAACAATCGGGAGATACCCATCCAGAAACCAGCGCTTCTCCAAGTCCAAAACCAGCCTCAATGGACAAAAGCTTCCGGTTGGATGTCATTGGATCAGCGGTAAATAAAATTCCGGAAGCCTGGGGGAAAACCATCCGTTGAACGATTACGGATAAATATTTTTGGCTGTGATCAAATCCGTTTTTCATACGGTAAATGACTGCACGTTCTGTAAATAAGGATGCCCAGCATTTTTTAATGTGTAATAAGATTGCTTCTTTTCCTTTGTTATTTAAATAGGTGTCCTGCTGTCCAGCAAAAGAAGCATGTAGTAAATCTTCAGTTGTCGCGCTGGAACGTACAGCATAAGCATGGTCATCCCCCAGTTCGGAGAGATAATAAGTCACTCCTTCTGTAATTTCTAAAGGGATTTCTACATCGATAATGGTTTGTCGTATGTTCTTAGAGACTTCACAAATTTGGTCACGGTCTTCAATCTTCATCATTGTTAATTGATCTAATAAAGCTTGATACGCTTCATTCCGTTCGATGGCTTTTTGATAAGCTGCAGTTGTAATACAAAAACCTTCCGGCACGTAAATGTCTTCGAGTTTTGATAATTCACCCAGGCGTAAACTTTTCCACCCAACGAGCAGAAGCTGTGATTTTTCCATTTCATGAAAACCAAGAACAAAAGGAACCATTCCACATCTCACCCCTTATCAATAAATTAAGAAAAAAGTTGACAACAGCACAGCAGCATGATATGATTAAAATGTAAGATAGGATATTTGCGACTTAAATTAAATAACAGTAGTGATTTGATTATATCATCGCACCCGTTTATGTGCAATAATAAAATCATTAACTGATTAGAATTAGAATTATAATGACCAGGGCCAGTTGAACAGGCCCTTTTAATTATGGAATGAAAAAACACCTTCCACTTGTAGGATCATCTACAATGGAAGGCGTTTTTTTATACTGACATTCATTTAGAACATATGGATTAATTCATTTAGTCCTAAATACCCGAAGATGATTACACAGCCTGTTAACACGGTATTTACGACCCAGCCGTTTTTCAGCGGCTTTTCTACACGGTTGGAATTTAACAGACACATTAAGGTAATTGCCAAAAACGGCATAAAAAACGCACCGAGAGCTCCGTAAATAATCACAAGGAACACAGGTTTACCTGTAAACAATAAGATCATCGGCGGAAAGGTCAGCCATAGAAGATAAGCTCTATAAGCAGGATCCTTCTCCGTTACCTTATGATTCTTTTTGCGTCTGACAATCCGGATAAAATCGGCAAATAGATAGGGAACACCATTCCAAACGCCTAGCAGCGAAGAAAAAGCGGCACTCCAGGCACCGATCAGGAACATCCAGCGGGCAAATCCGCCAAATTGTTCGCTAAACATGTTGGAAAGGGTTACCAGCCCTTTCTCTCCATCAATTTCTATTCCGGTGCCATATAAAAATTCTGCCCCAATGACGAGAAGCGACACGGTAAACACCGCTGTTATGACATAGCCTGCTGCAGAATCTAATTTCATCATCGGAACCCATTTCCTGCCTTCCCACTTATTTTCCCGAATCCAGTAACCGTAAGAAGCCATAGTAATTGTACCGCCTACTCCACCAAGCAGCCCCAACACCAGCAATAACGAACCGTCTCCTGTCCTTGGCACAAATCCGCTTATAATATCCCCGATATTAGGAAAAATAATAACGGCGGATCCGACAACCGTAACGAACATGACTCCGATCATAACTGTCATTATTCTTTCAAAAAGCTTGTACCGCCCCGTTAAAACAAGCAGCATCCCCGCAACTCCGTGAAGGATCGCCCACGCCCAAAGAGGCATAATTGGAAACATCGTCACCATCATAATTGCACTGGTTGACATCGCTGCTGCTCCATAACTTAATCCCCATATAATCGAATAGACACCAAAATACCCGGTAGCCCATTTCCCTAGTGAGTGAAAACCTTCAAGAATTGTACGGCCGGTCGCAAGCTGCCAGCGCCCTATTCCTTCAGTGAAAAAGAATTTAAAGATGGCACCTAACACAATTGCCCAGATTAAAGTCGTCCCAAAACTAACCCCGGCTACTAATGCGGCAATTAAATCTCCTGTGCCGACACCTGTGGCAGCGGTTACAAAACCCGGCCCAACTGCTTTTAGTTTTCCTTTAAACGTTGTTGGAGGAGCAGGTGTAAAAGATTGTTGCCCATCCAAACTTTCCGTTGCAGGTTTAACTTCCATTTCTCGCCCCTCCTCGTTGTAAAATGACATATTTCTATTATAGGCAGGGTCGCTGATTCCAAGCAATCATTATTTAAAAATTAGAAATTTTCACTCCTTTTCTACTAGAAATGTGGAGTATTTCAAAGAAGGTGCTTATTTTTTTCTTTAACAGGATTGATCGTCACAGTGACTCTTCACGTTTCTTAACCTTCCAAAAATCGGAACGTAAGCTATGTTATCCTAACTGGTGTTTGAATACTTTATTAGCAATGAGATAAGCGATGGCCATGATGCCGACACACCAGGCAAGCGCAGTCCAGATCCCGCTGCCAACCGTGCCTTCATACAAAAGACTGCGGATCGAGTTGACGATGGAAGTCACTGGCTGATTCTCAGCAAACACACGAACAACGGCAGGCATTGTTTCCGTAGGAACAAAAGCCGAACTGATAAATGGCAGAAAAATCAGCGGGTAAGAGTAAGCGGTTGCCCCTTCCATAGACCCTGCCGTCAATCCAGGAATGACCGCCAGCCATGTCAGCGCCAGCGTAAACAACCCGAGAATTCCAGCTACAGAGAGCCAATCCAGGAAACCCGCACTAGAACGAAAGCCCATCAAGAGCGCGACGAGGAACACCACCACGATCGTAAGCGCATTGGATACTAGCGACGTCCAAACGTGAGCCCATAGTACCGACGAGCGCTTAATGGGCATCGTAATAAAACGCGCCATCAGCCCGCTCTTTACATCATTAAATAACCGCAAGGAAGTATAAGCGATGCCGGAGGCAATCGTGATTATCAGGATTCCAGGCAATAAATAATTGACGTAGTTGTCCGACCCCGTTTCAATCGCTCCGCCAAATACATAGACAAACAACAGCATCATCATCAGCGGAGTAATCGCCACCGTAATAATTGTATCCGGACTGCGAATAATCGTACGCATTAAACGCCCGAGTAACACTCCAGTTTTACTTTTCATGGACATTTTCTTCCTTTTTGCCAATGATCGCTAGGAAAATTTCCTCTAATGTCGGCTGTTTCTCGATGTACTCCACTTTCGCTGGCGGGAACATCTCCTTCAGCTCGGTAAGAGTACCGCTCGAAATAATTTGTCCGCCGTGAAGAATAGCTATTCGATCCGCCAGTTGTTCCGCTTCCTCCAAGTACTGGGTGGTCAGCAAGATCGTTGTGCCCCCGCCGGCAAGTTCTTTAATCGTATTCCAGACTTCCTTTCGTGCCTCGGGATCCAGTCCTGTAGACGGTTCGTCGAGAAAAATAACAGCCGGCGTACCGATCAGGCTCATGGCGATGTCCAGCCGGCGCTTCATCCCGCCGGAGTACTTGTCGGTCCGGCGGTTCGACGCATCGGTCAGGCTGAACCTTTCCAGCAGTTGATCGGCAGCTTGAGCAGGCGTCGAAACGCCCCGCAGTTTGGCAATCATCATCAAGTTTTCCCGACCTGTTTGCATGCCATCAATAGCAGCAAACTGTCCGGTCAGGCTGATGCGCTGACGGACATGATCGGATTGACTCTGGACGTCAAAACCGCAAACTTCTGCTTTTCCGCTGTCACGTTTCATCAGTGTTGAGAGGATGTTGACGATGGACGTCTTGCCTGCACCATTTGAGCCGAGCAGGGCGAAAATTTCCCCACGCCGCACATCAAAATCCACCCCCTTTAAGACTTCCTTGTCTTTAAAGGATTTTTTTAACCCTTTTACAGAAATCACTGCATTGTTCATCTTTTTTCCTCCTTGTATTCAGCTCAAGTAACTTTATCTATGCCTTAAGAAAAAATGGAAAACAATCTGTTCAAGTGAATCAAGAACCTCAATCTACTTAGTAATACAGGTATTCTGTATAACTTACTACCAAAATAAAATTAAAACTGAATAGGTCAGTTAGACATACATGTCAGCAATCAGCTATTCAGTCGATATTGATAATCATTTATAACTTTACTCTCGCTTAATGATTCAGTGATCTTAACTTTTACGGTCTTTACCAATCATGTCAGCTCGTTAGTCACGACCAATCGTATCGTTCAATTTCTTGCGATACTTGTCACTCCAAGTTTTCTCATCCTTCAACAGCTCGTCGCAGAATTCGGCCACATCTTCACCTGTAAGGTCTGTCACTTTTTTCCCTTCCGCTGCGCCTTCCTCAAAGAGATCAAGAATGCCGTTAAAGATTCGGCTGGTATCTTTCCAGTCAGACGGGCCGCCAGTCGTCCACATATATTTTTGGATCGCTTTGTAGGCGTTGTAATACTCACTTGGAAGCTCTTTTGCACGTGCCTCCATCGCCCTCCATTCCCGCTTATCTTCAAGACTTCCAATAATTTTTTCAAAAATACTCATTTTCATTCTCCTTTATCGTTTAGTTTTTTAGTTCGTTAATTTTGCTTGAGACAAATTCCCATTTCTGCCAAAAAATTTCGAGATGCTCTCGACCTGCTGCATTGAGTGTGTAAAATTTTCTAGGCGGTCCCATAGTCGATGGCTTTTTCTCGATATCCACCAGATTGTTTTTTTCAAGCCGCATGGTTATCGTATAAACAGTGCCTTCCACCACATCTGTAAAGCCTAGTTCCCGCAATTGTTGAGTGATTTCATAGCCGTACGTTTCGCCACGGCTGATGATCTCAAGTACACACCCCTCCAGCACCCCTTTCATCATTTCTCTGAAATTACTCATAATAACCTCCATTTGTATGATGTTTTCTATTAATTAGTACTCTGTATAACTGGTATTATGTTTTACTGATATCAAGTAATACTTACTACTGGTATATAGTATTACATAATAGCGTGATACGTCAAGTTTTTTTCGTCCTCCATCCCCACAAGGTATTCGTTCAAGGGTAGATAGACTCCGTTTCATGAAAGATTGATTCCGAGTTAGTTTAACGCAGAACGAACACCTGTCGTTGCAAAGAAACTAGACCATTTTCGCTTAAGTAACAAGGAATTTTAGTATATGTGACACAAGTTCAGCAGGTTGATCTTCCTGTATTAAATGCCCTGCATTGGGAATCGAAACAAATTCTGAGGTTTTAATCTTTTCATGCAATTGATTTCCTTTTTCAATTGGAATCCAGTTATCCTGCTCCCCCCAAATGATTAATAAAGGTTCTTTGATTTCTTTGTAAAAGGATTCTATTTCATCTGTGTATCGTTGGTCTGCCTGGGCTATTTGTCGATAAAATGCCATCTGGCCATTTGAACCCATCCAAGGTTTTAGGATCCCCTCTAATGTTTCTTCATCCATGGACTTATATGCCGCTCCCTGGACGTAAGTTGAAACCATTGACTCATGAATGTACGCAGGAATTCCTTGAAAAGCTGATTCATAGCTGTTTACATGTGAGAAAAAGGGAGACCCCCACGGAGCGACAGCGACAGGATCGATAAGGATTATTTTTTCAAAATCCTGCTTTTCCAAAATATGCGTTCTTAACACAGTGGTTCCGCCAAAATCATGCCCGATCACTAGCGGTTTTTTCAGTCCCCAATGATTTAGAAGTTCCGAAAAAACCTTGTTCTGCACTCCAAGTGAAACATCGTCATCCGGCTTTTCAGACTGCCCATAACCCAGAAGATCATAAAAGTAGACAGTAAACCATTGACTTAGTGCGGGAATAATATGTCGCCAGTTAAATGATGACCATGGAGTTCCATGTACAAGGATAAGTGGAGGCCCTTGGCCCCTAATGTCAAAACTAATATTTCCGAATGATGATGAAAAGCTTTTCGTTAATTTAAATTGTTCCATTTACATTTACCTCCCTTTACTTTGAATGAAAGAGGGAACTAAGAGTTTTTTGTAAGCAATGCTCACACTTATTATCAAGTAACTCCTTATGTAGTTCAAATAAAGTTGAGTAAATATCTTAACCTCTTATTCCAAAAGACCGCCTTAAACATAAGTAAAGGGGATAATCATGTAGAACATTTGCTTTCGAGATACACTTCATCATGCAGAGGCTCCCCCTATGTCAAAGGACAGGTAAAAAGGTGCAACTGCGAAAATATTATGCTAAAATCTTATATTTCTTTAGTAATTGAAGATAGAAGAACGCCCCAATAAATCCTGCAAAATAAATTACAAAAGTCCAGAATATATTCCAACCATTGGAATAAAGGACTTTTCCTGACCAAACAGCCAAAAGTTCCATAAAAGTGGTAATGATCGTGAAGAATAAAATTAGAAATGCAGTGTTGACTAGTTCTTTTACTTTTATATAACCAAACAAGCAGGACAACAAGGGGAAGTAACCGATTTTATATGAAAACGCAGACAAGGAAGGGTTATGTTCAAAAGTTGGAGTAACATTCCAAAAAAATCCGAATCCCCAATCACTGCCAACAAATGCAGTGGCTACTCCAACCGGATACATTAATGTGATTAATTTCGGATTTTTCAAGAATAAGTAAACAATGATTATCCCGGGAAGAAGGAATCCGACCAAAAGATTGATCCACATAATTGAGAACCCCTTTTACTATTTTAATTATTTTTCCACCGTAGGATCTATGATTGAATACAGGATTACCTCGAATTCAAGTCATTACTAATTCTATCCTAAATGCACCTATTTAAATCTGAACTTTCGAAGTAAGGTTCCCTCCCCATTAAACGTAAAAATACATGGTCAATATTAAAAATGCAGCGATTAGTCCTAATGTACCGATAGCTGACTCTTTCCTTGTAATCCCCGCTTCTTTTTCCATATATCCTAAATAGCTTCCAACGAAGAGTAACCCAAACAATATTAGTCCATTTCCCAATTGGTCATCGAAGATTACTACGAACCTCATTAATGCCAGTCCAAGCAGCAGGAGGCCTCCATGCCCCATTGCCATAAGAAGATATCGTATTCCTTTACTCCCCTTCATTTTAACCACCTTTTTCCTTGGATTCCTTTTATAAAAGGTTCATTTCCTAATGGCAGACTATGTAAACGACTCTTCTAGGAAAACAAAAATAAACCACCCCGATGAAGCTTCGGAGTGGTCAGAACCTGGTAATTAAGCGTATTGCAGGTTAATTCCATATTTGTTCAAAGTTTGACGGATTTCATTTTGCAGCTCTTCGGATGGAAGATCCATCGGGAGCCTTAGATGGGGTTCGATCTTACCCATCATGCCTAGGGCCGCTTTAACTGGAGCAGGGTTTGTATCTTTGAATAAAACATCGTTCAGCTCCATGAGTTCATAGTGAAGCTTCTGAGCAGTGACTACATCCCCTTCGAACCATGCATCATGCATTTGGGCTACTTTTCCTGGCAGCACATTTGCCGTGGCACTGACAGAGCCTGCTCCGCCGATAGCGAGCATTGGATAACAAAGCAATTCGATGCCGGAGAATAGGAGGAAGTCACGCCCGCACTTTAAAAGGACGCGGTTCACATGTTCAAAATCTTTGTTTGATTCTTTCACCCCGATAATATTGGGGCAGTCTTTACTCAAATGAGCTAATGTATCCACGTGGAGGTTCTGAGCTGTACGTCCTGGAATATTGTAGACAATAATCGGGATGTCCACAGAATCCGCCACCGTTTTAAAGTGCTTATACAAGGCATGCTGGTTCGGTTTATTATAATAAGGGACGATGACTAAAGCGGCATCTGCTCCAATTTCTTCTGCTTTTTTCGTCATCCGCACCGTTTCTTCATGGTTCGTGGACCCCGTACCTGGTACAAAGGGAACCCGGCCATTAATTGTTTTATGGGCGGTTTCAATAACCTTTATCCGCTCTTCTTCTGTCAGCGAGCTTGGTTCTCCGGAAGTTCCCGTTACCGAAATCGCATGGGTTCCATTTTCCAGCTGAAACTCGATCAAGGCGGACAGGCCTTCAAAATCAATGGCATGATTTTCTTTGAACGGTGTGACGACAGGTGTCATGGAGCCTCTTAATTTCGCTTTGATCTCCTGGTAATCTATCATACTAACTCCTCCTTCGGATCGATGACAAACTCATTTCAAACTCTCGTAAAATTGCCTGGTCGTGCAAGTGAGTATTGGATAGGGATCGTTATCATCTCTCTCCTCCCCCTTAAGTCATTTGCATATATTTTCCTTCATAGAACGCGAGCGGTTCTCCATCCTTTACATTCAGGTTGAGTACTTCCCCTACATACAACGTGTGATCCCCTGCTTCATGAGATTGATAGACACTGCAAGCCAGACTGACCAGGGAGTTTTCAATAACCGGAAGACCTTCAAACGTTTCAAACTCTACATGTTTATTTTCCTTTATCTGCCCGGCAAAAATCATCGACATTTCCTGTTGCTCCCCAGAGAGGATATTCACAGTAAATTTGTTTGCTTTATGAATCACTTCATTCATTTTTGCTTTTTTATCGATCGAAATAAGAACAAGCTTCGGATCAAGGGAAACGGACATGAAAGCATTAGCGGTCATTCCGTGAACCTGCCCCTCCACTTCTGAAGCGATAACCGTTACTCCTGTCGCAAACTTGCCCATCGCCGTTCTGAACATACGATCGTCCATGATGATCACCTCTGTTTATTTATTCTTAATCACGTTACAAACGTAGGCTTGCGTTTCTTAAGCGTCGGATTTTTCAGCGCTGTTTTTTGATTCGAATGAACATCAAGAACTTCTGATGCTTCATCAAACCAGCTGTCAGGAGCCTGATGTCCCCAGAACGTCTGGCGCATAGGATCATCCAGATCCCAGCGTATCGGTTTAAAGTCCGGATCACTCGTCAAATAATCGCCATTATAGAGCTCAATCCGGTGACCGTCCGGATCCCTTAAATAAAGAAACAGCGCGTTAGATAATCCGTGACGTCCAGGACCGCGTTCGATCGCTGACCCGTACCCCATCGATGCCAGGACATCGCAGGCGTCAATAAGATTCATCGGATCCTTCAGCCAAAAACCGATATGGTGAAGTCTCGGCCCCAGTCCATTCATGTAAGCTACATCATGAACACTCGGCTTCCGGTGCAGCCAGGCAGCCCAGATTTTCTTTTCCTCTCCTTCTGTATATTCAGAGCAAGCGAAGCCTAATTGATGGATGTAATGGTCATAAGCCTTTTCAACGTCCGGGACCATGCAGTTAAAGTGGTCGATGCGCTGTACTTTTGCTCCTTTATGATAATGGTATTTCTGCAGCAATCGTTCAGCAGGGTCCATCTCGCCATAGTACTCAACTGGTAACCCGGAGATATCCTGAATTCTCACGGTTCGACCGACTGCTTCCTGCGTGCCCGCTTCCATCCATTTCACTTCAGTCCCCTGCTTGTTGTAAAAGTCAGCTAAATGATCTAAATCCTGTTCTGACCTCACCTTGTAGCTGATCACTTCTACGGCTGGCGTTTTCTTTTTTTTCAAGACAAGACTATGGTGGTTATGTTCTTCCAGCCCTCTGAAAAAAATCTGCCCGCTGTCTGAAGCTGTTTCAATGAAACCAAGAGCTTCATAAAAAGCTCTTGATTTTTCCAAATCAGTGACGTGCAAAACAGCGCGGCCTGCGCGGATGATATCAAAATCCATCGTCTTCACTCCTTATACTCGGATATAGTTTGGTTTGGAGGATTTCACTTTTTTCATAAAGTCCTGGACGTACTCTTTATAAGGTGCTTTATTAAATTGTTCAAAGTAGGTCATGCCCATTTTCACGGGATCCCCAAAGAAGTAATACTCATAGTGAGTCTGTCTGCTGCCAAAAGCGCTCATCGTCAAATCCCACGCGAGACGGAAGAGTTTCACACGTTCATAGCCTTCTAGATTCTTTGATTGCAGCGCTCGATTAACCAGCGGTCCAATTTCTTCGTGATGGAAGTCCTCTTCAGTTGGGATCCCCATTAAACCGGAAGCACCTAGAATACGAAGAATCTCCACAAGACGCGGATACATTCTTGGATACCAGTTTCTAGCGGCATTCAATGCTTCAAAATCCGGTGTCATCGTGCCCCATTTATCCAGCTTGGCATTGTGCTCGGCTTTGAAGAGGTGCGATTTCATCGTTTCAAGCACGAGCATGATTTCCGTTCCTTTATCCTGAACGTGCTGGAATTTATCGATCCCGATCGACTCCATCAAATTTAACACCACACCGAGCAGGAATTCAGTTTTGACAACATTTTTGGCCACCACCTGGTGGGACATATGCACAACCGCATTTGTTTCAGCGAAGGTACGGTTGCAGATGGAAGAATTCCCACATACGAACACCTTCTCCCATGGGACGAAAACGTGGTCAAAATATACTATCGCATCTCCCTCTTCAAAGCGGCTGCCTAATGGGTGATCCCACTGGCTCCTGCCTTGATCGAAGGATTCACGGCTTATGAACTTCACCCCAGGTGTATTATTAGCGACAACAAAGGCAAGAGAGTACGGATCATCAAGTTCGCCAGCTTTTTTAACTGTCGATGGGAAAACGAGAATTTCATCTGTAATCCCGCCTTGTGTAGCAAGTAAGCGTACCCCGTCAACAATTATTCCGTCCGAGCGTTTTTCCACCAGGTGAAGGGCTACATTGGCATCCTTTTGTTCATGCTGTGCTTTTTGGCGGTTTACTTGAGGATGAATCAGGGTGTGGGTCAAGCTGATATCATTTTCGCGGGCATAGTCATAATAGTTCCTCGCATTTTCGGCAAACATCGGGTCATCTTCACCAAACAAGTCGCTCGCTACTCCCATAGCCATGACTTCTGCATTCAAATAGTCAGGAGATCGTCCCATCAATCCTCCGGAAAGACGAGCCCATTCCTGGATTGCTTCTCTACGCTTGATCAAGTCTTCAATCGTTTCGGGTCGGTAAAATGTCATCCCAACTTGGTCTCCCGTTTGAGGCGATGTGTAGAGCATCTTTTCCGGCTTTTCATATTGCAGATCATACAGGTCCGCCATCGACTGCACGACGTTTTTAAAGGCGGGATGAGTGGTCGGATCCTCAACACGCTCCCCGTGGATATAAACATTATTTTTCGCCTGTTTTAACTTCTCTTTATACTGCGCTCCTGTTTTTGCTGGCATAAGTACCTTCCTCCTTGATTATTTTTTTCCGAATTGCGGGATGCGGTGTTCGCCAAGCGCAACATGGATGATTTGTACTTCTGTATAAAATTCAAAGGCATAATGACCGCCTTCACGTCCGATTCCGCTATGTTTAGATCCTCCAAATGGTGTTCGTAAATCACGGACATTCTGTGAATTGATCCACAGCATGCCGGAATTAACAGCCTGTGCGACGCGATGGCCTCTTTGCAAATCTTTGGTCCAAACGTAGCCGGCCAAGCCGTAACGGACATTATTCGCATAATCGATAACCTCAGCTTCATCTTTAAATGTCATAACAGCGATCACAGGTCCGAAAATCTCTTCCTGAACAACTTTCATGGAAGTATCTGCGTTAAGCAGTAAAGTCGGTGCTACAAAGTTGCCGCGGCTGTGCTCTTTCGGAATGGAGCCGCTGATAACTTCACAGCCTTCCTGCTCAGCGAGCTCAAGGTAGCTTTTCACACTTTCATAATGTTTCGTATGAATCAACGGCCCCACCTGCGTATCCTCTCTCATCGGGTCCCCTACTACTATGTTCTGGACTCGATCTTTCAAGGCTGCAATAAAATCGGAAGCAATGTCCTCATGGACGTATAATCTTGAGTTGGCTGTACAGCGTTCGCCGTTAAAGGAGAAGATTCCCCACGTGCAGGCGTCGATGGCCCTTTCAAAGTCAGCGTCTTCAAAGACGATAATCGGCGATTTCCCGCCAAGCTCCATAGAGAACCGCTTCAGCGTGTCAGCGCCATTTTTCATAATTTCAGAACCTGTAGTTGTTTCCCCGGTAAATGAAATCAATTCAACGTCTTCGTGAGCAACCAGCGAAGCACCAGCCGTTTCACCATAACCGTGAACAACATTGAATACCCCGTCAGGAAGCCCTGCTTTATCGATAATTTCAGCTAATCGATTCGCTGTAAGGGGCGACCATTCGGCCGGCTTTAACACGACCGTATTTCCTGTCGCGAGCGCTGGAGCAATCTTCCACGTTTCCAGCATAAATGGAGCATTCCAAGGAGTAATTAATCCTGCTACCCCCACTGGCTTATGAATGGTGTAATTGAGAAACTCATCATCCACCTGGTAAGCATCGCCCACCAGACGGCTTTTCACCATCTCGGCGTAAAACCTGAAGTTGTGGGCAGCTCGCGCGACCATCTTCTTCGTCTGGCTGATTGGCAGACCCGTATCATAGGATTCAAGCGGCGCAATTTCATCAATGTGCTCATCAATCAAATCAGCAATTTTATAAATGTAGCTTAACCGCTCATTTTGTGAAAGACTTCCCCATTCCCCTTTAAAAGCTTTTCTGGCTGCTTTAACCGCCTTATGGATATCAGCTTCTGCTCCTGATGCTATTCTGTTGATACTTTCATTCGTAAACGGGTTATAGTTATCAAATTGCTCTTGGTTCACGGCATCGACAAAAGCTCCATCGATATAAAGCTGGATATCTTTCACATCTTTTATCACGCGTTTTCCTGCTTCGTTAATATCTGGTAATGTAAGTTCGCTCATGCTTCTCCTCCTTTATGATAGCGCTTTCTTATCTGTCTAAAAAAATATCTTTTTTTCTCAGAATAAATTTGCAAATATTCGCTAAAGTTTGTATATTCAAATTATCCCATAGGCCTTTTTATATTAAAAATATCTATAATATTTATATTGCATATGATTTTCATATACATAGAACGGAGGTCAGACATTGGACATTAAACAATTGCGCTACTTTCGTACAGTTGCTGAAGAAGGTCAAGTAACCAAAGCAGCAAAAAAGCTCCATATGGCTCAGCCGCCCCTCAGCCAGCAAATCAAATTGATGGAGGAGGAACTTTCTCTAAAGCTGTTTGACCGCCAAGGACGGAAGCTTGAACTGACCAATGCCGGTCGTGTACTTTATCAAAAGGCTGGTCAAATCCTTACTGATCTTGAAGAAACGATTGTCGAGGTCAAGGAAACGAATGAAGGAATCACTGGAGTGCTCCACGTAGGTTCCAACAAGTCCTGCTTTTCTTATTTGACTGGTCCTTTGCATCAATTAAGACAGCAATATCCGCACTTAACCTACCAGCTAAGAGAAGGGGATACGTATTTTCTCGCAGAATGCATCCGAAGGCGTGAAATCGAAATGGCAGTTGTCCGTCTTCCTATCGAACCAGATGAATTTGAAATGATCCCGCTTCCCTCCGAACCCTACGTGCTCGTCACTCCAAAATCCTGGGACCTCTTCCCGGCAGACACTAAAAAAGTACAGGTCGAGGACTTAAAGGATATTCCCTTAATGCTTCTGCACCGAATCAGCGGCATGGGGCAGTTTGAGTTGGTTGTAAATGAATGCAGAAAACACGGCTTTGACCCTCACGTTATCTGTGAATGTCCAGATGCAACGATGCTCTTATCGCTGGCGGCTAATGGTGTAGGGGCTACGATTGTTCCTCGCTCAACTTTGAAAGCGTTTTCTTTCCCTAATATCCAGAGCTTTGAATTTACGAACGCAGAGATTGAAGCAAGAGCCGTCATCATATGGGATAAAAATCGCTACTTGACGAAAGCCTCGAAGCGACTCCTGCAATGGCTTGAAGTGAATAAGAAGACTTTAAAAGAACTCATACAGCCTTGACTCACGTGAAAACAGTTATTTCTGCTAATGTCTATACTTTTTCTAAAAGAATTGACGTGCATCTCCTTACTAAATCAAAGCACAACCAGAATGTGTTTGTATTGCTCGAGAGGGGAACATGCTGATGGTATGATCAGATCAAAATCAAATGATCTCCCCCATAAAAAAAAGGACTTCCTCTTGTTAGGGAAGTTCTTTTTTTGAAGGACAACTCTTCAGTTTTCTCCTGCGGATATCCTTTTTGTGACTTGAGCAGGTCTTAGTTAAACCGACTGTGGATATTATTATGTTTGAAGGTCTTATACTGAAATTCTGCAAGTTCAAGCGATAACGCTAAGTATTTTTCTTCATACACCGGTGCGAAGTGCTCTTTAATGACTTGAAACAGTTCTTCACAGGTCGCCAGCTTCGTCTCCTCGCTTCTACCTTTTCCTATTTTAAACGTCGTATGAACAAACGCATCGTCTTCATTGCCATCTGCAATACAGTAGTCCGTGACTTTATGCGCTCTGACGCGGATGCCGCCAATCGGATAAGTTTCCTTTCGCCCCACTAAAACTTTGCTTAGCTTCTCTAACAGGCTTTGGATATCTGTATGAGGCGATAAGTTATCGGTATATTCCACTATGACATGCGGCATGTCCAGTCCCCCTTTCAGTCAGCTCAGCTTCTCTCGTCGGTGATCGTATTAACGAGACTCCCAAGCCCTTCGATTTCAGTACTTACTTCATCCCCCACTTTAGTATCGACTGTGCCTTTAGGCGTGCCTGTTAAAATAAGGTCCCCACGATTTAACGTCATAAAGCTGCTCAAATATTCGATTAGGTCAGGGATTGCAAAAATCATATCCTTTGTAGATCCTTCCTGTACAAGCTCACCATTTACATAAGTACGCAAGGAAAGGTTCATAGGATCATCGATATCTGCAGCATCAACATGCCACGGACCCAGCGGCGTGCAATAATCACGGTTTTTCACTCTTAAATTGGGACGGTAATAATTTTCCAAATAATCACGGATCGCATAATCATTCGCAATCGTATAGCCGGAAATATAGGAATAAGCCTCATCCCGGGTAACATTTTTTGCCTGCTTTCCGATTATGACGGCAAGTTCACACTCGTAATGCATATTTGTGACCTCCGAGGGACGATACGTTTTCCCCCGGTGTCCGACAAACGTATTCGGTCCCTTCAAAAAAACGAGCGGTTCTTCAGGTGCTTTGAATGAAAGCTCATTGGCATGATCAAAATAATTCAATCCAAGTGCAAAACTTGTCTGCGGCTCGACAGGCGGAAGCCATACGACATCTTCTTCAGACACCTGCCGGCCGTTATCCAACTCTAGCCCTTTACCATGTTCCTTTGCTTGATAGATTCCACCTTGAAAAACTATGCGTGCCGTCTTCATGACTGAATCCCTCCAATAAGACCTTCTTTTCTCACTCTATTTTCAAGCGCACCGACCTGCTCGATTTCTACCCGTACCAGGTCGCCATCTTTTACAAGAGGAGGGTTCTCAGGAATACCAACGAGCAGGATATCTCCTTTGTCCAAAGTCATGAATTCTGTGACGTCTTCTAGTAATTTGGGCACAGCTCTCACAAGATTCCTTGTATGGTTCTCCTGTTTACATTCTCCATTTACATACACACGTACAGACAGGTTATCAGGGTTCAAAATCGTATCCCGCCGATTGACAATCCACGGGCCAACAGGGCAGAAACCGTCACGAGCTTTCTGCTTAACCGCTGGTCTGAATAGACTTTCATGAGGCACGCTGATATCATTGACTATGGTATAACCCTCAATGTAACTCATTGCATCTTCTTCGCTGACCCGCGACGCTTTTTCTCCAATGACAAGTCCCAGACAAGCTCCAACCTCAAGTGCTGATTCATCTTCAGGCATAGGTATGAAAGCTTGGTGGCCAATCATTGTGTTTTTCGGTTTGAGATATAGAATAGGAGCCTTAGGAGGAGTTTTGTAAGGATCGTGGTGTAAAGCCTCACCCAATTGTTCAAGAACCCCCTGATAATTGAGCAGTGTCCCGTAAATAGTACCTGTGATCGGGACGTCAAAGGTGTAAGCAGAGGGATCAATGGTCTGGCCATTCCATTTGATCGTTCCTTCATTTTCAAAAATCTCTATTTCCTGCATCTGCATTCGTCCGCTGAATTTTGCTTTCGCTTTATGCATGGCGTTCACTCCTTATCATCACAAACTTATTTTCTACGAAATATTCAAAATTATCATGTAATTACAAAGTAACACTCCGCCTGCCATATATAAAATATTGATTATATTCGTTTAGCATATGAAAAAAATATAGTGAGATGAAAAAAGAAGCCGCGAGGGCTCCTTTTTATCTTTGAAACTTGATGAGATGGTTAAATAATACCTTCGTTGCGTTCAACTGACTGACGACCTGACCAGTTAAGACTGAGGCTTGTGAAAGTGATCCCCCCGGCCACGTATGCCCTCCGCCTTTAATCGAGTAAAAAACGACTTTTTCTTCTTCCCCTTGAAGATAACTATGCTTCTTAATGGCAAAGTTTTCACCCTCGTCGACTTCTTCAATGTGTTTTGCTAACTCAGTGCCCCAGGAATTAGCAAAAAACCGAACTGTATTCTCAGCAGAGAGAAGTTGATCAATTATGTATGTAGAGTCATAGCGGCCATCAAAAGGAACGAATTGATCTTCTGTGCCCATGATGAACAGCATTGGCATAGGCTTAAGCCAGTGTGTTGCCTCAACAAAATCTTTCACCAATGGTCCTGAAACTCCCCCTACTCCGGCAAAAACCTCCTGGCATTCGACACCGAGTCGCAAACTGAATGCGCAACCATTGGAGAACCCGGTAGCATAAATTTTGGTATCATCCACAGAATGTCTTTGTCTCAGCCAGTGAATGAGTTCCAAAACAAAACCGATGTCATCTACCTCATGCTGAAATGCAGCATTCTCTTCTCTTCCTTCATTCCATTGCTTCGTCATCCGGTCTTTTGGATCGAATTGCACCGCCTCAGGAAAAACGGTTAGAACCTGATGCTTATCGGAAAGCTTATGAAAATTCGTTATTTTCATGTGATGCCTCGCACTGCTTCCGGCACCGTGGAAACAAAAAAATACGGGCAGCGGTTCGTTTCCACTGTGTTCAGGCAGACTGTAAAAAAAACTCCGTTCTCTTTCTTCGAATGTTAGCGCTTCTGGTCCGTAAACTTCCACAATCATCTTCCTTTTCGTTAGTGATTATTGATTGCCTGTGCCTGAGGAGACTCTTTGCTCTTCAAACTCCACGACATCTTGCTTTGCTAGTGGGGTTAAGGTAAATCCTGTATAACCATAGATAACTGCGATCATCGGGCAGATAAAGCAAAGGAATGAGAACGGTATGTAGCCGACACCAACGTTCAACGTCGTCATAATAAAAGCACCTGTCACTCCCCATGGAATCAATGGATGAATCAGTGTTCCTGCATCTTCAAGTGTCCTTGACATATTCTTCGGATGAAGGTTTGTCTGTTCATAGCTCTCCTCTAGCATTTGTCCTGGAAGAATGATCGAGAGATATTGTTCTCCAATCACAACGTTAATGCCCAAACAAGACAAAACGGTTGATGTAATTACATTGCCTCGACTTTGCAAAAATCTTTTTAACCCTTCAATTATAGCATGGGCAATACCGATCTCCCGAATAATCCCGCCGAATGAAAGCGCTATCAAAATTAATGAAACTCCAAACAGCATGCTGTCTAAACCACCTAAAGACAATAAGTTATCAATGGACTCAACCCCTGTATCTGCTGTGTAACCGAAGTGCGCCGTATTCACAATCTTCCCAAACGAGACACCAGGAACTGTGTAGAAAGTGGTTAATACGGCAGCCACAAGCCCAATAATTAAAGATGGAATCGGACTGACTTTTCTAAAGGCCAGAATAATGATAAGGAGAGGAGAAATGAGCGTGACAGGTGAAAGCATAAATTCACTGTTTAACGTATTCATCATAGCTTCTACTTTGGATAGATCAGCAGAGCTGTGTGCTGAAAAGAGTCCAATCGCTGTAAATATCATAAGAGTAAGAAACAAACTTGGGATCGTCGTCCACATCATATGTCTGATATGCTGAAAAATATCAACCTTGGCCGTAGCCGCAGCTAAGTTCGTCGTATCAGATAAAGGGGACATTTTATCTCCAAACATCGCCCCGCTAACAATCGCTCCAGCAGTAATAGCTGGCGAAATCGACATGCCATAGGCTACGCCCATCAAGGCTATTCCTATCGTACTAATCGCGCTCCATGAACTTCCAGTCATGGTTGCGACGACTGCAGTGACAATCACAGCACTAACTAGAAAGAAAGAGGGAGATAGGACTTCTAAACCGTAATACGTAATTGTCTGAACTGTTCCATTTAACACCCATACCCCGACATTTATACCGATCAAGCTCAAGATTATTATTGCAGGGACCCCATAGGAAACACCTCTTGTCATCGCTGATTCAAGCTCTTTCCACCGATATCCAAGTTTCAAGCCGTACAACGTTACAATGATGGCAGCGATGACAATGGGGATATGAGGCGCAGTTCCATAGATTAAGATGCTGACACCAAGGATAGCCATAATCAAAAGAATAACGAGACTTGACATGAGAAACGATGGTCTGCTTTTTTCCATGTAATTCTCCTCTCTCTTCTTACCATGTTATTTACTTCTGAACCTTGTGGAGCGTCTTAGATGATCATGGGTACTTACTTACAAGAAACATTTCCGGCTAGATTAACTCGGTGAGCATTGCATAAGGATTTTCAATATAATCAATAAACAGGTTGGTAAAGGCTACCGATTGTGAACCATCCGCTATTCGATGGTCAAAAGTCAACGATACATTCATCATCTCTCGAATGACAATTTCGTCGTTAACGACTACCGGCATTTTCTTCGTTTTATGAAAAGCCATCAAACCTGCTTCCGGATAGTTTAATATCGGTGTTGCTCCTGTACTCCCCATTGGTCCAACGTTACTGATCGTAAAGGTACCTCCTCGTAAGTCATGTCCGGAAAGCTGATTCTCTACGGCTTTTTTCGTTAGTGCTTTCATTTGCTTATGAATCTCTGTTAAAGAAAGCTTCTCAACATTCTTCAATACAGGTACGATTAACCCTTCGTCCGTCCCTGTTGCCAATCCAATGTTATAAGAAGACTCAAGAAAAATTTCTTCTTTTTCCTCATCTAATTTTGAATTAAAAATCGGGAATTGCTGCAGCGACAGCTGGAGAGCTTTAATAAAAAAGGCGGCGACCGAGACTTGGATTCCTGGACGTCGATCCGTTCCCCGCTTCAACTGTGCTTTAACCTTTAGCAGTTCAGTCATGTCTACTTCATCAAAATGAGTGACATGGGGAGCGGTATAGAGGGACTGGGTCATCTTTTTGGCGATTTGTTTTCTCCGCCCTTTAAAAGGAATCGTTGTCTTTGGTGTTTCTGGTTCAGCTTTCGTCTCCTTTCTCTCCAAGTTCTCGTTTAAAGGTAAAGGGTGGGAGTTGGATTCTGCATACGCAAAAATATCCTCATCCAGGACACGTCCTCCCTTTCCTGTGCCTTTTACTTCTTCAATCTTTACTCCTTGCTCTCTTGCGATTCTCCGTGTATGAGGGAAGCCTTTACGCGAGTTGGCGGAAGCTCTAAATTCATCGTTCGCGGACCGGATCTCTGCACTGGTTCACCATGTGAAGCAGTAGCTTGTACTTGATTCTTCTGCTTATTTGAAGGCTGCTTTTGTTCCGTTGTCATCGTCAGGATGGTCGTTCCGACTTCAATGACCTCCCCTACACTAAACCGGATCTCTTCTATAAATCCGTCTGTAGGAGCAGTCAGTTCTGCTGTCATTTTATCAGTCTGTACTTCAAGGAGCGGCGCGTCGTTTTTCACGAAGTCCCCTGGATTAATAAAATAATGCAGAATCTCTGCTTCATGCATCCCTTCTCCGATATCATGCAATTTTACGTCCATTGCTCAAGCCTCCTAATACGATAATGCCGTGTTTATGGCATTGATCATTTTTTCTTTGCTGGGCAAATATTCTTTTTCCAGCGAATACACAGGAACCGGAGTATCAAATCCAGTTACTTTTTGAATCGGTGCTTTCAAGAAGAAAAAGGCAGCGTCATTAATGAGGGAGATGATTTCCGCATTGACTCCACCGGTTGCAGGAGCTTCATGAATAATCACAACCCGTCCCGTTTTTTCTACAGACTTCTGAATCATCTCTTTATCTAATGGATAGAGCGTTCTCAAATCGATGACGTCACACGTAGCGTCATGGTTTTTTTCAAAGTCCTCCACGGCTTTCATCGTATCCGGAACCATAGCTCCCCAAGTAAAGATGGATACGTCCTCACCCTTTTTCACATAGGCAGCCTTGCCGAGTTCAATCGTATATTTTTCTTCTGGCACTTCCATCCGGGAAGATCGGTAGCTTCTCATAGGCTCTAGAAAAAGTACGGGGTCTGGGTCCTCGATGCTTGCAATCAGCAGCCCTTTAGCATCGTAAGCATTGGAAGGAATCACGACTTTCAGCCCTGGAATTTGTGTAAATAACCCTTCTACACTATCGGAATGAATCTCAGGTGCTTTCACCCCTGCCCCGTACGGCGCCCTGATGACCATTGGAACAGTGTATCGTCCCATCGACCGCTGCCGCATGCGGGTGGCGTGAGTCATCAATTGATTAAACGCAGGATAGATAAACCCTAAGAATTGAATCTCGACAATGGGGCGGAAACCGTTAACGGCAAGGCCGATAGAAGTTCCAACAATCCCTGACTCGGCAAGCGGTGTGTCAATGATGCGTTCTTCACCGAATTGTTCAAACAATCCATCCGTCGCTCTAAAAACTCCACCATTTGTGCCGACGTCTTCTCCAAGAACAAGCACGGCTTCATCCTGTACCAGCATCGTTCTCATCGCATCCGTCAAGGCCTGAACCATCGTTAATTGTTTGATTTGCACAGCCGTCGTCATGACTTTTGCCCCCTCTTGATAGAGTTATGGTGTTCACGCTGTTCCTCGAGTGTCCACGTAGGTTTTTCGAAGACGTTATCAAATACATTGTCAATATCTGCTTCAGGAAAGTCCTGCATTTCAGCGAGAGCCGTATTGATTTCATTGGAAATCTGCTGTTCGATTGCTTGGAACCATTCCTCACTCCAGAATTGTTCATTTTTCATATACTTTTCAAGTCTTAAGAGCGGATCGGTCGTACCTCTTCTCAGTTCACTCTCTGATTGATCGCGGTATTTGGACGGGTCATCTGCGGTCGTGTGAGCACCGTAGCGCCAGGTAACGGCTTCTATCAACGTCGGCCCGCCGCCATTCCGGGCTCGTTCGACTGCCTTTTTCGTTTCCATATAGACAGCCACGATATCATTGCCATCAATACGAATGCCAGGTATGTCATAACTCAAACCCTTCTGAGCAATCGTTTTTGAGTTCATTTGCTTCTCCATAGGAACGCTGATCGCATAGCCGTTGTTTTGGTTAAAAAAGACGACAGGCGCTTTGAAAACGCTTGCAAAATTAAGTCCTTCATGAAAGTCCCCCTCTGAAGTTGCCCCATCTCCGAAATACACGAGAGAAACGCGGTCTGAATTCTTCTTTTTCTCCGCCCAGGCAACACCTGTTGCATGCAGCAATTGAGACGCAATAGGCACTGCTGGAGGAAAGATGTTTTTTCCTTCCGGCGGAATCCCGCCTTCAATACGGCCGACCCAATATAACAGAAGGCTTCTAAGGGAATGTCCAAACGTCATCGTCGCTGCATGATCCCTGTAAGTAGGGAACATCCAATCTCCCTCTTCAATAGCAAGCGCACTCCCTACTTGTGCCGCTTCCTGTCCTTCGTATTGAACATAAGTACCGATTCTTCCCTGTCTTTGAAGATTGGTGCACTTTTTATCCATCATTCTTGCTCGAAGCATTTTTTCATAAAAATGCTTGAGAGTATCAGGGTTCATCATTTCTTTCGCCGTATCATCCAACAGCTTTCCATCTTCACTGACATATTGAGTTAGTGGAAATTTCTCAAGCATGTTCATCGCTCTTCACCTCTTTTTCATTCATACGATAGTTTTCTAAATATGCTTTCAAGCCATCGATAAAATAGTGATTATCTTTTTGCTCACCGATCGTTACTCGAATCATAGTAGGATACCCCATCAAATGGCCGGGCCTGATGATGACTCCGAGGTTTAATAAAAATTCATAAACCTCTTCAGCAGGAGCAGCTATATCGACCATAATGAAATTTGTCTGGCTCTTGAAATAATCAAGCTTCATCTCTTTAAATTGCTGGATGAGATACTCTCTTCCTTGTTGGTTCAATCGGATGCTTTCATGCAGAAATTCATCATCATCCAATGAAGCCGATGCGGCAGCCTGTGCTAAACGATTAACGTTAAACGGTTCTTTTACTTTATGAAGAGCCTTCACCATTTCAGCATCCATGAGACCATAGCCGACTCTTAATCCAGCAAGCCCATACACTTTTGAAAAAGTCCTTAAAACAACCATATTCTTATGTTGGTGCAGAAGAGGAAGCGTTTCTAAGTACTCATCCGAATCCGCATATTCGTAATAGGCTTCATCCATAACAAGCAGAACATGAGAAGGTACTTGTTGAATAAATTCCTTTAAGGAAGCTTTGTCCACAATTGTTCCAGTTGGATTATTCGGATTGCATACAAAGACCATTTTCGTTTTTTCATTAATGGCAGCGGCCATCTCCGTTAAGTCATGTCTGCCTCCTTCTAGCATTTTCACTTCAACAGGAACCCCTCCCTCAATGATGACGTTTGGTTTATAGCGGGGAAACGTCACCCGAGCCATAACGACTTCATCACCTTCGTTGATGTACGTCCTCGTAAGCAGGCGGATAATTTCATCCGAGCCATTTCCAAATACGATTTGGTTTGGGGAAACCCCAAGTTTATTGGCTAATTTTTCAGCAAGCAGCGGGGAGGTGACTTCAGGATAGAGAGGGATTTCTTTCATTTCAGCACGAATTGCTTCTGCTGCAAGGGGAGAATATCCAAAAGGATTTTCGTTGGAAGCCATTTTGACAATTCTTGATAGTCCTTTTTCACGTTTAAGTTCTTCTACAGGTTTTCCAGGGGAATACATCGAAATTTTATCGATTTGCGGGCGTGTATGAACCAAAGACGTTCCTCCTTTAATCAACTAGTCAAAGATTATCTATCATCACCATTTATTCTAGAATTATCTAAATTTTCCCTCAAGAATATCATTTAAAGTTAAAACACGTTATCGCACTAAAATTTATTGGTTTTATGTACTCACTCAATGAGTTTTTCAATTAAACTATTTTCAAATCAACATCAAAAAATCCCCCGTCAGGCCAACCATTCCTGACAGGGGATACCAACTCTTTCACCTTAATAAGTATTATTAGTTCTATTATATTCTGAGTAAAACATCATCCTAATCCGATGCTTCTTTTCGTATTTGATAGATAAACTTTTCTAAATTTCATATACGAAATTACTCTCCAAGGTACGATATAACTAATGGCGACAATCATAAATAACGCCGCAACTGATTGAGAATCTAAAGACGTAAAATAACTTCTCATAACTATGCGGATAACAAAAACTCCTAAAAACGCGAAAACAAAGGCCATATTCTTCTTAGCATAGATATTTCGGTCCTCACGAATTTCAAACTCAGTCGTCCAGATTAATGGAGTGGAAAGTAAAAGTCCAGCGGTTACAGCAAGCAGATCCTCCCATAAGCGGAGATGTACTTCAGGGCTGGAAATAAGAGCGAGACCAGGGATAAAAAAGAATATGGGCAGTAGCAGCCTTCTGCCATTACCTTTGATCGGCCTGTACATGCTCCTCGTTCTCCTCCAAACCACAAGTGCCGCTACAAGCACTACAATGAAGTAAAAAGAATTGTTCCCCATCCTTCCCCTCCTTTTTTTAGTTAACTATTGAAATTCTATCCTCATCAAGACTCGCCGTTTGCTATTTCGGAATTCGAGCTCTATTCATATTCACAAACTTTCTTATGACTGGAAGTACACTAATCCTCATTGTAACGTCTCTAATAAAAATTCTTAGGCGCGTATCAGGGAGAAAGTAACGCGCAAATTTTCTTCCGGATTCCTGTGTCTTTTCAATCTGCGGTTTTAAATCCTCTTCATATTGAAGTAGTGCTTGTTGAACATCTTGATCCTTACATAAATTGCGGGCGAGTACATACCCGCCTGTCATAGCTAGCGAAGCCCCCTGGCCCGCCAAGAGGGAGACTGCTTGACACGCATCTCCAACGAGCACCACACGATCCTTACTCCAATGAGGGATTTCTACTTGGGAAACCTCATCGAAATAAAAATCGTTTGAAGTCCCTGCTTTATCCAACATCTCAGGAACAATCCAGCCCATTTGCTTAAATTGCGCCTTCAATTCATCTTTTGCTGCTGCTCCAGATAAATGCTTATCCTTTTTGGGAGCTTTATATAAGTAAAAGGTAGCTAATCTATTTCCTCTAATCGGATAAACCGAGGCTTGAAGATCAGGAGACGACAAGGAGTAAAAAGCGTCGCTTAGCTCCTTATACATCCCGGAGTTTTCTATGACATAAGCAGCTGTATAATATCCCATATACTTGATGTAGTTTTTATGATCACCAAATACCAAGGAACGAACTTTAGAACGGATTCCATCTGCCCCTACCAATAAATCTGAAGTTTCAACACTCCCATCGGATAAGGTTACATGGACGTGCTGGTCATCCTGATAAACGTCATCAACCGTCATTCCAAATTTAATTTCGACGCTGTCTTTTACTAAGTCGTATAAAACTCGTTCCAGGTCTCCCCTCATAAAATTAAAATGCCTATTGTCCAAAAGAGCTCTAAGAGATTGGTAAGGGAGATCAAATTTCACTTTTCCATTCTCATTAAGAAATTTCAGGCCTGAGATAGGATAATGAATATCACTTAACTTTCTCATGATCCCCATTTTCTCAGCCACATCATATCCAGGCCCAAAAAAGTCCAGCATATACCCTTCCGTCCTTAATTCCGGGGCTTTTTCTATAATCTTCACATCATTTCCATTCTTATTCAGCCAGTAAGCTAACGTTAATCCAGCAATACCGCCACCTACAATCATTACTTTCATATTTTCAACCACCTTATCAAGCTTTTTTTGACTCATGTAACCCTCAAATCGATCCAGGCTGTCTTCCCTTTATTTTCCCAGCTAATACAAATTTAATGTGCTCGGAAATACGACCTGCATAAGTTTCATAGGACATGTCCTCGCTGTAAATATAAAATAGTGTATCTGTCATAACTGAACTATAGATTACATAAGCTGCATCTTCTGGATCTACAGGCAAAAGAAATTGTTCTGATGCGGTGCTGATAATGGATGTCACATCCTTCATGATGTCTTCATCTAAGCCGAACAACCCCTGTCTTAAATGGATACTTTCTTGTGCTTCTTCTGTCATCACATGGAACAATTCTTTCCAAAAAGCTTTAGGGTAATGAGAAAATAACACTGTAAACTGTAAAATAAATTCGCTGATCCTCTCTGCCAGTCCAGCCTCTGAAGAAGCTTTTAACCTCTGAGGCTCTTTCATCTCCATCCGGGACGTTTCTTCTGAGAATATTTGCAGCAACAAAGCACCTTTAGATGAAAAATAATTATATATAGTCCCTGTGCCGACGGCTGCATCCTTTGCTATCTCCACCATTGAAGCATTTTCAAACCCTTTTTCCGAGAAAATCTTTTTAGCCGATTCCATGATCGCCAGCTGAGTTTGCTTTTTCTTTTCTTCTCTTAGACCGGCCAACTTCCCACCTCCAAATTATGAACTTATTCATTTATGAATGCATTCATATTTTATCTTTCATTCATTTGATAGTCAATATTCCTATGCTTTTCAAAGTAAATATTAAAAAACTACTTGAGCATCTAAAATAATTGTTAGGTAAAAGGGACGTAATGAGGAAATTTAGTGGAGATCAAGAGGAGCTTTCTCTTAAACAAAATAAAGCACCATTCTTCTGCAGCAGAAGAATGGTGCGTTATTTACACACAAATTAAAAAACCACCAATATATGTATTGGTGGAGACGGTGGGAGTCGAACCCACGTCCGGAGATATCGGCACTCGGGCATCTACAAGCTTAGTTGATATATTGTCATTCACTTCCTCTTCAGCCTATCAACAGGCTTCCGAGAAGCTAGCCTGATTAGTCTCTTCGTTTTTCCTCAGGCGGTGGAAAAACGCGTAGCCCGCTTTAGTTTGAGACCCTTCATCTAGTACACGGGCGATACCAGGAAGGATCAGCTATAGACTACTTACGCAGCTACAGCTAGGTTTTCGTTAGATTCGCCAGTTATATTTAGGCAAATGACGTTTTACGAGTCGTCGCCTCGACCTGCAGCCCGAGCTCGACCTATCCCCGTCGAATCCGTAACGTCCCCGTTAGGATTAAAGGATAGAAAATCAAGCTCAATTCTATGCTGTCACATATAGCGACATAAAATATTATAGCACATTATTGATATTTTTCAAGCCGGTAATTATTTCAAGCTCTCTTTAATCGCCCGGTCAATTTCACGGTTCACTTGCTTGCGTTTTAAGTCCTCTCGTTTGTCATATTTCTTTTTTCCTCTTCCAAGTCCGATGAGTACTTTAGCCACTCCGTTTTTAATATAAACTTTCAGCGGCACTAGCGAATACCCTTTTTGCTGAGTTTGTCCGATTAGCTGATTAATCTCTTTCCGATGTAAGAGCAGCTTACGCGCGCGAGTGGGATCATGATTGTAAATGTTGCCTTGCTCATACGGAGAAATGTGCATATTATGCAGATAAGCTTCTCCATTATTAATCCGGGCAAAGCTGTCTTTAAGATTTACTCTTCCGTTACGAATCGATTTTATTTCCGTGCCTTGCAGGACAATTCCGGCTTCAAAGGTTTCTTCAATTGTAAAGTCGTGTCTGGCTTTTTTATTTTGAGCGATGGTTTTCCCGTGACCTCTTGGCATGGCGCTTTCCTCCTCTATTGCGTACCTTCTATTGTACCAAATGTCTCAAGCGTTTCCAATTCACAGCTGCTCCTTTTTCTCCAAATAGACAGGATCTCGTTTTTTATGAGATTATTATCTCGCAACCCTTATTCAAAGGAGCTTTAGCTGATGGAATCTCTCCACCTTCAAGTTAGAAAATTAACAGACAAGGATTTACCCGCATTTTCAAAAATGGACACTGGTATAGAAGATGATTATGTGCTCCGAATTTTTGACCGGCTCATCGCTTCCCAAGATCACACTTTATTCGGATTGTTTAACAGAAACCAGTTGGTTTCTGTCGGGGGCTATAGTTTATTTGCCAATGGACGATTTGCAATGATCGGCCGGATGAGAACAGACCGCCGCTTTTATGGCAAAGGCTGCTCGACTCAATTGCTGCTTTTTGTCGTAGAAGAATTACATACGCGAAACGAAATCCTTTGGATGGGGGCCAACACACATAAACATAACAAGCCCGCCCGGAGAGTTCTGGAAAAAATCGGCCTTCTTCCCGGGCCGCTCCATTATTATACAGTGTTGAGACACCCGCAGCTGCTTGCAGGCAGCACAAAAGGAAAGATATGGGGAGAAGTTACTGAAATCAAAGAAAAACGAACCCTGCTCCTTCAGCTAGAAGAAAACACACTTGGCTTTTTTCCATATGAGTGCTATTATCCATTCCCTTACCACAAACAGTTATTTACAGATAAACATTTAAGTGAATCCAGTGTTTACACTTCTCCTGACGGGAAGCGTTTTGTAATCATTAGGAATGATCGAAAAGGAGAGGAATATTCACACGTGAAATATTTCTGGAACGATCATTACCTTCAACCCGGCTTGTTCGAAACCATTCTTCACCATTGGCGCAAGCACCCTTCCCATACTGGGTGCTGGATCGACTTTTCTCCGGAGGGCTATCACAATATCCCTGATTTAACTCCTTTCGAAATTCAGAAACCATGGATTCTTTATGGAAAATGGATGCAGTCATAGAAAAACGCGCTTAAATGCGCGTTTTTTTATATCTTCAGTTATTTTTTCTTTTTCCGACCTTTTTTAGGAACCCCTTTATTGCGATAGAAAGGCTTATTTCCTTTCTGCTTGTTCTTCTTCTTATCTTTCTTGCGATCAGGACCTTTTGATTGAATTTCCTTAGGACGCTCACGGCGAGGACGCTCTTTGCGTGGTTTCATATAATCAATTTCAAAATCAACGACGCGCTCGTCTAAATTGACATTGGTTACCCGAATCGTGACTTCATCACCGATACGGAATACATTTCCTGTCCGCTCACCAATCATGGCATATTGTTTTTCGTGGAAATGATAATAATCATCGGTCAGCGTACTAACATGTACGAGTCCTTCAACGGTGTTTGGCAGTTCCACAAACATACCGAAGCTTGTAATCGAACTGATCACACCTTCATACTCTTCGCCGATTTTGTCCTGCATATACTCTGCTTTTTTAAGGTCATCGGTTTCCCGTTCGGCGTCTACCGCTGCCCGCTCCATTTCGGAAGAGTGGCGGGCAATATCCGGCATCTGGTCTTTCCAGTGTTTACGCGTTTTATAGTCCACTTTTTTCTCAACTAAGTAGGTTCGGATTAAACGGTGAACGATCAAATCCGGGTACCTGCGGATCGGCGAAGTAAAGTGGGTATAAAAGTCTGTTGCCAGACCAAAGTGACCGAGACTTTGAGGATCGTATTTGGCCTGCTGCATCGAACGAAGCATCAGCTTGGAAATAATCATATCCTCCTGGGTGCCCTTTACTTCTTCAAGCACCTTTTGCAATGCTTGTGGGTGGACATCATCTGAGGTTCCTTTAACCGAGAAACCGAGATTCGCAACAAATTCAAAGAAATGCTGCAATTTGCTTGAATCAGGATCTTCGTGAATCCGGTGAATAAACGGAACGTCCATCCAATGGAAATGTTCGGCTATCGTTTCGTTCGCAGCGAGCATGAATTCTTCAATCAGCCGTTCAGCAACCGAGCGATCCCTCAGCTTAACATCAACTGCTTTTCCTTCTTCATCCACAATGACTCCGGCTTCTTTAAAATCAAAGTCAATCGCTCCTCGTTTCATCCGCTTCGTGCGCAGAATTTTAGCAAGGTAGCCCATATCTCTGAACATAGGAACAAGCTTGCTGTATTTTTCGATTAGAGCGGGATCATCATTCTCAAGAATTTCATTAACATCACGGTACGTCATACGTTCGTTGGTTTTTATGACACTTTGAAAAATTTCATGTTCGACAATTTCACCACGATCATTGATTTCCATTTCACAGGAAAGAGTCAAACGGTCCACTTGAGGATTCAATGAACAAATTCCGTTGGATAACCGGTGAGGGATCATCGGGATCACGCGGTCTACTAAATACACACTGGTAGCCCGCTCCCGAGCTTCTTTATCGATCGGGGACCCTTCACCTACATAATAAGAGACATCTGCAATATGAACACCAAGCTTATAGTGTCCGTTGCTCAATTTCTTGACCGTTACGGCATCATCAAGATCCTTTGCATCTGCTCCATCAATCGTAACAATCGTTTCATCTCTAAGATCACGCCGATTCTTAATTTCATCTTCACTAATTTGGTCAGGGGTTTCGGCTGCTTGGGCCAATACCTCTTCAGGGAAATCAATTTTGATTCCGTGCTTATAAATAATCGAAATGATGTCGATTCCCGGGTCATTTTTGTGACCAAGGATTTCTACAATTTCCCCTTCCGCGCTCATACGCGCTTCAGGAAACTTTGTAATGTTTACGATCACTTTATGCCCATCAACAGCGCCGTTTGCCTGACCTTTAGGGATGAAGATATCGTTGGGAATTCGTTTATCATCTGCAATGACAAACCCGAAGTTACGGCTTTGTTCATACGTTCCGACCACTCTAGTCGTTGCCCGTTCCACTATACGAATGACAGTTCCCTCCGGACGCTGACCCGCCTCATCTCTTTTCTCAATTCTGACAAGAACTTTATCATTATTCATCGCTGAGTTAAGGTCGGAATGGTGCACATACACGTCGTCCTTATCTTCTTCATCCGGAATTAAAAAGGCAAAACCTTTCGCATGCATTTGAATGCGTCCGCGAACTAAATTCATCTTTTCTGGAAGTCCGAACCGGTTCTTCCTCGTGCGGACAAGCTCCCCTTCCTCTTCCAAGGCATTCAACGCTTTCATAAGGTCTTTGAATTGATCCCCTTCATTAAGCTGGAGCTCTTCTTCTAATTCTTGTACAGATAGCGGTTTAGAGACCGATTCTTTGAAAAATTGTAGTATTTGTTGTTGTAATTCAGTGTTCACTTGCCTTTCCTCCTTTAACTGAAGGGCAGGGCTCTTGGGCTATGACCAATCCAGGGATTCAAGAAATTCGAGTATATCCTTATGGAGCTGGTCTTTTTCTTTATCCATCGTAATGATGTGCCCAGAGTTTTTGTACCACTTCAAATCTTTATGATCTGCTTCAATTTGATGATAAATATAGCTGGCACTATCCGTGTTGATCATCTCATCCTGTTCAGCCTGCACAACCAGTGTGGGCGTATAAACCTGATCAATCTCATCGTGGACCTCATTAATAAACCGGCCAAGCTGTTGAAACATATCTTTCGAATCATCCAGAAGCTCTTTCACTTCTGCTTCTATCGTTTCTTTGTCTTTACCTTGCAGCTGCTTATACTGCCTGGCTTTAAATTGAAAGCCCTCCGTCAATTGCTCTTCATTATCAAAGAACATCGGCGCGCACATGGTTACTATTCCTTTGATCGGCTCAGAATAGCCAAGTTTCAAGCTTAATACTCCGCCAAGAGAAAGACCGGCAACAGCAATTTTGTCATACCCTTTTTCTCTCAAGTGGTTCAAGCCAGCCTGCACATCTTCCCACCACTCTTCAGGCGTGGCATCGATGAGATCTTCCGGTTTAGTTCCGTGCCCCCTGTAAATTGGAGCATGACTTGTATATCCATTCTTTTCTAAAAAACGCCCCAGCATACGGACATCGGCTGAATGGCCTGTGAATCCATGTAGTAATAATACCGCACGCTCGCCTGCTTCAAACGTAAACGGCTGAGGTTGTTTAATTTTCATCTCGTTCTCTCCTTACTTCCACTATTTCCTACTTTGAAAATTTCATTCCTTATTAGCAATGCTATTAATTTTAACAAAAGTGTGGATCAGGTTTCATACCATTTGCTTTCAAATAAAAAGAGCCGCGCTTTAACAGCGCGGCTTCCACTTCTTTAAAGTACATAAGCAACTAAAAAAGCAAGAACGAAAAATAATACGCCAACAACAACAGTAGAACGATGAAGTACGGCGTCAATCCCCCGTGCTTTTTGTTTACCGAACAATTGCTCCGCTCCCCCGGAAATTGCTCCAGACAGACCGGCACTTTTTCCCGATTGCAGCAATACTAAAACGATTAGAGCAATGGTATCAATGACTAACAACGATACTGCGATAGTTTCCATGATGTACCTACACCTCCTAGACCGCACAATTAACTATTTTTAAATGTAGCATAAAAGCACAGAATCAGCAAGATGAATTGAAACTTAAGACATAAAGAAAAATAGGAGTACCAGAGCGAAAATCGGAAGGATCATTTCGAGAAACAAAATGAAGCTTTACGAATGATTTTTGATCGTTTATGATTGTTTGTGGTTGATTATGGTTGATTTTTGTAAGGGCTTACTTTATGATGGAAATATCGATTACTAAAGGGAGGCTTAGGTAATGCTTACTCCTGAGCGTCATCAACTCATCATGACCCTTTTACATGCGCATCATAATGTAAAAATGCAGGACCTTGTGCTTCACACAGGAGCTTCAGAATCCACGATTCGGCGGGACTTGGATCAGCTGGAAAAGGAGGGAAAGCTTAGACGGGTCCACGGCGGTGCCTCTATTAGACAGCGAACGCTGGAAGAACCCAGCGTGGGAGAAAAACTTACGAAGTATCACGATGAAAAAAAGTTGATAGGTAAGTACGCGGCTTCAGTCGTACGGAATGGAGATTGTATCTTTATTGATGCCGGAACAACAACGATGGAAATGATCCCGCACCTTCAAGGAAAAGATATTATTGCAGTCACCAATGGTCTTAACCAATTAGAGTCACTCACTGATTATCAAGTGAAGACTTATATGTTAGGCGGTTATGTAAAGCATAAGACGAGAGCCGTTATCGGCACTCAAGTGTTAGAAGCATTGGCTCAGTATAGGTTTGATCAGTGTTTTCTTGGTGCTAACGGTATTTCGTTGAAAGAGGGATTTACGACGCCTGACCCTGAAGAAGCGTCCATTAAGTACCGTACCCTTTCCCTGTCACAGGAAAGCTATATCCTTGCAGATCATTCCAAGTTTGATGAAGTTTCCTTTTGTAAAATTGCAGACCTTAACGAATCTGCCATCATCACTAACTATCAAGGACCATTGTTAAAACAATTTCAAGAAAAAACAAACATAAAGGTTGTGACCACATGATATACACGTGCACGCTTAACCCGTCGATTGATTACGTAATGACTCTTGAGACATTCCAAGCAGGCGGGTTAAACCGAGCCAAGCGGGCATTTTACTATCCTGGCGGGAAAGGAATCAATGTATCAAGAGTCATGCGCAGACTCGGCGTGAACACAACAGCCTTAGGTTACATTGGTGAGTTTACCGGCAGGTTTATTACCGATTTTCTCGATGAGGAGAGCATCAGCCATCAGTTTATCGATACAGGCCAATACACACGGATCAATGTGAAACTTAAAGGAAATGAAGAGTCCGAAATCAACGGCCCTGGTCCGGAAATAAATTTTGACCAGCAGGAGAAACTAGTAGAACAAATCCGCTCTTTGTCATCGGATGACGTGTTAATCCTTGCGGGCAGTGTTCCTTCTTCCCTGCCGGAAAATTTCTATATGAAGATTGCCCAACTATGTACGGAAAGCGGCGCTAAGCTCGTGGCCGATACTTCCGGCAAAGCCCTTGAGCAGGTCGCTCGATATCCGGTTTTATTATTAAAACCTAACCATCACGAACTAGGTGAATTATTCAATACTGTGATTGACACAAAAGAAAAAGCGGCTGAATATGCCGCCAGGCTTGTAGAGAAAGGCACCAGGCACGTCATCGTATCTATGGGGGGAGAAGGAGCTGTTTATGTGGACAAGGAACAGCAGTTGTTCGCTAACGTTCCGAAAGGGAAAGTGAAAAACTCCGTCGGTGCGGGTGATTCTGTTGTATCCGGTTTTATCGCCGGTCTTACTTTAGGCAAAACGATTGAAGAATCTTTTAAATATGGAGTGGCAGCTGGAAGTGCAACGGCTTTTCAAGACGACTTATGTGAGAAAAGAGACGTAGTTCAGCTTTTGGAAGAAATCAAAATTTCTTCACTTAACTAAGGGAGGGAAATCCGTATGAAGATTACGGACTTACTTACGAAAGATACCATTTTGTTAAATATGCAGGCTTCATCAAAAGCAGAGGCGATTGATGAATTGATTGGCAAATTGGATCGTGCGGGCAAGCTTAACAATCGCGATGAATACAAACAGGCGATTGAAGCCCGCGAACAGCAAAGCACGACAGGAATCGGTGAAGGCATCGCTATTCCTCACGCGAAAACAGATGCAGTCAAAGAGCCTGCAATCGCCTTTGGGCGGTCTCAAGAAGGACTTGATTACGAGTCATTGGATGGACAGCCTACCAACTTATTCTTTATGATCGCTGCTTCTGAGGGAGCAAGTAACGCGCACCTTGAAACGTTATCCAGTCTTTCTTCCTATCTTATGGATAAGGAATTCCGCAGAAAGCTTGAAGAAGCCAAATCTATTGAAGATGTCATTGAAGCAATCAATGCAAAAGAAGCGGAAGAAGACGAAGGTGAAGTAACAACTGATGCTTCTGATAGTAAAATTCTCGCCGTAACTGCATGCCCTACCGGTATTGCACACACGTATATGGCAGCAGATAAACTGAAAGATACCGCTAAAGAAATGGGTGTCAATATTAAGGTCCAGACGAACGGATCAAGCGGCGTTAAGAATCGTCTCACCGACGAGGATATTAAAGAAGCAGACGCCATCATTGTCGCCGCTGATACAAAGGTCGACATGGATGTCTTTCACGGTAAACCGGTGATTGAAGTGCCTGTGGCTAAAGCCATTCATGAACCAAAGGAATTAATCACAAAAGCGTTAAATAAAGATGCACCTATTTACCAAGGTGGAGGAAAAAGCTCTGAATCAGCAGGTGATAAAAACCAGCGTACCGGTTTTTATAAACACTTAATGAACGGGGTTTCCAACATGCTGCCATTTGTTGTCGGCGGCGGAATTCTCATTGCGATTTCCTTTTTCTGGGGCATAAATTCCGATAACCAATTTGCTCAAATGCTAAGTACGATCGGCGGTGCCAATGCCTTCTACCTGCTCGTTCCTGTGCTTGCAGGTTTCATCGCTTCAAGTATTGCTGACCGCCCTGGTTTCGCTCCTGGTATGGTCGGCGGTTTAATTGCGATTACGCAAACCGTAGAAGGAGCAGACAATGGATCTGGTTTTCTAGGTGGTCTAATTGCAGGTTTCTTAGCAGGTTATATTACTATAGGTGTTAAAAAGGCTCTGGAAGGACTTCCTGCTGTATTAGACGGACTAAAAACAGTACTCTTCTATCCAGTATTTTCTTTATTCTTTACAGGTATGATTATGCTGCTTATCAATCCTGCCCTCACAAGTGTGTATACGGGACTGTTTGATTTCTTAAATGGCATGAGCGGCGCAAACCTTGCTCTCCTTGGTATTATCGTAGGCGGGATGATGGCCGTAGATATGGGCGGACCCGTCAACAAAGCCGCTTACACCTTTGGTATCGCTGCGCTAGGTGCCGATAATTATACGTTTATCGCTGCCGCAATGGCTGGTGGAATGGTACCGCCGCTTGCGATGGGACTTGCAACAACCCTATTTAGAAATAAATTCACGAAGCAGGAAAGAGAAACAGGAAAAGCCGCTTATCCGCTGGGAGCGTTTTTCATTACGGAAGGCGCCATTCCTTTTGCCGCAGCTGACCCGATTCGTGTCATCCCTTCTATGATCGTAGGAAGCGCGACTGCTGGTATGCTGACCATGCTCTTCCATATTGGTTTAAGAGCACCACACGGTGGATTAATTGTAGTTCCGCTAATTGAAGGCGGGTTTATGAAAATCGTGTTGTACTTGGCTGCCATTATTATCGGTACAATTGTGAGCGCAATTATTGTAGGATTCTTGAAAAAAGATGTAGAAAAGGCTTAAAATAATAGAGTTAGGGTAACTCACCAATTAAGGACTTATTTTTTGAGGAGGAATAAATCATGGTAGAAAAATCATTCAAAATTACATCATCAGACGGAGTACACGCGCGTCCAGCCACTGTACTTGTACAAAATGCAGGAAAGTACGAATCTGATATTAATCTTCACTACAAAGAGAAATCCGTCAACTTAAAGTCAATTATGGGGATTATGAGCCTAGGAATTCCTGCTGGTGCAGAAGTGAAAATTTCTGCTGAAGGCAGCGATGAACAGGAAGCGATTGACCATTTAGCAAGCACTATGAAGAACGAAGGGCTGGGGGAGTAATTTTATGACACACCTCCAGGGGATTGCAGCTTCCAACGGGATTGCCATTGCAAAGGTCTACCGTCTGGAAGCTCCAGACCTTTCCTACAGCAAGAATGAAATCCAACAGCCAGACCAGGAAGTCAAACGTCTTCATGACGCTCTCGACGTTTCTAAAAGCGAGCTTGAAAAGATTAAAGCCCACACGCTGGAAACCTTAGGTCAGGAGCATGCAGATATTTTCTCTGCTCACCTTCTTGTTTTGAGCGATCCTGAATTAATCAAACCGATAGAAGATAAGATTAAAACGGAAAATGTAAATGCAGAAGCTGCTTTAGATGAAACAGCCGATCTGTTTATTAACATGTTTAAAAACATGGACAATGAATACATGAAAGAACGTGCAGCAGACATCCAGGACGTTACAAAACGTGTGATGGCACATTTGTTAAACGTGACGTTCCCAGATCCTGCTCTTATTAATGAAGAAGTCGTGATCGTTGCCGATGATCTGACTCCTTCAGATACTGCTCAATTAAATAAACAATACGTGAAAGGGTTTACGACGGACATCGGCGGTCGTACTTCCCACTCTGCAATTATGGCCCGTTCGCTAGAGATCCCAGCGGTAGTCGGTACGAAAGACATCACGGCTAAGGCTGAGAAGGATTCCTTGATTATCGTAGATGGGATTGATGGCAATGTCATTGTTAATCCATCTGAAGAAGATATTCAATCCTATAAAGAAAAGCAAGCCGATTTTGACAAACAAAAACAGGAATGGGCGAAGCTGAAGGATGAAGCAACGGTCACATCTGAAGGCGAGCACGTTGAGCTTGCAGCCAATATCGGCACTCCTGAAGATGTGGAAGGGGTTTTAGCCAACGGTGGAGAAGGTGTCGGGCTTTACCGTACTGAATTCCTCTATATGGGCAAAAACCAGCTGCCTACAGAAGAAGAACAATACGATGCTTATTCCTCTGTCTTAAAACAAATGGGAGACAAGCCGGTTGTCGTCCGTACGTTGGACATCGGCGGAGATAAAGAATTGGATTACCTGGATCTTCCGGATGAAATGAACCCATTTCTTGGTTTCCGGGCGATTCGTCTCTGCCTTGAACGCGATGACATTTTCCGAGTCCAGCTTCGTGCGCTCTTGCGGGCAAGCGTTCACGGAAACTTGAAAATCATGTTCCCGATGATTGCGACACTGGACGAATTCCGTCAGGCAAAAGGCATCCTTGATGAAGAACGCGAAAAACTGCTTAGCGAAGGTATGGAAGTCGCTGGGGACATCGAAGTAGGAATGATGGTTGAAATTCCTTCTACAGCTGTTATCGCACGCCAATTTGCTAAAGAAGTTGATTTCTTCAGTATCGGCACCAACGACCTTATTCAGTACACCATGGCTGCTGATCGTATGAATGAGCGCGTCTCTTACTTGTATCAGCCCTACAATCCAGCAATTCTTCATTTAGTCAATAACGTCATTGAAGCAGCACATGCGGAAGGAAAATGGGCTGGAATGTGCGGTGAAATGGCAGGCGACGAAATTGCGATTCCTATCCTTTTAGGTTTAGGACTGGACGAATTCAGTATGAGTGCGACTTCTATCCTTCCTGCGCGTACACAAATAAGAAATCTTTCCAAGAAAGAATTGGCTTCTTTCAAGAAAGAACTGTTATCAATGGGTACCGCTGAAGAAGTAGTAGCATTTATTAAAGAAAAAACCGAAAGCCAGTAGTAATCCAAAGTCATTTATGGCACAATAAGCTTGAAAAGAAGGAGTTTTACGCTCCTTCTTTTTTTAAGACTGCTGAAAGAAAGTAGGTGGACCATTGCCTTTAGTCTTACTGCTTATTATATGTATTGTGATTGTACTGATTATCGCAGCTGCTTTTGGATTTGCCGTATCCAAAGGCTATGAATATAAGCACACTGTCGATCCGCTTCCTGACGAAACTCTAGATGATAATGAAAACAACCAAAAAGCTGACACGTAAATTCCGTGTCAGCTTTTTTCTTTAAACCTATTATTAACAAACTTCATTTTTTCTGTTATCGAACTCCGCTTCTTCGCAGCAGGTACTTGATTAGGAAACCCCATCTGCAAAACAGCTACAGGCTTATAGCGGTTGAAATCAATCCCTAAGCCTTCGGCAAACCATTCATCATTCAAGTAAGGACTTGTCGTCCACAGCATCCCTACTCCCATTTCCCAAGCGCCTAGCTGAGCATTCTGAATAAACGCACACACCGCTGCATAATCTTCTTCAAACTTATGAGGATCCTGCTCTCTTTCCATAAAGATCAACGCATGGTGAGGAATAGACACAAGAAAGTTACGGATGCCCTCGATCATTTTCTGCTTTTTCCCATCGTTATAAGCCGCGAAGAAACCAGCCCTCTCATAACTCTCTATCACAAGATCAGCATAGTCCTTCTTTCCATCCTCTTGAAAAATTCGGATGTTCCATGGTTCCTTCATCCGATGGTTTGGCGCCCAGGAAGCGGTTGAAAAGATTTCCGTCAGCATTTCTTCACTGACTTTTTCACTTTTAAAATCATGGATGGACCGCCGATTTTTTATTCCTTGTCTAAGGTTCATTTTATCTCACCTGTTTCTTAACGGAAAAATTGCATTACCTGATATCCCATAAAATAGCCCCATTCTTTAAAAAAGAAAGGCAGTTTTGTATCTCTTGTCTTGTAGGCAGAATACTTAGTCGGAATTCCCGTCACATTTTTCATATCTGCGTTCTGTGCTAAAGCGACGGCACGTTTAAGATGGTACCGGTCACTGACAAGTAAATACGATTGGATTGAATTTTTCTCCGCAACTTCTTTCGCATTTCTAAGATTTGTTTCCGTCTTTAAAGAGCGGTCTTCATATAGAATGGCTTTGTCAGGAACTCCGTGATCCATCGCATATTGTTTTCCTACCGCTGCTTCTGAAGACGCTGCATCTTGACTGGATCCACCGGTAAAAATTAAATAGTTCACTTTATCTTCTTTGTATAATTCAATGGCTTCTTTTAGCCGGCCTTCAAATACCGGACTCGGTCGTCCGTTCCATTGAGCAGCTCCTAATACGATTGCTGCATCTGCTTTTTTTACGTGTTTATTGCTGCCATATGTCCATATGCTGATGCCTGTATAGGCGATATAAGCTAAAATGGCAAGAAAGACAAATAATATGATTTTTTTCATTACTGTAAGTTCTCCTACTTTAAAGTGTCCTTCCCCATCATATCATAGAAAAAAGCCTCCCTGTCATAGGGAGGCTTAAATTACACATTTTTTACTTGTTCAAGTTGTAAAAAGAAGTTTCACCAGCGTACACGGCGGTATCAAGCAGCTGATCTTCAATACGAAGCAGCTGATTGTACTTCGCCACACGGTCCGTACGGGAAGGAGCACCTGTCTTAATTTGACCTGCATTAGCAGCAACAGCGATATCGGCAATGGTAGCATCCTCAGTCTCTCCTGAGCGGTGGGAAATGACGGCTGTATAACCTGCACGCTTCGCCATTTCAATCGCTTCAAATGTCTCTGTAAGTGTTCCGATTTGGTTCACTTTAATAAGGATTGAATTACCAACGCCTTCTTCAATTGCCCGGGCAAGCTTCGTCGTATTTGTCACAAATAAGTCGTCGCCTACAAGCTGTACTTTATCGCCGATGCGGTCGGTAAGAAGTTTTGTACCCTTCCAGTCATTTTCATCCAGACCGTCCTCGATAGAAACGATTGGATATTTATTAACAAGCTCTTCATACCAATCCACCATTTCTTCAGAAGTGCGGACAACGCCTTCTCCTTTAAGGTTGTATTTTCCATCTTCATAAATTTCAGAGGAAGCAACATCCATGGCAAGTTTAACTTGCTCACCTGGCTTATAGCCAGCTTCTTCAATGGCCTCAATGATGGTTGAAAGGGCTTCTTCGTTTGATTGAAGGTTTGGAGCGAAGCCGCCTTCATCACCTACACCAGTATTATAGCCTTTAGATTTTAGAACTTTCTTTAAGGAGTGGAAAATCTCTGCACCCATACGCAGAGCTTCCTTAAACGTTGGTGCGCCTACAGGCATAATCATAAATTCCTGGATATCTACATTATTATCCGCATGCTCGCCGCCATTTAAAATGTTCATCATTGGTGTCGGAAGCGTAGCAGCTGTAAAACCTCCGAGGTATTTGTAAAGAGGCTGGCCAACCATGTCAGCTGCTGCATGGGCAACGGCCATAGACACTCCAAGAATGGCATTGGCACCAAGATTGCCTTTGTTTTCAGTACCATCAAGCTCCATCATCATTTTATCGATGATGACTTGCTGAGTTACATCCATACCTAACAATTTTGGAGCGATGATTTCGTTAACGTTTTCCACAGCTTTTAATACACCTTTGCCTAGATAACGTTGTTGATCACCGTCACGCAGTTCTACAGCTTCATACTCTCCTGTAGAAGCTCCGCTGGGTACAAGAGCTGTACCAAAAGCGCCTGACTCTGTATATACTTCTACCTCAACGGTTGGATTGCCGCGTGAATCTAATACTTCACGGGCGTAAACATCTGTAATATATGGCATGCTAAATCTCTCCCTTTTATTTAATGATTGATTTTCCTGTCATTTCTTCCGGCTGATCTACGTGAAGCAACTCTAACAGCGTTGGCGAAAGATCGCCTAATATTCCATCTTCACGCAGTTCCTCGCCTTCTCTCGTTACGATGACTGGAACCGGATTTGTCGTATGAGCCGTCATCGGCTTTCCTTCCGGTGTTATGACTTCATCGGAGTTTCCGTGGTCAGCTGTAATGATGGCATTACCGCCTTTTTCCAAAATCTTATCAACGATTTTGCCTAAGCATTCATCTACTGCTTCCACTGCTTTAATCGTCGGTTCAAGCTTACCGGAATGGCCGACCATATCCGGATTTGCGAAATTCAGGATAATCGCGTTGTGTTTATCTGCATCTAATTCTTTTAATAATGCGTCGGTAACTTCATAAGCACTCATTTCGGGCTTAAGGTCGTAGGTAGCTACTTTTGGAGAATCGATGAGGATGCGCTCCTCTCCATCAAATTTCTCCTCTCGTCCACCACTCATAAAGAAGGTCACGTGCGGATATTTTTCCGTTTCCGCAATGCGAAGCTGCTTCATTTGGTTGTTAGCGAGTACTTCCCCCACTGTATTCTTAAGATCATTCGGAGGAAATGCGACTTTACTCTGAACTGTTTCACTATACTGGGTCATACCAACAAAATAAATATTTTTCGGCGCTGCAGGCCCGCGGTCAAAATCATTAAAATCATCATTTGCAAACGTACGTGAAAGCTGGATAGCACGGTCCGGCCGGAAGTTAAAGAAGATGACAGAATCTTCATCATTCATCTTCGCCACGGGCTCCCCATTTTCCTTTGTCACTACAAAAGGAACGACAAACTCATCATAAACTTCTTCTTTATAGGAGGCTTCCACTGCTTCCAGTGGGTCTTTATAAGCAGGTCCTTCCCCATAAGCAATCGCATCGTAAGCTTTTTTCACACGTTCCCAGCGATTGTCACGGTCCATGGCATAGTACCTGCCTGAAATTGTAGCAAATTGTCCCACCTGCAGTTCATCCATTTTCTGCTGTACTTGCTGAATAAACGTTTTTGCTGTTTGGGGACCTACATCGCGTCCATCTAAAAATCCGTGGACATAGACTTCTTTCAAGCCGTACTGTTCTGCCAGCTCCAGGGTAGCAAACAGATGGTTAACGTGACTGTGGATTCCACCATTGGAAATCAATCCAAAGACGTGTAAAGCCTTCTCGTTTTCCTTAGCATGGCGAACGGCCTTAAGGAGTTCTTCATTTTTAAAGAAATCCCGCTCCCGTATCGCTAAGTTGATACGCGTTAAGCTTTGATAAACAATACGGCCAGCGCCGATATTTAAATGACCGACTTCTGAATTTCCCATTTGCCCTTCCGGAAGGCCGACAGCTTCTCCACAAGCTGTCAGTTGGGAATGGGGGAACTTATTCCAATACCGGTCAAAATTTGGAGTATTCGCTTGTTTGACAGCATTGCCTTTTTCTTCGTCACGAAGTGCAAAACCATCAAGAATAATCAGTGCAGCTAAGTTCTTGTTACTCATGCTTACCTGCCTCCACAAGTTTTAGGAATGAAGCAGCTTCAAGGCTCGCACCGCCAACTAATGCCCCATCGATATCAGACTGGGAAAGAAGCTCATCTACATTAGCAGGCTTTACACTGCCACCATACTGAATCCGGACAGCTTCCGCGACATCTCCATTGTATTTCTCTTGAAGTGCTTTACGAATGTGTGTGCACACTTCGTTGGCTTGTTCTGCACTTGCTGTACGACCTGTTCCAATCGCCCAGATTGGTTCATAAGCAATGATGACCTTAGAAGCCTGCTGCTGATTTAAGCCTTCCAGGGCTTCCTTAACCTGACCTTCTACATGTTCCATAGTCTTGTTCGCTTCACGCTGCTCTAACGTTTCTCCTACACAAACAATTGGAGTCAATCCATGTTCAAAAGCCGCATGCACCTTTTTATTTACTTCTTCATCTGTCTCTTTAAAAATTTCACGGCGCTCTGAGTGGCCGATTACGACATAGGTTACTCCTAGTTCTTTGAGCATTACTGGACTTACTTCACCTGTAAACGCACCTTTTTCTTCATAGTGCATGTTTTGGGCACCAATTTCCAAAGGAGTATCCTTTGTTACTTCTACAAGTTTTTGAAGAAAAGGGAATGGAGCACAGATAACAGATTCCACTTGTTCAGCTGCTGGGAGGTCATTTTTTACCGTTTGAGCGAAATCTTCAGCTTCCGTGTGGGTTTTATTCATTTTCCAGTTTCCTGCTATGACTTGCTTACGCATATTGCCATCACCTCTCCTTATTTATTTATCATTGAGTAGAGCTACGCCGGGAAGTTCTTTACCTTCCATGAATTCCAAGGAAGCTCCGCCTCCTGTAGATACATGATCCATATCATCAGCGTAGCCGAATTTTTCAACAGCTGCTGCAGAATCCCCGCCGCCGATCACGGAGTAACCTTTTGTTTCCGCAAGAGCGTGGGCTACGGCTTTTGTTCCGTTGGCAAAAGTCTCAAGTTCAAAAACGCCCATTGGCCCATTCCAAATAATGAGTTTGGAATCTTTAATAACTTGAGCGTATTTCTCTCTCGTTTTCGGACCGATATCCAGCGCTTCCCAGTCTTCAGGAATACTGTCAATTGCCACTTCCTTTGTATTAGCGGAATCTGAGAAATCGTCAGCGACAATTACATCCTCCGGCATGATAAAGTCCACGCCTTTATTTTCAGCCTTTTTCATATACTCTTTAGCTAAATCAATCTTATCTTCTTCTAATAAAGACTTACCTACTTCATGTCCCTGGGCTTTGACGAAAGTATAAGCTAATCCGCCACCAATAATGAGATGGTCTACTTTATCAATAAGGTTGTCGATTACACCAATTTTATCTTTTACCTTCGCTCCGCCAATAATCGCTGTAAACGGACGTTCTGGATTGGACAAAGCCTGTCCCAGAACATTGATTTCTTTTTCCATTAAGAAGCCAGCTACTGCAGGAAGATGTTCTGCTACACCTGCAGTGGAAGCATGCGCACGATGGGCGGCCCCAAACGCATCATTAACGTAAAGATCTGCCATATTCGCAAAAGCCTTGGCTAATTCAGGATCATTCTTTTCTTCGCCAGGGTTAAAGCGGACATTTTCAATCAAGAGAATATCGCCGTTTTCCATTTCAGAAATGGCCTTGTTCACTTCGTCTCCGTATACTTCATCTGTTTTTGTTACAAGCTGCCCCAGCAGATCGCTTAAGCGCCTCGCTACTGGATCCAGGCGGAGTTCTTTTACAACTTCGCCTTTAGGACGCCCCAGATGACTTGCGAGAATGACTTTGGCTCCATTTCCTGCGAGATGTTTAATCGTAGGAAGAGCAGCCTTAATCCTTGTATCATCCGTTACTTCGCCATCGCTCATTGGCACGTTAAAATCTACACGGCAAAAAACTGTCTGCCCGTTCACTTCGACATCACGAATGGTCTTCTTATTCATGAATTGACAACCTCCTCAATTTATGATCAGGATGACTCCTACCATTATGTAGGTTTCCACAATCTATTTTAACAGAAACGCTTTTAAGTAGAGAGCGGGAAAACATGGAGAAAGGAGGAGGACCTGAGACCTCCTCCTTTACCTATTGCTTTCTATACTTATTCGTCTATTACAAGCCTTGCTTTTTCAAGAATGCTGCAAGATCAACACAACGATTGGAATAACCAGTTTCGTTGTCGTACCAGGAAACAACTTTAACCATATTGTTTTCAAGGGTAATGGTAGAAAGAGCATCAATGATAGAAGAATTCGTATTTCCGTTATAATCAGAAGAAACTAAAGGCTCGTCGCTGTAGGCAAGAATTCCTTTCAGGCTTCCTTCTGCTTCTGCTTTTAATGCTTCGTTTACTTCATCAGCTGTCACATCTTTGTCAAGCTCAGCCACAAAGTCAACAATTGATACGTTGGCAGTTGGTACTCGCATAGCCATACCGCTTAGCTTTCCTTCAAGTTCAGGAAGAACTTTGGCTACAGCTTGAGCGGCCCCTGTTGTTGTTGGAATAATGTTTTGAGCAGCAGCTCTCGCACGACGGTAATCTTTGTGCGGTAAGTCAAGAATCTGCTGGTCGTTTGTATAAGAGTGCACGGTAGTCATCATGCCGCGTTTCAAACCGAACTTGTCGTTAAGAACTTTTGCATAAGGAGCAAGGCAGTTTGTTGTACAAGATGCGTTAGAAATAACATGGTGACTGTCTTTATCATATTGATCTTCGTTAACGCCCATTACGACCGTAAGATCTTCCTGCTTAGCTGGCGCTGAGATTATTACTTTCTTCGCACCTGCGTCCAAGTGTTTTTTCGCATCTTCACGCTGAGTGAAACGTCCAGTAGATTCGATAACAACTTCTACTCCAAGGTCTCCCCAGCCAAGCTGTGCTGGATCTTTTTCAGATAGAACTTTCACTTCTTTTCCACCGACAACCAGGTTGTCACCATTTACAGTAACTTCCTCATCCAGACGGCCATGAACAGAGTCATGCTGAAGTAAGTGAGCTAACATGTTTGCATCAGTTAAGTCGTTTACTGCGACTACTTCGACCTCATCATTTTTTAAAGCAGCACGGTATACATTACGTCCAATACGTCCGAAACCGTTAATTCCAATTCTTACTGTCATGCTAAATTCCTCCTTGGATTAAATGCAAAATTTATTTAAAGGGAAGATCCCTTATTAACTCTTGGGCAGCGCCCTCATCTGTAATGAGCACGTTGCTTTTTCCAGGCTGGAAATAAGATGCTATGGCCTGGGCTTTAGAACGACCGCCAGCTACGGCAATTACCTGACTGGTGTTTTGCAAGTCCTCTAACTGCAGTCCGACCGTACGCACCTTATAGACAATCTCCCTTGAGAATTAAAATAATAACCAAAGGCCTCCCCTACAGCGCTGCTGTCTTTTATCATCTTCAGCTGATCTGCTGGAGTTCGCCGCCGTTCAGCCATGGTAATGGCATCCCCTACCCCATGTATGACAATATCCGCATTCCGGATAATCTCAAGTACTTCTTTAATCGAGGGTTCTTCGATGATTGTCTGATAGGCTTCTTCGCTTAAAGGGTCAGGTACATAAAGCAAGCGATAGTCACCTCTTGCTTTTTTGGCCATTTCTGCGCAAATCGTGTTCGCCTGATTTTCTACTCTCTCCCCCAGCCCTCCTCGAGCCGGAACGAAAAGGCAATTGTTAGCTTCTTGAAGCGGGGGCATCATTTCCGCTACGGCTGCCATCGTCGTGCCGCCAGTGATGGCAAGCACTTCACCAGGAGTTATCCTTTGTTTCAAATAATCGACACATGCTTTTCCCATCTCTTGTTTTACCCAATGAAGTTCATCACTATCCCCTGGAACGACAACTACGTAGTCTAGGTTTAATTTATCCTTAATTTGCTGCTCTAAAACCTTGACTCCAGTGACTTCTTTAATAAACTCGGCAAGCTGTTCGAGAATGCTTTGGCCTTCAAAGGTTAAGCTCATGCCTATAGATGTGATCTCGACTGCTCCTTGTTTGTTAAGGAAATCCACCTCGGTGCGAACCGTACGTTCAGCCAATTCCATGTTTTCAGAGAGAGTTCTTCGCCCTACGGGCTGCATCAACTGAATATAATGCAGCAGCTGGTAACGCCGCTGGATAACTTCCAGCACATCAGGGAATAACTTTTTTTGAAGGTCGATTAAAGCTCTCATGGAAAAGCCCCTTTAATGGTTAATAGCTGGGATAACATTGTCCCGGCAAGCCGTATTTTGTCCCACTTAGTACAAAAAAATACCCTTTTCACCATTAATAGTACCAGTGACAATAACCAGGCGCAAGCTAAAAACCTTCAATTTTTCATTGTAAACGCTCTCTTAATAACTCCAGAGAAATGGCAGGATACTGGAGTTCTTGATCACCGATGATCACTACTGGAATTTCCAGCATATATTGGTTCAATAAGGCCTCATCATTCTCGATATTTACCTCTTGTACCTTTACATTCTTTTCGAGCTCCAGAATAGATAACAAAGCCCGAACTTCCTCGCAAAGATGGCAGCCTTCTCTACTCATTAAATATACCGTCTGCACGGAATCCCTCCTGCAACCTCTTTTCATTCCATCTTACCAAAAAAAGAGACACGCTAAGAAGCGTGTCCTGTATGATCATAAAAACCGTGGTCAATTTTTAATTTTCGTTTTTGTAAGAACTCTGAGAGTTCCTCACCTGCGTAATTGTCAGGTGTCCTTTTTAATGATTCGTAATTAAATGATAGTTTTTGTTGCTCCTGCATATCAAATACGTGAATTCGCCTATCTTCAGAAATTTTTTCCGTCGACAACATTTTGTAACGGATAATATTTGTCATAATAACCCCATTTCTATTCCAATGAGCAGAAACAGCAGTTTCATCTCTACAAAATCCAGCATAACATAAATAAATAAATTAAAAAACTACATTACCATAACAAAACTATTAAGAAATAGCTTGTATAATAAATGTAGAGTTAATGTGTAATTTATATGTAAGTTATAAGACAGGTAATCAGGTGAGTTCACTCACATCACCAAACGTTATTCTTAAATAATAAACAACTTCTTTAAATTACCATAACATAAATATTACTACTTTTTAAGGGGAACGCTGTCGAATGAAATTTCTCCTTTTAATCTTAGAGGAACAAACCCGCTGTTTTAGAAAAACTCCCAGGGAAAACCTTTTCCATTATTAACAAAAAAAGACTTCTGCAGCTTATTACAGCAACAGAAGTCTTATAGATTAGCGCGCCCGAGAGGATTCGAACCTCCGACTGACGTAGAACCGGAATCTACCGCTCTATCCAACTGAGCTACGGGCGCAAAGCGACATGCAATATTCATTATACGAACAACAATAAAAAAACGCAAGGATTCCTCAGAAAGAATTTATAAATTTTCTTATTTCCTTTTCCTGAGTCTCAGGAAATCATTTTCACACGTTTATTCCATTTTATTTGGGGAAAGATGGTAGAAGAATAAAGAGAGAGAAAGGCATTCATTTTGTTTGACCTTTACTGACCTTAATTGTATGATAAAAACATAATCTTAATGTTCTGATCAAAAAGGAGGAAATTAAATTGAATTTAGTGCCTACAGTTATTGAACAAACGAACCGCGGGGAGCGCGCTTATGACATTTATTCCCGCTTATTAAAAGATCGAATCATCATGCTCGGCAGTGCGATTGACGATAACGTCTCCAATTCTATCGTTGCCCAGCTCTTGTTCTTAGCAGCCGATGATCCTGAGAAAGATATCTCTCTTTACATCAATTCACCAGGCGGATCCATCACATCCGGAATGGCCATTTATGATACGATGCAGTTTATTAAACCAAATGTTTCTACCATCTGCACAGGCATGGCTGCATCTATGGGGGCTTTCCTTCTAAATGCAGGAGAGAAAGGAAAACGATATGCCCTTCCTAATAGTGAAGTCATGATTCACCAGCCATTAGGTGGAACTCAGGGTCAAGCTACAGACATTGAAATTCACGCGAAACGAATTTTGAAAATGCGCGAGAAGTTAAACAAAATTCTTTCTGAACGCACCGGTCAGCCTATTGAAGTCATTGAACGTGACACAGACCGCGATAACTTTATGTCTGCAGAGGAAGCCGTAGAATATGGCTTAATCGATAAGGTTATGGAGAAAACCCAATAAAAATATAGTTATAAAAAGCGTTGCGCTTAACTGCCGCAACGCTTTTTCATTGTTTTTAAAGGACTTTATGTTCGTTATTTCACAAAGAATGCCTCAATTTTTTAAAATAAACGACGTTAATTCCTCTAATGCTTTTTCTTCATCATTTCCATCGGCAATGAGAAGGATTTCTTCTCCGTGTCCAATTGCCAGGCTCATTAATCCCATAATGCTTTTTGCATTTACTCGCTTTTCATCTTTTTCTATAAAAATATCAGCGGAAAATAAATTTGCCTGCTGTACGAATTGAGCAGCCGGCCTTGCTTGCAGTCCCGTATCCAATTCTACCTTAAGCTCGCGTTCGATCAATGTACAATTCTCCTCTCTCCAACGTCATAAAACGTTTCCAAAATTTGTACGAAAAAACGCTCTCGTTTGAAAGCGTTTTAGAATTGATATCATTATAGCATGAATAAGAGAAGAATACATTAGTTTTAACTGTTTTCAATGATTTCTCCTCTACGAACTTTATCAGCAAATTCGTCAATTTTCCTCAAACGATGATTAATGCCGGACTTGCTGATCCTTCCCCCAGAAACAAGTTCCCCCAGTTCCTTAAGAGAAACTTCCTGATGCTGCAGCCGCAGTGAAGCAATCTCCTGGAGTTTATCAGGGAGGGCTTCTAGTCCTACAGTTCGTTTAATAAACTTAATGTTCTCTACTTGTCGAAAGGCGGCCCCTATCGTCTTATTCAAGTTCGCTGTTTCACAATTTACGAGACGATTCACGGAATTCCGCATATCCCGCACGATTCGCACATCTTCAAATTTAAATAAAGCTTGATGAGCACCTATGTTACTAATTAATTCTGTTATTTTGTCAGCCTCTTTTAAATAGGTAATGAACCCTTTCTTTCTTTCCAAGGTGCGTGCATTCAACCCAAAGCTGTTCATGAGCTTACACAACGCTTCGTTGTGTTCCTCGTCACTAGAATAGATTTCTAAGTGATAAGAAGAGGTTTCCGGGTTGTTAACAGACCCACCAGCTAAAAAAGCTCCACGTAAATACGCACGCTTACAGCTCGTATCCTGCAAATACTTCTCAGGTATATTCGGGTTAATGGAAAGCGGGCCGTTCAAGATCTCTAAGTCCCTTAAGACTTTTTCTGCGTTTTCCTTTAAGCGGACGATGTATACGTTATTTTTCTTTAAACGCATTTTCTTTCGTACGAGCAGTTCTACTGGATAAGGGTAAAGCTTTTTAATAAGCATATAAATTCTTCTGGCAATCGCTGCGTTTTCTGTCTGCACATCCAGCACATATTCCCTGTTAGAAAATGAGAACGTTCCATTCATGCGTACCAGAGCAGCCAGCTCAGATTCTAAACAGAAATTCTCTGCTTCTACGTTCGTTAGTTCTTTTTTTATCTCTGATGCAAAGGACATGAACCTCCACCTCCTCGTCAGCTCTCTAAATCATGGAATAAAGCAAATGAGAGAGCTTAGTAGTATCATGTCTCAGCATGGATTGGCTCTGATCAATGATATCTTCTTCAATAATCTGCAGTCCCATGCCTTTAATCCGTTCCATATCATAAACAACTGGTTCTGCATTCTCTTCAGCATAAACCTTTCGTACCGATTGATCTATTGGTGCATTATGAACAATGACAGAATGAATGCACCCTTTTCCGATGTGATCAAACAGTGCCTGCACGTGATCAGCAGCTGTGTATCCGGCAGTCTCCCCTTCCTGGGTCATCACATTGCATACGTACGTGACTTTGGCCTTCGTCTCTCGTAAAGCTTGCCCAATTTCAGGTATGATTATGTTCGGGAGAATACTCGTGTAGAGACTTCCGGGGGCGATGACAATCAAATCAGCATCTTTTACAGCTTGAATTGCTTCAGGCAATGGATTGATCGGAGCAGGGCTGACAAACACGCGCTTAATACGCTTATTCTGCATGGGAATGCTCGATTCTCCAGTCACGATCGTTCCATCTTCCATTTCCGCATGCAGACTCATTGAATGATTAGCAATCGGATAGATATGCCCTTTCACATTTAACACACGTGAGATTTCTTTAATCCCGTGATAAAAATCCCCTGTCATGGAAGCCATTGCAGCTAACAGAAGATTCCCCATTGAGTGCCCGGTTAACCCGTTTCCATTTGTAAACCGATGCTGAAACAAGTCGAGAAGCATCGGTTCTGCTTCCGATAAGGCAGCAATTACATTCCGAATGTCGCCAGGAGCAGGAATTTCTAATTCCTTACGCAGTCTTCCTGAGCTTCCCCCATCATCAGCAACGGTAACGATCGCTGACAGCTCGATTGGAAAGTACTTTAAACCGCGCAAGAGGACCGGCATCCCAGTCCCCCCTCCGATCACAACCACTCGTGGTTCTGTTGGATTTGTCATTTAGGATAAACCCTTTCTTTTGTCTATGTCTCTATGCGTGACGTGAGTTACAAAATCACTTGAGAAATACTCACTTAAATACTCCGCGATCGCTACAGATCTGTGCTGTCCTCCTGTACATCCTATTCCTACAACCAATTGGCTCTTCCCTTCCCGTTTGTATTGAGGAAGCATGAATTGAAGAAGATCTTTTAATTTTTCTAAGAACTTCTGCGTGTCCGACCATTTAAATACGTAGGAGGAAACCTCAGAGTTCAATCCTGTCAGCGGGCGCATGTGATCGACGTAGTGCGGGTTAGGTAAAAATCGAACGTCAAACATAAGATCTGCATCAATCGGCACTCCGTATTTAAAGCCAAAGGAGACCATTTGGACAGAAAATACCTGCTGCTCTTGAGCCCGGTATCTTTCTAAAATAATTTCTCTTAACTCCTTTGGTTTTAGACTAGTCGTATTGACTAATGTTTGTGCGCGTCCTTTTAATTCTTCGAGCATTTTTCGCTCTCTGCGAATTCCTTCCAAGGGCAGGCCATCCTTCGCTAACGGATGGGACCTTCTCGTCTCTTTATAACGGGATACAAGAGCCTGATCTTCTGCATCTAAAAAGAGAATATGCTCTTGCAGCCAGTCCTCTTTCCCAAGCCTGTCCAAAGCATCAAAGAGCGACTCGAAAAACTCCCGTCCCCGTAAGTCCATAACTAAAGCAACGTTTTGAATATTATTTGTGGAATCTTTCATTAATTCGAGAAATTTAGGAAGAAGGGCGGGAGGAAGATTATCGACACAAAAAAAACCGAGATCTTCAAAACTTTGAACGGCAACCGTCTTTCCGGCTCCAGACATCCCAGTGATGATTACTAGTTGAGTATTTTTTGTTTTATCAGCCGTGGTCATCGTAAATCGCTCCTTGTTATTCTGGACGGGATGGATCAAGGTCCTGATCAATTAGTTTAAAGTCCGTGGTATAAATAAAGGTTCCATATACTTGTTCGTCATGCTTGAGAATATGTTCAAAAATATACCGATCGCCCTCCGCCATTGGCTTAGTTAATACATCGCTTACAGGCACCCATTCCAATTGTCCTTCTTCACTTTCTTCCAGCAATTCTCCTGTATAACTCGTCGTGTAAAACGTAAACATCATCCATTCCTGCTTCGTTACTTCCTGGTCACGCATAATGAAAGTAAAGGATCCTTTAAGTTCTGGATTATGAATGGTTAGTCCGGTTTCTTCTTTGAATTCCCTGACTACGGCATCTTTAATGTTTTCTCCGGCTTCCATCTTTCCGCCTGGAGCCACATACCAGCCACGTCTTGGCTTTTTTAACAGGAGTATTTGATCGTTAACTCGCAAGATACAGTTCGATACACGCTGCATGTGCGTCACCTCATTTTCTCTCTCGAGGGCATCTTTAATCATTATACAATGAATATTCTATTCGCTACAATATTATGATTTTCCAGATGTTTATCTTCACAAAAAAAATGCACAGGTGATAGCACCTGTGCTTAATAGAGATCTATCTATTAAAAGGGGGTCAATTAATCACTTACATTGTACCCTATAAATGTTTCACACGTGTTACAACACGGTTAAATTGAAATTACTTTTTTAATTTACAGCTTTTAATTCTTCGAGAAGATTTTCAATATAATGCTGAGCGGATTGAGCTGCTATACTTCCATCTCCAGTAGCCGTAACGATTTGACGAAGTTCTTTTTCACGGATATCTCCTGCTGCAAAAATACCCGGTACCTTTGTTTCCATCCGTTCATCCGTTTCGATATATCCTTGATCATTAGTGATCCCAAGACTTTTAAATGGCTCACTAAGCGGAATCATTCCGATATAAATAAACGTTCCATCTGCAGTAAATTCATATTCCTTGTTCGTTTTTTGATTATGAAGGGTCACACTGCCAACCTTGCCGTCTTTTTCATTGATGGTCTTTACAACCGTATCCCAAATAAAGTCAATCTTTTCATTGTCAAACGCCCGGTCCTGAAGGATTTTTTGGGCACGAAGCTCATCGCGGCGGTGCACGATGGTTACTTTATTTGCAAAGCGGGTTAAATAAACTCCTTCTTCAACGGCGGAATCTCCCCCACCTACAACAACAAGTTCTTTGTCACGGAAGAAAGCTCCGTCACAGACGGCACAATAAGAGACTCCACGTCCACCCAATTCTTTCTCTCCAGAAACGCCGAGTTCTTTATATTGAGCTCCCGTGGTAATGATCACTGCTCGTGTTTTATATTCTTTCTTTCCTGCGATTACGGTTTTGTATTCTTTTCCATCGATTACTTCTTTAATATCTCCGTAAGCATATTCAGCACCAAATTTTTTTGCATGTTCAAACATTTTATTGGAAAGATCAGGTCCTAAAATACTTTCATATCCAGGATAGTTTTCAACATCTTCTGTATTCGCCATCTGACCGCCAGGTACTCCTCGTTCTATCATCAACGTATCGAGGTTAGCACGGGAAGTGTAGACAGCTGCTGTCATGCCTGCTGGACCTGCACCTGCGATAATCACATCATAAACGCGCTCATCCGTCATCGAACATCAACTCCTTGTGAATCCAATTGTATCAATTTTTATGCCTTCCTTATCATAGTAAATCTTAGTACCATCGTCCATTAATGTGCTTCATTGAACAAGGCAGTCCTTTTAACCCTACTTATCGCTCCATGGCCCGTCTTCTTCGCCCAGCTTCGGAAAAGAGTGACATCCTTTTTCCCAGAGCTGAAGAGCTTTTGAAGGGTTGCCGGTGTGGTATAAAGCAATGCTGTACCACTTGTAATAGACACGCCGCTGAATCACCTGCTTTTGGTCGAGGATACGGAATCGTTCGACCGCTTCCTCATAATGCCCAGCGCGAGACAACGTTTCAGCTACGGCGAGCTTCTGCTGTTCGTGCATAGGAAAAACATTAAAGAGGACGTTGACATGGATCTCTGCTTTCTCAGGAAAACCTTGCTCTAAATAAAAACCAGCTAAATTGACGTGGCTATGAATATTAGTATGATTCTTCTTCAGCCATTGTTTCTCTAATTCAATTGCTCCATGCTTATCTCCACTATGAAACAAGGCATAAGCATATTTATGCTTGGCCAGCAAGAACTCAGGAAAATGCTGCATCATTTCTTCCAACACGGATAGTGCCTGGTCCCAATGCTCGTGTTCCAAATGGTAAAACGCCGTCTCCTGGTACACAAGCAAGTCGTCTTCATCTTCAAATGCCCAATCATCATCTTCTAAAGACTCATCGTCCAAGCTATCCAGCATCTCCAGTAGTTGTTTAGCAGCTTCATCAAACTCTCCATCGCCGGATTGCTCAAGATAGGTTTCTACATATTTTTTTGCATCGTTCAACAAACCAAGATGAGCATAATTATTAGCCATGAGGTAATAGCAATCCACATATTCTTTTCCAAATTTAGCCAAGACCTCAGTTAACAATTGGTTGGCAGCATGATAAGAGCCAACTTCCGTATAGATTACGGAAAGCTGGCATGGATACAATGGTTCATCAGGATCAGCTTCAATAGCTTTATTCAGCCATTTAACAGCAGCTTTAAATCGGCGCTTTTGAAAAGCCTGGATGCCATGTGAAAAATAAAAATTCGCTGTCGGCATAAATGGGATGACATTTTTATTTTCTTTTACTGCTGAGCTGTTTGATGTCGTCATGACGCTCCCCCTATTACGTTTCAAATCTCACTAATTAAGCAGTATAACATAATCTTGCTCTATGAAATAGGAGGAATTTAAGAGTTTTTGTCGAAATTATTGGTGCCGTTCTTGAAGTACGTCCAGTACCCGGTCAAATGGAACATCACGTTCTGTTAGTAATAGCAGCAAGTGAAAGAGTAGATCGGCAGACTCCATAGACATTTCTTCGGCGTCATTGTTTTTTGCGGCAATAATTACTTCACCCGCTTCTTCACCAATTTTCTTGGCAATTCTGTCTACTCCTTCCTGAAACAGCTTGGACGTATAGGAATCTTCAGGCAGCGCTGCCTTTCGTTCAGCTAACACGTGAAGCAGCTCGTCTAAAATAGCAAATCGGTCAGGCTTCAAGTCCGTGGTTTGGTCAGTAATCGATTTGTAGAAGCAGCTGTAGCTTCCTGTATGGCAGGCCGGCCCAGATGGTATCACTTGGATTAACAGCGCATCCTGGTCGCAATCAAAATGAAGGCTTACCACCTTCTGGGTGTTTCCCGATGTTTCTCCTTTATGCCATAACTCTTGGCGTGAACGGCTGTAAAAGACCGTTTCCTTTAATTCCAACGTCTTTTCCAATGCTTCCTTATTCATATAAGCAAGCGTAAGCACTGCCTTTGATCTTGCATCTTGTACGACAGCGGGTACCAGCCCGCGTTCATCAAATGAGACTTCACTTATATTCATCGAACAACAACCCCTTTACTCTTTAAATACTCTTTAACGTTAGCAACAGATGTTTCTTTATAATGGAAAATGGAAGCAGCCAGTGCGGCATCAGCATTCACTTCCGTGAATACATCATAAAAGTGTTCTGCCGCCCCGGCACCCCCGGAAGCGATCACTGGTACAGAAACAACTTCTTGGATGGCTCTTAGTAAGGGCAAATCAAATCCAGTCTTTTCTCCATCCTTGTTCATCGATGTAAGCAGGATCTCTCCTGCTCCAAGCTTAACTGCTTCCTTTGCCCATTCAACCGCCAGCCAGTCCGTCGGAGTGCGGCCACCATGTGTATAGACCCGCCACGTTCCCGCTTCTACATCGTACCGGGCATCTATTGCCACTACGATGCACTGGCTGCCAAAATAATCCGCACCTTCTGTAATCAGTTCCGGGCGCTTCACAGCGGCCGAATTCAGTGATACTTTATCGGCTCCGTTTCGGAGGGTTTCTTTCATATCCTCAAGCGTACGAATACCGCCGCCAACGGTAAAAGGGATCGCTAATTCGGAAGCAACAGCCCGTACGACATCGATCATCGTTTTCTTCCCTTCATGGGTTGCCGAAATATCGAGAAAGACTAACTCATCTGCTCCTTGCTCATCATATACCTTGGCAAGTTCCACGGGATCGCCCGCATCTCTTATTTCAACAAATTGAATTCCTTTGACGACTCTGCCTTCTTTCACATCAAGGCATGGAATAATCCTTTTTGACAGCATTATTCCACCTCCAGCTTCAAAGCATCTTCGAGTTTAAATTGTTTTGTATAGATCGCTTTTCCAACAATACTACCAATGACGTTCTGATCCTGATATTTTTTTAGCTTCCGTAAATCTTCAAGCTCTTTAATACCTCCAGAAGCGATTACATTTGTTGCCGTCTTATCAGCTAGAGTCACGATTTCTTCCAAATTAGGACCAGAGAGCATACCATCTTTAGCAATGTCTGTATAGATAAATGTCTGAGCTCCAGCCTCAGCTAATTCCCGGCCTAAGTCAACAGCTTTAACTTCAGAGCTTTCCAGCCATCCTTGTGTAGCGACGTAACCATCCCTCGCATCCAATCCAATAGCAATCCGTTCACCAAATTCCTGAACAAGCTGTTTGGTCAGTCCGAGATTTCTGACGGCGAGTGACCCGATAATTACGCGATCGACACCTTGATCTAAGTAATAACGGACATCATTTTCAGACCGAATTCCGCCGCCAATTTGTACTTTGCATGGCAGTTCATTAGCTACCCTGATGACATGCTCACCATTTTGTTCAGCCCCGGCTTTTGCTCCATCTAAGTCCACCATATGGACCCATGAAGCTCCGGCTTCAGCAAATTCTTTTGCCGTTTCAAATGGATTGTCTCCATACACTGTCTGTTTGTCAAAATCCCCTTGTTCCAGACGCACACACTTGCCATCCTTCATATCTATTGCTGGATAAATAGTAAATGTCATAACAAATTTCTCCTCACTGTTTAACCATGGTCTTGCAGAAGTTCTCAAGAAGTTTCACGCCTGCGCTTCCACTTTTTTCTGGATGAAACTGACTGGCTACAACATTTCCCCTTCCTACAATTGCCGGTACCTGCCTATGATAATCGGCAGTGGCATATAAGATGGAGGTGTCTTTCGTTTCCACAACGTAGGAATGTACAAAATAAACATAATCCTCAAGAACATCCGTAAACAGCGGCTGGTCGGGCTGGTGAATGTTTAAGCGGTTCCAGCCCATATGAGGCACTTTATAGGCATCTCCATTTTCATCCTTATCAGAGAACCTGACAATATTTCCAGGGAAATGACCAAGTCCTGCAGTTATTCCACCTTCCTCACTGCGTTCAAATAAAAGCTGCATGCCTAAGCAAATCCCATAAAAGGGGAAGTTTTCATTGATTTTTCGATGAATGAAGTCGATAAAACCATGTTCATGCAAGGCTTTCATTGCGTCTGGAAATGCTCCTACGCCAGGAAGGATATATCCGTCACAATCCTCAATTTGATAAGGTCTTTCTCCAAGCTGATAAGGAATATTCATGCGCTCTAACGCTTTTGATACGCTGAATAGGTTTCCCATCCCATAATCGATGATGCCAATCATGACAAGCTCCCCTTCGTACTCGGAACACCTTGAACTCTAGGATCCAATTGTGTGGCTTCATCCAGAGCTCTGGCAAGCGCCTTAAACATTGCTTCGATAATATGATGAGTATTGTGACCATGATGAAGGACGATGTGCAAATTCATGCGCGCTTCAACCGCTAATTTCCAAAAGAATTCATGAACATTTTCCGTGTCAAACGTACCTACACGGTCCTTTGGAAGTACAGCCTTCCATTCGAAATGTGGGCGGTCGCTTAAGTCAACGGCAACGGTTACAAGCGTTTCGTCCATCGGCAGGGTCATTGAACCATACCGTTTCATTCCAGCTTTATCCCCTATCGCCTGTCGCAACGCCTGCCCCAGGCAAATACCAATATCCTCCGTTAAATGATGGTCATCTACCTCTACATCGCCATACCCTTTCACGCTAAGATCAAAGAGACCGTGCTTAGTGAAAAGCTCAAGCATATGAGATAAAAAGGGAACTTGGACATCCAGGTCTGCTTTCCCCGTTCCATCAATAGTTAAATCCAGGGAGATATCGGTTTCCCTGGTTTTACGTTCGACTGCTGCTCTGCGTCCTTCTCTCATTTCCATCGCTCCTTACGTTTTTCTACTGCTCTTGCATGGGCTTCCAGGCCTTCCAGCCGGGCAAAGCGGGCAATTTTGTCAACGTTTTTCTTGAGTGCCTCTTCACTATAAGCTATAACACTGGACTTTTTAACAAAGTCATCAACATTGAGAGGGCTAGAAAACCTCGCCGTCCCATTCGTAGGCAGTACGTGATTAGGACCTGCAAAGTAATCCCCTACCGGCTCACTGCTGTATGGACCGAGGAAAATGGCTCCGGCATGCTTAATTTTCCCAAGCTGCTGATAAGGGTCTGAGGTCAAGATCTCTAAATGCTCAGGAGCAATTTCATTCACTGTGTCTACGGCGTCCTGCATTGTCGGGCACACGACAGCCATTCCGTAGTCCTTTACACTTTGTCTGGCTATATCTTCACGAGGGAGGTCGTTGAGCTGTTCTTCAACCGCGTTGTTAACAGCTTCCGCAAGGACAGCGCTTGTCGTAATAAGGACACTCGAAGAGCGCGCATCATGTTCCGCCTGGGATAAAAGATCAGCCGCTATTTCCGTCGAAGCTGCTGATTCATCGGCCAAAATCGCGATCTCACTTGGTCCAGCAATCATGTCAATATCGACATCACCAAACACTTCTCTTTTCGCTAAGGCCACAAACACATTCCCAGGTCCAGTAATTTTGTCTACCGCAGGAATCGTCTCCGTTCCATATGCAAGTGCTGCGATCGCCTGAGCTCCTCCTGCTTTATACACTTCAGTAATCCCTAAAATGCGGGCTGCGACCAAGACCCCGGCTGGCACTTTACCGTCTTCTCCCGGCGGTGTACACATCACAATGTGATCTACCCCGGCTACTTGTGCTGGAATCACGTTCATAAACACTGAAGAAGGGTAGGCAGCTGTTCCTCCAGGCACATACACGCCAGCGGCATCAAGAGCCGTAATTTTTTGACCGAGCAGCGTTCCATCACTGCTCGTATCAAACCACGACTGGGATAGTTGCTTTTCATGAAAGCTGCGAATGTTCGCTGCTGCTTCGGTTAAGATTTCAACAAATTCACCATCCACTGATTCGTACGCCTGATCGAATTCATCTGGATTCACCTTTAATGATTCCAGAGAGACTTCGTCAAATTGGCGGGTATAGGCAAACACAGCCTCATCTCCCCGCGATTTTACCTCTGTAATAATTTCCTTTACGGCCCGTCTTTGTTCTTCGGTTCCCTGGTCTACACTGCGTCTTAAGGAAGGAAGGTCACTTCGGGTTACGATTTTCATCCTGTCTTCACCTCAACAACCTCGCTTAGTTTTTGCGCTAATTCATCAATTTCCTGACTTTTTACACGGTAGCTTACCGGGTTCACGATTAATCGTGATGTAATCTCTGCGATTTTTTCATATTCCACAAGACCATTTTCCTTTAAAGTCCTTCCGGTCGAGACAATATCGACAATTCTGTCAGCGAGTCCAATCAGTGGAGCCAGCTCAATCGATCCATTAAGAGGAATAATTTCTATCTGCTCGCCTTTTTCCCGGAAATAATCGGATGCCACTTTCGGGTATTTCGTCGCTATCTTTGGAGCAATCCGGCTTAAAGGCTGATCAGGAAGCCCCGCAACAGCCACATAGCACGGACTTATTTTCAAATCGAGTACTTCATATACGTCTCTGTCCTGCTCTAATAACACGTCTTTGCCAGCAATACCAATGTCTGCAGCCCCATATTCGACATAGGTTACAACATCCATCGGCTTAGCCATCATGATTTGGAGATTTTGGTCTGGATATTCAAGAATCAGCTTTCTTGATTTTTCTTTGTCCCCTCCTAAATCATAGCCGGCTTGCTTCATTAAGGAGGCAGCTTCTTCATAAATGCGCCCTTTCGGCATAGCGATCGTTAACGGTTTATTCAACGGACTCGCCTCCTGTAGTTAAATTAATTGTCTTTTGTAAATGTTGTTGAAAAGCCTGAAGATTAGGGATTTGATCTACGTGCTGCAACAGCACCTGATACCCTTGCTGCCGCAATTCCTTAGCCTTTTGAATGCCTTGCCCATGCGTGTCCTCATCAACAAGAACTGCTACTCTTGTATCTTTTTCTTCATGCTTTTGCAAAGCTTCCACAAGCCGCTCTACACGGATAGCAAATCCAGTTGCAGACGCGTTTAACTGAAAAGTAGGAAGTAGTTGGTCATAACGCCCGCCATTGCATAATAATGCGCCCAGATTTGGAGCGTATCCTTCAAACAGAATCCCGGTATAGTAGTTCATATGGCTGATCAAATTTAAATCAAAATGAATATACTGAGCAACTCCATATTGCTTGAGCAGCTTATAAAGCTGTTTAAGTTCATTAACCGCCAGAATGCAGGACTGATTTCTCGCTAATGATTTACTCATTCCGAAGATTTCTTCGCCACCCCTTAAGTGGAGCAGCTGAAGCAGGGAATCTTCAGCTTCCTTAGGAAGTGATAATTCCTTCACGGCTTCCCTATATCCTACATAGTTTTTACGATATAAATAATTCAATAACTCATCCATCGTCGTTTCATCATCTTTAAGCACATCGCTGAAAAAACTTTTCACATATCCGATATGACCAACGGTAATTACGAAATCCTCCAGTCCGGCCTGCTTCAACGATTCTACAAGCAAAGCAATCACTTCTGCATCTGCATAGGAAGAATGGTCGCCAATGAGTTCCGTTCCCACTTGCTCAAACTGGGCAGGCTTTCCTCCCTCTGCCTGCTGGGCACGGAAAACTGGTCCATCATAAGCAAGCCGCAATGGAAATTCAGCATTTTTTAACTGAGAAGCTGCCACCCGTGCAATCGGAGCGGTCATATCAGGGCGGAGCACTAAGGAATGGCCCTGCTGATCCAATAACTTAAACAGCTGCTGATCGAGGGTAGCGCTCACTCTCCCCACCGTTTCGTGATATTCAAGCAGCGGTGTATCCATAAATGAATAGCCATAGGATAAAATGGCCTCAGACAACTGGTTTCTAGCTCGCTTCTTTTGATTATAAAAAAAAGGAAGCGTATCTCGCATTCCTAATGGTTTTTCAAACATGAGCCTCTTCCCCATTTTTTCTCATTCCTTTCGACAAATCCTTTAGCATGCTAACATGCTACCAAAATAAAGAACAACCGTCAATGACTTCTGCTATATTGCATCTATTGAATTGTACCCACCTTTATCATAGCAGAAACACTCTTACAAAAAAGCGTGCTTGGATATATCCGCAGTTCGATTCACTCCTTCACAGCATGCATGGCTCCTTACAGTACCTATCTCTTTTCAATAAATGAAAAAGCGTGCAGATACACATAAGTGATCCGCACGCTAAAACGCATATGTAGAAGAGTATACCTGGTATCAAGAGTTCAGCCCAATATGCTTCTATGCCTTTCTATCCTTAATCCCTGCGTTTGGATTTGGCAGGCAGCTGAATCACGATTACCGATGGGTTTGCATTAAAAAGATAAAAGCCATGAGTGATGAAGGAACCATTTCTTGAACTTTCCACTCTATAACACTCCCTGGCAAATCACCGAATTGCGCTGCGGCTTCCTTCGTAACTGCTCCTTGTTTTACTACCGCCCATGTAAAACCTTTTTGGTCTTTAACTGTATAGTGAGCAATGTATGGGTCTCCTTCTGCAAACCACTTACATTCCTCATTTTCTATATATCTGTACACAGACTTACCGGTGGCTTTGTTTTTTTTGATCGTTGTGTAAGCAAGATATTCATCATTTACATTCTTGACATACCCTCTCCACGTCAAACCGCCTTTCTTTTCAAGATGATAGACGGGTTTTCCATCTTTTTGGTACATTGTGTATTCTTCTGGGATCCATATTCCACCCGTGACAGAATAAGTAAAGTAGAATACAGCAGGAAAAGATCCACGCTTCTTCAACTCGCTGTAAACAGAACCATTCATGGCATAAAGTTTCTCTCTCGTCTCTTTTTTATAGTAATGTCCTATATACATTGTTGCAGGGACTTGTTCCAAGTTCATTTTCTCTTCGTCTTTTGTAAAATCTCGCTTCGTTCTGCCGGCACGATTGTAATCCCTAAAACCCGTAAAGAGTAGAACAGAACCTGAAATTAAAAATAATAAACCGTACAGGATTCCTAAAAGAAGTGTACTGTAATTAAAAAACAACCCCGCTAGAAATAGCAAGGCTAAAGATAATAACACTACTCCCAGCGCCGTCTGCCTTCTTGCATCCTGTTTCAATAAAGTATGTAAATTTACCATCCTTATTCACCAGCTTTCCCTTTCCATACTATCTTTACGATTACTGTGCAGGTGAAGTTTCAAAAACGTGGCATTAAAAATCGGGGAGTTACATAATTAGCAACCACCTTCTAAAGACGAACAGTGAAGGAATTGGTAAATTCCGAAGCTGTCGTTGGTTGTAAGACCGATTCGGAAATACACTCCGCTTTTGGCGTGCTTCAGCACGTAGGCTAGTTCGATGTCGGAGCGGCCACGCGCCGACCCAGTAAGGCAGATATCAAAAGTAATGACAGGAATTAGATTTGAAGTTTATCTCCCAAAAAATCCGAATGATGGTGAAGTCTTATCGTAATAAGTTCACCTTCATTCGGATTAGATAATGGCTAAAACTCTTTCGTCCCAGCTCCAATCATTTTGTCAGACAGTTTCCCGCACGTATTCAATCGGCTGGACTGCTTCTTTTAACAGCTGCTCTAGCTCTTCGGTGTACTCTTGTTTTTGAGACTCTGTCCAGTTTAATTCTTCAGCCATGTAATGAATCACTTGGTCTTTATATTCTCTCACCATTTGAATATTAAAGAACAAAGCCCCCGTTCTTCTAACAAAAAAGTCAACAGGTTTAAAGGTGAGTTCATAATTTAATCCATACACGAGCTTGGCAAATACAACTGGCTCGATTCCTTCTTGTTCCGCTCTTTGCTTCCCTTCTTTGTAAATATTAAACACAATATCTACGTTGGAACCGTACAGCCTAACCAGTTGTTCTGCATCCTTATGAGATAATCCCATTGATTCTGCTACTTGAATCCGTTCTCTCTTAAACTGTTCGAATCCTTGAGAACCGTTCACCTCTCCGCCTGAAATCGGCATATTTTTCGTTTCTGAATCTGAATAGCGAATCCCGAACTCTTCCATTAATTGATCACGAACAAGATCAACTGCGGTTTGTGCCATTTTGCGATAGCCAGTCAACTTCCCTCCAGCCATGGAAATGAGTCCAGAATCCGAAACAAATATTTCATCTTTCCTGGATATTTCAGATGGATCCTTCCCTTCTTCATAAATAAGAGGTCGTACACCTGCCCAGCTTGACTCAATGTCATCCGGTGTAATATCAACCTTAGGAAACATCATGTGAATGGCATTGAGAATATAGTTGCGATCCTCTTCTGTCATCGTTGGATGAGAAATTTTTCCTGAGTAGGGGGTGTCTGTTGTACCGACATACGTTTTTCCGTCTCTTGGAATAGCGAAAATCATTCGTCCATCAGGTGTATCAAAATAGACAGCCTGCTGCAGTGGAAAAACTTCTTGATCAAAGACGAGGTGAACGCCTTTCGTCAGCTGAAGATGTTTTCCTTTTTTAGAGCCGTCTATCTCACGAAGCTCATCTACCCATGGACCACCGGCATTCACGACCTTTTTAGCTTTTACATGGTATTGTCTGCCAGTGATGGTGTCTTCAATTTTTGCACCTTGAATAGAACCTTGCTCATCATAAAGAAAATCGACCACTTTCGTATAATTAATTGAAGACGCTCCGTAATCCACAGCTTTCTTCATAACTTCAAGCGTAAGCCTTGCATCATCGGTTTTATATTCTACATAAAAGCCTGCCCCTTTTAAACCTTCCTTCTTAATCAGGGGCTCCCTTTTTAAAGCTTCTTCTGCACTTAACATCGTCCGTCTTTCATTTCTCTTCACACCTGCTAAATAATCGTACACACGTAAACCGATGTTCGTGGAGAAAGGACCAAAGTTCCCGCCTTCGTGGAACGGAAGCATCATCCATTCCGGAGTGGTCACATGAGGTCCGTTTTCATAAACTATCGCACGTTCCTTGCCTACTTCAGCCACCATTTTCACTTCAAACTGTTTTAAATATCTGAGACCGCCATGCACCAATTTAGTAGAACGGCTGGAAGTCCCGGCGGCAAAATCCTGCATCTCTATTACGGCTGTTTTCATACCACGGCTTGCCGCATCAAGAGCAATTCCTGAGCCGGTAATCCCTCCCCTACGACAAGGACATCCCATTCTTCCTGTTTCAGCTCATTTAATTGCTGCTCTCGATTGTAGCTGGAAAACTGCTGCTTCATAATATCTCTCCTTGTATTAAATCTTCATAAATGATGCCGTCTGATACGTATATTCCCAATAACCGGAGGAAATATGTGTTTTTTGTAATAAAAAAAGAGACCACGAAAGCCCTCGCAGCTAAGTACGAGGCTTCGTGGTCTCTCCGTATCTCCGACCTATATTGATTAACTTAATCTTAGTATATCAAAAACTAGAAGGACATCAAACCTTTTCAACCTAAATTTTAAATACCCGCGTCGCTTCTACGGCTTTTTGCCAGCCTTTATAAAGGTCTTCGCTTTTTCGTTGGTCCATATGAGGGTCAAACTCCCTTTCCAAGGCCCATTCTTTAGCGATCTCTTCCTTGCTTTCCCAAAAGCCGACCGCAAGCCCGGCTAAATAAGCAGCGCCAAGCGCTGTAGTTTCATTGATTTCAGGTCTTTCCACAGTAACATTGAGTAAGTCACTTTGGAATTGCATTAACAAGTTATTTTTGACTGCTCCCCCATCTACCCGGAGATTTTTCAGTTTTATGCCCGAATCTTCGATCATAGCATCGACTACATCCTTCGTTTGATAGGCGAGGGACTCCAAAGTAGCACGTACGAAGTGAGCACGGTTGGTTCCGCGTGTCAGGCCGAAGACAGCACCACGGGCATCACTGTCCCAATAAGGTGTACCGAGACCAACAAATGCAGGGACTACATAAACCCCCTCTGTTGAATTTACTTCCCCAGCAATTTCTTCACTCTGAGGAGAAGATTCAATCATTTTCAATCCATCACGCAGCCATTGAATTGCTGATCCTGAAACAAAAATACTTCCTTCTAACGCATATTCTACCTTACCGTCTACGCCCCAGGCCAATGTGGTGAGCAGTCCATTCTCAGATTTAACTGCTTCTTCCCCGGTGTTCATCAACATAAACCCGCCTGTACCATACGTATTTTTGGCAGATCCTTTTTCAAAGCATGCCTGTCCGAATAAGGCAGCTTGCTGGTCTCCGGCAATCCCGGCGATTGGAATTTCCTGACCGAAGAAATGGTAATCGACCGTGTTTGCATAAACTTCTGACGATGGCTTCACTTCAGGAAGCATCGATTCAGGGACTCCTAGTATATCAAGCAGTTCCTTATCCCATTTCAATTCATAAATGTTGTACATCAGTGTTCTTGAAGCGTTGGAATAATCGGTAATATGTGCCTTTTTACCAGATAGCTTGTAGACGAGCCACGTATCGATCGTTCCAAACAGCAAGTCACCATTTTCTGCTTTTTCTCTTGCACCATCTACATGATCTAGAATCCACTTCACCTTCGTGCCAGCAAAATAAGGATCAAGCAGGAGACCAGTTTTATCCCTGAACGTGTCATTATGACCTTGATCACGAAGTTCATTACAGATCCCCTGCGTTTGTCTTGATTGCCAGACAATCGCATGGTAAATCGGCCGGCCGGTATTTTTATCCCACACGACCGTTGTTTCCCTTTGGTTCGTAATCCCGATTCCGGCAATTTGCTCCGCTTCAACGTTGGCTTTGGTCAGGACATCTGCAATACACCCAAGTACTGACGTCCAAATTTCATTGGCATCATGCTCAACCCAGCCTGGCTTAGGAAATGACTGCTTAAATTCCTTTTGTGCGGTTTCCACAATTTCGCGCTCTTTATTAAATAATATGGCACGGGAACTCGTCGTTCCTTGATCAATAGATAAAATATACGATTCCATCTTTTTCACTCCTCCTAGAATGTTAGGCTTCTCGTGCTATTCGCAGTTCTTTTTGAGCGGAAGCAAATAGAATGGCTAAAATAATTATAGATACGATCCAAAACCATACTTTGGCATCACCCTCAAAGACAGCTTGATAAAACAAACCTCCGTAAATTCCCCCAAGGGCGGGGCCAACAACAGGAATCCATGCGTAACTCCAATCCGATCCCCCTTTTCCAGGGATGGGAAGAAGGGCATGTGCAATGCGCGGTCCCAGATCCCGGGCCGGGTTGATCGCGTAACCTGTTGTAGCTCCAAGCGACATCCCTATCGCTACAATCAATAGTCCTACAATGATCGGATTCAGCCCATCTGTAAACTTATTTGCGCCGATGAACAAAATCCCCATAACGAGGACAAATGTACCAATGATTTCACTAACCAAGTTGGAGATAGGACTTCGAATCGCTGGATCCGTACAAAATACGGATTTAATCGCCAAGGGATCCTCCGTATCCTTCCAATGGGGCAGATAATGAAAAAATACGATCGTTCCTCCGATGAATGCTCCAATGGTCTGAGCTGTAATATAAAGTGGAACTTTTCCCCACGGAAAATCGCCGACTGCAGCTAGTCCCAGGGTTACAGCAGGGTTGATATGAGCACCGGTGATATTTCCGACCGCATAAACCCCCATGGCTACACCCAGCCCCCATGCAACCGTGATCAGCACCCAGCCGCCCCCTTGGGCTTTCGTTGCATGCAGGTTGGCTCCGGCAATAACTCCTCCACCCAGAATAATGAGGATCATCGTCCCAATTAATTCGCCCATGAACTCTGTCAAAATTCATCCCTCCTCTATCAAGAGTGGACCGCCTAAGAAAAAATCCACACAATGATTCTATTTTCCAAATCATTGTGTGGATCTTCAGCTTCTATTCACGAATCGTTATGTAACAGCCTTAGGATGGCCATAGTGCCGCCCGTGAAGTAGATACCGCAGAAGCACCTGCACCGATGGCGTCCTCAATTTCTTCATGGGTACGGATTAATCCGCCAGCGATTACTGGTACGCCTAAACGATCCTTAATCTCTGTTATCATTCCCGGTAAAATCCCTGGCAAAACTTCCACATAGTCAGGCTTTGTTTTTTGGATAAGTTTCATATGATGATTAATCGCCTGACTGTCAATTAAAAACAACCGTTGTACGGTACAAAGATTATATTTTTTCGCCTGAATGATTGCTTGTGACCGAGTAGAAATGATTCCATCAGGTTTTACTTCCTGGCCTAGAAATTCCATGCCATACTCATCTGCTCTCAGTCCTTGGATTAAATCAACATGCACAAACACTTTTTTGCTCGCTTTATGGCCGACTTTCACTAGCTTTTTTAGTAGACCCAGCCTACTGTCAAGGATAATAATATAGGTGGTGCTGCTATCCAATAGCTTCTCGAAGTCTTTGATCTTTTTCACGGCTGGAAGCACCTGCTGTTCAATCTCCATATTCAGCTTCCCCACCTTTCAAAAACTCATCCACCGCTGCTCGCTTGTCCATCTCTTCCTTAGAATAGATAACAGTCATTGGATTTCCTCCAACGAATACGCCGGGAGGAACGTCTTTATGAACGAGCGTACCGGCAGAAATAATAGCTCCATTTCCAATAGTTACCCCAGGAAGAATGGTGGTATTAGCTCCTATCATCACCTCATCACCAATGACCACGTCTCCCAGTCTGTATTCCTTAATTAAGTACTCATGAGCAAGAATCGTTGTGTTGTAGCCAATGACACTATTACGACCAACCGATATCCGCTCCGGGAACATAATATCTACCATTACCATAAGCGCAAATGCGGTTTCCCTGCCCACTTCCATCTGCAACAAAGAGCGATACAGCCAGTTCTTTACTTTCAAGATAGGCGTATAACGGGCAATCTGAATCACGATAAAGTTTTTTATTACTTTGAAGAAAGGTACCGTTTTATATATGTGCCACAGCGAATTCGCCCCATGCACTCTATACCGCTCAGTCTTTCTCATTTTTTATCCTCCAGTTATTTCCAACAAATCGTTCATTTGCATTAACATATAGTCTGGATGAAGCTGTTCAAGCACTTCCCTGCCTTTGACTGTCCAGGCTACTCCTGCAGTTTTCGTGCCCGCATTCTTACCTCCCTCAATATCATGGGTGTTATCTCCAACCATAAGTGCCTCGCTTGCACACGAATCTAACGCTTGCAGTGCTTTAGCTACTGGTTCTGGATGAGGTTTTGCATTTGTCACATCGTCTAACGTTATGATCGTATCGAACAGACCATCAAGGCCGGTGATATTGAGACCAAGTTCGACTGTGTTACGCAGTTTGGTCGTTACAATTCCCAGTTTAAAGCCTCTTTCTTTCAGCAACTGGACCGTTTCTACCACACCTTCATAGGCTTTCACATAAGCATTGTGATGTTCAATGTTGTGTTTGCGGTAAACTTCAATTAATTCGTCTACCCGGTCCGGATCGATTTTACTTAAGCTTTCTTTTAAAGGAGGGCCGATAAAATCAAGCACTTCCTGCCTGGAATATGAACGGCCTCCATGCTGCTCAATCGTGTGCATAAAAGAGGCAATAATTAATTCATTTGTATCAATCAGCGTACCATCTAAATCAAAAAGTATCGTTCGAATACTCATCATAAAATTCCTTTCTTCCAAGTGTATCTATAACTACTAGTGTACTTGTTTACCGTTATAATATTTATTCGCCATGCCCGTTTTTCTACGGTAAAACATCACAGCCAGGGCAGCTATGACAAGAATAATTGAAATGAGCTGAGCCATGCGGATATGGCCGATTAAGTAAAGGCTGTCGGTTCTCATTCCTTCTATAAAGTAACGGCCGATAGAATAATAAATCAGATAACTTAAGAACACTTCTCCTCTTCGCGGATTGAATTTGTGCCTTAATATTAACAACAGCACCACTCCGAGAAGATCCCATAGGGATTCATACAGGAACGTCGGGTGGTAGACGGTTCCTTCAATACACATTTGCTGATTAATAAAATCCGGCAAATACTGCATGAAATTATTATAAAAGGATTCACTCACAGGTCCGCCATGGGCTTCCTGGTTCATAAAGTTCCCCCAGCGTCCGATCCCTTGTCCTAACAAAATACTCGGTGCAGCAATATCCACCATCTGCCAGAAAGAAATCTTCTTCACACGCGTGTAGATTAGTGCGGTAAGCGTTGCCCCAATGAGAGCTCCGTGAATGGCAATACCGCCTTCCCAAATGGCAAAAACATCCCACCATGGTCCACCAGTATACCGATCCCATTCAAAAATAACGTAGTAGATCCTGGCACAAATAATGGAGATTGGAATGGCATATACAACAATATCTATCAAATAGTCTTTACTTATCCCGAGTCTTTCTGATTCCCTCGTAGCAATAAGCAAGCCTAAAAAAGCACCAGTTGCAATAATGACACCGTACCAATAAATATTTAAGGGGCCCAAGTGTAGAAATACTCGATCTAATGCATCAGGTGTACAAGTCATGTGGCACTCTCCTCTACTCTTCCTTTAATTGGTCCTGATCGATGACTTTCGTTAAGCGGTCAGAAAATTCTTCAGCCGCATTTACACCCATCCGCTTCAAACGGAAATTCATCGCTGCTACTTCTATGATTACTGCTAAGTTACGCCCTGGGCGGACTGGAACTGTGGCTTTTGGTAAATCTACGTCCATGATTTTCATCGTTTCTTCCTCTAACCCTAATCGGTCATATTGCTTGTTTTTATCCCACAGCTCTAGATTGATGACAAGTGTAATTCGTTTAAAGCTCCTAACAGCACCCGCTCCAAATAAAGTCATCACATTGATAATCCCTAATCCCCGTATTTCTAATAAGTGCTCAATTAACGGAGGACTGTTTCCAATTAGAGTGTCGTAATCCTCCTGACGAATTTCAACACTATCATCCGCCACAAGCCGGTGGCCGCGCTTCACTAGTTCCAAAGCAGTTTCACTTTTACCGACACCGCTTTGACCGGTAATAAGCACGCCTATCCCATAAATATCAACAAGGACACCATGAATTGCTGTGAATGGAGCAAATTTTGACTCGAGATAGTTTGTAAGCCGACTGATAACTCTCGTCGTTTTATGCGGTGATCTCATAAGCGGGACACCTGCATCTCTTGCCGCAGCCAACAACTCTGCAGGTATATCCATCCCACGGCTGATCACAATCCCTGGAGTTACGTCTGTACATAGTTTATCTGCTCGTTCGCGGCGCTGTTCTTCATTGAGTTCATTAAAATAAGACAGTTCCGTTTTTCCAAGCAGCTGCAAGCGTTCTTTAGGGTAAAATTTAAAATAGCCGGTCATCTCTACACCTGGTCTCGAAATATCACTCGTATGTATTTCACGGTGCACACCATCTTCACCCGCTACGATTTCCAAGTTAAACTGTTCCAGTAAATCTTCGGTTCTTACCTTGCTCATTGGTTAGTTTACCTCCTCAAAAAACCTCAATCACTGTCCCCTATTGTAGCACTTTTTCAATGAAATTGGATAGTTTTCAAAAGCAGGGAACACAGGATCAGATCATGCTTTCATTTACCGAGCAAAAAAACCTCCAGTACGGACAGGTACTGGAGGTTTTGACTACCCTTTATCTTTAATCAAGCTATTTAAAACTAAGTTGATGATCGAAATGATGATCGCAGCAAGAATGGCTGTTCCAAATCCGTCTATTTCAAACGTGCTCCCCAGCAGCCCGTCAGTAATTAACAACGTAATTGCATTAATGACAAATAGAAACAGCCCCAGGGTTAGGACGGTAATCGGAAGGGTAAGCACGATAAGAATCGGCCGTACAATCGCATTTAGAATAGAGAGAATAAAAGCAGCAGCTATAGCTCCTACTACGCCATTAATCGATACAGCTGTAATTAGCCAGCTGACTAAGAGGATAGCAATGGCATTAACAATGACATGCAACAGCCAGTTCTTCATAACATTCACCTACTTTTTTACAGTTGTTTTGCTGGAATAATAGTTACGGCACCAGTTTTCGTTTCTGCTTCGATGTGATAGGTATCTTCATATTGTTCAAAAGCTTCAAATTCCAACTGTTTATTCATGACTTCTTTTTTATTGTTAAGAATTTTATAATTCTCAAGACGACAGTCAATGCTGCCGAAGCTGGTTTTAAGCTTCCCTTCAATTTCCCTGGCCGGCGGTAAATGAACGATTACACTTCCCGTAGTTGTTTTAAAGAAACCGCTGTTAGCTCTCGTGCCTTTGTTCTCTACGACTACGCTCCCAGTAACGGCGGAAGCATGGGCTTTGCCGAATTCTCCAATTAGTTTTATGGATCCGTTAATCGTATCGGCCTGGCATTCATCCAGTGCTGCTCCTACTACTTGAATCGAACCATTTCCTGTTTCCGCTTTACACGAGCTGCCTTTCATATCATTGAGACGAAGCGAACCATTCGCCGTTTTCACCTGGATGTGATTGCTTGCCAAGCCAAAAGCGTTGAGTGTACCGTTGCTCAGTTTTGTTTTAAAGAATTCATAGTGGTCATCAGGAATATACAAATGTACATTGGTCTTTATTTTCTTTGAAGGACTGGCAACCCGCAAAATACCGTTATGGATATTAAGCTGGCTGTCGGTAAAGAATCTTTCTTTTGCTTCCTCTTCAGAAGATACCTGGTAAACCTTTACCTCTAATTCAGCCTTGGCAAAATCCTCTTTCCATGTTTCGATGTCTAACGAGCCATTAGCGATCTGGATGTCAATATCATTAAAATCTTTTTTCTCTAACTCTTCCGTATGCTCAAAGCGGAAGGATTCTCCAAAAGTAAGGTCAAAGTCAGCATTTTTAATTTTTTCAACGGCTTCCCCAATAAAGTCTTTAATGCCATATCTTTTTTCTGAAGAGGAAGTCTGGTTATTCTTTTCTTCTACGGCGGTTAACAGCTTTTCCCCTTCCTCCGCAGTGATAGTGCCTTCTTCAATCATTTTTAATATTCTCATACGCTCTTCTGACATTGATCCATCTCTCCTTTACTTAACTCTAAGATTACACATTCCCCGATGTTGATTCAAGAAAACTAAAAAGGGACACCATGAGACGAAGGAATTCATCTTATGGTGTCCATACTATTACTTGGTTGGATAGCGGTAAAAACGTTCGGTTTTTAATCGATTGACTTGCTCAGAAGCCTGATCATGCTTTTCAATGAGGTTCATCATTCCATCAGCCTGCGAAAGATGGGATTTGATCGCTGCAAGCTTTTTATCCCAATAAGGGGTTACGTCATGGATGATTTCAGGCTTACCAAGGCGCTCCTCATGATCATTCGAGATGGCATGCATCCAAATCTCCGGACGTTCTTCCTTCTTCATCTTCTCCACTGCTGCTACGACCGCGGCTCCGAGAGCGTCATGGTCCGGATGGACAGCAAACCCCGGATAGTGGGTAATCACTATTGAAGGTTTCAGTCTTTCCAAACGTTTGAGAAGATCTTCTGCAAGCTCATCGATCGGTTCAAATTCTATGGTCTTGTCACGGTAACCCAATAATTCCAAAGAAATATCGAGCTTAGTCACTGCTTCTTTTAATTCCTGAATGCGATAAGACGACAGCGTTTCCCGGTTCGCAAAAGGAGGGTTTCCCATATTTCTACCCATTTCACCTAATGTACCGCATAAATAAGTAACAGGTACCCCTTCTTCACGAAACTTGGAAATCGTACCTGAAGCTCCAAATGATTCATCGTCCGGGTGGGGGAAAACAACTACGACATGCTGCTCATTCATTTAGATCAGCCTCATGAGAGAAAGGCGTTTCGCTGATTTCCAAAGCGACCATCAACCTTCCTTCGCGGTCATGACCCGCCATGAGCAATCGATCGTTATCATCGATTTCATAGTCAGTCACTCCTTCCGCATAAACCCAGCCGATATCCAGCTTCAAACCAACACGGAAAGATCCTCCAGTACTGACAATCTTCCCATGCTGGTAACTGACCCTGGCATTCCTAATAAACGCCCCAACATTATAAGCTTCTTCATCAAAATGGCTTGCATAAGCGCCATTTGTCGTTTCCAAATGGATATAAACCTGTTTGTCTGCAAGCTCATCAATCTTCGTCTGCACTTTTTCCTGTTCGATTATTTTCATTGACGAATCCTCCCGTTAAGCATCTCTTGTTTTACGATACTTAAAATATCGGAAAGCGTCAAAACATCTACTTGCTCACCACTTTTTCCCGTGTCTGCAATTTCTTTTCCATCCGCTTGCGATCTCTTTCCAAAATTGGCTTTAAATAACGCCCTGTATGGGATTCCTCTGTTTCTGCTACTTCCTCTGGAGTTCCCGTGGCGATGATTTGACCGCCTTTTTCACCACCCTCAGGTCCAAGGTCGATGATATAATCTGCTTCTTTTATAACGTCGAGGTTATGCTCAATAATTAAAACAGAGTCGCCATTTTCAACGAGCCTCTGCAGCACTTGAAGCAGTCGGAAGATATCATCGACGTGAAGACCTGTGGTGGGCTCATCCAGGATGTAGAAGGATTTACCGTTAGAACGGCGGTGCAGCTCACTGGCAAGCTTCACGCGCTGGGCTTCTCCTCCAGACAGCGTTGTGGCGGGCTGACCAAGCTTGATATATTCAAGACCTACGTCCGCAACAGTTTGTAATTTCCGTTTGATCTTTGGAATGTTCCCGAAGAATTCCAAAGCTTCTTCAATCGTCATTCCGAGTACATCTGCGATGCTTTTTCCTTTATATTTCACTTCAAGCGTCTCACGGTTGTATCGTTTACCGTTACACACTTCACACGGTACGTAGACGTCGGGCAGAAAATGCATTTCTATTTTTATTATCCCGTCTCCTCTGCAGGCTTCACAGCGTCCGCCTTTGACATTAAAGCTGAACCGTCCTTTTTTATAGCCACGGATTTTCGCTTCATTTGTCTGTGCAAACACATCGCGAATATCATCAAATACACCTGTATAAGTGGCAGGATTGGAACGGGGTGTCCGGCCGATGGGAGACTGGTCAATGTCAATGACCTTCTCTAGCTGGTCTATCCCTTCAATCTCCTGGTGTTTCCCGGGTTTCTGCTTGCCCTTATGAAGCTTCATAGATAAAGACTTATATAAGATTTCATTTATCAGGGTACTCTTTCCGGAGCCGGAAACTCCGGTGACAGCAGTAAATAACCCTAGCGGAATAGAAGCATTGACCTTTTTCAAGTTATTTTCTTCTGCTTTTTTTATCGTTAATTTACGTCCATCAGGCTGACGCCGCTTCGCTGGAAGAGGAATGAATTTCTCCCCTGATAAATACTGGCCGGTTAACGACTTTTTGTTCCGCATTACTTGCTTAGGAGTTCCCTGCGTTACGATATGACCTCCATGAGCACCGGCACCAGGACCGATATCGATTAAATAGTCAGCTGCAAGCATCGTATCTTCATCGTGTTCAACGACAATAAGGGTGTTATCCAAATCCCGCATTCTTTTCAGCGTTTTGATCAAGCGGTCATTATCCCGCTGATGAAGACCGATGGATGGCTCGTCTAATACATAAAGAACACCTGTCAAAGCAGAACCGATTTGAGTGGCAAGCCTGATCCTTTGTGCTTCGCCGCCTGATAAAGTGCCAGCTGAGCGCGATAATGTCAGATATTCTAAGCCTACATTGGATAGAAAGCTGAGCCGCTCGCAAATTTCTTTTAAAATCATATGGGCAATCGTCTTCTCTTTTTCAGTCAGCTCAAGATTCTCAAAAAATTCTTTTGCCTCGGTAACGGAAAAATCAGTCGTCTGACCAATATGCTTTCCATTAATCAAAACAGCAAGCGCCTCTTCGTTTAGACGGTTCCCTTTACACTTCGGACATGGCTTTTGGGCCATATATTTTTCCATCTGCTCCCGAATAAAATCCGAGCTTGTTTCCCGGTAGCGGCGAGAAATATTTGGTATCACGCCCTCAAAAAAGATTTCGCTTTCCCGTACTTTTCCAAAATCATTTTCATAACGGAAGAAAATTTTCTCTTCTCCGCTTCCATAAAGCACACGCTCCATCAGGTCCTTCGGAATGTCTTTCACGGGCATATTCATATCAATGCCATAATGGTCACAAACACTTTTCAAAAGCTGCGGGTAGTACTGGGAACTATTTGGTTCCCAGGCAGCGATCGCATGCTGCTTCAGAGACCGGGACCAGTCAGGAATCACTAGATCAATATCAACCTCAAGCTGTGTCCCGAGACCATCACATCGGCTGCAGGCACCGTAAGGGCTGTTAAAAGAAAACATCCGGGGTTCGAGTTCACTCACGGAAAACCCGCAGATCGGGCAGGCATGGTGCTCACTGAACATGAGTTCTTCCTCCCCGATGACATCGGCAAGGGCGTGACCGCCTCCTAATTGAAGAGACGTTTCCAATGAATCCGAAAGCCTGCCTTCCACGCCTTCCTTCACGACAATCCGGTCTACCACCACTTCAATGGAGTGCTTTTTATTTTTATCTAATTTTATTTCCTCGGAAATCTCACGCATTTCCCCGTCCACGCGCAGGCGGATATATCCCTCTTTCTGCAGCTGCTCAAACACTTTAACATGCTCACCCTTACGACCAGATATAACAGGGGCTAGAATTTGCAGTTTCGTCCTTTCAGGATATTCCATAATCCTGTCCACCATCTGCTGAACGGTTTGCGAGCTGATTTCTATCCCATGCTTCGGACATGTAGGTCGTCCGATTCGTGCAAATAACAGGCGAAGGTAATCATAGATTTCCGTAACCGTCCCAACAGTAGACCTTGGATTACGGCTGGTGGTTTTCTGGTCTATCGAAATAGCCGGGGAAAGTCCTTCGATGGAATCTACATCCGGCTTGTCCATCTGCCCGAGAAATTGGCGGGCATAAGCGCTTAAAGATTCGACATAGCGGCGCTGCCCTTCCGCATAGATCGTATCAAAGGCGAGCGAGGACTTCCCTGATCCGGATAAGCCGGTCATGACTACCAGCTTATTTTTGGGTATATCTAAATCGATGTTTTTTAAATTATGGGCTCTGGCACCTTTTATACTGATATGCTTACTAGCCATATCGTAATCATCCTTCCGCTTTTAGTTCCAAAATAATATCCCTTAGCTCGGCAGCTTTTTCGAAATCGAGGTTGCGTGCTGCCTGTTTCATTTCTGTTTCCATATTGTCTACAAGTTCCTGGCGTTCTTTCTTTGTCATCTCTGATGGCTTTTTGCCTGTATCGTAGGAAGCTTCTTCTTCAGCTGCCGTAGTCGCTCTGATCACATCACGAATTTCTTTGTTAATGGTTGTCGGCGTCACTCCATGCTCTTCATTATAAGCAATCTGCTTCTCCCTGCGTCGGTAGGTTTCATCAATGGCAAACTGCATGGAATCGGTAATTTTATCGGCATACATAATGACCCTGCCGTTTTCATTTCTCGCCGCACGGCCGATCGTCTGAATGAGGGAGCGATCCGAGCGAAGGAAACCTTCCTTATCGGCATCAAGAATTGAGACAAGCGAAACCTCAGGAATATCAAGTCCTTCTCTTAACAGGTTGATGCCAATCAGGACATCGTATTTGCCTACCCGTAAATCACGGATGATTTCAATTCTTTCGAGCGTCTTAATTTCAGAATGAAGGTAGGCGACTTTCATATTCAGTTCTTTCAAGTAATCGGTGAGATCCTCAGACATTTTTTTCGTCAGGGTAGTCACAAGCACTCGTTCATTTCTATCCGCACGCTTATTAATTTCACCGACTAAGTCATCAATCTGGCCATGAATCGGCCGAACATCAATTTCCGGATCAAGCAGTCCTGTCGGGCGGATAATCTGTTCCGTCATTTTAGGAGAATGCTCCTTTTCATATGGACCCGGAGTTGCAGATACATAGGTGATTTGATTGATATGATTTTCAAACTCTTCGAATTGAAGCGGACGGTTGTCAAGAGCCGAAGGCAGTCGAAATCCGTGATCGACAAGCACCTGCTTCCTTGCCTTGTCCCCGTTGTACATCCCACGCACCTGAGGCAAGGTCACGTGTGATTCATCTACCATAATCATGAAATCATCAGGAAAGTAATCGATGAGTGTATAGGGGGTGGCTCCTTGTTCCCGAAACGTCAAATGGCGTGAGTAGTTTTCAATACCTGAACAAAAACCCATCTCCCGCATCATTTCCAAATCATAATTGGTCCTCTGTTCCAGACGCTGGGCTTCGAGAAGCTTATCTTCATCTCTCAGCTCCTTCAAACGTCCCTGAAGTTCTTTCTCAATATTTTCAATTGCTTTTTTAAGCTTTTCTTCTCGTGTAACGAAGTGGGAAGCTGGGAAAATAGCTACATGTTCACGATCTCCGACAATTTCCCCTGTAAGAACATCTACTTCTCGTACCCGGTCGATCTCATCTCCAAAAAATTCAACCCGGATGGCGTGGTCTTCACGGGAAGCCGGAATGATCTCCACAGAATCCCCTCGTACACGAAACGTTCCGCGTTGAAATTCTATATCATTTCTTGCATATTGAATGTCTACTAAATTACGGAGCAGTTCATCACGGTCCTTTTCCATACCGGAACGTATGGATAATACTTGACTGCGATATTCGTCCGGAGAACCTAAGCCATAAATACACGAGACACTGGCAACAATAATGACATCGTTCCGCTCAAATAAAGCGGACGTAGCAGAGTGGCGCAATTTATCAATCTCATCATTGATGCTCGCGTCTTTTTCTATAAATGTATCGGAAGACGGTACATACGCTTCCGGCTGATAGTAATCGTAATAACTGACGAAATATTCGACAGCATTATTTGGAAAAAATTCTTTAAATTCGCTGTAAAGCTGGCCGGCTAACGTCTTATTATGGGCAATGATCAAAGTCGGTTTGTTTACTTGCTGGATGACATTGGACATCGTGAACGTCTTTCCTGTTCCCGTTGCGCCAAGCAGAGTTTGATGTTTTTCCCCCGATTGATCCCTTCCACGAGTTCTTTTATTGCTTTTGGCTGGTCCCCCTCCGGGGAATACTGTGAAACTAATTCAAATTGATTCTCCATGACGAATCCCTCCGTTCCGAACTCTATCACCAATAGTTTACCACATCATTTTAACATTCTAACACAAAACGAACAAACATTCGGTCTTATAGAAAAAACCACACTTCTCTTTTGGTGTGGTTTCTTAAAAATCATATATTAATAAGCGTCTTTCATGATAATGACAGTGTACGATGTTTTCATTCGATGGTGTGCCATCCCCTTATTTGTATGGTACACGTTTACCTGTCCTTTTCCTGTCCTTTTCCTGACCTTTTCCCCTTATACAACGCTAGATCTGCTTGAATAATTAGATCTTGCATTTTATTAACAGCCGTTATCATTTCGGTAACCCCGCTCGTAATTCCTAATGAAAATGAAGAACTTGATACTTCAAGTGATTTCCCACATTTCCACTCCCCATACTATGCCTTCTATTGTTTATTATCATCGATTTCAACAAATTTTTTAGTAAAAAAAACCGCTGCACAGTAATGCAGCGGCCAAAAGATATTTATTCGTAAGCCTGGTCGTACTGATTCACTTCAAATAGGTCAATTAGCTCTATATCCGGATTTTTGTCAATAAACCAGCGCAGCGAAAAGTCGTTTTTAAATAAAACGAGCGGATTCCCTTCCCGATCCTGGACGAGCATATTTCTCTCATCAAACAAGGATTCGTCCACTTGCTCAGGCTTCAACCAACGCGGAATTCTCTCTCCGATAGAAGTAAGTTCAATTTCCACATTATATTCATTTTTCATCCGGTAATCAAAGACTTCATACTGAAGTTCTCCTACCGCCCCAATAATGTAATCTTCAAACCGGTAACGTTTAAACAACTGGATCGCTCCTTCCTGCACGAGCTGCTCCAGGCCTTTTTTAAACTGCTTCGCTTTCATAACGTTCTTAGCGGTCACTTTTTTAAACAGCTCAGGCGGGAATTGAGGAAGTTCATCATACTCGAAATTCCGCCGGCCGGTAACAATTGTATCGCCAATCCGGTACACATTCGGATCATAGATTCCTATGATATCTCCGGCATATCCTTCCTCTACAGTCCCCCGTGAAGAAGCCACAAACTGCTGGGACTGGGCGAGCTTAAACGTCTTTCCAGTACGGGATAACGTTACATTCATCCCGCGTTCGAACTTCCCGGAACAAACACGGACAAAAGCGATACGATCCCTATGCTGAGGATTCATATTCGCTTGGATCTTGAAGATAAAACCCGAAAACTCTTCGTGGTCGGGTGAAACGGTTCCTTCTGTTGAGCGGCGCGGTGCCGGCTCAGGTGCCATATCAATAAAAGTATTAAAAAAGGTTTCAACGCCAAATGGGGCGAGGGCACTTCCGAAGAAAACAGGCGTTTGATCGCCTTTTAACACTTTATCCATGTCAAAAGAATCCCCAGCTTCTTCTAAAAGCAGCATTTCATCCTGAGCATCACTGAATTCAGCATGTTCAGTGATATCGGTCCGCTGATCCAATTCACTGTATGGAATATATTCTTCCGATTCATTTCCAGTAAAATGTACAAACTGTTCGTGATTTCGGTCAAACACACCGAGGAACCGCTTGCCCATTCCAGCGGGCCAAGTAATCGGATACGTCTCGATATTGAGTGTTTCTTCAATTTCTTCCATTAACTCAAAAGGGTCGCGGCCTTCGCGGTCCATTTTATTAATAAACGTAAAGATCGGAATTCCTCGCATCTTACATACTTTAAACAGCTTGATGGTTTGGGCTTCAATCCCTTTTGTCCCATCAATAATCATTACTACGCTGTCAACAGCTGTAAGCGTACGATACGTATCCTCACTAAAATCTTCGTGCCCGGGAGTATCTAAAATATTGACCTGGTAATCCTTATAAGGAAAGTTCATGACGCTGGAGGTCACTGAAATTCCACGCTGCTTCTCAATTTCCATCCAGTCTGAGGTAGCAAATTTTCCTGACTTCTTCCCTTTTACCGTCCCAGCTGACCTGATAAGATTCCCAAATAACAGCATCTTCTCCGTCATCGTTGTTTTACCGGCGTCCGGGTGAGAAATAATTGCAAAGGTACGTCGCTTTTTCATTTCTTCTTTTATATTCATCGTCATATCCTCCATCGATAGTAAGTTATGGACTCTAAGTATTAAGGCAGGATATACGTATCACATTGGTCGATTCACTCCAAAAAAAAGCCGCTCACTCTAAGAGCCGGCTGAATTATATTTAAAACTCATACCTTGAAAGTTAGCACAACCACTATGGAAAATCAATCCTATTCCTCTGCTTATCCAGCTTGTATTTTCCTATCATAACCAAAAATAGTTATAAAGGAAGGAAGATAAACTCCCCTTCTACCTGTTATAATAAAAAAAAATCAACAATAAGGATGCCATTGTTATGCAGTCATATTTATTACAACCTAACGACATCATTAAAATCACCGGGAAAAGTTATTATGACCGTGGAAAGCGGTATTATGAATTGGGAAAGGTGTATGGACTTTCCCATAACAGCGCTATTCATTCCTGGCGTGCCGTCGTAACGGGTACTCATGATTATGAAGTACGCGTTTTCTTTTTTGAAGACGATGACCTTGAAGCGACTTGCGAATGCCCCGCATATGAGAAGTATTTCTGCTGTAAACATATTGCTGCGGTCCTCATCTCAATCCGGGAGTGGGCAATTAAAGAAAGTGCGCCTTCCCAATCAAGCACGCTTATCACTTCCAAAAATGATACTGGAAGCCATGACCGCTTATTTGCGGGGCAGCTCTTTGAAACATTCCGTCAGCGCCGGGAAAACCGTTACAATGCCCATTTAAAGAAACCTCTTCATATAGAGTATTACGTACACCTTCAATCCTTGCTTGGCAGTAAGAATTTAGGGATTGAATTAAAAATTGGTGAAGATTACATGTACGTGATTAAAAACATCAGACAGCTTCTTCAGCATATTAAGCAGGGACAGCCATACCGGTTATCAAAAAAATTCAGCTATGATCCCGATGAACACCAATGGAGCAAAGAAGACACCGATCTTCTGCAATTGCTCCACAAATCCTATGAACAGGAATTATTTTACGAACGCCAATGGAACCAGTCTGATCAGAAAATACTGACCATACCTCCGTCTCTGGCTGAAGAGATGCTGAGTAAGCTTGCTTGCCGCTCAAGTCAAATGGTTAATCGTGGAACTGTAGAAGGAGAACTTCATATGCACGACAGCTTTCCTGAAATGTCCTTTTATATTTCAGAGGAACGCGGGAGCTTCCACCTTTATATGGATAAATTAAAAGCCTACGAGTATTTAAGCAACTATCATTTGCTGTATAAAGACGGCAGCTTCTTCCCTTTAGATGAGGAAAAAGAAAGCGTGATTCGAACTTTAAACACACTCCTTCCTTATAACTCTAATGGGAACCACACCGTCAATTACCAGGATATGGAAGGTATTGTATCTCACGTCCTGCCAGAACTTGAAACCATTGCCGACATTCAATTGGATGAAGCTGCGCAAAGGAAGATCCTGCAAACAGATTTACAAGCAGCTATTTATCTCGATTTTGCCCAGTGGACGCTTACGATTGATGTCCATTTCAATTACGGCGACTATGCGTTCAACCCTTTTAACCATCATTCTACCGGTAATCAGGTTATTATTCAGCGGAACACCGAAAAGGAACAAGCAATTATTCAAATCATTGAACAAGCGGAATTTAAATTTGACGGAGAAATGGTTTATATCGATGATGAATCTGCACTTGATGATTTTGTGAATGTGTATTTAAAAGAACTGAACGAATTGGCCGAAGTGTTTTTATCTCCATCTGTGAAAGCTATGCTCCACCAGCAGGACCAGGAGCTTAAACCGGATATTCAAATAGCGAGTGAAGGCAGCTGGCTGGATATTAATTTTACCATTGAAGGCATCAGCTCTGATGATGTCACCGAAGCCTTGAAAGCAGCCATTGAACGGAAACGATATTATCGTCTGTCAAATGGAGCACTCCTTTCATTAATGAGCGACTCCTTTCAGCGTTTTCAACGCCTCGCCTCAGAGCTTGAATTAACATCTGAGGACATCAATGAGCAGTCAGCGAGAGTCTCTCATGCGCGCAGTCTCCAGGTCGACAGTGCCTTGCACCCGACGAGAGACGAAAGCTCGGCACAGTTTAACCAGCTAGTCGAACTGATGAAAGCCCCCCAATCTCTTGAGCTTGATCCACCTAATGGCCTGCGGGCGGAGCTCAGACCGTACCAACTGACAGGATTCCGTTGGTTTAAGACCTTGGCGGCATATCATTTTGGCGGCATTCTTGCAGATGATATGGGACTTGGTAAAACGCTTCAGACTATCAGCTTTTTACTATCGGAAAAAGAACAATCTTCCTTAAATAATCCCGTACTCATCGTGGCTCCTTCCTCCTTGCTTTATAACTGGCGAAAGGAAGTAGAGAAATTCGCTCCTGTATTGAGTACCGTCATTATTGCCGGCGACCCATCCACACGCTCAGAAGCTATGCGGACTGCCGCTTCCAAAGACTTGTGGATTACTTCCTATCCTTTACTAAGACAGGATGAGGCCTTTTATAAGAAACAGCATTTTCACACTATTATTTTTGATGAAGCTCAGGCAATAAAAAATGAGGCGACCAAAACTGCCAATGCCGCTCGTCACATAAATGCCAAGCATCGTTTTGCTTTAAGTGGAACACCCATAGAAAATTCTTTGAATGAATTGTGGTCTCTGTTTAGAACAATCATGCCAGGATTCTACAAAAGCAAGCGGAAGTTTTTGCAGCTCAGTTCAGAAAAGATTGCGCGAATGACCCGGCCGTTTATCTTAAGGAGAATGAAAGAAGATGTACTTGAGGACCTGCCTGAAAAAATTGATTCCGTTCAATATTCTGAGTTAACGCGGGACCAAAAAGAAGTATATCTGGCTTATTTAGAAAAAATTCAATCTGAGATCAACGCTACCATTGCTACGAAAGGCATCCAAAAAGGGAAGCTTGAAATTCTTGCCGGCCTTACAAGACTCCGGCAGATTTGCTGCCATCCTTCCCTCTTCCTTGAAAACTATAATGGAGAATCCGGCAAGCTGGAGCAATTGAAAGAGCTTGTCAAGGAATTAAAGGCCGGGGGCCACCGGATATTAATCTTTTCTCAATTTTCAAGTATGCTGACTCTCTTGTACGAGGAATTAACGGCCTGCGGTCTGGACAGCTTCTACTTAGATGGAAGCACCAAAACGAAGACACGGATGGATATGGTGGATCAGTTTAATGAAGGAGAAAAAGAAGCATTTCTTATTTCCTTAAAAGCTGGGGGAACCGGCTTGAACCTTACCGGTGCGGACACGGTTATTTTATACGACTTATGGTGGAATCCAGCCATTGAAGAACAAGCAGCTGGACGCGCTCATCGCATTGGACAGGAAAAAGTAGTCCAAGTCATCCGTATGATATCCGAAGGTACCATTGAAGAACGGATCTACCAGCTGCAGCAGAAGAAAAGGGATCTCGTAGACCGCATCATCCAGCCTGGTGAATCCATGCTGAGCTCACTTACTGAAAATGAAATCCGTGAACTACTGCAATAATAATAAAGCCCTCCACTTCTTTAGCGGAGGGCTTTACATGTTATCTGGGATTTCTTTGCATTTTAAACCAATAGCCTCCCAGGATCGATGCACCAATCACCATGGTGATGGTGGAGATGATCATGTGAAGAGAAGAGGCGATAATAATATTTCCTGTGATCACTATGACAAAACCAACAACCGCATTTAAAAGGATCGTGATAAAGTACAGCCACGCAAGCGTAAGATGATACCGGAACTTTGTTGCGTAAATCACAAACCATAAGGCAGCAACAAAGATCACTACTGTAGCAACCCAGTGCAGTGAATAAATCATATTAGCCAAATTGGCATTCTTCACTAAATATTCTACAGCAGGAATATCTAATAGCACGTTGCTCGCACGGCTGTGCTTGAAAAATGCACCTAGTATAATCTGGGCTAAATAGAGGGAGTAGCCAACTAAAAAGGCCTTGTAGCTCATAGTCACGGCTTCCCTGCTTGCCTGGGGAACCACTGTTTTTTCCTTGTGAAGACTGTAACTGAGTAACACAAGCACTAACAATAACGCCTGGCTGAACGTTACATCGAGCGTAGTAAATCCAGGCGGCGTCCCGAGCAGGACATTAAATCCGCCAACTAAAGATTGTAAAACAAGCAGACCAAGACTTAATAAGGCTAAAATAAGGACAGATCGATTTTTGCGATATTTATAGATAGCTCCTGCTGCATTTATGACTGTTAAGAACACCAGTAATGGAACCATTAACCGGTGGGAATACTCAATAATCATATGATAATTCGTAAAGTCCGGAATCACTGATCCTTTGCAGACCGGCCAGGTCGTTCCGCAGGCATCACCGGATTTTGTAGCAACAACTACATTTCCAAGGATTAATGCCAAAAACGTAACGAAAGTAGTTAAAATTGAAAATTTCTTCATGGTTTTACCCTTTCTCTATTTAAAATCAGGAATAACCCTAGTTTCTCCATTACAAATGATATCATGAAAACCAAAGGAGAGAGAACGGAAAAGGCAACTTATGGTCATGAACTTTTTGTGAACAAAAGCCTGTGTTAGAGAAGTTTAATCCTTCCGCTTCCATTTTAGTAAACGATCAGTAAGCCCATTCCCTCCTTTTCTGCCCATTAATCCCAGTCGATCGCTCGTTTAGACAGCTGTGTTAGAGGGAAATTCCGCAACGAAAGGAGCTGAGCAGACATGAACGAACACGCTTATGTTTTTGATGCATATGGCACATTGTTTGACGTGCATTCGGTTAAGGAAAAAATTCATGAGTATTATCCAGATTACAGCACAGCAATTAGTCAGGAGTGGAGAACGCGACAGATCCATTACTTTCTCGTCCGCCAATTGATAGACGGATACGAGTCGTTTGATATCATCACCCGGCGGGCATTAATCGATGCCCTGCAGTTCAGCGGCATCGAAGCAGATCCTGAAAAAATACAAGTGTTTATGGAACAATACAAAAGATTAAAGCCTTATCCAGAAGTAGAGGAACTTGCTGTACAGTATCCTCAGAAAAAGTTGACAATTTTTTCAAATGGCACAAGAAACATGCTGAAGCCTTTACTCGATTTCAACGAGCTTTCTTCTCAATTCGAGCTCTTAAGTGCAGATGACACAAAAATATATAAGCCTCACAAACAGGCTTATCAATACGCACAGGACCACTTGGATGAAAATAAAGATAAGATCCTCTTCTTTTCCAGTAACCCCTGGGATATTGCCGGAGCAGCTCAATTCGGTTTTCATACGGCCTGGGTTAACCGTGGTGAGGAGAAATGGCCGGAGTTAGGGATTGAACCCACTTATATTCTTCACAACTTAAAAGAAGTTTCTGATGCATAAAAAAGGATGGCCATCAGCCATCCTTCATTTCTTCATAAAGGCAAACCTGGTCTTTGCCTTGCTTTTTGCTATAGTATAAAGCCTGATCAGCCAGCCTGAATAATTCCTCTAGCGATCGGCCGTCCGACGGAAAACTTGCAGCACCTATAGAAAACGAGGAAGCAATGATGCTTTGTTTCAAATGATAAGGCTGGCGCAGGATCTGCAATAATTGCTCCGCTCTTTGCTGAACGTAGTCTGTACCAGGTACATCGAATAAGAGAATTGCAAACTCATCCCCGCCTATACGAGCGACAAGATCGCTTTCCCGCCCCAATGATGCAGCCGAGTTCCTACCATTTTGAGAAAGTCATCCCCTGCATCATGCCCGAGCTGGTCATTTATTTCTTTAAATTGATCTCCGTCTAAATAAAGTAAGGCAGCTTTACCATTGACTGTCTGTTTCAACCTTGACCTGCCCTGATCTTCAAACAAACGGCGGTTGGGAAGACCTGTTAAATAATCATAGAAGGCCAGTTCCTTTAATTTCTCTTCATAGCTTACTTGTGAAGAAATATCTCTGGCAACCAGCACAATATTTGCTACGCTTCCCTCAGCAAAAACTCCTGTTCCTCGGCATTCATGCCAAATCCATTGCTGATTCTTCTTTAACAAACGAACCTTTAAGGAAAAAGAGGTCTTCCCTTCCTGGAAAGCTATAAAAGCCTCTTTTACGAAACGGAAATCTTCTGGGTGAACCCTCCCGATAACTTTTTCAGCCGTTGCTTGAACCGGGTCAAAACCAAATAATTTTTCATGAGAGGGAGATGCATATTTCAAGGTGCCGGTTGGAGTGAGAACTGCAATAAGGTCGCGGGAATGATTAGCAATTAACAGAAATCTTTCTTCACTTTCCTCAAGTGCATTTAACACTATATTTTGATCTGTGGTATCTTCCATGATCGCGTAAAGCGATACACGCCTGTCTTCCAGTATTATCGGGACTAAACAAACTCGAATATTCCTCTTCTCCCCGTTTATATGAAAATTCGTTTGGAAAACAGCTTCATTCGAATGTTTTCCTTCGAAATAAGTTCTCACCTTATTTTTATCACAATCAGGAATCCAGGAGAAAATGGATTTGTAAGATAGTGCTTTTTCTGTAAGGTTCATCATCTTGAGAAACGCCGGATTCGCTTTAAGAATGGTTCCATTTATCGTCAGCCTTAGAATGGGTTGAGGATTGTATTCAAACAGCGCATGATAACGATGGCGGCTTGCGGCTAGTCTTCCCTCAGCTTTCTTATATTCTGAGATGTCCCGAATAATGGAGCTGACTGCTATTACTTCCCCACTTTCTCCGTGAATCGGGGATACCGTTATTTCGACATCCAATTGAGTCCCATCTTTATGTTGACGAACGGTTTCAAAAGCGGCTGTTCCTTTTCCATCTATAGCTTTATGTAGAAGATCATAAGCTTCTTGAAGATACCTGACGGGTATAAACGGGAATACTGTCTCCTGCAATTCTTGTTCATGAAACCCGTACAATTTTTCAAAAGCATCGTTAACCTCAAGTGTCTTCCCATCCAGCGAGACAATTAATATAGCATCTGCCGTATGCTTCATCAGGGATTTAAATTTCGCGTTCATGCGTTTCAGTTCAAGTTCCTTACTGACTAATTCAGTAATATTGCGGGTAATGGCCAGTACATGGGTGACCCTGTCATTTTCATCCTTTAAGGGTGTTAAAAGGGTGTGACCGAAAAATTCAGTCCCGTCTACCACTATTTTATCCTCGTAAGTTCCTGGAACTCCTGATCGTAAAACTTTTAAATATTCTTGATTCAGCTGATTCGCATAATTCGGTGCAAGAATATCTTCTATTGTTTTCCCCGACCAGTTCGATTGACCTATTTTATGGTATGTTTCAGCTGCATGATTAACATAAGTGTACCTGAAGGACTCTCCTTTAACTTCCATAAGGAAAATAAAATCTGAGACGCCGTCCATCAAAAAATGCAGAATATCTTCACCAGGGACCTGTCCTGAAGCGTCTTTAAATCGAGCCTTAAGTACTTCGTCCATCCTCACCACTTTTATCGCCTCACCTATACTCATCCAATCTTGTGTGTGTATACACATGATACCATTTGACTAGCTGAATGGAACATCTCTTTTTAAAATCATACAAAAAAGAGGATATCAGCTGCTTGATATCCTCTTTCCTTATTTCTATCCAATTGACTGACTCTTAGCTTCCTGCTGAGCTGCTTTAATAAGGCAGCGGCCTTTCCCATGAGGGATACACATTGGAGTTCCGAATAGTGGATCCTCTCTGACATCACATCTCATTTCAAACACATTCTGCATTAAATCACACGTAATTACGTCTTCAGGTCTTCCTTGTGCAAATACCGTTTTATTTTTCACAGCAATAATATGATCTGCGTATCGGCAAGCGAGATTAATATCGTGAAGCACCATAACCACTGTTCGTCCTTGATTCTGATTCAAATCAAAGAGGAGATCCAGGATTTCTATTTGGTGGGTCATATCTAAATAAGTAGTTGGTTCGTCAAGGAGCAGCGTATCTGTGTTTTGAGCAAGCGTCATCGCAATCCAGGCACGCTGTCTCTGTCCGCCGGATAGAGAATCTACTGTTCTCTCACGCAAGTCCATCAAGTTAGTATCCTCCAGCGCATGGTTAACAGCCTTTTCATCCCCGTCAGACCATCTCTTCGTAATTCCCTGATACGGATACCGCCCCTGTTTTACGAGCTGATATACGGTCAAACCTTCTGGAGTTGTAGGGCTTTGCGGCAGGATCGACATTTTCTTTGCTACTTCTTTCGTACGCAGCTTGGAAATATCTTCACTGTCTAATACAACCTGACCAGACTTAGGCTTTAATAAACGAGCAAGTGACCGCAGTAAAGTTGATTTACCACAGCCGTTTCCACCAATAAGTACAGTCACTTTTCCTTTTGGAATGCTGATATTTAATGAATCAATAATGGTTTGATCTCCATAACCAAGGGTCAGATCATTTGCCAACAGTGTATCCATACAATCGATCTCTCCTTTAAGCACACTTTCTATTAAGCTGTTGGTTTTTATCATGAATTAGAATTTATTGTAAGTATTTAAGAATATTTTTACTCAATCTCTAGTTTATGAGGTTAGGAAACCCTTGTCAATGAATATGAGAATCATTTTCATATACTCACCGCTAATATAGCTATGCCATAACGAGTCGAAAAGAACAAAATTCACTTCCCTATATTTTAATGAAATAACGCGTTAAACGGATATAGAAGAAGAATCAGTTCAATGTAAGCGGTTTAACAACGTTGTTAGGCTGTTTATACGATTTGATGGAATTTATTTTGTCACTTATAATTAGAAATCAGAATTTTCAAATAATATGTTAGGAGTGAATTCACTATTAAGCATACGGTAGAAGAAAACGTAAGGGATGTATATTCAGTCACAGGGGAAGCTCGTCTAGGTAATATCAGTCTCATGAGTAAGGAAGATGTGGATCGTGCCATTGATCAGGCATCGGACGTGCAAAAAAATTGGAAGGAAATTGATCTTCATACGAGAGCGAGAATTCTTCATCAATGGGCGGACAACTTGGTCGATAAACAATTGATAATTGCAGATATGATTTCACATGAAGTAGGGAAAGGGATGTCTTCTGCGAAGAAAGAAGTCCTGCGTACGGCTGACCTTATTCGTTATACAGCTGAAGAGGGACTTCGATCCCATGGCGATTTAATGCGGGGAGACTCTTTTAAAGGCGGGCCGTCTTCGAAACTTGCTATGGTTGAACAGGAACCTTTAGGAGTTGTATTAGCCATTTCTCCTTTCAATTACCCAGTCAACTTGGCCGCATCTAAGATTGCTCCCGCTCTTATAACAGGAAACGCTGTGGTCTTCAAACCTGCCTCTCAAGGAAGTCTTAGTGGTAAGTTAATGATAGAAGCTTTGAATGATACGGACCTTCCAGAGGGGACCGTACAGCTTATTACAGGGAAGGGTTCAGAGATCGGTGATTTTCTTGTCACTCATCCAAAGATAAACATGGTAACGTTTACGGGAAGTACACAAACAGGACAAGCTATTTCCCAACAAACAAAAATGGTGCCGGTAGTCCTTGAGTTAGGCGGAAAAGACCCTGCGTTAGTTCTGAAAGATGCTGATTTAGACCTTGCAGTGAAACAAATCGTCAGTGGCGCTTTTTCTTATTCAGGACAGCGATGTACAGCTATAAAAAGAGTACTTGTTCAGGATGAAGTTGCTGAGGAATTGGTACAGAAACTTAAAGAAGCCATAAATAACCTGTCCGTTGGGGATTACCAGCAGGAATCGGATATTTCTCCTCTCATCAACACAAGAGCTGCTGATTACGTGGAAGAATTAATCGATGAAGCCTTGCAGAAGGGAGCTCATGCCGTCACAGGAAATAAGCGGGAAGCAAATGTTATTCACCCCACTCTTCTCGATCAAGTTAACGAAGACATGCGGGTGGCTTGGGAGGAACCTTTTGGACCAGTACTTCCTGTAATAAGAGTTCAAAACGAAGAGGAAATGGTTAAATTAGCCAACCTATCTGAATACGGATTACAGGCAAGTATTTTTACTAAAGATACTCAAAAAGCGATTAAATTAGGTTCACAGTTAGAAGTCGGTTCCGTACAGCTGAATGCAAAAACAGAAAGAGGACCGGATCACTTTCCTTTCATTGGTGCGAAAAGCTCCGGCCTGGGATCTCAAGGTATTCGCAGAAGTATCGAATCTATGACACGGGACAAGCTGTTTGTCCTGAACTTATAGAAAAAAGGACCGGAATTCCCGGTCCTCAGCTCGTAGAAAAACCTATGGTTTTTCTACGAGCTTTTTTTATGGATACTGAGGTCTAATAATTGTTCGCCTCTCTCTTACAAAAGAACTTCCGACACATTTGAACCTGATTTGCCAGCCAGCTCCTATGATGTTTCGACAGCAGCTCTCTCTGCAGCCCTCAAATTACGGGACAGGAAAAAGCCGGTAAACGAAGCTAAAATCTGCTGAAAAAGCATTCCGACAATAACAGGAACGGCTACTGGCGGAGGGAAATAAGTGATCGCAATCACTGCCCCTCCGCTGATATTCCGCATCCCGCTGTTGTACGTAAGCGAAACAACGATAGGAGAGCTTTGCTTTAATAATCTGCCTGTGATAAACCCTGTTCCATAGGCAAGTACAGCCATTCCAAAAACGGTAACCGCAATAAGCAGTAACTTTCCATTGACCTCCTTTAAAAAAGGTGCCACGTCCGAGCTGTTAATGGCTACAACTAAACCTATTCCCACTTTTGTAAAAGGAGCGAATGCCGCACTTAGCTTGTCCGATGTTTGCTTTTTAGCAAATTGATTGATGAGCATCCCTAGTAAAGAAGGAAGTACGATCATCCAGAAAAGCCCGGACATAATGGCAAGTACGTCCATTTCCACAGAGGTTCCTACAAAAATCTTCAGTACGTACGGGACCACAAAGGGAGCTAGGAGTGTATCCACCAAAATAATAGAAAGGGTTAAGACGACATGACCTTTGTAAATGGACACCCAAATCAAGCTGGTGATTCCTGTAGGAATAACAAAGGATAAAATAAGTCCCGTAACGGTATAGGAATCCCCTGGGAAAAGCAAAGAACCAATTCCTAAAGCTATTAGCGGCATAACTAAATGTAACACCAGGAGACAGGCGAGCAGCGGCAAAGGCTGTCTCAATACCTTTCTTAAATCACTGAAATTTGAATTCAGACTCCCTGAAAAAGTCATGACAGCAAAGATCCACGGTACTAGAAACACAAATTCTTTGAGCCATGCTGAAAAAATGACGCCGATCACAACACTTGCAGGAGTAATAAACGGCATGCACTTTTGCAAAATCATATTTATACGCTGCAGCATCCTATTATCCACCCTATCTTAGTATCAATCCATATAGTTTAACACGCTCTTTAGGTTTATGCTCTACTAAAGGTTTAACGTCAGCCTATGTACTTTTGATTCCATAAAAAAGCCCTGTCCGGAAAGGACAAGGCGAGAATAGCTCCATTATAAGGTAACGCCTGATTTAAAGATGGCGATTTCCCTGAAATCATTAATCTCATTATTCACTGGTTTCCCATTTGCGACTTGGATGACGTATTCAATGAATTCATCCAAAAGTTCATCTGGATCATAATCTGCAAGGAGTTTTCCTGCATCAAAATCTATCCAATGCTTCTTTTTTTCGTAGATTTGAGAGTTGGTTGAAATCTTTACTGTAGGTACAAAAGAGCCAAACGGTGTACCTCTTCCTGTTGTGAATAAGACAAGCTGACAACCAGCCGACGCAAGCGCGCTGGATGCAACAAGATCGTTTCCTGGAGAGCTCAGCAGGTTCAGACCCTTCGTCGTTAAAGTCTCTCCATATTTCAGCACATCTTGTACAGTTGAGGTGCCGGCTTTTTGAGTGCAGCCCAGTGACTTATCCTCAAGAGTAGTAATCCCCCCGTCTTTATTTCCAGGGGAAGGATTTTCATAGATCGGCTGGTTGTGTTGGATAAAATACTGCTTAAAATCGTTGATCATCTGTACCGTTTCATTAAAAACCTCTTCATTAGCGGCTCTTTCCATTAATAAAGACTCTGCTCCAAACATTTCAGGAACTTCTGTGAGCACGGTCGTTCCATTCTGAGCAGCCATAAAGTCCGAGAGCCTGCCCAACAGGGGATTCGCTGTGATTCCAGAAAAACCGTCTGAGCCTCCACATTTCAGCCCTATCTTTAATTCCGATAGAGGTACTTCCTCCCGTCTATCCCGCTTACCGCTTTGGTAGATTTCATGAAGCAAAGATACGCCTGCTTCCATTTCATCAGAAACATCCTGCGATACTAGAAATTTTACACGATCCTCATTAAACTCCCCAAGCGATTCCTTTAAATCATAGATGTTATTATTCTCACATCCGAGCCCTAACACAAGTACTCCTCCTGCATTCGGATGGTTGATGGCATTTCCAAGAATGGTTTTCGTGTTTTCGTGATCATCTCCAAGCTGTGAGCATCCATAGTTATGTTTTAACACATGGATATTTTCAAAAGGAGCGATGTCGCCGACTTCACTTTTAAATTGCTTGACCATTAACTCTGCAATTCCATTTACACACCCGACCGTAGGAACGATCCACAATTCATTCCTGATGCCAACACGTCCATCATCACGCTTGTAGCCTTGAAAAGTTAAATGCTGATTTTGAAACGGGTTCTCCTTGAAGTTTGGGGAATACAAGTATTCCTGGACTCCTTCCAGGTTTGTTTTTGTATTCGTTGTATGAACCCATCCTCCTTTTTCAACGTCTTCTGTCAGGCGGCCGATTGGAAAACCGTACTTAATCACCTGATCGCCTCTATTTAATGCATTCAGCGCCATTTTATGTCCCTGGGGGATGGACTCTTTTACTTCAATCTCCTGGTCGCCTATTCGTACTTTTTCTCCGTTTGCTAAATCTTTAAGTGCAACCCAGACATTATCCCGTTCATTTATTTGTACTACTTCTTTCATTGTTTACCTCCTAGAGACTGGATGATGATGGACTGGCTGAAGAGCTGCTGACGGAGATTTCCTCAAAGCCCAAGTACTGCTTAGCGTTTTCATAGGAAACACCTTGCACAATCTGCTTCAGAAGGTCTTCATCATTAGGAATTTCGCCCTTTTCAACCCATTCGCCTAATAAGTCACAAAATAGTCTTCTAAAATATTCATGGCGTGTATAGGAGAGAAAACTTCTGGAGTCTGTCAGCATTCCAATAAAACGGCTGAGCAGCCCGATGTTCGCAAGTGTTTTCATTTGACTGAGCATGCCTTCCTTATGATCGTTAAACCACCAGGCAGTACCGAATTGAATCTTCCCGGGCACGCCTCCGCCCTGAAAGCTTCCTGTAATGGCGGCGAGAACCGGGTTATCATTGGGATTTAAAGAATAAAGGACAGTTTTAGGCAGACTGTGACCTTTTTCTAAAGAATCGAGTAAATGAACAAGCGGTTTCGCAATCGGTTCGTCGTTCATACTGTCATAGCCGGTGTCAGGGCCAAGGTCAGCGAGCATTCGGGAATTATTATTTCTCAGTGCGTTAATATGAAATTGCATAATCCATCCGTGCGAAGCATAACGCTCTGCTAAAAATTTAAGGGTAAAGGATTTATATTTCGCTTCTTCTTCTTTAGAGACTTTTGCTCCTGTCATCACATGTTTGAAAATCGTGGAGGCTTCTTCCATAGTCGTCTCGGCAAACATCATCGTATCTAAAGCATGATCCGATACTCTTCCTCCGACAGCATGGAAAAATTCGATTCTTGATTCCAGAGCAGCTAAAAAGTCTTCATAACTGCGAATGGGTATATGTGACACTTCTCCAAGCTTTTCGACCCAGTTTTTAAACCCTTCCTTATTTAGTTCCAGTCCTTTATCCGGGCGAAAACTTGGCAGCACCTGAAACGAAAGATCTTCTTCCTTAAGAAGTTGATGATATTCCAAGGAATCTGTGGGATCATCAGTAGTACATACGACTTCCACTTTGGATTTTGTAATGAAATCCCTGGTGGAAAATCCTTCTGATTGAAGCTTTTCGTTTACAGTTTCCCAAATTGCAGGAGCTGTTTCTTCATTGAGCAGTTCCTTTACTCCAAAATAGCGCTCGAGTTCTAAATGAGTCCAATGGTATAACGGATTGCCAACCGTCATCGGAACCGTCCTGGCATACGCCAAAAACTTCTCATAATCGCTTGCATCCCCTGTAACATAGGCTTCTTCCATGCCATTAGCTCTCATTGCTCTCCATTTATAATGATCGCCATACAGCCATACTTCAGTAATGTTGTGATAAGGTTTATTTTCATAAATCTCTTTCGGACTTAAATGACAATGGTAATCAATGATCGGCATATCCTTTGCATAGGTTTCATACAACCGGACAGCGGTTTCATTATTTAACAAAAAGCGTTCATCCATAAATTTCTTCAACAAGGACCATCCTTTCCCTATTTGTTTACTTCCTTCTTATTCATTAATTCCTCCAAGGCGGGCTGTGCTCCTAGGCGGAGCATCAATTCAATGTGCTCATGTATACGCTCTGCAAGGTTAGGGAACCGAGTTAAGTCTTCCCCCCATAAGGCAGTCCGGGCAAGGATTTGACGAACGGATTCTATATAAATTCCCTTTTTAGAGCTCTCCCAGAAATGAATAAAGGCGTTCATGGCTGCTTCGGTATCACGAACCTTGTACGCCACACCTTCACGCTCCCCTGTAAAATGACCTTCTTCTACAGACACTGGTTTATAATAGACAAACATGGCTGCCAGAGCATAACTCATGAAGGAAGGGAGCTGACCCGTTTCTGCATAATAGTTCTGAAACAAAGGAAGAACCCTCGCTCTGAATTTATTTACCGCATTTAAGCCGAGATCAGTTAAGTAATGCTTAATATAAGGATTTTGAAATCGTTCGATGACAGCTTCACTGAATTGAATCGTTTCATCACGGTCAAAAGATAAATAAGGCATGATTTCTGTTTCCATGGCCTCGCTCACGAAATCCTTAAGTAGAGGATCCTTCATCGCTTCATACACTGTATTAAGTCCGTATAAAAAGCCTGCCGCAAACATCATCGTATGAGGCGCATTTAACAGGCTTACCTTCAACGTTCGATAAGGCTGAACTTTGGCCCACTTAACGTTTAACCCCGCTTGTTGTAAGGGCAGAAGATCCTCAAGTTCCTGATCAGCTTCAATGACAAATAAATGAAAAGGCTCACCTGTAACCATAAGCTCGTCATGATAACCTAGCCGGTGTTCCCAATCCAGTGCATGTTCCTTTGGATATCCCGGCACAATCCGGTCTACAAGTGTGTTGCAGAACGTATTTCTTTCTTGTACCCATTTTTTAAACGGAACTGGTAAACGCCAGTCTTCAGCGATGGTCAATACGATTTCTTTCAACTTCGTCCCATTGTCTTCGACGAGCTCACAAGGGATAACTACAAGACCTGGTGCCTCTTCTTTCCCTTTGCATTGGTAGCGATGAAATAAACAGGCAGTGACTTTCCCTGGAAACGACAGCGGAGACTGGGAAGGATCATACTCTTCTCTGCTATAAGAGAGTCCCGCTTCAGTCGTATTAGAGAAAATAAATTGCAGTTCATCAGAAGCTGCAGTATTTAAAACCTCCTGCCAATTTTCATACGGGTTGATACTGCGGGAGATGGAGCAGTTTACTTCAACCTCTTCCACTTCTTTCCCGTTGTCCAATCCTTGGAGAATCGTCGTATAAAGATTTTCCTGACGTTCAAGCTTTGGCACGACTCGTCCATGAGGAGTAGGCTGAACCGCTGCGACTCGGCCGTTAAATACTCCTTTATCATTCATCTGCTGTACCATCCAATTCGTAAAGCAGCGGAGGAAATTCCCTTCACCAAACTGCAAAATTTTTTCAGGTAGAGAGTCTACGGGTTGAATGGAGGAATGCTTCAATTTACGTGTTAGAACTAGCTTTTTATCCAGTAAGTCCACAGGTTACCTCCTTTCTAAATAACAACGTTGTTATTAACTGTTAAAAAAATATTCTGAAAACAACGTTGTTATTTTAAATCATATAAAGTTAAGCTATAATTGTCAATGACTATTCTAATTTTTATCACTATTAATGCAGGAGGAGCTTTATGGGAGTTACCATTAAAGATATAGCCAAAAAAGCGGGGGTAAGTTATTCCACCGTTTCTAAAGCACTCAGAGACAGCCCGCTTGTTCAGAAGCCGACGAAAAACAAAATCATGGCGATCGCAGAAGAACTAGGGTACCAGCCGAATATTGCGGCCAGAAGTCTCGTATCAAAAAAATCCTGGGTCGTTGGAGTGGTTTGGCCATCAGTGGAACGGATGACACTATCCGCATTGATTACAAAGGTAAATAAAGAACTCGAGGAAAAGCAATATACGACTGTCCTTTCCATTAATGAGATCGATTCAGCCATCCAAACCTTTCAGCGTTTTCAAGTAGATGCCATACTGGTTTTTCGTGATCAGGCAAACAGCCCGTTTGAATTAGAGGCCCTGGATACGAACATTCCCATTCTTTTTTATGGAACACAATCCGATCAAGTCTCTCCAGTCGTGGATGTAAACCGAAAAAAAGCGATTGAGCTTGCTGTCGAGCATCTTTCAAAGCTTGGCCATAAAAAAATGGCTTATATCGGAAATCTGGGTGAAAAGGATACGCTGCAGCAGGAAAAGGTACAGACTTTTCAGCACATGCTTGTTCGAAAAGGGATCGAGTCTGGCGGGATCCCTTTATTAAATGGGCTCGAAGCATCGGAAGGCTATAGAGCGGGCAGACAAATCATTCAAGCAGCTTCCCCGCCTACTGCAATATTGAGCGGAAGTTATGATTTGACTCGAGGACTGTTTCAAGCGTTGCATGAAGCAGGTCTATCTGTTCCCCAGGATATTTCTATAGCCAGTTATGATCATGTCCCACAAATGCTGGAATTTGATCCGCCTGTAACCAGTGTCGGGGTGCCAATTGAAAAAGTCGCTGAAGAAATCGCCGCGATTTTGCTCCGTATGATTGACCAAACTGATGTCCAGCAAACCTATTTACTAGACCCGGAGCTCGCTGTCCGGACTTCCACACGGCACAGAATAAACCAGTAGAGACTAAGCTCTACTGGTTTATTTTCATATCTAAACGGATGATTTTTTTATTAAAGGTTTTCGGGCTTGGAGGCTTCATTGCCAGCCCCATGTTCAATATAATCCTGTTCAAGCATAGTCCTGTCTTTCATTGACAGATTCGCTTCCTGAGCTTCACGCTTGCCTCTTTTTTCAAAGTAGATCGCTACTGTAATGATTGCTGCTGGAATTAATAACAACAGCCACATCATCGAGATCCCCTCCTAGGGTTAAATTGGATTACGGTTATTATATTCCCGCTGAACTGGTTTATACTCCAATTTAACAGGAAACAGGGACAGGGACTGATTTCCTGTAATAAACCTGCCGTTTTTGTCATCTCATTGTAAGCGTTTCCGATACTTTAGGCCTACCTGGCTTTCGTCGAATTCGTCAGCTTGATCTCTTCTCTTTTTAGACGGGCAGCTTCGGTCATATTTTTGAGAGACTCTACCGTTTCCTTAATGTTTCTTGTTTTAAGCCCACAATCCGGGTTCACCCAAAACTGCTCGGGATCAAGCACTTGTAGAGCGCGGGTGATACTCTTTTCCATTTCTTCCACAGGTGGTATTCTAGGACTGTGAATATCATACACGCCAAGTCCAATTCCCTTGTCGTAATGGTCGTTCTCAAAAGCAGCTACTAAACCACCGTGACTTCTAGCCGCTTCAATAGAAATCACATCAGCATCCAGTTGATCAATCGTATCCATGATGTCATTAAAGTTCGAATAGCACATATGGGTATGGATTTGAGTCTCATCTTTAGCTAAGGTTGTCGTAAGTTTAAAAGCGTACACTGCTTCAGCTAAATATTTTGCCTGCTTTTCCACTTTTAAAGGCAGACCTTCCCGTAAAGCAGGCTCATCGACTTGAATCATATGAATATCCCGCTCTTCCAAGGCATGGATTTCTTTCTGCAAAGCTAAAGCGATCTGTCTATTCACATCAAATTTACTCACATCATTCCGGACGAATGACCAGTTAGTAATCGTAACAGGACCAGTAAGCATGCCCTTAAGCGGTTTATCCGTCAAGGATTGAGCAAACGCAATCTCTTCAACCGTCATCGGTTCTTTCCAATAGACATCTCCATAGACAACTGGAGGCTTTACACATCTTGAACCGTAAGACTGTACCCAGCCAAAACGGGTAAACGCAAATCCACCGAGCTTTTCTCCGAAAAATTCAACCATATCATTCCGTTCAAATTCTCCATGAACGAGTACATCCAAACCGATGGTTTCCTGACAGGAGACCCATTCGGAAATGTTTCTCTCGATAAACTCTTTGTATTCTTCGTTACCCCAATCTCCTTTTCTCCATTTAGAACGGGCCTGACGAATTTCTTTCGTTTGGGGAAGACTTCCAATTGTTGTTGCAGGCAGTAAAGGAAGTCGAAAAAATTCCTCGTGCACCTTCTTACGACGGCTGTATGGAAGCTTGCGTCCAGGAGTTCTCGTATTCCAATCGGACACTTCCTGTTTGACGTCTCCGCGGTTCCGTTCTTCTGACTGCTTTAAGGCGTCCAATTGCCGCCATTGATCGTCTATCACCGGTTCGATGCTTGCTTTTCCTTCATTCAGTCCCTTGGTAAGTATGGTTACTTCCTCAAGCTTTTCATCGGCAAAGGCAAGAGCTCCCTTTAATAACGGCGGCAGGGAATCTTCCGTTTCAATAGTAACTGGGGTATGGAGCAAGCTGCAGGAAGGCTGAATAATCAGCTGGTCTGAATCAACACATTCAGCAAGCTTCTCTAAGTATTCGAATCGATCGTTTAAATCAGCCTTCCACACGTTGCGTCCATCGATCATGCCTGCCGCTAACACTTTCTCTTTAGGAAATCCAAATTTTTTCAATTGGGCAAAGTTCGCGCCTTCATCGTGCACAAAGTCGAAACCAATGCCATCGACCGGGAGATTGATGATTTCTTCGTAGCGGTCAACCGCTTCAAAATAGGATTGCAGCAGAAGTTTGACATTGGAAAGCCCACTTGTTATTTCGTGATACACTTCTTTCAAAAGCTCGACTTCCTCGTCAGAAATGGACGTGCTTACTACAGGTTCATCCACCTGAATCCATTCAGCCCCTGCTTCTTCCAAATCTTTAAAGACTTGCATATAGTGAGGAATCAATTGACGCACACAGCTTGCGAAATCGTTTTCTTGATAGCCTTTAGCGAGCTTAACTAAAGTTAAAGGACCTAGGATGACCGGCTTTGTTTTTACATGAAGCTCATTTTTTGCTTCTAAAAAGTAATCAAGCAGCTGGTTATGAGCGACTCGTGGAGCAAAATGGTCTATTTCAGGAACAATATAATGGTAATTGGTATTGAACCATTTCGTCATTTCACACGCTACCGCTTCTTTGCTGCCACGGGCCATGGCAAAATACGTCGCCAAGTCGTCCGTTCCCGTTTCGCTTTTGAATCGGTCTGGAATCAGCCCGAACATGAACGCCGTATCAAGAACGTGATCATACAAGCTGAAATCTCCAACGGGAATGAGATCAATGCCTTTTTCCTTCTGCTTGTTAATGTGAGAAAATCGCTGTTCTTTCATTTCTGTCAAAAGCTCATTTTCTGAAAGTGAACCTTCCCAAAATGCCTCTAACGCTTTTTTCCATTCACGTCTTTCACCAATACGTGGATAACCAAGAGATGAACTCCTCCATTGTTTCATTCCATATGCCTCCATTCTGTTTCAAGCAAGTGAATAAATGATAAAAAAATCTTAAGCATAAAAAAATCTCTCTTCGCAAAGAGAGATTGTTATGAAAAAGGCCTGATCATGCACAGACCTGTCCTGTTTTCACAACACCTCCCTATCCTCGTAGGTTTAGTGACCAACACCAACAGGCAGGTCTCCTGACTTATGATCATCACTTCCTGCGCCTTCCCATCGAGATCGACAGTGACGTGTTGCAGGCAGCTCCCATATACAGTGGCGGGACCGTGCCGGATTTGCACCGGCTTCCCTTTTAAGCTGTTTACAGCAAGATCAACAGCACCTTTGGTTATTCCTATTTACGCGCTGCTAATAAAAAACCTCCCTATCAGCTGTGATAGAGAGGTTTATGCTTCCGCGCGCCTCTCATTTTTCAGAGTGAAAAACACTCTGCAGGATTTAGCACCAGTCCAGCTTAACGCTGGCAGGTTGCCGGGCTTCACAGGGCCAGTCCCTCCGCCGCTCTTAATAAGAGATGATTTTAATGGATTAAAGGAATACTAGCATTTAATCCTTTCCTTGTCAATTGAGGTTTGCCTTTAAAGGCAGGCTGACGGAAAAAGTAGATCCTTGATCAATCGCACTTGTCACACGTACACTTCCTCCATGGGCCTCAACAATGGATTTCGTAATGGAAAGCCCCAGCCCTGCCCCGCCATATTTTCTCGTTCGGGATTCTTCCACACGGAAAAACCGGTCAAAAATATGGTCAAGGTTGTTTTCGCTGATTCCAGGTCCATTATCCTGCACTTTTAATTCAGCACGACCGCGGACAGGCGATAGAGAAACGGTAATCTTCCCTTGGGCATCGTCCGTATGCTGAACAGCATTATGGAAAAGATTCAGCAAAACTTGTTTCATTTTATCTGCATCCATGTTTACATAGACGTCCTCTTTGACTTGGAAGTCAACATGTCGATCTCCTGCTAATAAATGCAGCTGATTTTCCATATCAAGGACAAGCCTTGTAAGGGAAGATGGAACGAGATCAAGTTCTGGCCTCCGATCAAGCTTTGCAAGCAGTAATAATTCTTCGACAAGCTTAATAATCCGCCGCGATTCACCGTGCATACTATTGAGGCCTGTGTATAGCTGATCTTTATTTTCAGCCGCCCCTCTCAGAAGTACTTCTAAATACCCGTGAATAGAAGTGAGCGGCGTACGAAGCTCATGAGAAGCGTCTGCGATAAAGCGCCGCATTTGCTCTTTTGCTTCTTTTTCATGCTCAAAAGAAACCTCCAGCCGCTCCAGCATTTCGTTAAAAGAGTCAGCCAGCCGGTCAATTTCTTCCTGCCCTTGCTGTTCAGGGAGTCTGTCCTTTAAGTTTGCTGCACTAATTTTTTTTACGCCATCTACCATGGCGGACAAAGGCGTAAGAGTCCTCTTCAATACAGAAAAGTAAATGACGATTCCTGCGGCAAACGCTAAAATCGAGAGGACAATAAAGGTGAGCAGCTGGCGCCATAATACCTTTTGCAAACGAGAGGTACTCACGCCCATTTGAATGACGCCTCCAGTTTCTCCATTACGATTATGCATGACTGGTCTGAAAACGATCAATTGTTCCCTGCCTCCAGAATCCTGTACCACCTCGTGTTCGATGGGCTGATGCTTCTGAAGGTTTGCTTGTATTTGCTGAATCGCTTCATCAGAGAGTTCCGGAGCAGCAAGCTTACTATCCTGCAATAGATTGCTGTATGTTCCTTCTTTATTAATAAGGGCCAAAGAAAAATCCTCAATCATTAGAAATCTCGACCGCCCGTCTTCAGGCGGATCGGGGAGTGGTGCCTCGTTCAATATCATTTCCACGGGCATGGACATTAGTTGAGCCCTTACTGTTTCTGCTTCATTTTGATATAAAAAATTCTTCATAACTAAATATTGAACGATGCCAATCATCAATAGGATAAAGGAAAGGATAAACAGCATCCGTGTTAAAAGCTTAGACCTGAGTGAACCTGGTGCTGCCATGCGGCGGACAGCAGCCAGCCATCTTTTTATCATGGCAGATCCAGCCTGTATCCTGAACCTCTAATCGTTCGGATCAGCTGATGTTCCTTGTCCTTTAACTTATCGCGAAGTGCCCGCACGTACACTTCTACGATATTTTCTTCTCCTTGAAATGAATACCCCCACACTTTATCGAGGATCATTCCTTTACTCAAGACGATGCCATGATTCAAAATCATATATTTTAAAAGCTCGTATTCTGTTGGAGACAGAACGAGAACTTGATTTTGAAACAGAATTTCACGGCGGCGGTCATCAAGCTTAAAAGGCCCGTACACGACTTCGCCAAACATATTAGGAAATTGATTACGCAGCCGCGCGTTCATTCGCGCTAACAGCTCTTCAAAGCTGAAAGGCTTAATGACGTAATCATCAGCTCCGAGAGTGAGCCCTTTCACCCGATCGTCGACTTCATCCTTGGCGGTCAGCATGATGACAGACGCCTGTAGACCATTCTTTTTCAGCATACGGCACACTTCAAAACCATCGATCCCCGGCATCATAATATCGAGGATGACAATGTGCGGCTGAAAATCTTTAGCGATCGTGACAGCAGACATCCCTTCAGAAGCGGTTTTCACTTCAAAGCCTTCATTTTCAAGTCCCAGTTGAAGAAATTGAACAATATGTGGTTCATCATCCACAAGCAATACTTTGATTTCTGATTTCATTTAACTCAACCTTCCCCTGCAAGAGATGTCAGCCAGCTCCTGCAATCCTGCCTATCTATTTTCTCCTATTATAAAGGGTTCTGACAGCCGGGGATATCATTTTCAGCAAACTTTCAGCTAGTTTTAAAGGACAAATCAGCTTGGTCATGCACAATACAGGTACAGTCTCATTAACACATTGGAATTATAGGAGTGAATAGTCATGATCAATCGTTTTAAATCTCGTTTAGATGTTCCGCTGTTTTTTATCGTTCTGCTTTCCTTATTTTTAAATGGTTACAAAATTTGGACCGATGAATACGCCAATACTTATTACACCACTGCGGTAGGAAGTATGATGCAAAGCTTTCATAATTTCTTCTTCGGGTCGCTCGACTCCGCTGGTTCGGTAACCGTTGATAAACCACCGGTTACCTTTTGGATTCAAACCATAAGCGCTAAAATTTTTGGTCTGGAAGGCTGGAGTGTCATTCTTCCTCAAGCGCTTGCCGGAGTTGGGTCTGTGATTCTTCTCTACATCTTAGTAAAGCCTAACTTCGGGAAAATGGCAGCTCGGCTTGCTGCATTAGGAATGGCGGTTACACCTGTGGCTGTCGCGGTGAGCCGGACGAATAATATCGACAGCATGCTCGTATTTACCCTCCTGCTTGCGACGTTGCTTTTATTTAAAGGAGTGAGAAGTGGCAGTAAATGGAGCATTATGGCTGCATTCGCTGTTATCGGAATCGGTTTTAATATGAAAATGCTCCAAGCCTATATGGTTCTTCCCGCTTTTTACCTGTTCTATTTGTTAGGCGCGAAAGTGGACTGGAAAAAGAAGCTCGGAATCCTGACTGGGGCAACTACCGTGCTGATTGTGATCTCCCTATCATGGGCTTTAATTGTTGATTTAATTCCAGATGACCAGCGTCCTTATATTGGCAGCAGCGACACGAATTCCGTGCTTGAACTTGCGTTTGGCTATAACGGCCTGTCGAGGCTGACTGGACAGCAAGGACCCGGAGGCGGCGGAGATGGACAAGGTCAGCCTCCAGGTGATAACGGCACGACAAACGATATGCAGCAGCTTCCTAATGAACAGCCGGACTTCCAGCAAGGGAATGGCAAGGGAACAGCCGGAAATGCTGGCTTTGGACCACCCGACATGGAGAATGGGCAGCAAATGGGCGGTCAGAGAAATGGTCCCGGCGGTGCAGGAGGTATGTTCGGGACAGGAGAGAAAGGTCCGTTAAGACTTTTTAAATCCGCTTTATCCGGCCAGGCAAGCTGGCTGATTCCTTTTGCTGCTTTTGCCAGTCTGAGCCTACTTGCCGGATTCTCATTTAGAAATCGGACGGCAAAGCAGACAGAAATCATTTTCTGGCTCGCCTGGTTAATTCCAGGGATGGTCTTCTTCAGCGTCGCAGGCTTCTTCCACCACTATTATTTAATCATGCTTGCTCCACCGATTGCTGCCTTATTTGGAACAGGTGCTGTGAAGCTTTATCAAGATTACCGAACCAATGAAGGCTGGAAATCGTGGCTGCTTCCTGCAGCTGTGTGTATTACTGCGATTTTCCAGTGGTATATCATCCACCCTTATGATGACGTCATTGGAAACGGGTGGTCAATAGGAGTCGCAGTTCTAGGAATAGGTGTCTCCTTATGGCTGGTCTTCAGTAAGGATCGGCAGCCTCAGATAAAAACCTATATATCAGCTGCAGCTCTAACGGCCCTTCTCATTGGACCATTGTACTGGGCAGCTACTCCAATCGTCTATGGCGGGAACAGCATGATTCCACAGGCAGGACCAACAGGCGGCGAAATGGGAGGATTTGGCGCAAGAAATGCTCAAGCTCAAAGTGATCAGGATTTTGCTCAAGGGGACGCATCTGCAAAGCAGCCTCCTACCGGGCAAGGACAGAACAATTCTGTCAGCCGCTCCGCCAATATGGGAGGCGGTCCCGGAGGAATGAACGGCTCTCAATTAGATGAACAAACATTAACCTATTTAACAGAAAACAATTCAGGAGAAACATATCTGTTTGCCACTACCAGTTATCAAACAGCAGCACCTTATATTATAGACGAACAGGAATCCGTGATTACGATGGGAGGATTCTCTGGATCTGATCCCGTCTACTCCGTTGAAGAACTGAAAAAACTCGTAACAACCGGCCAATTGAAGTATTTCCTTATTTCTGAACGCGGAATGAGAGGCGGCGGCAGCTCTGAAGTAACCCAATGGATTAAAGAAAATGGCAAAGAAATTCCCGACGACGAATGGCAGTCCAATTCCGCAGATAATGGAAGCGAAGATTCTATGCGCTCAGGATTCGGAGGGGGATCTAGTTTATATGAAGTGAGCATTGACGAATAAAAAAACGCCACTCGAAAAGGAGGGTACAGCATATGGAACCATTTACGCTCTACGATAGGATGAATAGGAAAGAAAGGAAGGGGATGGCCGTGCGGTATTCAGTGATTGTCCCTGTTTACAATGAGGAAGAAGTCATTCATTCCAGTTTCAAACGGTTAAAGCAAGTCATGGATCAAACCTGTGAAACGTATGAGCTTATTTTTGTCAATGATGGCAGCGTTGATCAAACGCTCGCCATCCTCAAAAACTATGGCGATCAGGATGCAACAGTAAAAATTATCGATTTCGCCCGGAATTTCGGACACCAGATTGCCATTACTGCAGGGATGGATATGGCCAAAGGTGATGCCGTTATCGTTATTGATGCCGACCTTCAGGACCCTCCAGAATTAATTCACACCATGATAAAAAAGTGGAAGCAAGGGTATGAGGTGGTTTATGCGAAGAGGACAAAACGGAAAGGAGAATCTTTATTTAAGCGTTATACAGCCTCTTTATTTTACCGGACGCTCCGGACGTTGACGGAAGTAGACATTCCTTTAGACACAGGGGATTTCCGATTAATCGACCGAAAAGTGTGCGAGCAGATGAAGCAGCTCCATGAAAGAAACCGGTTCGTAAGAGGTCTCGTCAGCTGGGTCGGTTTCCGTCAGACTTCCGTAGAGTATGAACGAGATGAACGGCTGCTTGGGGAATCGAAGTATCCATTAAAGAAAATGCTTAAGCTTTCCTTGGATGGGATTACCTCCTTTTCCTATAAACCATTAAAACTAGCAACGTATGCCGGTGTCTTCCTTTCTCTGGCAGGGTTTATCTATATGCTTGCAGTCATTTACTTAAAGCTGTTTACTTCCCAGACAGTCGTCGGCTGGTCGTCGGTGATTGTTATCCAATTAGTCTTCAGCGGCTTTGTGCTGCTGATCCTCGGTGTCATGGGGGAATACATCGGGAGAATTTATGACGAATCAAAAAACCGGCCGCTTTATGTCATACGTGAAAGCTACGGCATAAAGGAAAACAAAGAACATGCCAAAATACTCAGCAAAAAATAGTGGAACCCAATTCATGAAGTTCAGCCTGACAGGAATACTGAACACAGTGATCGATGTGAGCCTCTTTTTCCTCCTCACTGCTGTTCATTTTCCTTACTGGCTGGCGCAGGGTTTGTCCTACAGCGGCGGTGTATTGAATAGTTATCTTGTGAATCGCAAGTGGACGTTTCAAAAAAAAGACGGACTGAAGAAGGAAGAATTATTACGTTTTATCCTCGTAAATGTAATCACTTTGCTGATCTCATCCATCGTTTTAAAAATGACACTCGACTATCTAAACCTACATCTAGTTGCGGCTAAAGGAACAGCCACCCTTTCAGGACTCGGCTTGAATTTCGGTTTGAGCCGCACGTGGGTATTTTCCGATAAAAAAATAAAAGGGGCGATTCAAAATGACCATTAAAAGAGTCGTCATTCCTGTAGCTGGATTAGGAACACGCTTTCTGCCGGCCTCCAACCTCGCTATTGGGAGATATATCTTAAACCCTTCCATATTCAAGCATCTGAAAAATCTCGAGAAAGGTTCTGGCAGCGAACACCAGTTAACCGATGCTTTAAAACAGTCGTTGCATCATGAAAGCATGGAAGTAGTGAAGCTCCATGGGGCAACGCTACGATACCGGCAATCGCTTAGGATACATGCAGGCAGTCTTGGAAATCGGAATACAACGAGATGAACTGCGTGAAGAATTGCTTTACTTCATGGCGAACCTCCTTAATAGAGAAAGCCGGGTGATTTCCTAATAGATGTCAAAGGTTTTACAATTAGTTAAAGTTATTGATAAAAACGTTTAAATTGGAAACGAATGGGAAGCGTTTAATGTAACACGGCAAAAGGAAAAACAATTTTTTTATTTAATTGATGCAGTGTGATGCGGTTATGGACGGCTTTTGACGGATTGGAGTGTACAATAATTCTTTTCACCTCAAAAGGAGGATGTATGATGGAGCATAAAAAAGCCCTCACCATTAAAGGGATTTCGACGCTGGTATCCTTATTTATTGTTCTCACTTTTGGATATGGAGTTTCCATCTGGAGTGTCCTGATCGTAACAGTCATTCTTGGAGGATTATCGTATTTCTTAGGAGATTATTTACTGCTTCCAAAATTCAAAAACCAGGCAGCGACGGCAGCCGATTTTGTATTAACCTTTGTAGTTATCCTTGCCGCTGGCAGCTGGATTCTTTCACCTGAACAATCTATTTGGCTGGCAGCTCTCATATCAGCCGTTGTAATTGCTACTGTAGAATACTGCTTTCACATTTATCTTGCATCCCGTGCCCTTCCAGCAAATAATATTGTGAAAGCCGATGTTTATTAAGCTATAAAGTACAAACTTAGACGGTCGAGATCATTCTCGATCGTCTTTTCTTGTGAAGAAGATCGATGAAAACCGATTGGGTTTCCGTTGTAAAACGATGATCCTTGGTCATTATTAACGCCATCCCAAAGAATTCTTTGGGATGGCGTTTGTTTAGACAGCTATCTTTATAAATCTTGCTCAGTTGGCCGGACAACAATTTCATTGATGGTAACTTCCGGAGGTTCCTCCAGAGCGTAACGAATCGTCCTTGCGATACTATCAGGCTGTATAGCCATTGAATACAAGTCTTCTGTCCCTGATTTCATATCTTCATCAGTAATCGTACTCGTCAGTTCAGTTGAAACAGCACCAGGAGAAATAATCGTTGCTCGAATATTGCTTTCTTTTGCCTCTTCCATTCTCAAACCGTCTGTAATCGCACGAACGGCGAATTTTGTGCCACTATAAACAGCGCTTCCTGGGAATACGACATGACCTGCCACGGACGAAAGGTTAATAATATGCCCTTGTTTTCTTTCTCTCATGTGTGGCAGGACAGCTGAAATTCCATACAGCACACCTTTAATATTCACATCAATCATTTTATCCCATTCATTGACTTTCTGTTTATTAAGCAGTGATAACGGCATAAGACCTGCATTATTCACAAGGGCGTCAATTTGGCCGAATTGATCTTGAGCAAATTCCGCCAACTCCTCCACTTCTTCATACGAAGTTACATCAGTTACTTTATAGGCAGCACGCTTTTCGTCGCTGTTCAATTCATTTGTTAATTCCTGCAAACGCTCTTCACGACGGGCTGCCAATACTAGCTTGGCGCCCTTTGATGCAAGTTCTTTGGCCGTTTCTTCGCCAATTCCGCTGGAGGCACCAGTGATGATGACTACTTTATCTGTAAGGTTTGCCACTTTTATTTCCTCCTAATGTTGCAAGTATAGTTCTCAACCCCTGTTTCCTTTCCCTTTTCAATTTAAACATCAGAATCGGTTTACAGTTCACTTAAAACCCCCAGCTTTTTAACAAATTCCCTGGCAAAAGCTTTACACTCTTTTGTGTCTTCCTCACCTGGATCTAAATCGACTTTTAAATAATCGAGAACTACGTTCGCCCCGCATTCTATAAACCGGTCGCCAAACTTATGAATAGCACCACCGTAATCAGGATACATGGAATCACATGAGCCAAAGAGCGCCGTTATTTTTCCCGTTAAATCTACTTCTTGCAAATCATCATAGAGATCCTCCATTTCATACGGCAGATCCCCGTCTCCCCACGTATATGTACCTAGAAGAATCGCATCATAATTCTGTAATTCTTCCATAGATATTTCATCAAAATCAATATGATAGGCCGTTACAGCAGCTCCTTGTTCGGCTGCTTCCTGCTTGATAATCTCTGCCATTTCTTCTGTATTTCCAGACATGCTGGCGAACAGCATGATAATGTCAGTCATCTTTATCTCTCCTCTATATTTATTAACTTAAGAATAAGTGATAATGATTCTCATTGTCAATTAAACATAAAAAAGAGTCATTTTATTAAATGACTTGTTTATTTGAAGAACGATACTGTTTGTGAAATAGATCCATTCAGATCACATCGTGCCACATACCCTTGTGAAACATAGGACGCTTCATTTTACCTTTTAAAAAATCAGGAACTTTCACAGCCGTTTCATTTCCTGGAATATGCTTCCTGTCGTTTAACTCTTTCAGGAAGTGGAACTCCCTATTATACAAGCCATTTTCCTAAGGAGCTCTCCTATGAATCATGACAAGAAGTTACTAATTAACATGGCAAATGGTGACAAACTGGCTATGGAATACTTTTAAGATAAATATGAAAGTCACGTCAATAACCTCATCGCACAGACATTAAAAAATCCCCCGCAAAGTGAAGAAGTAGCGAGGGAAATTTTTAAACTAATAGGGGAGCATCCTTTTTTCTTAGATAAGGATAAACATGTGTCTGTCGAGCTTACAAAGCTTTGTTTAACATTCCTGCGTAAAAGAACAATGATTGTCAGCTAAGTTCCCGTTCAAGAAAGGATCCACCCTTGCGGAAAGATGAACCGGGAAATCTTGAACAGTAGTACAGGGGAATTATACAAAGAGTGGATATACATAGGGAAACTAAGCGCAACCACTTCTCACACAGCAGTTCCTGCTTCTTTTTTTCGTCACTTTCCCCATTATACTATGAGCACATTTATAAATAAGAGTAATTAATGCAGCTTCGTATTTCCGCTGCGACCTGCTCGGGTTTGTCGAGTTCAATCACGACAAACCTGTACTGATGGCCGCTCAATTCAATAATGACCAGCGGTACTTGATGTTCATAGGAAAGAAAGTACCAGTTATCCTGATATTTAAATGTTCCTTCAAAAATATTCAGCGGGGAAATGGACGTGCCAGGCATTCGGACAGTCCACGCCGGCGGCTTAAAATAATCGACTACCGTACTTTTAATCGTATGATACGGAATTCTGACTTCTTTCTTTAATGCGAATAAACGGATCACCAAGCCAAGTTTCACCACAAGTTCAGTGTCTTTATACTCCAGACTCCTTCTCATGCTTCTCTCCTCCAAAAGAAATAATTTCGTCAGATGGCTTTGGTCGTCTAAGCTATTTCTTTCTTCTATTTTACTATATGGTCAAGTATATAGGGGGTTTCCAATTTTTAAAAGTTCTTAAAGACTCCGTGGAGGGTAGACCTTACTTCTTATTTATCAACTTCTTTTCCCTCATTCCTTTTTCTTACTCCCGCACGACTAAGTTCTCAATTTCTTTTCAAATAATTCAAACTATTTGAAAATTTCCCTGTTTCTTCTTACAATGACCTCGTCTAAATATAATTAAACTAAGGAGGACGTAGGATGAAAAATGTTAAAATAACAAGTCTAGCTTTAGCAGGTTTCCTTGCCCTCATAGGTATGGTTGCAGCTTCTCCGTCACAGGCAAGTGCTAAAAGCAACAGCTGTTACGACACCGATACTCCATTAACCCCGGAAGAACAGCGAATCGAGGACGGTTCCCCTATTCCCCAACAGATTATGGAAGATGCAGACTTCACTAAATTTGCCCAACGGTTTAAGAAAAAGCTCTGTCAGGCAAAAAATTCGAAGCAAGCTGAAAAAGCAGTTCAAAAACACGGTACGCATCTTTGGAAAATCGCAGTAAAACGAGCACAGGGAAAACGCTCTGATCTCGGAACACTTGATTCGTATGATGACCGTCCACTGTATTGGACGAGACTACATATGACAAAAACACTTCGCCAATGGAGTCCTGGGTTTGAACTTTCTGAGAAGAAACGCGACGAATTGATGAAGGAGCTTGAATATACTTCGCGAGGTATCACAACCATTCATTTTCCAAAAGCGAGAGGTGTGAAGCGAATTCTTGTGAGTGGATTTGATCCGTACCGATTAGAGCAGGAATACAGGCGAACGAACCCATCTGGTGCTGCGGCTCTTCAATTGGATGGGAAGAAAGTCATGACTGACAGCGGACCAGCGATTATTCAAGCCGCTAACTTTCCTGTCCGCTGGGATGACTTTGATGAGGGCATAGTGGAAGATACATTTGGTCCATATTTAAAAGAAGGAAAACAACAAATTGACCTGATGATGACCATCAGTCAAGGCGGACCAAAAGTCATGTCTATTGAAGGTTATGCTGGCCGCTGGCACACAGGTGTAGGCAATAACTTAGAAGATCGTTCAGAAGAAATCCCTACGGTTTCAGACTGGCCGATGCCGGATAAGCTGCCGGAGTTTATCGAGACTACCCTGCCAGCTGAAGCCATGATTGAAGCAGGCACTGGCCCGTGGCCGGTAAAACGAAATGACGAAGTATGTGAATGGCTCGCACCTGAATATCAGGATCAACCTTACGTATGCAATGACAACGGGCCGACCGCATTATCCAAAGCCCGTGCTGGAGGAGGTGGCAGCTACATGTCAAATGAAAGTCAATACCGTTCCAATCGGGTCAGACTCGGACTAGGCGCATACGATATTCCAGGCGGCCACCTGCACGTTGCTGCTCAAGAATACTATCCTGAAGACAAAAGCGTCTATATCACTGATCAATTTAAACAATTCCGTAAAGACACGGTAGATCAGACAATTGAACTTGTAAAAGCGGCGGCTGGCGCCGTTAAGAAGTAAAAAGTATAACGTCTGCAGAGAAACTATCCTCTGCAGGCGTTTTTGTTGATGATGTAGAGAGTTTTCGATCCGCTAAAAGGTACACTTACCCAAAAATCATCATTCTAAAAGAGTTTTTCTTGTAAAAGTGTTACTTATGCAAGTATGAAGTGGTCACTCAGAGAGAAACTCTGCAATTTCTTTATTGAGTTGCTGGTGAAAACTTGCTCTATCAAACCCCGGCGGATCCTGGGAAGGAGGAAAATCCGGACGAACCAATTTTTCAGGGAAAGGAGACAAGAAGGAAAAGTGACCGCCATTTTCTATCATTCGATGCTGCATTTGATTCGGACCAGAAAGACCATTCAAAATGATATCCGAGTGAAAGGATGTGGTAATCTCGTCTTTTTCACCTGTGAGCATAAGAACGGGAACGGTCACCTCATCCAGCGCTCCTTTTTCTTTAAACCACACCGATGCCGGCGCCAGCAGAACAAGCCTCCCAATTCTTGAATCAGGTTCGACCTTTACGTTGCAGGAGTTTCCATCTGATGATTCCCGAGGAAGCGAGACCGGCCTTCCACCTGCCGCAGCTAGAGCTGTGTAGGCGCCCATAGAGTGACCGATAATGGCTGCGTCTTTTTGTCTCACGTGACTTGCAAACTCCTCACTGTTCATAAACCAGTCAATAGCAGCGCTAAGCTGCTTCGGACGGTTTTCCAGATTTTCTACTGTGCCTTCCAAAGAGTTATCCGTAAGGTTGTTAAAGGGATGCTCAGGCAGTCCGACAACAAATCCGCACCGTGCCAAATAACGTGCCAACGTTCGATAAACATACGGCGTTCCACCGGTACCGTGAGAGATGATGGCTAAAGGATGTTCCCCTTCACTCACGGGCGCATGTTTGGCTGCCTTCAATACATAGGGGCCCACTCTTTCTTCTGTTTCCAGAATGGAAGTTGGATACATGACCAGCATTGGAAACGTGAAACCTTTTTCAGCGACTTCTACCTGCTGATATCCACAAGTATGGCATTCTTTTTGCATAGTGTCATCATCCTTATTCTTTGTGATCGTTCTAATCGATTGTATAATAAACGTAATGAAATTAGCGAGCACCATTAAACATTAATAAAAAGGCGGGGTACTATGAAAAAGGTAAGCTGGGGAATTATCGGCTGCGGCAATGTGACAGAAGTCAAAAGCGGTCCAGCCTTCAACCAAGTAAATAACAGTTCGTTAACGGCCGTCATGAGAAGAAACGGGGATTTAGCAAAAGACTACGCCATGCGACATGGGGTGCCGAAATGGTACGACAAAGCGGAAGATTTGATCCAGGACCCGGAAGTTAATGCGATCTACATAGCCACACCACCAAGTTCACATAAACCTTATACCCTTATGGCAGCAGATGCCGGAAAGCCTGTGTACGTAGAAAAACCAATGGCTTTAAATACAGAAGAATGCCAGGAGATGATTAATTACTGCAAGAGCAGAAAGGTTCCGTTATTTGTAGCCTACTACCGCCGTTCTCTTCCGCGTTTTCTTAAAGTAAAAGAGCTGTTAAACAATGGTTCAATCGGCGACGTCCGATTTGTATCCATGCAGCATTTAAAAAGACCCATTTCTAAAGATGAAACGGGAGCATGGCCTTGGAGAGTTCAGCCGGAAGTTAGTGGCGGAGGACTTTTTTACGATTTAGCTTCCCATACCCTGGATTTAATGGATTTTCTTCTCGGACCTATAGCAGATACAAAAGGATTTGCCGCAAATCAGGAAAATTCTTACCGAGCAGAAGATATCGTAAGTGGAAGCTTTCAATTTGAGAGCGGTGTGATGGGAACGGGAGTGTGGAGCTTTTCATCCTTTAAAAATGAAGATCGAAACCGAATAGTAGGCACAGAAGGAGAAATCCGTTTTTCCTCTTTTGATCACGAGCCGATTACACTCGAAAAAGCATCCGGTATCGAACATTTTTCCATTGATCACCCAAAGCACATTCAGAAGTACTTAATTGAAAGAATCGTAGAAGAACTGTTAGGAAATGGTCATTCTCCCAGTACCGGCGAAACCGCACTTCGAACAAACCGCATCATGGATGCACTCGTGGAAGAATACTATTCTTAATATAGCTCAATAGAAAAAAGCAGCTGACAACCAGCTGCTTTTACTCTTTCAGATTAGGATTTTCATTTTTTGCTTCTTTGACGCGAGGTTTACGATATCCACCTGCGATATCCGCTTGTTTAAACTCTTTAGCATAATGAACCTCTTGAGCGTCAGACAGCTCCACCTTTTCTCCTCGAATTGGTTGATACTGTGCATTTCTTGCCATAGTACTCATCCTTTCTTGGAATTAGGTTATATGCACTGTTTCCCGGCACACTATGGAAATAAACCTATTTGAATAGAAAAACTTTGTATTAGATTCCGTATTCACTTCAAAATCGCGCCAAGACTTACATGCAGGTCGTTTCTTTAAATAAACCCAGGAGTCAAACTCCTCGCTGTAGTTTGACTCCTGGGTTCATAAAAACAAATCGATCGTTCTACCCTTCAGGCAGTAATAAAATTTTTCCTAATTTCCCTTTGTTTTTAAAGTAATTTTGAGCTTCTTTAGCTTTTTCAAGTGGGAACGTTTGATCAATAACCGGTTTGATTTTCCCTGCGGAAATCGATTGGAGCATGTCTTTAAACTCAGCTCTAGTGCCCAGCACAGACCCATACATCGTAATGTGCTTAAGATATAGAGTTCTAAAATCAAGATTTGTTTGCTGTCCGCCTGCTGATCCTGATATACAGAACTTCCCACCTTTCTTTAGAACATGGAGAGAAGTGGAAAACAAAGCATCTCCAACCACATCCAAAACGGAGTCAACCGGTCCTCCGTTAATCTCTAAAATGGTTTCAGCAAGTTCATCAGATTTATAGGAGACAACATAGTCGGCGCCTAAATCCTCCATTTTCTTCTTGCTATCCAAATCACCGATAACCGCAATTACCTTGGCGCCAAAAACCTTAGAAGCTATTTGGACATTTAATGATCCAACACCACCATTTGCCCCTGTAACCATCACCGTCTCACCGTGCTTAACTCCGATCTGCTTAACCATATGCCAGGCCGTTAACCCGCTCACTGAAAACACAGCACTTTCGGCATAGTCAGCAAGCGGCATATCAAAACAAAGCTCAGCCGGCCACGCCACGTATTCCGCATAACCCCCGTCGTATTCGGAGCCAATAAAAGACATATCCTCCGAAATATGTTCAACCCCTTCTTCTCCACTAGAAGTAAAAGGGAATAACACTACATTTTTCCCCACCATAGTCTCACTTACTTTTCTCCCTGTTTTTACGATTTCTCCCGTGATGTCTGAGCCAGGGATACGAGGAAATTGCACGCCCTCAGGTCTCCATCCGGATTTAGAGCCGGTCCCGTAGGCTCCTTCTCTCATCCAGATTTCTGTGTTGTTAATGGCGCAAGCTTTGACTTTAATAAGAACTTCATGTTCTTTAGGTTCGGGTATCGGGATTTCTACCACTTTTAACTGATCGACATCTCCATATCCTGTTACTTGTACTGCTTTCATATGATCAGCACCTTTCTATTTATTCATTCCGATTATTATTCCACAATTTCCAGATTTTCGTTCCTCTAAATTTTCTATTCTTCGCTTACTTCCGATCTTTGCTGCTTATCCCTTGCCTTAATTGCAAAATAGGCATTGATCCACGCCGTAACCGGAATAATTAAAGCGACACCAATTCCAGCACAGAAAATAGTAATCATCTCACTACTGAAGATTTTCGAATTTACGATTTCTCCAATCGAATAGTCCAAATCTTTAAACCAAATAAGCAGGGCTAAATAGCCGCCAAAAAAAGCAAAGAATAACGTGTTAGTATCCGTCCCCAAAATGTCCTTCCCAATCCTCATTCCAGATAGAAATAAATTTTTCCTGCTGATAGAAGGATGGTGGTTCAAGGTTTCTCCCATGGAAGATGTAATGGATATCGCTACTTCTGTTATCGCACCTATAGTGCTCATAATAATGACAGAGGCTCCAATTTTGACAAAATCCACACCGATATAAAGAGAATAAGGAGCAAGCTCCTCTGATTGTTCTTCACTGAAGCCTTGAATCATGGCAATGTTCGTTACAATATCAATCAATAATAGTAATACAATGATCGTGATAAGCGTAGAAAGGAACGCTGTGGCAGTTTTCCTATTCACTTCATTAATGAAGAACAAGTTAATACAGCTAATGACGGCGCAGGCAATCATTGTGATAAAGATCGGATCCATGTCCGAATCCATCATAAAAAAGACTGTGATCATGAGCACGCCAAAATTAAAAAACAAAGAAACAAAAGACAACGCGCCCTTCGTTCCACCTATACTAATCATCAAAAGCAATAAAATGACGGACAATAGTAATAATACATTCATAGTCTATTCCTCTTTCGATTGACGAATAATACAGAAGTGTACACGGCTATTGGAATGGTTAATACGATACCAATTCCTCCAGCCAGGGCACGGGCAAATTCCAAGGAAAGGTTCATAGAAAGAGTAAACCCTAGAGCTGAAGCATTTTTTAAATACAAGATCATCGAGGGTATAGAACCGCTTACGTAAACAAAAAACAAAATGTTGGTCAACGTTCCCATAACGTCTTTTCCTATGTCCATACCGGATTTTCTCAGAGCCTTTATGCTTACGTTGCGATTCTTTTCATAGAGGCCAAAAATAGACGATGCAATGGTAATAGCCACATCCATTACTGCCCCTAACGAACCGATAAACAGCCCTGCCATAAACACCACTTCATAGGGCCTGGTCAGAAACTGCATCTCTTCATATCTCAAACCACTTCCATCCGTAAGCTTGATCGTGCCATAAGTGATAGATAATGATAATAAGATGCCCAGCAGTGTTGCTGCAATCGCGGCATAGGTCATTTCATTGAAACCATTCAGGAGCAGTAAAGAAATGATGGTAAATAAAACTACCAATATACTGCAAATCCATAACAGACTGGTGTCTGAGTGATTCACATAAACGTCCAATGCAATGGAGATTAAGGAGACGTTGACCGCCAAGCTGATCATGGAGAAAAAACCTCGTTTCTTTCCAACAATCAGTAAAGTTAAGATAAAAATCCATCCTACAAGCAGAACATACTTGTCCCGTTTCACATCTGTGATCGAACCAGTTAACTGCCCTTTTTCCTTTGATTTATTATCAATGGAAATAAACAATTCATTTCCGACTCGGTATTCTTGATCATAAGCACCAGACGAAGAGTACTTATTCGTTAAGTGCACTTCTTTACCTTTTTCTTTCCCATTTTTAATTTCAGCTGTGATGCTCTGTTTGAATACCTGATCTTTATTATCATGAACATCCTTCACTTGATTCGAATCTTCCACCTTGGTATCTACAACCTGGGCTACCGTTCGTTTGTAGAAAGAACTATTGTGATTCACAAATAAAACGGAGCCGGCAATGAAAAGTCCTATTAAAGTATAAATAATCAATTGTTTGTAAGTCATTTTTCCAAATATTTTTCCGATCGCATTCAAGAATAAAGCCTCCATTCGGAAAGGATCCAGCAAAAAATCGCTGCTCTTGGGAACATGATTATGTGTAAGTCTTATTAACAATGGACTTATCATAGCAGATATTTATCTACAATTCCAAAGGAGAAAGGTTTAGCCTGTTCACTTCATTATTCGTCTTCATGTAAAAAAACCACACACCTTTTTTTACGAAGAATGTGTGGCCTGATAGATTACATACCCGTTAAATGTATTTCCTCTCTGTTCATAGCATTCTCTGATAAAAATAAACAATTTTTCCTTGTTTCATCCTGTAAGTCATGACTAATTCCACCTCTCCAATTTATGAAGATTTTTCACATATAGTCCAGCCAAAAACTTTGGAAAACCCATTTCGATGCATTTGTTTTTTACAAGTTGTTTCATTTCATCAACAGATATGTCCTCGTTCGTAAATTCTCCTGCTTGATAGCAGTGCGTGCAGTACATAGAACTTTTCTCTAAATTATGCTCAGTTCCTCGATCCTCGATATTTTTTAACGGCATGGCACAGCTTTGACACTTTTTATATTCTTTCATAAGATCACCTCCATAGATAATTAATTAAGCATCTAATGTTTTATAGATTCTTCTAACTCTTTTCAGCTGAGGAGCGGTAAGGTATGTTTCTCTTTTTCGTAACACCTTTAAAAGATCCTCTTTATTTTCAATTGTTACGGCAATAAGAGTGCTTTCAGCATGCTGAGGAATTTCCTTTGGTCTGCAATTTTCAAGGTGATGGAGTAAAAATGGAAAAATCGCATCATTGTTTTCTCTACTAACAGCTGCAAGCTTCGCAAGAGTAAGAACTCCTTTATCGACTGTAATAACCGAACCAATTTTCATGGCATTTTTTATTGTGTCAAGATGAGCCATAAGTGTTTCTGATGCTTCATCAGTAATGGTTGCTATTGCAGTCATACCCCCCACACTAAACGATTATTGCGGCTCCTTAGCAGCTCAATAAATTGGATGGCATACTTGCTTATCAGTACTGGGTTAACTTGTCCAATTTCATACGCCACTTTAATACAATCATACTGTATCTTTTTATCCTTGGAGGATAGGTTTTCCATTATTTCTTCAATACCTGCATGATTATCCTCTTCAGCTAACTTATGAGCCAACGTTATATTAGGCTCTTCATCCTTTCTACTGAGTTGTGAAGCTAATTCATTCACTACTGACATAACCATTCCCCCATTATTTCATCTTTAAAATAACCGATCACACCTGCATGTTGTGAGACACTTCATACATTCCCACCTATCCACCGATGAATTTGCCATCTCCCGTATTCTTGATAAGTTTGTTTGTCATTCTATTTCGCTAAAAACTGAAAATAACCTTCCGAAAGAAAAGCTTCCTTATGTGAGATAATCACTCAACCCCCTTTTCAGCATAATAAAAGCCAGCATGAAATGCTGACTTTAGCTGTGTCATATATTGTAACTCCATTTTTTTCATTGGAAGCTCATAAACGAAGGAATAGTCATTTAACCTGTTGCAATGCGATTGTGATTCATAATAGTAACCATCTGCTCACTTTATACTACTGGATATAAACATCGAGGCATCTTGATTCATAAAAATATGTTCCCCATGGAAGAAGGTCTTGATTTCATTTGATTTAAATCCAACTTCAGATAAGGTTTTTTTCAGTTCCTCATGGAGAAAACCATTATGAACCTTTGGATGATCGATTTGATCGTTTTTATCAAAATCAACAATGATCAGCCTGCCCCCGTCATTCAAAACGGTGAATAACTTTTGTAAAATTTTCTTAGTATCAGGTATATGAAGAAGCACGAGGGACATTAAAACGATATCTGTCTTCAGTTCAGGAGTTTCTTTAGTAAAATCCGAGCAGCGTACTTTTGCGTTGAAAATGCTCTCGTTAGTGATCTTAGCTTGTGCCACCTCCAGCATTTGTGCCGAAGAGTCTACTAACAAAACAGAATTTACTAAATCTGCGATTTGTAAGCTAACTAAACCCGTTCCACTTCCATAGTCCAGCAGCGATTTTGTTTTAAGATTTAGTAATGCTTGTCTTACTTCCTCAGCTATAACTTGGGCTAATTTCCTTCTTTCTTCCGTATCATATTTTTTGGCCAACTGTTCAAAAATGTTATTTTCCATAGTCGCACTCCCTGTTTAACTAAATTAAAGTTATAGCAGCCTTGAACCATTACCTTATTTTCGAGACACTTTTAACTAAGATTCCTCATCTTTCAATTCCAATATAAAAACGAGCGCAAATTCTGCGTCTTTTACTGATTTTGGCAAAGTTGTCAAGTCCTCATGTAATGGTGTGGTTAATGTATTCTTACTCGTTCCAATCAAGTACGCCAAATAAATTGGTTTCCCTTTTATTAATTTAATTTCCTCTCCCGGTTGTTCAAAGAGAAAGCTGCCGATGTCCCCAGGAATAGTCGTTGAGCCCCTTGCATAACCATTCGGCGAACCAATGGTAACATAAGCAGCTTTCTTTTCCAGCTGGATCTGGAACGAGTGCAGTGCCTTATTGAATTTCTTTTCTTCGCCTGAGCCAACAGATGACATTACTTCTTCACCTTTCTCACCCTTTTTATAAACCTGTACCGAAGTAACTAGTACATCTCCTTCTTTCACTTCTCCATCAACTGTGTAGAAAGTTTGGTGATCATTCCCCATTTGATTGACCAGAGTCTTTTCACGTTCTGAAAGATTTGCTGGTTTAACCTTTAGAATAGAAGCTGACACTTCCTGACTAGAAGCGCCTGCATTTTTTTGTTTCGATTCGCTGCTTCCTTGATTTGTACAAGCTGCTAAAAGCAGCATCACTACGACGAGGGTGGTAAACCACTTCATAAGCTCTCTCCTTCCCTTTTATCCCTTTCCCATTACTTATGTTAAACGATAAATTGAGTGAACCATGCAATGTACTCTGCCCCAGGAATGAACAGCAGTTGAGCCAGTAAGGTCCCAAGCAGCCTCGAAGTAACCATCATAAGCGACGCATTTCTTAAAGTTAAATAATTCCCTCGCTTATTAATGACGTCATCTGCCATCACTGATATTTTCGGATCCACAAACACCACTAACAGTATAGTAGCTATGCCATTAATTAAACCTGAAGACATAATGACAGTATTGTTTCTATCTGGAGCCAGAAGCGCTGCATACAACGCTGATAAAACCCCTACTGTATAAATAGAAGTTACGAGCATATTTATCAAAAACAATCGTTTTGGTATGTGAGCTAATGAAAAGTTTTTTAAATACGTTCTATTTGGAAAATGCATCTGGTTTAAGCCACGTTTAATATAATCCAGTGTAAAAATGGTCTTAAATAATGAAGGGACAGACCCTCCTTGTTGAGATAGATGAATGATCGCTCTTGAAAATAAAGCCACAAACGTTGGTAATAAAATAATCCCCACTAACGTGCCTATTGTAGAGGCACCAATAATAACCCTGTACTGATGCTCCAGAAAAGATAGAGTATTTGAGCTTGGAGCAGTATCCACCAAGCTCCCTGTAAAGGGTTGCTGCAGCATATTGGCCATTCTTGAAACGATCACCATGATATTAAATAAAGACAATGCAGACGCAATCAAACCTACCCGCGCTCCCGATAAGCGCACAGCATAAGCCAGAGTTTCAATGGTATGTATTATTAAAATGAATAAAGAAATATAAATTAATTTTTCCGTTACAAACTCCAAGCGACGACCTCATTTCTATTATTCTCGTTAATATGAAAATTTTAACATAATAAAGGGAACAATGACGCACCTAGATACGATTAGCAATCGAGTAAATCTGTTTATCCCCCGTTCAAATATAAAAAGGCGATCATCTTTTAATAGATAACCGCCCTATTGAAGAACCCAACCAAATCTGCCTTGATTGTGCCACCACTTATCCATTTAAAGAGACGAAGGTACATTGGCGGCACTCTTTGAGCTGACCCGCTGCAGCATGTATTCAAGCAGGAAAAGATAATCTTTCTGATTATCCGTGTTTTTAGCAAGCTCGGATAATTGCTCTAAAATATATAAGCAGTCATTTTCATAAAGGCTGTAGTTATCAAACCCTAAAATGGTCTGGCGGGCAAATTCCCACAGATCTTTATGAACCTCCTTATCCATCGTTTTACTCAGCAGGGAAACCATCGTTAACAGCTCAGTCATCACTGTTGAGTTCTGGTTAGCATATTCTCGAATGGAAGCAAACCCCTTATGAAGATGATAGCGGAAATCTTTTTGATTTAAGATAATCCGCAGCTCCTGTTCCTGGTCGAAAAGGTAAGGAGAGAAATTCGTAGACTGGCCAATGCTTTTCAACAAATCGGTAATCTGATGAATCGTATTCGTAACGGTAAGCGGATCATTATGACCAAAAGCCTTAATTGCTACTTCGGCAAGCTTAATCAGCCCATACTCCAGATCCTGAATTTCTGTTTGTTTGAGGCCGATTTCAATGGACTTGAAGTAGCGGTCGGAATGAATACTTTTCCCGTATTCCCAATACGTAAACAGAGGGGTTCCTTCTACTACAAATTCCCCTATTCTAACTTCGAATCTTAAGAGAATATTATCTTTATTCGCTAGTTTAATAAGTCTTGAAAAGTCAGCGACTTGAAGATAACCTGATTGGCTGGCTTTTATCACTTTTCCATTAGACTCAGGAGGAAGTGACTCCCTCTTTATCTCCTTATCAAGGTGGTAGGGCCCTAATTCTTTTTCCAGTGAAGCCTGCACCGATTTGGACTTGGCATTCATATTGAAGCTGATATTGTGAACCTGCATCCAGGTGGCTGTATGGTTGATAAAATAAATAAAGGTCACGGCAGCGGTAATTGCCGTCAAAATGGAAAAGACAGGCGTCGCAACAATATACTCATCTTTTTCGTGGGTTACGTATAAGAAGTTTAAGAGCACGTAAATAAAACTTCCGTTAAAAATACCGAGCACGTGCTGGGTTGCCCGGTCACTGACAAAGTTCACCAGCATTTTGGAAGAAAATTGACCGCTGAACGTCGTCAAGGCGACGAGCAGCGAGTTAATGGTAAAAGCACTCAAGGTCAGCACCCCGCCTACGAGTGCACTCAAAAGCACCTGCAGCGTCTGACCACTGAAACCAATCGCCGCTGGCAGATACAAGCTGACATTAACTACATAATCAAGGTAAAAAGTGAACACGGATAAACAAACTGCTCCAATGATATACCAAAGAGGGGTAAACCAAAGGGTTGATTTTAGTTCACTTTTCCGCTGACGTCTCGACATTTTAAGATATTTCTTTATATAGTAAAAGAACCCCATCTAATCACCATTCTTACAAGTTTTTTAAATACTCCTATTTCCTACCCTGAAAAGAAATACATTAACCTGAATATTCTTGGTTCGATGAAAAATAAGGAAAATTACCGAAAAATTCCATATTATTCTTAAACTAGAAGAGTTCCGTAGACGGATAAGCCTCCCTATATATAAAATGCATAGACTGATGAAATCATCAGTACAGTTTTGAAGACTCATTTTCCAGGATAAGATTTTTATACAAAAACTCTTTCCTATTTGATACAATTTTATAAAAGCGCTTACAAATAAATAGAAGAGGAGGTTAGGCTTTGCATACTGGGTTAGGATTTCTTAAGATTCCCGAGTGGATTGTAAAATTCGCTTATCTAAATCTATTATGGTTCTGCTTTTCCCTATTAGGTGGAATTGTGCTGGGAGTATTCCCAGCTACTACGGCTATGTTCGCTGTGGTACGTCAATGGCTGCTTGGGGAAACGGAGATCCCTGTATTTAAGAGATTTTGGAAATTTTACAAACAGGACTTCCTAAGAAGCAGTCTGCTTGGCTATGTCCTTTTCGCTGTCGGCTTCACCTTATACGTGGATTTTATGCTTCTTGATCAATCTGAAAATTCATTTCGCTGGCTGCATTTTCTCTTACTGATTCTGTCCTCAATCTACGTGTTGACTCTCTTGTATGCTTTTCCAGTTTTTGTTCATTATCAAATGAAGGTGTTCCAAGTATTGAAAACCGCCTTTCTTGTGATGGTTATTTCTCCTTTATCCACCATTATGATGATTGCCGGAACCCTCATTATTTATATAGTCATTCTTTATTCTCCAAGTTTTCTCCCGATCTTCAGCGCCAGCCTGCTGTCCTTTTTGATTATGTGGGCTGCAGTTTTATCTTTCCAGAAAATTGATAAAAAGAACAAGGTAACGAAACAGGCTTCCTAGCAAGGCCGGATCGACCATGAAGATGGCTTGATCGGCTATCGTGAAAACCATTAACAAATAGTACAATAATGGTAAAACGTCATTCTGGAATTTGTTTATCCAATAGGAGGCCATTACGTGAAAATAATTATGATGTCACTTGATTCTTTAAGGGCTGATCGATTAGGCTGCTATGGTTACCACAAACCGACCAGTCCTCATATAGATAAAATCGCTTCTGAAGGGGCTTTATTTGAAAGCGCTTACTCTCAAGATATTCCTACAGAAGTTGTTCATACTTCTATCTTCACAGGCAAAGCGGGGCTGCGGACGGGGGTTGTCTCTCATGGTTCCACATTGTCGCACCTCCCAAAGTCTACAGAGTGGCTGCCGAGTATGCTGCGGCAAAGCGGATTTACTACTGGAGCTGTCGATAATTTATATCATTTACAAGAATGGTTTGCCCGAGGTTACCGCTATTATATCAACAGCGTCGGGGAAAAACGGTGGATCGATGGAAAAACGGTCAATGAACTGGCCAAACCGTGGCTACGGGATCATAAGGATGAAGATTTTTTCTTATTCCTTCATTACTGGGATCCCCATACTCCTTACCTCCCTCCTGATGAATATAAACAATTCTATGATAGCAGTAGTGATCCATACGATCCTCACAATACAAGTATGGATGGTGCTTACAACCATTTGGCTTATCCTTTTTTTAAAAACCATCATTTTGACCTGATCGGCCCTGTCACGGATGCCCAATACGTGAATTCCCTGTATGATGCAGAAGTTCGTTACTTGGACGACAGGCTGAAAGAAGTCGATGATTACTTAGAAGAACTGGGTATTAAAGACGATACTATGCTCATATTGTTTGGAGACCATGGAGAAAGTCTGACAGAACATGATATCTATTGGGATCACTGCGGTTTATATGAACAGACGGTTAGAGTACCTTTGATCATGAGAATGCCCTCTTACATTCCGGAGGGGAAACGTGTGAGTGGATTTGTCCAGCAGGTCGATTTACTCCCGACTATTTTAGAGTCCATAGATAAAGCAGCTTCCTCTCGTATAAAGTGTCCCGCCGTTCCAGAGAAGATAGACGGAAAAAGTTTATGGCCGGCTATGCTTGGTCAGGAACAAGGTACACAATCGAGGATTTACTTAAGCGAATGTGCCTGGCAGTCTGCTCGCGGGATCCGGACTGAACGGTACAAATTTATCCGCAATTACGACAGCGGATTATTCACGAGACCAGATCAAGAGCTCTATGATTTAAAAGCCGACCCAGAAGAAATGGTGAACATTGCAGATTCTTTCCCTAAGCTGGCTGAACAATTTGAAAAAGAACTGGATGCCTGGATAGATCTTATCCTCCAGGGGAAAGAAGATCCCATGATGCATCAACTGAATACAGAAGGCCTGCCTTTCCGAAAAAGGATCGAGAATATACTAAATGAAGTCGGCCTTACTTGGGAGGAGTGGAAAGAGAATCCATCGCGGGAACGTCTGGAATCACTCTTATTACAAGCGTAAAAGCTAACTCAGAGTCAACTAACACTTTTTCCTTTTGATAAATAGTAATATCAATAATAAATGCCGAAAACTAAAACGAAAACCGGACCTCCAAAAGGTCCGGTTTTCTCTCTTCTATTTAACTGTTTGCTTCTTATCATCCGCCTGCAGGCCTTTTGCTTTTGTTATAGATCCCAAATACATAGTCTCATAGGCTTGCTGGGAATCTTCCATCGGCTCCTCACCAAAGCCATGATAGCCGGTGTTAGTGTACATCGGATTGACCCTGCCTGTTTCCCTCTCACGCTTGGCGATGTATGCCTTCATCCGTTTTTGCAGCAAGGCGGCTACTTCAGGCTCTTCGTCTGCCACATTGCGATTTTCTCCCGGATCTTTGATAAGGTTATACAGCTCTATTTCAGGCTTGAAGTGAAAGTCCGGCTCCAGGGCCTGAATCAGCTTCCATTCTGGAGTACGCCAGCCATGTTTACGCATCCATGTACATTCGGTAATGTAAAATTCAGCTACTGGCTCTGGTCCATCTCCATTAATCATGTTAACAAGGCTTCGTCCGTCGAATGGAAGGTCTGTTTCGATACCGATTATCTCCAGGATCGTCGGGGTAATGTCCTGAATTAATGTCGGATCCGTCAGACGTTTTCCTTCAGGGAGCCTGCCTTTATACTGAAAAATCAGTGGAACGACCAGGCAGTTGTCATACATACCGTGATGGTCGAAGTAACATTCATGCTCGTACAGCGTTTCGCCGTGATCGGCTGTCACTACAATTAATGTTTCTTCTTCTATTCCCAGCTCTTCAACTTGAGCGAAGATATTTTGGATGCATGCATCCATGTAAGCGATCGCCCCTTCATACTGAGCAATGACATAATCCTTATCGGTCACACCTTTCGGGATCCAGGATTTAAAGAAATCAGCATGTGGTTTGAAGTTATAGACGGGTTCCATTGATTTATTGTCCGGATCCTTTTCATCTCCGGCATAAAACATTCTCTCGAAAGGACGAGGAGGCATGTAAGGCGAATGCGGGTCCATATGACGCAGGAACAAGAAGAAAGGTTTTTCTTCTGCCTGCAGCCGTTTCAATTCAGGGATGGCAACGTCGTTCAGGTTTTCTGCTTTCGGACATCGTCCCGTTTCATCCGGCAGCCATGCTTCGTAGTCCAAGTATTTTTGGAATCCTCTTGCAGAAGGATTATTGGAGAATCCGACACAGGTCGTATTGTAATCATTATCCCCTAATATTTCCGCTAATGTTTTCGTACCTTCGCCCATAGGTCCCTTATGCCTCAACGCGACAACGTCGGTGCCAAAGCAATCCCTGCCGGACAACATGGATGCATACGCCGGAGTAGTCGGAATACTTGGGCTGAAATGTTTTTCGAACAAAACCCCCTCTTCAGCAAATTTGTCAATGTGCGGGGTGGTTTGGTGGTAGTAACCGTAACTGCTCATGAAATCCCTTCGCAAACTATCAATACCAAATAAAATGACATTTGGTTTATTCGTCATCCCTGATTCCTCCTTTAAATGGTTTATACGAGCATCCCTTTATCATGATCTAAACCTCTGTATTTGCCAGGAGAACAGCCAACCTCCCTTGTGAATAGACGAGTGAAAAAAGCTGGATCGTCATAACCTACTTCCATAGCGATTGTCAGCACTTTTTTGTCTGTATCGGTAAACAGCTTTTTCGCTTTGTTAATCCGGACATGGTGTACGAATTCAATGACCGTTTTTCCTGTTTCTTCTTTAAAAATACGGTTTAAGTGTCTGGAGCTTATATTGAACAACTCGGAAAGAACACCTAATGACAGCTTTTGATTGTAATGACGTTCGATATAGCCGCAAATACGCTGAATAAAAATTTTCCGTTCCTGCTTACGGCGGCTGGCCTTACATGGGAATGTCGCTTTTTCCCCGTAATACCTCGATAGCTGCAACAGAAGCTGGACAAGCTTGAGCCGAATCAGTGTCATGTAGTCGCTCCGTTTTTCCACATATTCTTCAATGATGGTTTCAAAAGAAGATAAAACGGTTACGGCATCTTCTCCCCTTAAATTCAAACAATGATGAAACCGATCATTCGTATTGAGAAAGGGGTGCACATAGAAATAATCCATCGATTCGGAAATGCCAAGCCCTCTCAGCCATGCTTCATCGAATAGAGTGGGCATGAACAAGCAGTTGATGATCTCAAACCGGTGCCCGTGGCCGATTTTATACGTATGGACTTCACCAGGATTAATAATGAACACATCTCCTGCTTCAATTCCATAGCCTTCCCTTTCAAAAATATGCTCTGCCTCCCCTTCCAGTACATAGACCAATTCAATAAAATCGTGATCATGGACTGGCGGCAGGTTTCGCTTCGTGTGGATTTTCCGATTGATACAGAAAGGGAAGTCCTTTTCACTCATAAACTCACTGCTTTTTAACCTCATCAAACCTCCGCCCTTCGTTTTCTTCTGAAATCAGCCTTCCACATCATAAGGAATTGAAGTGAATAAAGCCAACGCTTCCTGGGACGAATATACGAGCCTGATGTACAAACCGGCAACAGGAATGCTGCTCTTTAACTTGATCGTATGCAGAATAACTCTACCTCTTCTCGATGTTTATCCATCAGGTATAACTTATACTTATTTCTGATCATAGGAAAACTTCCTTGTTAACAGGCGTAACGTCGATTGCCATGCCATTTTCCTGCTGGGAGCGTATAGCCGCTTCAATGACTTCCTGGCCGGCTAAAGCGTCTGCTCCGGATGCCTCCATTTTGCCAGGCTCAACACCATCGATAATTTGCTTGATGAAGTGATCAAGACGGTTTTTAAACGTTTCCTGAAAGCTGCCGACACCACTCATGATCGAGTTCCTTAGTACGATCAATTCATCACTGTCGTGTGGATAAAATGTGAAATTTTCATAGACGTTATCGATTATGAACCGTCCCTGATCTCCTGCCACTTCGCAATACTCAATCGGGTGGCGCCCCGCCATATCATAGCTTCCAGTCAAATGTCCCACAGCACCAGAGGCAAATTCTAAATTAATCGAAGCAGTCGACCAGATTTCCCGGCCAGGTGCTTTAGTCATAAAGGACTGAACACGTTTAATGTCACCGGCAAAATAACGAAGCACATCAACTGAATGAGGATGCAAGGCACGAAGGTGAAACCATGGGCTCGTTTCATTCGGGTTTTGAATCGTCAATTTCATGTTCAAAAACAATAATGATCCCAAATCCCCTTTTTGAATCAACTCCTTGCCTTTATAAGCAGCCGGTACGAAGCGGTGGTTTAAGTTGCTGACGAGCCGTACTTTTTTTTCTGCTGCCAGGCAAACCATTTCTCTTGCTTTCTCAATATCATTGGATATCGGCTTTTCAACGAGTACATCTTTTCCGGCTTCAAGCGCACAGACCGCTGGCCGGAAGTGATCTCCGCCGTTTTCCTCTCCGGCAGTGGCGATACTGACAACTTCGATGTCTTCCTTATTGAGCATGACCTCTATGTCCGTATAAACTTTCGAACCGTACAAATCCGCCATTTCTTGAGCGCGCTCTTCGATCAAATCACATACAGCCACCAATTCAACGTCCGGATTTTGGCTGTAGTAACGACAGTGAATTTTCCCAATATTTCCAACCCCTACGACTGCAACTTTTACCATTGAATCTGCTCCTTTCTTTCATTAGCTTCCTGGAATAAGCGGCTTAAATACCCATGGCTCTCGGCGGCGATTGCGGTAACTTTCGGCAAGGAATAATCTTTGGCCCCAATGATTTCGAGCACTGTCGCTCCTTGGTACCCCGTTTCTACCATTTTGTTTACGACTTCATTTAATGGTACGGTCCCCCGGCCGGCAATCTGATATTCCGGTGCTGCGATTTTCAGCTGTTCGATAAACGTATCCCGGATATGGGTATGGATGATATGATCCTGCAAAGCTTCGATAGCCTGAACAGGATCATCTCCAACCCGTCCCACATGAGTCGCATCAAAATTAAGACCTAAGGCCGGCTGCGTCACTTCTTCCACTAACCGCTGGGCCGTTTTTGTATTGTAGATGCTTTGCCCATAATGTAGTTTTAACGCATATTTGATGCCAGCGTCCCCTGCCGCCTGCGCCAATTCTTCGATGGCACGGAGAGAAGCTTCTGTTTTTTCTTCGTTGTCTGATTCACCGGCGCTGCCAGAGGTGACCATTGGAATTCCCAGCTTTGCAGCTCTTTCAAAAACCCGTTTTGTCCGTTCACGGTTTTCCGGAACCAAAATATCGGTGGCCGCTTCGACGCAGTAAAACTCCAGTCCAGCATCTTCCACCAGCTTGCGGATCTCCCTCAATTCACCGTCTCCTGCCCTATCATTTAGGTGTACGGCCATGTTTTCAATTGAAGCCAATTCGATCCCCTGATAACCAGAAAATTTGATATATTCCACAGCTGTCGCCAAGTCAAAACCACCAAATAACACCGAATTTACTCCTAATTTCATTTATTTTCCTCCTTGTTTAGCTAGTCCGATAAACGTTAAAACGCTTACATATTTTTATATAATCGTGGATGTAAGAGATTTTTTCTCTCCTCTTGTTTATTTTTCTATCATAGCACGTGAAAACAGTCGACTTCATTGTGCATTCAGCCTACTTCATAGCTGACCTGGACAATTCCGTATGTAGACAACGCAAAGGGAACGTTTGGCAAGGTATTCGTCCCCTTGCTTTCATGATCATTATCCTTTTACCGCACCAGCGGTCATCCCAGCTACAATCTTCTTATTGAAGAAAATGAACAAAATAAGCGGTGGAATTGAAATCATGATCACGTCAGCAAACAACAGGTGATAGGAAGTTCCATACAGGCCGGTGAAGTTATAAAGTGTTAATTGCACGGTGGCATTGTCTGCTCCCGGAAAAAAATAAAGCATGTTTTCAAAATCGTTATAAATCTGAATGGATGACAAAACGATAACAGTAGAAGTCACCGGTTTTAACAATGGGAAGATAATTCGGAAAAATAAGCTGAACGGACCGCACCCATCAATAAGGGCTGCTTCATCCAACTCCTTAGGTATCGTTGCTACAAAGGCTGTGTACAGAAGAGTAGCAAACGAAAAATGCAAAGCAGATTCCAGGAAAATGATCCCCGGCATCGTTTTAAATAAACCGATAGATTGTAACACCCAAATCGTTGGTACGATGGAGGGTGGGATCATCAAACCAGCCAGAATGACATAGTTGAGTTTTTTAGATAACCCTGGTCTGCGCTGCAGGACAAATCCAGCCATGGAACAGACGATAATCAGGGTTATAATCGCACCCAGCGTAATAATTGTGCTGTTCATGAACGCTCGAAGAACAATCCCATCATTTAATGTGAGCACTTCCCGGTAGTTCTCGATGGCCTGGAAGGCATTAGGCCAGGATAGATTCATAGCTGCCGCTTCTCCACTTGTTTTGAATGAGTTGACGATGACGAAATAAAATGGAACGCCGAAAAACAGGATTGCTGCAAGTACGGCACCTATTTCAACCGCCAGAAGACCGTGTGCCTTCTTTTTTTTCTTCTTCGGGCTCACTGCCGGGTGGTTGTCATTTTCCGTCTTGACTGTTTGCACTTGTGATTCTTTCAGCGCATTGCTTCCTTCATTTTTCAAACTCATAGATCCACCTCTTTGCGGTTAAGAAATTTAAAGATTGGAAAAGCAATCAACCCTACAAACAGGAACAACAGCACGTTTCCTGCGGTAGCAAGACCATAAAATCCTCCTGCATACTGCTTGTACACAATCGAAGCCAGCAAGTCTGTACTGAACCCTGGTCCTCCTCCTGTCATCGCCCAAACCAAATCAAATGTTCTCAAACCACCGATCAAAGCTAGAATAATAACCGTGTTCAATGCCGGCCTTGACAGAGGAAGGGTTACATGCCAAAACCCTTGAAAAGCATTCCCTCCGTCAATCTTCAGCGCTTCGTAGTAATGGTTTGGTATCGCCATTATCCCCGCTATAAAGATAACGGTGGCAATTCCAACCCCTTTCCAAATATCTGTCATGGCTACCGACAAAAGGGCGATACTGGGATCACCAAGCCAATTTGGACCGGTAATCCCGATTTTGGCTAACGCAGTATTAATCAGACCTGTTGTTGGATGCATCATGGTTTTAAAGGTGATTCCGACAGCAATCGTACTGAGAAGTACAGGGAAGAAAACAACCGAACGAAGAAAGTTTTTATTCCTGATTTTAGAACAGAGAAAGACAGCCAGCAATAGCCCGATGATTACTTTTCCGCCCATTGTCGTAAAGGCAAAAATCAATGTATTTCGAAAACCGATTCTCAGTGAAGGCTCTTGAAAAAACTGGATGAAGTTATCGAATCCGATAAACTCCCAATCGTCGAGGGTCCACCACGTCATACTGTAGAAGAAAGACATTCCTGTTGGTAAAAGGAAAAAGACGGAATAGATAATTCCAGCCGGCAGTAAAAAATAAAGAGGATACATTTTTTTTGAATTAATCATCCGCTACACTCCTTATAAAGAAGAACTCTGTTAAAAAAGCTACAGAGTCCTTCACTTTTTTCGGCCAGCTTACCAGTCAAGGCCAAGCTGTTTAGCCTGCTTCTCGACATCTTCATCGTACATTTTGGCAGCCTTTTCTGCTTTCATCGTGCCGCTTCCGATCGATGTACATATCTGTGGAAGGTTCGGCCCTTTAATTGGCGATACAAACTCCAGGGCAGGGGCTACATTGCCCGATTCAAAGTAAGGAGTCATTTCCTTGACTGCCGGATAGGAATCCTCCGGAAGTTCCACACCTTTCAGGACGAATGGACCGATCGCTTTTTCTTTTGACGTATAGACTTCCAGGGCTTCATCTGAGATATAGTACTCCAACCATTTTTTAGCCTTTTCTACATTTTTGCTCTCTTTATTGATCATAATTGCATCCGGCATCCATGCAGTCAGACCGTTCACTTCCGGATCATCACTTGGCTGCGGGAAGACACCAATATCGTTGACAAGTTCCCCATGATTTTCGGCAATTAGGGGAAGTACTTGAGTAAGCATAGGGTAATGAACGCCTGTTCCTTCTGCAAGCATTTTCATTCCTTGATTATAAGAAGCAACATTATAATCGTCGTTCATGTAACCTTTTTCACTTATTTCCTGAATTCTTTCGAACCCTCTTAATGCCTCCGGAGTGGATGCGTATTTTGCTTTGCCTGCGGTATATTCTTCAGCAAAACTCGGGACCTCTGCCTGAACATTATAGAAGTCAGCAAGAATTGGCAGCTGAGAGGTCCATGTTTCCCCATATGTTCCAATGACAGCCGTTTTGCCTGCCGCTTTGATTTTTTCATTGTTAGCCATCAATTCATCCCACGTCTTTGGAACGGATAATCCTAACTCCTTGTACACTTTTTTGTTATAAAGCCACCCGCCTACCTGGCTGGATTTGGCAGGAATACCGAAGATTTGACCGTCTTTGCTGACCACTTCCTTATACGAATCCATGACCTTGTCCATAAATGGTTCACCCTTCAGATCAACAAAGTGTTTGCCTGGGTCAAGAGCCATTAACAGAGATCCAGAGTTAAAGAGAACAAGATCTGCCATGTCGCCAGTGGCCAGTCGAGTTTTAACGATGTTCTCCCCTTCTGGTCCTCCAGGTCTTTTTTCCACTTTTGTTTTTATTCCCAACTCATCTTCAATCTTCTCAACAACCGCACGGAACCCAGGCGTATCAGCTGTTTCTGAGACAAGCATCGTCAACGTATCGTCACCACCACTGCCGCTTGAGGCCCCGCTTTCCTCTGCCCCGCAACCGGCAAGGATCATACAAATTACGAAAATACTTATCAGTAAACCAAACCGCTTGGACTTCACCTTACTCATATTTCCATCCTCCTCAATCATTATTAAGTGTAGAACAGTCAATAAGCACTTAAATGTTAGCGCTTTCATTAAAGTTACAAAAAAAGACAGCATACGTTTATCACTGTTTTACAAGCTGCCTCCGGTGTCCTCCTCAAACTTGGAAAGGGTAGTTGTCGGCTTCAATTGACGTCATCAGTCATTTTTCTTCGATTGACTTTAATGTTCTTAAGTATAAGATGGGGAGTCTAAGTGCAAGAGTTTTCATTAGGCATTTATTAAATCATGTTTAAATAACAAATGCTTTCTTAACTTGCGGAACTTCCACAACCTTCCCGTTCTGTTCCCAGGACCTAATAGCAGCTTCGATGACTTCCTGTCCTGCCAGTGCATCAGCACCGGATGCATCGATGTTATCAGGTGCTACTCCTGCCTTCACTTGCCTGATGAAATGATCAAATCGATTTGTAAATGTCTCATTAAATGTGCCCACACCTGTCATAATTGAATTTCGTAATACAGTCAGCTCATCGCTGCCGTGCGGATAGAAAGTAAAATTTTCATAAACATTGTCTATCGTGAATCTTCCTTTGTCCCCACCAACTTCGCAAAATTCTATCGGGTGCCTTCTCGACATATCATAGCTTCCTGTCAAATGACCGACAGTCCCTGAGCTGAATTCCATATTAATGGAAACCGTTGACCATGTGTTTCTCCCAGGAGCTTTGGTCATGAATGCTTGGACCCGCTTGATATCTCCGCCAAAATAGCGCATTACATCAATGGAATGAGGGTGTAGAGCCCGCATATGAAACCATGGTGTCCAATCTTTCGAATTCTGAATGGTCAGCTTCATGTTAATGAATAACAAGGTACCCAATTTTCCTTCAGCAATCAACTTCTTTCCTTTTAAGGCTGCAGGGACGAAGCTGTGATTTAAGTTACAAGCAAATCGAACTTTTTTCTCAGCGGCAAGGCGGACCATATCCCTTGCTTCTTTAATAGTGTTAGAGATCGGCTTTTCGACAAGGACATCCTTCCCTGCTTCGATCGCCAGTTTTACAGGAAGATAATGATGACTCCCGTTCTCCTTACCTGCTGTCGCCACACTGACAATATCAATCTCTTCTTTATCAAGAAGAACTTCTAAGTCGGTGTAGGCGTTACTTCCAAATTGATCTGCTGCCACCCTGGCGCGTTCCTCCACTAAATCACAAACAGCTGTAAGCTGGGTATCCGGATTCTTACGGTAATACTGGCAATGGATCTTACCGATATTATTGACTCCCACTACAGCGACTCTCAGCATCTAAGACCTCCCATACCATTTATTGGTCGCTTTGGTTAGCAACTTGTTAACTATTTTTATAGTAAAACACATCAATTTTTCTATCATAGTCAATACGGCCAACAAAATGAGAATAGTCAGAATAGACAGACTAAAACAGCCATTTTTCTCATTTTTATACAAAAATCATTAAAAATACAGTCTTCTTGCACGTCTGCCCTATGCAATAAAGCCATCAACCCATACGGAAATACATAGTTAAAGATTTTTTCAGAATCCTTTAGGTCAAGAAAGGGGGATTTTTAAAGGGGAATGGCCAATTGAAAGGTCTATTCAAAAGTTGTCCTGATTAGCCATAAATTTTTCAACGAGAGATGCTAACATTGTGAAATACGGAGCGTAAACGCAGACGATGACTCTCTTCCTGCTTGTGAATTCCTATTCAGTATCCACCTCTAAACAGGGCGCCGCCGTTAATTCTATTTGCTTAGAAAGTTGAATTTATCTGTAGAGGGTTGCCCTCCCCGTTCTAACAGCTTGTTTGACAAACCAAAAAAGGGAGCAAATTTTTCATGTTACTGATATGCTCCCTTTTCAAAGACTCCACAAAACCTTGTTAAACAAGCACCTTTACCATCGTAAAATAACTACTGCCAGGAGGGTAATCTTTAACTTCACCTACAACTTGATAACCTTTGGTTTCATAAAAAGTACGAGCTTGAAATTCAAAAGTAGTTAAAAGTGCTTTCTTTGCTCCTTTCTCTTTGGCGATTTTTTCAGCTTTTTCAAGAAGGTGTGCTCCTAAACCTTTTCCCCGGTATTCTTTATGAACCCAAAAATCATTAATCTCGAGCCAGTCCCAATAAAAATCTGCGTTCAAACCACCAATCCAACTTTCATCGTCATTCGATACCATCACATTTATTGGCTGTACTGCTCCGCTTTTCCTAACTTCTTTATGATGGATGGAGTGTTTATTATTGTATTCCTTAATTTTCTTCTGTAAGAAGGTTGAAAATTTTTCGTTCTGTTTCATTGATACTTCTATAGTATAGTGCATCTTCGTTCTCCTCTAAATTTATTCTCCTATTTTTCAAGGATAATAGAGACCTGATGAATCACTCGCTCCATATTTTTGAATCATATTATCAAGTTAATCCATTGCTTTCGTAACGGGCTCTGGTTCTCTGATCAGCATACGAAATAATGATGTTTAACGTTCTTCTTATTCTAATGTATTCTATATTCAGCGCAATTCCCTCTCAGCCTTTTTGGGACCTATAAAGGCAGCCACAATTCCGATCCCCCATAAACGATGAAACAAGCAGCAAAATCCCATTTCCCAATAAACCATCCAGCGAGTATCGACCCTATGACTTGTCCCAAAGCCAATAGTAAAAAGGGAACCCCAATACCTAAGGATGCATTTGTGATAAATACACGGATTCCCCAGACAAGCAGTACTCCCGTTAACAAGATATACGAGCCTCCAAAAAACCCGGCCGATAAGAAAGCGACCAACCAATTACCTGGCATCACAGCCAATATGATCGATGCTGAAGCAATGGACAAACTTCCTAACTAAGGCAATCCTCTTCTCTCTACTAGAGCACCGGAAAAACCTCCCAAGACACCAAACATCCCTATGATGACCCAAAATCCAGACAGCTGCCAAGCAGGATAATCACCAGCCGCTTCAATAAATGATCGGGAAAAAGTCCAGAACGCAGCTGTAGAAATCCCTAAGGTAAGAGACGCCAAAGATAAAGAGATTGCGCCTTTAATTCCTCTTATAGCTAGATTCCCTTTGTTCAATCTTAACCTTGGGTTTTTGCCGTCTTTCGGAATCGCTGTAAAATTCCATGCCACTATTAGAAAGGTCATGATCGCATAAATTATATACGTCAGCCTCCAATTGGATGCTAGTAGAATCGCTCCCAACCCAGAAAGAGCTATACCAAAACTTGTTCCTGAATTGATCCATGTATTGGCTTTTCCTTGCTTATCCTCTGTAATCCAAAGCGAAATCGCTGCACCATAAGGTGGAGAGATCAGACCCGTGCTTCCTCCAGCAAATAACACTCCTAACGCAAGCACCCATGCATTTGGTGTCACACCCATCAACAACATTCCAGTAAAGGCTGACAGTCCGGCTGAGATGATCATTCTTTTCGGCCCTTTCTTTGTAGTGACCACCGTAGATAAAATGATAGTGAAGCAATAAGCTAAATAAAACAGTGAAGAAATGACTCCTGATGCAAATTCGGACATTTTAAGTGATTCCCGTATTTCTGGAAGAAGCAGTCCAAAACTAAACCTTGCCAATCCGTAGGTAGCAGCAATCATAGTAACTCCCGGGAAAACGAGCCTTGAAAATTTCATGGTATTCATCCTAACTCATTAAAATTATATAGAACGACCTTTCTAATTTTCAGGTAAAAAAATTACGATGTATGTTGGACAAGTGTCCTCGCCATCGCAATAGAGTGTTCTGTTGCTTTCTCCGCACCAATTAATGTGGTCATCGAAGTGGTTCCTTCAAGAAGAAGTGTAAATTGATGAGCTAAATCCAGCTCATTATCTTTTCCTTTTCGTTGAGCGAGCTGCTGAAAATATTTGAGTAATTTGGCTTTGTGGCCTCTTGCAATATTTTCAATGTCATTGTCCGTTCCTGCATAATCTTCAATCGCTCTTAGAAACATACATCCTCTGTAGGATTGTTCCTTTAACCAACGACCATGAGCTTCAACAACTAAAATGAAAGGGGACTCTGAATCCATTTCTACCTGTGTATCCAAATAAGACCAATAGCGTTCCTCCCGCTGCCTAAGTACTTCCTCGACCAAATTGTCCTTGGAGGAGAAATGGTTATACAGCGTCATCGTTGCTACATTAGCTTCACTAATGATCTGTTTTAACCCTACACCACGGAACCCGTGCTCATAAAACAATCGTTCTGCTACTTCCAGTAATGTATCTCTTTTTACACTCATATCATTCAGCACTCCTCACATTAGATAGAACGATCTTTCTATTTAACAGAATAACAATAACTCTTTACTATAGTCAACTACTTACACTTCATATTTGATGATAAAAGATTGCCTAAGGAGCATTTGACTTACTGAAGATCAGAAAGTAATATGAACAAATCACAGCTAATAAAGGAGCTGCAAGTAAATGGACTTTAATGAATCTGAATTAATTGAAGCAAAGCGGCAGATTGACTCCACTCTACACAAACTTAGAGAAACGATAAAAACTCTTGAAGCTAAAGACAATCCGAATTCGTATAAATCTCAAATCACTTTAGCAAAAAGGCGGATTGAAGCATTTGAAATTTCAGTATTTCTTATTGAAAGAGAAATCAATGAGCTGAATAATCAAAGCTAAACATCATTATTCCAGCAGCCAATGTTCTCCTCCTTTCACCTCTTAAGAAAGTCTAAGAACTATCACTATGACAAAGACTGTGACAGGAAGAGACATAAAAAAGAAGAATTGGTAATATACCTATAGACAGCCTCATTCCCTTCATGAATCTACTCACAATTTAACCTCTCATCCAAAATAAAGATACTACCCCATTAAAACGGACAGGTAGGTAGAAAAAGTAAGCCAACCAAGCGAAGCCATATTTAAACAGAGGATCATCACGAATAAAATGGAAAAAGCCTTTGACTCTCTGTGGGATCGAAGAAGAAAAGCTAATGATAAAAGCACACTTACAAGAAAAAAGAATCCAAAACCTGTTTCTGCCATCAGTGAAAACCGTATATGAAAGATAAATAGGGCACTCATGATGTAAAAAACATTAATACATAAAGAAACGAGTAAAAAAATCATTTTCAATTTCATTCTCCTCTCTAAGCCCCTGGGTTACTTTTCTCCATCTGGATTAAACAACCATCCAAACCATTATTTTTGATATCTCCCTATCCTTGATGACTGTTCTCATGCTGCTACTATTACACTTTTATCAACTTGGTATATAAAACTACTAAAAGGGGCTTTCTTCGCTTACCTTAAGCCTGGTTCGAATTATTCGTGATGAAACCAAGTGACCCGAGCAATAGTTGAACGAAGCTGAATAACATGAATTCTACCGTTGCAAGGTACCATTCTTTCAACAAAATGAGTTGAATTAGATTACAACCAAGAAAGATTGTCCCCATAATAATAGTAAATAAAAATAAGTTAGCTTCTTTTTTTATGAATCCATAAATGGAAACTGCCGCATTTCCAAATCCGAATAGAATAATTGCGAATACAGCTAGACTTGCCCAATTGTTAAAGGGAACCTTTCCCATCCATTCATCTGGAAACGAAGCAAAAACCCCTTTTCCTGAAAGCATGGTTATCCCAGTGTAGAACGCTCCCAGCGATAAAAGCAGATTATAAATATTTGAAGTAATTTTTAGAGATTTATTGACCAAATTTTTTCCCCCTGTAATAGAAAGTTGATTTGAACTCTCTTTATTTGAGCAAGCAAAACAAGTTTATTCAGCTTTTTGATTAAGAATGGAGGCGGCAGCTCTTTTTATAAATTCAGGCTTATCAAGATGAACACTGTGCCCGGAGCCTTCAGCCAATATATATTTGGTGTTAGCATTCAGTTTAGTTTGGCTGCGGATTAATGATTGCCATATGGTTTCTATTTCCTCTGCTTCTGACTTATATAATCCTTCATCTTTTATCATTTGTGTAATGGAAGCCTCAGGGTCTCTGCCAATCACTATAGTGGGGGTATCAGGAAAAAATTCGTAGTGATTAGTAACCCTGCTGGACAAGAAATCAAATTCAAGTTCTTCACATAAAGTCTCGTACATGGATGGGTTACTCATAAATTCCTCTACTTCTAAATGGGTACTGCTTGGTAGTGATTTTTTAAGTTCTTTAATCCAGTCTGCCATTTCTACTTGTAGATCTTCCTCAGCAAGACTGGAATAGAATCTGCATTTTTCTATCCAAGCTGCAGTACTATTTCCATCCTCTCCTTCAATCTCAACTTCATCCAGCTTATAAGCATCATAAGAGGTGGAGTCCACTAAAATATAACCCCCAGCTATGGTTGAATAATCCACAGCAAATTGTTGAAGAACGAGCCCTCCGTACGAATGACCTAAGATAATAGGAGATACTACCCCAAGGGTTATTATTAGATCATGAAGACCCCTTGCATTCTCTTTACGATTTCTCGGGGTGCTTCCCTTATCACTTCTACCTAACCCTGCTCTATTATAAGTAATAACTCTAGCACTTTTTGAGAGCTCTTCACATAAACCTTCCCATTCAGCTACAGAGCTCATCAAACCAGGTTGAATGATGATCGTCTTTCCTTTTCCTTTCATCCATAGCTCGAGTTTTTTGTTCCCGATATCAATGAGTGTCTTAATCGTAATCTCCTCCACGTTCCATTTAAATATGAAGTCTTCAATAACATTATGCATAATAGCTGAGCTGACCAGTCAGTAACTTTGATCCGTGATAAAAATTGCTTAAATCCTTAATCCTTGCAATAATTAATTCACGTTCATGTACCTTATTAAGCAAAAGTCTGCTGTTTTGGATCTTATTTAGATAGAAATCACAATTAATATCAAAAGTACAATGAGAATATCCCTTATAATATATTTCAGGGGAGCTGAATGAATGTTGCATCAATGATTGATTGAATTGAAGACAGACTGAAAAGTAAATTCCCATTAGATGAACTGGCTGATGATATGGGGTTTGCCTCTTATTATTGTTCATGTAAATTTCACCAAATCACAGGTTTAACCATTAGCCGATATATTCTTCTTAGTTACAGAGCACTTAGAACATGGGAAGGGAATCATTGATACTGCCTTTGACTATGATTACTCTTCCCAAGAAGCATTCAGCAAGGCGTTTAAGAGCGCATTTTGCATAAGTCCCAGAGAATATCAGCTCAATAAAATGCCGGTTCAATCGATTCATAATCTAACAATCTATGGTAAGGAGGAGTTATTCGAAATGGATTTTTCACAAAAAATGAACGTTGATCAATTACATTCGGAAACCAGTGATTTCTCTGATGAACAAGTCCTTCATCTATTAAATGGCCAGGTTATGTATGATGAATTTCACAATAATAAAATGATGGGGAATTCAGATTACGCTCCATTTAATGAAGCAATGTGTGTACACGCCACAACCGAAAATATATTTAGTAAGGAATTCATAAAGACAAGAGCTGCGGGACACAATGAGTTAGTTGAAGATTATATCACCAAGGTAATCAGCCCTCTAAATAACCTCTTTACCAACAATTATCAATGTATCGTCCTATGGTTTGGCGAAGATATGTTTTGTCAAATGAACCTTCTTACACTTCTCGCTTACCTTGAACAATCCGGTTACAGCGGCAGAGTTTTTCTGAATAGTTTCAGGGAGGGTGAATTTAAGGTAAGACAAACGGAACTGGAGTTAGGTCACTATCTTCCTGTCTATAAAGAAGTCCTCGTCCGTCACAAAAAAACATCAATGAAAGGAATGCCGGTTATGTTTCAGGCGATCGAACTTTACATAATGATGCTTCAGGATGACAATCCAGTAATGAAATATATTATGAAGAATACACACTTACCGACCTCTGAATTACTTGAAAGATTATTTGAGATTTTTCCAACAATAGGATACGGGGATTTACAATATAAAGAACTGATCAGTAAAATTAAATAACCGCCCTCATTGTGAACTATTATTTGTTTGTACTCGAAATTGGAGATCCATAAAAGGCGTTTTTTTAAGAGACGTCTTTACCTCTATATTCCTTTGTATCCCATCCTAGAAAAAATGATGACGACTTTTATGCAAAAAATTTAAGTAATCCATAAGAAGCAAAAATATTCGCTAAAATTCCATAAAAGTATCCCCACTTATCTTTATCCATTGCTAAACTTCTCCAGCCTGCAATGGATAAATTGATCCCTGCAATCATCAGCGCATCAGGAAAAAGTACAATTGGATAGGTCAAGTAAGCACAAACGATAAAAATAAGGCTGAGGAGACTAAAAATCCTTTCTGGTTTCATTATTCCTCCTCCTTTAATCTTTTTCATTATTTCAAAATTTACATAATTATACAAATTAATTTTGCAATGATAATTCCCACAATGGCTCATTCCGACCCTTATCACTCTAACGGTGTCAACCAATTATTCTCGCTCCTTCGGCCAGGAGCCTTGTTGTTTGCGGATTAATACAATTTGACCAATATGGTAGACGTTGTGCAAAATTTGACGAGCCAGACCCCCGACTAGCTCTTCTTCCAGCCGGCCGTCATTCACCTGTGCCAGTGATTTACGCAGACTCTCACAAATCAGGCATGTTTCTGCCACAGCAGCCTTCCATTTTTCAGAATCTGACGGGTCCCCGATCTCTCCAAATGTATCCGCTGCCAAGACTGCCTCCCATTTAGAATTGGGCGACTCCCCTATATCCCCAAATGCGGCCTTCTGATTAGGTGCTTTTTTTTCAGAATTCAGGTCATTGATTTGGCTGACCAGTACGGCGTTATAATAATTTAGATGGTTCACAGTCTGCCAGATTGTATTTCCTCCTCCAGGCGGCTGCCAGCTCGCCTCTGAGGCACTCACACCCTTAAGAGCAGATTCTAAAGGTAAAAACCATGTCTCCGTATCCCAACTAAAATCAAATTCCATACGAAAAATATCCATCAGTTTCAGGTTCATTTACTTTCTCCTCCCACCTCAAATTCTTCATTCTGCTTAAACTCGTCGATCAGCTTTTCTCATACTTACCATGACAACCTGTCCTACGATTTGGACGTTAATGAATAATAAAGCACACCCTAATACTTCCTATTGTCGAATTTGGTTGGCTGAACTAGAGTACTATTACCACTTCTCTTTCCTTTTAAGAACTCCTTCCTTCTGAGCCTTATCTTTGCTGCTTCTGTCAATCTTTCCATTTAAGCCGCTTTCTTCAGATGCTAAGATAATCCTTGGCTGTGCAGAGCTCCACAGGTACCTCTAGTACTCTGTTATACCGGAAAACGTAACCAGCAGAAAATCGCTCATAATAAAAAGAGACCGATTTATCGGCCTCTTCACACTATAGGGATATTGGTTATTTTAAAGCTTCCCGCCAAATACAGGCATGACACTCGCCTCGCCATAATCTTTAATGGTTTCAATATTTTTCAAGAAATCCATGTCCTCCTCGGAAATCGTGAAATCTACATCCGCATTATTTTTCATATGATTCGGTTTAGCTGTTTTAGGCAGTGGAAGAAGTCCGAGCTGTAGAACATACCGAATACCTAATTGAGCGACGGAAACCCCGTATTTCTCTGCAAGCTCTACCACTTTGTCGTTTTTCAACAATTCTCCGTGGGCGATCGGTGAATAAGCTTCAACGAGCATGTCTTGTTTCTGCGTATATTGAATCAATTCCATCGGTGTATTGCTAATATGCGCCAGGATCTGATTGACCATCGGTTTGACGGTACAAGCACTCAGAATGTTAGCCACGTCCTCTTTTTGAAAGTTTGATAATCCAATAGCACGAAGTTTTCCGGCTTCGTAAGCTTCCTCAAGAGCTTTCCATGCTTCACGGTTTCCTTCGAAGTAACGATCTTCGCTACCGAAATCCTTCCATGGCTGTGGACTGTGAATAATCATCATATCAATATAATCCAGTCCCATCGTCTCCAAGGATTGATCAATCGCTGAAACCGCTTCTTCATATGATTTAACTTCTGCAGCCAGTTTTGTTGTGATAAACAACTCTTCTCTGTCCACTCCACAAGCGCGGATGCCTTCTCCGACGCCACTTTCATTCTGATAAGCCTGAGCTGTATCAATATGGCGATAACCGATTTCCACAGCATCAACGACTGCCTGTTTGACATCGTCATTATCAATCATCCATGTTCCAAGACCTAATTTAGGAATCTTCATTTCATTCGCTAAAGAATAACTTTCTTTTAAAATCATATAGAACCTCTCCTTTTTTGAATTACTGGTAAGCTGCCCCTGCATCAAGCAATCAATTACAATAATGCGACTATGCAACTGATTGAAATCAATTATAGGACTTAGAGTTGACTCTAAGTCAAGAGCATTACCTAAAAAAATGATTCCATATCTATAAACACCAATATAGTCAAGCCCGGCATCTAAGTTCTTCCAAATCTTCCTTTTCTTTTGTCCAAAATGACTCACAATTGTGATATAAAATTACTTTCCCTTGCATTAAAGTACACTTTAACCGTTAGACTTACATTAGTAACAAACTAGTTCATAAGGGAGGAATATTTGATAGAAAAAGAAAGGAAGTAGAAGTCTGTCGATATCCAATTCTTATCTACTATTTGTTTGAAGGAGGAACGATAATGAAATCATGGGCAATAAATGAAATAGACAAGATTAAAACAGCTGATGACCTGCATATTTCACCTTTTTATGAAGATGGGGTAACCTATGGCACACCAACTTGGATTTGGTCTGTAGTCGTTGGAGACGAGCTCTATGTACGTGCCTATAATGGACAAAACTCGCGTTGGTACAATTCTGCTATTCGTCAGAAAGCAGGCAGGGTCTCTGTTGCTGGAATGACAAAGGAAGTCAAGTTTGAACCAGTGGACGGTTCCATACACGACCGCATAGACAATGCCTATCAAAAAAAATATAATGAAAGTTCTTATCTTAGCTCGATGATCAGTGACAGAGCCCGCAAAGCTACAGTCAAAATAATACCCAAGGACTAAAGGGGACGACTCTTACCAGTAAAAATTAGAACCAGGTGTCATCTTTAATGGAAGCTCCTGGTTCTTTTTGAGTTTCTTGGATTTATAGTACAAATTCATATTTATGTCCTTTTAATCGATCTTCATAAAACTCAATTTTACGATTTAATACATCCAGATTTTTTTGTAGTGATTCCATTTCTTCTTCTACGAGTTGTTTCCGCTTCTCTAATAATTCTTTCCTTTCTTTCAGGGTTTCATCTCCTATTTCACGCCACTGAGTATATTGTTTTAATTCTGTCATCGACATTCCTGAGTTTTTTAAATGAAGTAAAAATTTAACCCAGCCAATATCAGAATCGGTGAATTTACGTAAATTATTTTCATCTCGTTGGGGAGTAAGCAGCCCTTCTTTTTCGTAATATCTAAGAGTACTTGTTGTTACGCTAACGATGTTGGCAAATTCTCCTATAGAATAAGTCAAATGAAAACCCCCATATGATTGATTTATTTCTAAGAGTACACTGAAGCTGAGCTTTAATCTACTATTTTTGGATTCAAAATAAACCTCCACTTCTTTATTAGAAAAATAACAAATGAATCATAAAGCTTTTCTACCTTACTTTCTTATTCCCAAAATGAAGCATCGAATCAAATGATTCGATGCTTTTCGTTTTACAATTTATTGTAAGTTTCATCGTCAACAGGTTCCAACCATTCTGGTGTTCCTGCTGTGATTGCAATGTGTTCAAACCAGCTGTCCTTCGTAGCGCCATGCCAGTGTTTTACCCCATCATGAGTAACAATGACATCCCCAGCTGTTAAGAATTGTGCAGATTTGCCTTCTTCCTGGTACCAGCCTTCTCCTCCGGTTACTAATAACAGTTGAAATCCATCGTGATGAATATGCCAATTATTCCTGCATCCTGGTTCAAAGGTTATGTTCCCGACCCCTACACTCACTTCTGGGTCAGAAACTAAGGATTTAAGAAAACTTTGCCCTATAAAATACTGAGCAAAGGCTTCATTTTTCTCACCGACGGGAAAAATAACTCCATCTTTCACTTCTTCATGTTTTGCCATTTTGAATCCTCCATATTGTATTTAATAGCTATTATCGTTCTTGACTTGTCCGACGCTGTTCAATCCCACTTCAAGCGTGTAAAATTTGAAATCCTGAAAACTACCTTTTAGTTCTCGGGTATTATTTCATTTACGCAATTTAAGGCGTTCAGCGTTCTCGGAAAACCCATGTATGGAAGACAGTGGGTAATAGCTGTAATCAGGGTTTCCTTATCATTTCCTACATTTTTATTCCCTTGTACATGAGCCTTCACTTGACTTTCAGCTCCACCGAGGGCACTTATAATACAGAATGTCAACAACTCTCTTGTTTTCAAATCAAGGGCGCCACGCGTGTAGAAATCTCCAAAACAAAAAGCAGAAAGATAATCCTGCATATGTTTCTGATTTGCTGGAGCATTTTCCCTCAACTTTTCGATGGTCTCACCAAAAATCTCGATCTGCACAGCTAGTCCTTGTTCTAAACGATTATCTTCATTAACTGTCTTTTGGCTTTCTACCGGTAAGGCAATATTCTTCGCTTCGAAAACCTGATTGATTTCATTGACCGCATCTAGCGTTTTGGGAAACCCAATGTACGGCGCACATTGGTACACAGCTTCTTTGATTTCTGCTGATGTTAGTCCAACATTGAGAGCAACATTAACATGGGCCTTTAGCTGGGGCAGCGTTCGGTTCGTTGCTAAAACAACCAGAGTAATCAACTCCCGCTGTCTGTCGTCCAAATCACCTTGATCAAAAACTTCCCCGAAAATGAAACGGCTCAAAATGTCCTGAAAATCAGGATCTGTTTCACTCGCAACAGGAACACTCTCGCCAAACAGCTGTTCGAATTTTTCCTTACTCCTTTGAATACGATCCATTTAGAGCCTCCTTTCATGATGTACTATGATTCACCTAACACATCACGCGTTCATTCTATTCCTTAAAGTTAACTTTAAGTCAAGGGAAAATATTAAATTTTACCCCAGTCCTTAATAATCGTTTGGCATAGTACCATTGATAGAACCCTGACTTAACTGTAAGGGTTCTCCCCTTTTTATATCTCCGCCTACAATTGAACTAAATTTTCAAGATTTTATCGTAAATATAAATAGGGTACCCATCCTTCTTTTGAAAGATTGGTACCCGTTAGTTGTGGTTTTTAATTGCTGGAATTTTACTTTACATAATAAAGCCATGACACTCGAGGTTACTATAAGTCATTTCAGATCCTTCGATATAATTGTTTCCCTTCACTATAAATAGCAGGAAAGGGGGATTGAATTGACACTTCAAGTATGAATGCCTTTAATCATTATTTTCTTATTATGTAGTTATTACAATTGCCATTGCTTTTAGTTTTTTTAATGATTAACTATGTCATCATTAGAAGATTTGGAGGATAGTGTCAGAAGTAGGGGAAAGCCTTAAGAATTGATCAGTTTTTAATTAAGTACTAGTTTTATTAAACTTCCGAGCACTTTAGTTAAACTTAAACTCCATTTTTCTACTTTTTGTAGTCATCCCCAATGACCTGTAAAATTTAATGGCAGAAGTATTTTTCTCAGATACTCCCAATTCAATACTATCAACCTTGAGACTCCTCCCAAAGTCAAAAACGTAGTTGGTTAGTTTATTGCCGACTCCCTTATTTCTATGGCTTTCAGCAATACATAAACTGTTGATAACCAACACTTTTCTCGCTTTCACAAAGGAATTTTCCGTTATTTCTTCTTCCTTCGTCACTATAACTCCGACTAGATCATCGACTATTGCCGCTACAAAAATATGCTGACTAACGTCAATCAGCTGGCTTTCAAAGAACTCCCGCTCGACTGGAGTTGAGTTTTCTTTATACAAGTCTGGTCTAGCAAAAACGTGAAATGCATGCACCTGCCTGAATAAGGGCAACAATAAATCATAATCATTTTGTTCAGCTTTCTGAATAGATATATCCATTTATTTCTACCTTTCACTAATTGATGTGTTTACACCGCTCTATTAAATCCACTCTTTTCCATATTCATGAACAAACTGAATTTCCTTTTCGTAATGTTCTAGATGCCCCTCACCTAACATTTTTTGAAAAGCACTGTCTCCTTCATTAGCTTTTCGTTTCATGTATTTACATAATCCCTTTAATCGAAGCATTACCATATCTAACCAACCTTCTTCGACCCCGTCCATGCCATAGGAATCAAAAAACAATTTAATTCTTTCTTTTATCCGTTCGGCATCATAGGCAGGATTATAATAAACGGCCTCAGCCGTTTCGGTATGATAATGTCTACTTAAAGGAACGCAAGTGTAAAGGGTATACGCTATGTCCCAAAGTCTTGGCCCAGGAGAAGCAACATCAAGACTATAAAATAATAAGAGCAAACCTTGTTTGCAGATTTCCGCCTTTTTCGTCCATGATTATATAGTTATCCTTTATGTAAATAATCCTCTGTCAATGAGATTTGCCGTAATAGGTTTCCATCCTATTTCACGTGCCCATACTGATAATTGACCGACGTGGTGGATTTCGTGGGCGATGACATGGCGCATGACTTCCCCGTATCTAAAACTAAACGTCTTACCATTGGAATCAACTTCTGTAAGTTGCGTGTTTTCCATATTGTCCGTCCAGGATTTAATAAATGATTCTACTTCTCCATGATATTGCCTTGAAAGTTTCCGAACTTTAGATAAGCTTGCATAGGATTCAAAGGGTGGTTCCTCAGGTTCTGGTTTACCCTGCAAGCCACAAATCCAGCTGTATTCAACATCCACAATGTGAAATAGAGTATATAAAATGCTGCCAACTCCGCCTACTCGCTTTTTTAACAATTCTTCTTCAGGCACTGTTTCACACCAGGAAAACCAATCATCCCGAACCTGCCAATTGTATTCAAACAGCTTTTGCATATCCTATCTCTTCCTTTCTAATTTTCTAGCAGACTCCGTCTTTTAGTATGTTCTTCAAAAAAGTACTTAAACCTCGCACAGGATTGTTGCTCTAGTCCGTCAAACGGCATACATAAATGATGAAACAGACTTTTGAGATAAAAATGGGTTGATATACAAGCAAAGTCCTTAATCTCAAAATATACTGATAGTTATAGATTAATATTTTTGGAAAGGAGTTTCTTTTCTATGTACCCTACTTGTGATGGATTAGCTAAAATTCTACAATGTCAAATAAACAGAACAGTAGCTTTGCTGCTTGGAAGTGGAGATATTCAAAATCTTGTTGTTAAAAAAGTTGAAAATGGAGTAGTTTCTGGTAAAGATTTGAACAATCCGCAGGCAGTCTATTTTGTAGCTATTGATAAAATTGAACGTATTATCACATATCCAAATTAAGTTTAACCTCTTGAGGAGACTACTAGAACTTCTCAGTGCAATTGAAGGGGTTCCCTTTCCCATTCCCCCCCCCTGGATCTTTATGCGAACTAGCCAGATATTTTCCAAGCCTTGCAATTGATTTTTATTGGTTTGATATGGGTTTTCATTAATACTCCATAAAAGAAAGGGGTTAAATTCTTACAGCTAGCCACTTTTACTTTTAATTAGGGGTAGGGTCAGGAAAAATACGGATTTACAACGCTAAGCAATTTAGAGTATAGAAAAATCGGTTCCTAAACTTTGTAAAGGAGCTGATTTTTGATTTGTCTTATTAAGCTAAAGCCCCCTAAGCATGAAGACTAGATATCGATATATATAAATATAATCTCAAATTAAGCAAAACGATTGCATTTAATTATTGAAAACCTGTGGTTATAAGCTAGCAGTTAGACTTAAAGTGGTGGATTTTCCACACCTAAATGAATCCAATCTTCTTTAGGTGGTCCATAAACTCCAAAAGGTTTGATTCCTGCCTGACGTATCAGAATGGTAACTTGTCCACGATGGTGAATAATGTGTTTGATTAATCCCATTAAAATTTGAGCATTTGATTCTTCCCTTCCAAATGCATTTTGCACTTCCTTCAGAGAATCATCTGTCCATTGTTGCTCAATCACTTGAGAAGCGTAAGAACTTATTCTTTTAAAGGTTTCAGCAATCTCTTTCGCTGAGTTTGGAACGCTATTAACATTTTCTACTCCATTGATATTCAACCCAAAATGAGCTAAATATTCAGGAATATTAGTCGTAAAATGCCAAGCGATCCTTCCTAAAGTGCGACCTTCAGGATAAACTCTTTGTTTTAAAGAATCATCTGTCAATCCCTCCAAAACTTTTTGAGTGAGAGCCATTTCTTTGTTCCATTCTCTAATAAAATCTGCAATTGTTACATACATAGATAATACCTCCTTATCGTTTCCACACCCTCCAAAATAAAAACGACCCCTCTTGTTTAACAAAACTACCTCAAAATTTAATTAATTTTCTTTGCCAACTCTAAAATTCACTTCTACTTCCCCTAGAACAGTATGATGAGCTTTGGCTGCAGGAGAAATAATTACAATTCCACCCACATCATCTATTCTTTGGATCTCCATATCACGTGCCTCCATTATCACATAGTCTCCTAAGAATTTATTCTCGATTGGTTAACGCTTCTCCTCTTTATCTAACAATATGGTCTATTCTTATTACGAAATCGCGTTTCTCATTATCCTGCCCATTAACAAAAAAGCGATTGCTCTTATTGAACAATCGCCCCCGTTTTTATAAGACTTGATTTCGAGACACTCAGTCCTATTTATATCGAAATTCTTACTCAGGTTTTTAGTTTGATTGTTTTACAAAGTATAAATACCAACGAAAAAACTAAATACAGCTGCAAGGAGTGATGGGAAAGCCATTGGTTTTCGTTTTTGAAATTCAGTAAGCCCCGTCACAAGAAGCAATCCGCCTATTAATAGCAAAACATAAGGCATTATTATTCCAGTTTTTCCAGATATCAAACCATAACTAGGTAGAGCAACTACAATAGTCGTCAAAATTATTCTAAGTATTTTCACCAGTTCTCTCCCTCTCTAAAATAAAATTTAGTCCTGGATCAGAACTTTTCCTAAAACAAAGTTAAATTATATACCTCTTAAAGATTTGCCCACAAATCATCAACAAGCATTCCATATACAATACTGTCTGTCCACTCACCTTTACTCCAATAATCCTGTTTGAAGTGCGCTTCCTTTCTCATCCCTATTCGCTCACACAACTTTTGGGAGGCTAAATTCCTCGCATCCAATGTAGCTTGGATCCGATGCACCTTTACTTCTTCAAATAAATTCTTCACTAATTGATTAACTGCTTCTGTTGCATATCCCTTGCCTGAAATTTGAGCCGAAAAGCTATAGCCAATTTCAACCGTATCTTTAGTCCCTGTAAACCATACAGATAAATCACCAATAACGCTCGTACTCTCGACTACTGCCAGGCTTAAGCTAGATTCCTTAGTTAGAGAACAATTCTCTAATTTTTTATCAAATAACTCCTGCATATTTTCAAGAGTCCATTTATCGTGTAGTAGATACCTACATGTCTCACTGTTATTGTAGATGTTAAATACATCTTCTATGTCAGTGCTCTTAAATGGTCTGATTTTTAACCTTTCAGTAGTGAATTTCAAAAGAACCTCTCCTCTTAAGCTCCATTTAAATCTTTGCTAAGCTTCTATTTCAGAATTGCCCCATATCACGTAAGACTTGATATCTATATAAAAATAAGACGAATTGTTATTTTACTTCTAGTTTCTGAGGAGAGAATTGTATTCTCCGCCTAACAATTTACACTTAACCATCCTGTTTCTTTAGGAAAATCCTCTCTGGTTAATGTTCTACCCGTAATAACCTCTCTAAGAGAAGTTATTGTGCCATCATGGGAAACGATATGTATTTTGTTGTTTATGTTAATCTTCTCACATACTTCAAGTAATTCTTCTGCCAGTACCTTGAACTTTTTCGTTGGCATAGTATTAATTCCAAATTTCCATAAGTCGTCGTGCAGGCTTTCATGTATATCAAAATCAGGAAATCTATCTACAATTTCTTCTTTTGACAATATTTCATCACACGGTAAAGTCTTTCCTTCAGGAAGTTGTGGAAACATTCTTGGTCCAACTAATGGACTGACCAATTTCCCCAATTGTACTTCTTGACCTAAAATAGAAGCTGTATGCAATGTTCTTTGTGTAGGACTAGCTACAATTACATCTTTTTCTGTCAGTGAAAGTTTCTCTTTTAGAACTGTTGCTTGGTTCATTCCTTCTTCTGTTAATAACGGGTCAGAAGTATGTAAGCCTTTGGGCACATTTAATGTATGTTCTCCTTGTCCATGCCTGATAAATACTATTTCCATTATTTCATCTCTCTTTCTGTAAATATTCCATTAAAGAATTGCCCCAATTTCTATAAGACTTGATTTCGAGCTGTTTTTTGCGGATCAATAACTCACATACCCGTTAACGGAACTATAACTAAAGGCTTTGAAAAAGCGTAATGGTTATAAATAAAGTAGATAAAGAACCAGCAGTCAGCAATGTTATCATTTTCCTCCGGTTTATTTCTTTTGCAGGTTTTACAACCTCTATAGACACCGTAACCCATGTAGCCATAGATACTATAACTAAGAGAAATAAAAATTCATCAGACATACTACACACCTCCATAATTCATATATCCAAATTTCAAATATTAAAATAAAATGCTCAATTAATTAAAAAGCTAATACGGCTATATTTATAGACTAAGCACTCTATTCAACAATTGCCCCCAATAGTTGAAGACTCGACTTCGAGATAATATATCAATAAGCTACAAACCTCTATTAGTGACCTACAAACACATCATTAGTAGTTAAACAACGACAAGCAGCTAAAGATTTCGCTTTACTAATTGACCGACTTGCATGGCTACTGTTTTCGTGTCCCCTGCTAGTTCCTCTAAAACATATGATTCCATTACTCCTACCACAGCCATGCCTAAAAATTTCAAAATCATATCCTGATCTATTTGTTCGTTCAAAGGAGAATCAGGATCTAGTTTTTTCTTTAAATCATTGATGACAAAATCTAATAATTTTCGCCTAAAAGACAAGGTACTATGGCTTTTAAAAAGGGCGGCAAAGAAAGCTCGATGTTCCTCGAAATATTCAAACCATATAACAGAACCTTCAAAGAAATCTACCGTTTCCTTGTACTTACATATCTTCGTCAGTTCCTCCAAGTGACCATCGACAATATGGTCTAATAGATCATATTTGTCTACGTAGTGTAAATAGAATGTTTTTCTACCAAGATCAGCCTTTTCTGCAACATCTTTTACGGTGATCTCGTCAAATCCTATGTCGATGACCATTGCTAAAAATGCGGACTGAATAGCCTTTTGCGATTTCAGTTTTCGGCGATCTATTGTACTCATAACACACTTCCTTTATTTCATTTACTACACACTATTAAAAATGTGTGTAGTAATACTCAAAATTGAAATGATGGTTATTGATATTATCTATCGTCCACCCTAACATTATACATGTGGTCATTATGACACACAAGAGTATTTAAATATTTAAACAAAGGTGGTCTTGAACATGGCAATGAAAAAACAAGATGTAACGTTTAATGCAAATGGTTTCCAATTAGCAGGCGTTTTACGCATACCTGAAAATACTTCAGGCAAAAAACCTGCAATCGTTTCTGTTCACCCAATAAGCAGTTGTAAAGAGCAGACCTCAGGGATTTATGCGGAAAGGTTATCGAATCTAGGATATATCACGCTCACCTTTGATGCCTCTTATCAAGGGGAAAGCGAAGGAGAACCTCGTTATGTTGAAGCTGCTTATGCACGTGTAGAAGATATCCGGTCGGCCATAGATTTTTTAATGACACGAGACGAGGTTGATGAAAACCGGATTGGTGTCCTGGGGATTTGCGGAGGCGGAGGTTATTCGGTAACGGCTACAATGACAGATCGACGAGTTAAAGCCCTCGGGACGGTGGCAGGTGTGAACATCGGCCGCATGGATCGTGAAGGGGACGGATCACCAGATGCAGCCATTAGAACGTTAGAAAAAGTGAGTGAGCAAAGAACGTCTGAAGCGCGTGGGGCTGATGCCTTCATTACGAACTATATTCCGAATACGCCTGAAGAAAGAGATGAGGTTGGCATCAAAACCCTAGACATCTCAGAAGCTGTAGATTACTACAGAACTTCAAGAGGATATCACCCGAATTCACAAAACAAGCGAAAATTTACTAGTATTGATAAAACGATGGCTTATGATGCCTTTCATCTAGCCGATCAATTGCTGACACAACCTTTACAAATCATTGTTGGTGCAAAGCCAGGTGAGTTTGGTTCCTATCGAGATGGGTTTGAGCTTTATAATAAGGCGGCTTCTGAAAAGAAAAATTTATATGTGATGGAAAATGTAAGTCACTATGATCTCTATGACTTACCGAAAGCTGTCGATCCAGCTATGGGAAAATTGGAAGCTTTTTATAAAGAAAACCTGTAATCCTGTATGAAGTTTCAAAGATCTGTGCTAAACAGCAATTCATATTAAATCAAACGGGAGGATTGTAACATGAAACAAAATATGAATTTTAAAAGTAAGACAAATGTATTAGCAGCTTTTTTATATTTACCAACAAATTTTGATGAAAATAAAAAATATCCTGCGATCACCGTAGCGCACCCAGGGGGCGGAGTAAAAGAACAGGCAGCTAGTACGTATGCTGAAAAACTATCAGAGTTAGGATTTGTGACGTTAGCCTATGACGCTTCCCACCAAGGAGAAAGTGAAGGAGATCCAAAATACCAAGAGGATCCCTACGCACGTACAGAGGACGTAAGAGCTTCTGTTGATTATTTAACAACACTTAATTATGTGGATGTTGATAATATTGGGGCATTAGGCATTTGCGCCGGAGGTGGTTACAGTGTAGCAGCTGCCCAAACAGAAAGAAGAATAAAAGCATTAGCAACGGTCAGCATGGTAGATATCGGTTCCTTATTTAGAGAAGGCGTTGATCGAATCGTTCCGGTTGAACAGCAAATTGAACTTCTAGAACAAGTGTCCAACCAGCGTACAGAAGAAGCGCAAGGAGGAGAGGTTTCTTTTACAACTTATGTTCCAGATGAAATCGACGATTCCATGCCAATTAGAAGTACAATGGCTGAAGGCCATGAGTACTATGTAACTGATCGCGGCAGACACGAGAATGCACCGAATCGCTTTACCTTAAACAGCTTTAGCGAAATCGCCACATTCTCAGCTTTTTCTCATATTAATCAACTGTTAACTCATCCGTTTTTATCCATTGCTGGAAGCGATGCGGACACCCGTTATTTCAGTGAAGAAGCGGTTGAGCAAGCTGCAAGTAAGAACAAAGAACTGTTCATTATTGATGGCGCGACCCATGTAGGACTTTACGATATTCCTGAGTATGTTGAACCTGCCGTTGAGAAGCTTCATAGCTTTTTCTCTAAGTATATAAAATAAGAAACCGAAAGGGTTTGATCTTCGATGAATGTTTTAATTCTAGGAGCGAATGGACAAATTGCACGCTATGCGATCGATTTATTTCTTAAAGATACGAATGCAAATTTAACCTTATATCTCCGTAACGCCGAGAGACTAAGCGAATATCAATCGGATCATGTTAAAGTTATGGACGGGGATGTGCTGGATGATCAGAAGTTAAAACAAGCCATGACAGGAATAGATGTCGTATATGCCAATCTATCTGGAGATATGGAAGGACAAGCTAAAAGCATTATTAAAGCAATGAAGGAAACCAATGTGACACGCCTCATCTTTATTACAACCTTAGGTATCTATGATGAAGTGCCTGGAGAGTTTGGGGAGTGGAACAACCAAACCATTGGTCCATATTTAGAGCCTTACCGGATTGCAGCTGATCTGATTGAGGATTCCGGATTGAATTATACGATCATCAGACCAGCTTGGTTAACGCATAATGATGAAATTGATTTTGAGATCACAGATAAAAGTGAACCTTTTAAAGGAACTGAAGTTTCAAGAAAAAGTGTAGCTTCTTTAGTAGTAGATATTGCAGAAAATCCTGAACTTCATTCGAGACAAAATATTGGTGTAAACAAACCTAACACAGAGGGGCCGAAGCCTGCCTTTTATTAAGTTTAAAGTTAGATTTTTCATTAGACTAAGCGCCAAATTTTAATTATTATGGCGCTTAGTTTTTTTAGTTTTATTTCCAATTATCTCGAAACTGAGCCTTCCGCAATCCCGCCCTTATCTTGAAGATTCAGTTTCAAGACAAATAAAAAAACAGTAGCCTTCCCTCCCATTGTCGAAGAAAAGACTGCTGTTTACATACTGTAAAAATAAACTAACTTACTGCTATCAATACGATTGGTACCTTTCCTCATCCGCAGCATCCACAAATACGATGCCCAGCTCGTGATGCTCCCCCTGATAAATCGCTCGCTGAACGTAGCGGTTTTCCCCTTGCTGGTCAATGACTTCCAATTTGCTGAAGGCGCCGTTCTTTTGAAGAGCTTCATAGTACTGACTTTCACTATGGACAGGGAGTGCGTTGACACGGATGACGACCTCTCCCGCTTTCACTCCCATCTTCTCCCCAGGGCTTCCTGGTATAACTCCTAGAACTCTTAATCCGCGGGATGGGGTTGAAAAAAAAGGATGGTGATCATCGCGCAGCCTGTAAAAAATGTATAGGCTTTCTCTTCCCAGCAGCGCAAGTGCAACGGAGGCTAAAGAGAGTGCTGGTACGAAAAAACTGCTGATAGCAAGTATGAGCACTGGCAAACTAAGCACCAGCGTTTGCTTTCCGAGTCTTTTGGCCGCTGTAACCGGCAGTTGTCCTTTTGCGATCCATTCCCATCCGGTTAGAAAGGGAATGACGACAAGGCCGAATTCACTATCATTAATGGACAACAAGGGCCACCAGGGTGCGAAAGAATCAATCAACCCAGCTGGAAAAAGGGCAAGAACTGGAACAACCATCAGCTTGCGCACCCGGTGCTGTCCGACCCACTTTCCCCGGCTGCCTTTTTTACGTTCAGGATAACTGTCTCCTGCTTTTGTACGAAACAACCCTATGCCCTCTGTCATCAACAAGAGAGAAAGCAATAATGCAACTCCAACTAATGAAACGTTGGAAAGTGCGTTGATCCAGGTTGTTTGCTGCAGCTGATCCGGAAGATATGGAATAGCAAAAAGTAAAAGAAAGCTGATTCCTAATGTGTAGACAGCGGAAAAATAAGTTAGCTTCAGCGGCAAGCTTACGAGCAGCGTTACGCAGAATAAAAGCAGGAGAAAAGGAAAAGGAATTTCCACGCCGGTGCCAACCATGACGGCGCTTATGAATAATCCGGCCATACCCGCTGTACCCCACGTGCCTTTCCATTCAGAAAAAGGGTTGAAAATACGGGTCCCAAACCCGCTTCTCTCCTTTTTCACACGGAGATGAGAAAGAATAAATAGGAAAATAAATGCAAAGTAAAAAAGCGGCTGGATCAATAAACGTCCCGCTCCTTTTACCAACTCTAACAACCATACTTCCAAAGCCATTACTCCTTTCAGACATCACGAAAAAATCCGCAGTCCGAGACTACGGATATAATTCGTGATCAAGCGCCTAATTCCCTGCTTATTTAAAGAGAGCATCCAGCGCTTTTTTCATTTGAAGATCATTCTTATCATCGCGTACTTCCTTAACGACTTTCTCTTCAATCTTTCCACCTGTTTTTTCGTCAATCTCTCCAGTGACCTCAAGACCGGCATCCTTTTGAAATGCTTTTACGGCATCTACTGTCTCTTTATCAAAGTAGCCGTCTTTTCGTCCAGGATCATACCCGAGTCCCTCAAGCATCGTTTGCAGATTTTTCACTTTGTCGCTCGTGTCATCATATTTCAATGCAACTTTAATCTCGACCGGGTTTGTGTAGAAGTAATCCGGCTGTTTTACTTTCACGGTAGGCTGGATGCCTTTTTTATGGATCCAGTTGCCATCCGGCGTCAGCCATTTAAATAGTGTTAATTTAATCGTGCTGCCATCCCCCATAGGAATCGCTTGCTGTACCGTACCTTTTCCGAAGCTTTTTGTACCGACTAAGTCATAGCCGCCAGCTTCCTTCATGGCTGAAGCAAGGATTTCTGAAGCTGAAGCACTGCCTTCATCCATGAGTACGGTTATCGGATAATCCTTTTTCTTCTCCAACTCAGAAAAATACCGTGATTTTTCTCCATTTCGGTCTTCTACTTGGACAATAGGTTTATCCTTTGGTATAAACTGTTTAAGTATTTCCTCAACATCCTGCAGCAAGCCGCCTGGGTTGCCGCGAACATCGATGACCAACCCTTCAATTCCGTCATCCTCGAGCTTAGTTAAAGCCTTCTTAAATTCATCGGATGTTTTTTCAGAAAATGAAGTGATTTCTAGCACGCCGACTTTTTTACCGTCGACGGTTTTTGTATCTGAATAAACGGTTTCCAATGGGATGTCGTCTCGGGTGATATTTACGGTTAATAAATCTTCAGATCCCGGGCGGTCAATTTGCAGCTTCACCTCGCTGCCTTTCTTGCCTCGGATCTTCAGAACGGCATCGTAAAGTTCCATCCCCTCGACGCTTTTTCCATCGACCTTCAGGATCTGATCATTAGGCTTGATTCCTGCTTTCTCTGCAGGTGAACCTTTAATAGGTGCAACAACGGTGACCTTGTCATCTACCATGCTCACTTCGGCACCGATGCCTTCGAAGGATGATTCGATCGTTTGGTTGAACTGTTTCATGGTGTCCTTATCCATATACACACTGTATGGATCGTCAAGCTTGTCCAGCATTCCCTGAATGGCCCCTTCCACCAATTCCTGCTGATCCACGTCCTTGACATAATTATCTTTTATCACACTGTAAGCTTGTTCGACTTTCTTTAAGTCGGTATTCCCGACTTTATCCAAAAATTCTTTCTGCTCTTCTTCGGATAAGCTTCCGAAATTTTGTGCACCCTGATCAGCGTTAGCTGTCTGCTTTTGTCCTCCAGGATCGCCAAAATATTGCATCCCTATATAGGTACCCGCAGCCCCTACTAATACCGCAAGTGTCACTAGCAACGCAACAAAACGCGGCTTAAAATTCATCGCATTCACCCTTCTGTGTTAATTTTCTCGCTCCCTCTATAGTAGCAAATAAGGCACCATAACGTAAATGAGCGATGGCGACTATTCTACTCTATGTGCACCGGTTCAAAAGCATGTCCTTTTTGCAAAAAAAAGCGTTCGACCATAAGTGTATAGCAATCATAATAGAGATGCCACAATTTAGTAAAATTAAGTTTACTAGAACTCACCTTAACGTGTTAAGCTGTAAGAACTAAATAGAGAGGGCGATGCCGTTGAAATACTTCTATCCACTAGGAAAAAATCCTGAAAAAGATCCCGTCGTCGAGCACCTCCCAAAAGGCTTTCAATCCGCTGCTAAAATTTTTTATCCTTTTATACGAATGCCCTCAGGATGGCAGGCTGAGCAGAGTGCCATTTCTCACCGCTATTACCCTGTCAAAAAAGATATACTTGAATACGGAACTCCCATTACCTGGGAAGCTCTCCGTCAAAAGACAGGATTAAAGACGATAGCTCAGATGTCCATCGCCGTCACCGCCCGACTAACAGATGGTTTAGGAAGAGAAATCTACCAGCGTCCAGAATTAGCGGATCTAGTAGAAGAAGCGATGGATGCGAATGTATATTTTCCATTGGAGGATGAATTTCCAGTTTTGATCATGAAGGATATGCTAAAGGTTTTAGGATCAAATGGCGCCAGGAAAATTAAATTTGATAAGTTAGCCGTAGAAGGAGGAACATACGAATTACATCGAATCAAGACTGCCGACCTGCTTGAATTATGCACCGATCAACTAACGATTGTAGATGAAAACGAAGAATTCGGGTTTACGTGCTTTTTCGATGAGGCAGCTGCTGTTTTCTTTACCAAACACAGCCATATGAATGTATTAAAAGGCTCGGGGCTGGAAGGAGTTTTCCTCTATGAAACGACTCCGTCCGTCTGGGAACCACATCCTTATCAATACTTCTGCTAATTCCTCTGCTAGTCTACGTTTTCAGCGTCAGCCATAGAGACGACTTGCACCGCCTTATCAGGGTGGTAGGATAGAATTTGGATTAACTGCTCTGCCATATAAGCAGGGGTATATTTAAAATCGCTGTGAATCCATTCCAGAATTAATCCAAACAGAGCATAAGAATAGTAGCTGGTAAGAAAATCTCCGTTTATATCATTTGCAGAATCAATCAATACCAAATCCTCACGATTGAGTTTTTTTAACACTTCACATATTTTATTTTGAAAGCCGGGGATCACATTAGCGGTAACAATTGAACGATAGAAGTCTGCGTAAGAATAGACATGTTCGAAGATTTTTACTTTGGAGGATGTTAACTCCTCCATCACGAATTTATCCGCATGAACGTACGGAGCCCTGTAGGAACGGACTAAGTCTTCCAGCACATCATCAATCATTTCTTCCAGTAACTCTTCCTTTGTATGGTAATGTTTGTAAAACGTACCTCGATTTAGATCTGCATGCTGAACAATTTCAGTAATCGTAATTTTGCTGAAGTCTGAAGCCTTCATAAGCTGGAGAAGCGCTGCTTTTAGTGCATCTTTAGATTTGTGCACCCTTCTATCAACAGCCATAAACATCCGCCTCCAATTTGTTCATTTACGAGCATTTGCTGAACACTATTCCTCTGTTTGTTGGCTAATCAACACTTCTGAATCGTTTGTATATTGCTACTTAAAAGTATAATCGATTACACTTAAAGTGTAAAAACAGAAAGCGATTTCATGAGGAGGGGAACCGAATGAGATTACAAAATAAAACAGCTGTTGTCACTGGTGCAGCTTCAGGAATGGGAAAAGCCATAGCTGAGTTATTCGCCCGTGAAGGAGCAAATGTCATCCTTGCTGATTTAAATCTTGATGGAGCGGAACAAACAGCAAATGCGATTACAGCCAATGGCGGCACAGCAAAAGCGGTTCAAGTAAATGTGACTGAAGCAGCGGACATCGACCAGATGATCGACATGGCTGTCGATGAATATGGGACGCTGGATATTCTAGTGAATAATGCAGGGGTTATGGATGGCTTTGAACCGGTAGGAGAAATCACAGACGAAAAATGGGACTTCATTTTTGAAGTCAACACGAAAGGCGTGATGCGCGCCATTCGAAAAGCCATGCCGATTTTTTTAGAAAAGGAACAGGGGGTCATCATTAATACAGCGTCCACTGGCGGATTCAGTGGAGCTCATGCCGGAGCAGCATATGGGGCATCTAAGCACGCCGTCATTGGCTTAACTAAAAACACCGGGTTTATGTATGCTAACAAAGGCATCCGTTGTAACGCCATCGCTCCCGGAGCAGTTGAAACAAATATCGGATCAAGCATGACGAACATCAGTGAATTCGGGATGGAACGAGCTGGCTTAACTCACGGATTATCACCAAGATCCGGACAGCCGGAAGAAATCGCTCAAGCAGCTTTATTTCTCGCGTCAGATGATGCGAGCTTTGTCAACGGTACAGTGATTACAGTAGACGGCGGCTGGACTTCTGCCTTTTAACGGCAGCATTTGACTTAACTTCAAAGAGAGGACTTTTTGCATATCCAATAAATAAATACTAAAGGAGCTGTCCCTCTATGGGAACAGCTCCTTTTTAGTCTTTACTTAAAGATCAATACTTTTCCAACAGAGTCATCACGTGATTCGCCCGTGACAAGGAATTTCAATCCATAGGATGGAACGTCACGGCCAGCATCTTCAATTGGGCGGTTGCTGTAATTAAAACGATCGTTAAATAACGGATGACGTCTCGTAAAGTAATCTCTCATTGTTAAACCATACTCGGAACGATAGTCGATAAACATTCTTTCTGTGCGATCAAGACTAAATGCCGCATCATGCATTTGGTAGCGTGTTTCTGCAACAGTTCCGTCACTCCACCTGTTCGCACGTTGATCCGCATCCACTACTCCAAGGAAGCCTTCCCCAGGATGAATGCCTGTCCAGTTATTATCATAGGAATTATCTACATACCATACGACTAGGCCGCCATCATAGGACATCAAGCTGTCCCCGCGGCGGATGTGATCCAGTCCTTCATCGATGCCATGGTGGGATCTCCATTCCAATAGATAATACTGGTCAGAGAAAAATTTCCCTTCATCTTTTTTAAATCCATTGAATTCAAATGGGCTTGCGCCTTCTGCATCATCAGCGAACACTTCTTGTCCATCGGCTGTAACTTTAATGTCATCCGCGTAGAATCCAGCCATTGCAAGACCCCCGTCGGTCACATACCGGAACCTTAGCTGAACTTGTTTGCCAGCATAATCGGAAAGATCAAAGACAGCGTCTGTCCAGCCATCGGATGAACCGTCAATGCCATTTCCTTGGTTAGCACCAGCACCTGCCGGGTCATCATTGTTCGTAATGTTTCCGGCTACGTTATTCCAGTTCTCTCCATCTTCAGAAACCTGGACGTACGCGTAATCATAGCCCGTTTCGATTTCATACCACGTTTTAAAAGTCAGCTCTGCCTGGGCAGCGTTGGATAAATCAACAGTCGTTGTCATGAAATTGTTTAAGCTGTTGCCACTGCCACTGAAGTACTCGTAAGTACCGCTTGCCGGCGTATTCACTACGGTTTCTTTTTGAGGAAGGTCTATTCTTACCGCATCATTGTTTGTTCCTTTCGTAGACGATTCATCGAGCAGAACTTCGGTGCCTCTTCTCGTGATATCCTCTTGATTAAGCGTCTCTCCGCTTAACCAGTTACCGCCGTGAGCATTTTGCAAATATTCCTTCGCATAAGGACTAAATCCAGTAGGCTCGGTGCCTGGAACGTCCCCTGCCCAGCTACCGCTCGACATGATCGACCAATAAGATACCGGCTCCCCTTCACCAGAATACTGGGTATCATATTCATCGGGAAGTCCTAAGTCATGTCCGAATTCATGAGCAAAGACGCCGGCCGCCCCGTCTTCCGGTTCAATCGTATAGTCAATTGCTGCTAACTGGCCGCCCCAATAAGGAACGTCCGTTTCTGACCCTGGAATTGTCGCCGGGGTGCCATCGTCTTCAAAAGCGAGACTCCAGCGGTGTGACCAGATGGCATCAGCTCCTAAAGATCCGCCGCCCGCTTCTTCACCCACTCCGGAGTGAATAACCATAAGGTGGTCAATAATCCCGTCCGGCTCCGCCAGATTTCCGTCACCGTCCAGATCATAACGGTCCCATTGATCGTAATCACCGAGATGAACGTCAGGATCCTGCGCCGCTTTGGCGAGCGCTTCTTTCACTAATGCTCTTGCCCGGTGATCGCTGTCTGCTTCCGTCGGATAATTGCCGCCGTAATATGCAGCTGGATGATCGGCCGTATACCATCCGGCTACGTCGCCATCGACCGTGTAACTGCCGCCGGATTGAGCTTCATAATATTGCTTCATGGACACTAAATTCTCTCCATTCGGACCTTCGTATCCATTTGAGCCGAAAATCATATTTTGAAAATGCTCGTGTGTATAATCGTCATAGTACATATCGGTTTCTTCTGGCGTAATCGAGCTTTTCTCATAATCCGGAAAATCAATGGCCAGCACTAATACTTGATCTTCCCGTGTCTCCCCATTGTATTTTTCCTTCTCTACAGGATCCACATGATTGCCAAACCAGCCATGACCCTTTCCTCTATGGCGATTCAATCCTTTTTCACGAACCTTCTTCTGCAGTTTCTTTTCCTGGTCTTTCACAAAATTTGCTGTTTCCTCCTCTACTGGAGGCTTGTCCGTTTTTGCTTTTAAGTATTTTTTCAAAACCTTCTCGGCTTCTTCCGGAGTCGCTTTTTCTTTAATCTTGCCTTCCTTTTTCAGCATTTCAATCAGCTTTTCATCATTGGCTATCCCCAAATCGACTGGTGAGTTGTATGTACTTTTAGGAACCGCCTGAAAAGTGTCTTTGGAACTGGCCTGCTGTGCTGAAACTCCTGATGCCCATGTACTGAACCCGATCGCAAGCGCCATGGCTGCAGCTGTCATTTTTCTTTTTTGTTTCCTCTTTCTTTTCATAAACGTCCTCCTGACCAAAGTTTTTTGGAGAGAAAAATCTTATGTATACCCATTTTTTTCTAACTCCAAATGAAATTGTACATAATTACGTGAAAATTGTAAATATTTTTACTATTATAATGGAAAATGGGTTCTTTCTTACTGATCATTTCTAACCTTCTTCATTGAATAAGATCGATTCCACACGTACTTTGGGACTAAAGTCAGACGTCTTCTCTCATAAAAAAAAGCCTGCATGAATGTGCAAGCTAGGTCATTGATATTTTTTTCTTAACCAGTGAAGCAGAAAGAGCAGCATCCCAAGAAAAAGCAGCACGTACAAGAACTTGGCATAGGCATCCATAAACAATACCACCTGATGCCAGGAGGCACCAAGTGCTGCTCCAAGCTTGATCAATACGAAATTCCAAACCATCGTTCCGCATAAGGTAAATACGAAAAAACTCCATATGTTCATGCGTGCCATCCCTGCCGGAAGGGAAATTAAACTGCGGACCAACGGTACAAATCGGCAGAGGAAAACAGTCCATGCACCATATTTGTTAAACCAGGCTTCTGCTCTTTGAATATCATTTTTCGTTAAACGCAGATACCGCCCCCACCTATCTGCAAAAACGTACATTCTTTCAGCCCCGGCATACGTGCCAATCCCATAAAGCAAAAAGGCACCTGCGATTGATCCTGCCGCAGCTGCAGCCATCACACCGGCGATCGAGAGCTCTGAATACGTTGTCATATACCCACTGAACGTTAAGATGACTTCAGATGGAATCGGAGGAAACAAGTTCTCTATCGCAATCAAAAATAAGACCCCAGCATAGCCAAAATGGTTGATAAAATCAATCAGCCACGTTTCCATACAAGCTCCTTCACTTTTTACTTACATGTATGCTTGGAGCCTTAGAAATAGTCACTCAAAACTCTATATCTATTTTGAGTGGTATTCTTCAGCGGGTTAATAAACTGGAAAGAGAATTGATCCCCGGTCTGGGTTTAAAAAATGAATGATTATTGATTTTGATAGAAACAAAAATGACTCTTTTCGATCTTGCAAGGAGTGGCTAATTGGAAAAAAGTCTTTTCCTGCATCTAGAAGGTCCCAAGGAGTGATGACCCTTCCACTCCTGCGGAAGAAAGGGAATCCGAGATCGCCGAGCGGGGTTCTGTGAGGAAACTCGGGCGCTCGACCGCGGCAAGGGAAGGGGCGCTTCACTCCTGGTCGATGAAAAAATAAAAAAGCCCCCGCTTCCATTAGGAAACGGGGCTTTTAAAGGATTTAGGAAACAACGTCATAGCCTTGCTCTTCAATGGCTTCCTTCATATCATCTTGGTTCACTTTCTCCTCGCTGTAGGTCACATCCACTTTTCCTGAATCAAGGTGAACTTCTACAGCTTGGACACCATTAAGCTCATTCAAGGCTCCCTTTACGGCACTTTCACAATGGCCGCAAGTCATGCCCTGAACGTTTAATGTTTTCTGCATGGATTCTCCCTCCTTTCATCTGGAATTACACTTTTACTCGTTTCAAGCGAAGCGAGTTACTTACAACACTGACGGAACTGAACGCCATCGCTGCACCCGCAAGCCAAGGGGCAAGCAGGCCTGCAGCAGCTATTGGAATGCCTGCTGAATTATAGAACAGCGCCCAGAAGAGATTCTGACGGATATTTTTCAGTGTTTTCTTGCTTAACGTAATGGCTTTTGGAATTAACGTTAAGTCCTCGCCCATAATCGTTAAGTCTGCTGCTTCAATCGCGACATCAGTACCTGTACCGATTGCGATTCCAATATCGGCAGAAGCAAGTGCAGGTGCATCGTTAATGCCATCGCCGATCATGCCGACCCGTCTGCCTTCACCTTTTAAGCGTTCAATATGAGAGGCTTTTTCTTCGGGGATCACCTCAGCAATTACTTCGTCTATTCCAGCTTGTTCAGCGATCGCGTTTGCTGTTTTTTCATTATCCCCTGTGAGCATGATTAAATGCAGTCCAAGTTCTTTTAACTCCTTCATGGCTTCAGCAGCTGTTTCCTTTAACTGGTCGGCGACCGCAATCATACCTTCAGCCTTGCCATCGACCGCAATGAGCATCACTGTTTTTCCTTCTTCCTCCCACGCTTTCATCGTGGCTTCATACTTGGAAAAATCAATGTCTTCACTGGACAGTAGTTTTCGCGTACCAATAAGCAAGGTATGACCAGCTACAACGCTTTGAATACCGAACCCGGGTTTCGCTTCAAATTGCTCCACCTCACCAGGAGAGTTGCCTTTTGCTTTTCCGTATTCCACAACCGCTGAAGCCAGCGGATGCTCGGACTGGCCTTCTGCACTGACGAGGAGCTCAAGCAGGTCTTCTCTTTCAGTTTCAAAATTCGTAACCTCCGGCTCGCCTTTCGTCAGAGTTCCTGTTTTATCAAATACCATCGTATCTAAGCTGTGTGTCGTTTCTAAATATTCGCCGCCTTTAAACAAGATTCCCAATTCGGCGCCTTTCCCCGTTCCAACCATAATGGAAGTCGGCGTGGCGAGTCCTAACGCACAAGGACAGGCAATTACGAGAACAGCAATCGATGCTTCAAGGGCTGAAGCAAGCTCTCCTGGGTTAATAACAGTGATCCAGATAACAAACATGACTACGGCAATGGCGACAACAATAGGGACAAAATACCCTGAAATAACATCCGCAAGCCGCTGGATTGGTGCTTTGGAGCCTTGTGCTTCTTCAACTACCTGAATGATATGGGCAAGAGCTGTATCTTTTCCTACTTTTGTTGCTTTCATCTGAATCGTTCCGTTTTTGTTGATCGTTGCTCCAATTACTTTGGCGCCTTCCTCTTTATCAACGGGGATGGATTCCCCTGTAATCATGGACTCATCCACTGACGTATGACCGCTTTGAATGACACCGTCAACAGGGATTTTTTCCCCGGGTCGGACTAACAGAACATCGTCCACTTTCACTTCATCGACTGCTACTTTTTTCTGCTCGCCACCTTCGATTAATGTCGCTTCCTTTGCCTGCAAGTTAAGCAGGCTGGAAATCGCCTGAGTAGTGCGGCCTTTCGCCAGGACTTCAAAGTATTTCCCTAACAAAATCAACGTAATCAGGATCGCACTGGTTTCAAAATATAAATGGACATTCATTCCTGGATTGATTAATGAACGAATCAACTCCACGACGCTGTAAAAATATGCGGCGCTCGTCCCAAGAGCTACAAGCACATCCATATTGGCGCTTTTATTCTTCAGGTTCTTATAGGCGCCTTCATAAAACTGAAAACCGATGACAAACTGCACCGGAGTCGCGAGCACAAACTGAAGCCAAGGATTTACCAATAGATTCGGCAGCTCGACGCCCGCCATATGACTAACCATAATGAGGAAGAGCGGCAAAGACAGTACCGCTGAAGCAATCAGTTTGTATTTCTGCATTTTCTGCTCTTTTTCTTTATGAGACTGTTTATCTTCCCGGTCTTTTCTTCGTTCTGCATCGTAGCCGAGCTTTTGAATACGGGCAATTAAGTCATTCACTTCTACCATCCCGGGGTAATAGCTGACCTGACCGATTTCACTGGCCAGGTTGACCGAAGCCTTTTCCACCCCGGACATTTTATTCAGAACTTTTTCAATTCTCGTAGAACATGCAGCACAGGTCATGCCATAGATATCAAATTCGACCGTATCCTTCTCCACATCATACCCGAGCTTTTGGATACGTTCTTGAATATCATGTGAACTTGCTTCATCTTCGTTGTAATGAATACGGGCATTTTCGGTCGCCAGGTTGACTTCCGCCTCGACTCCATTCATTTTATTTAAAGATTTCTCTATCCGCGTAGAGCAGGCGGCACAAGTCATCCCGGTTATGCCTATTTTGACATCTTTGTCTTCACTCATCTTGATTCACCTTCTTATTTAGAGAATTGCTGAACCACCTTCATCAATTCGTCAATGGCTTCTTCGCCTTCTCCTTTTTTAATCGCATCGGCTACACAATGGTGGGTGTGGCGTTCCATTAAGGAATACCCTACTTTATTAATAGCCTTATTAATCGCTGAGATTTGAACGAGAATGTCTACACAGTAGCGATCATTCTCCACCATTTTCTGAATGCCTCTCACTTGGCCTTCTATTCTCTTCAAGCGGTTTAACACCGCTGTTTTCTCCTCATCCGTTCTAGGCTTGACTGGCTCTTTCCCGCTGTTCTCTGGTAATTGATGGTCGCACATATTCGGTCTCCTCTCCGTATTTTTAATATACCCTATATAGGTATTATTAGTCAATCAAATGAATTATCAATGTTTAAAAGGAATTAACGTTTATCAAAATACATAAACGGGGTATATTTTTAATAAATGAAATCACATAAAGAGGTGAAGCTTATGCTAGAAGTTATTTCCTGGATATTTCTCGCTATTGGGATATTATCCTCACTCATTATCGTAATCGATATTATTCGTCATCCTCAAATGATGGCCATTATGAACTTAGTATGGCCATTAAATGGCTGGTTTTTCGGACCGTTTGCTTTATGGGCTTACTTTAAATGGGGGCGCTTAAAAGCGAAAAACCTTGATAAAGAGGATAATAGAGGTGAAGGGGCGCAAGTATTTGTATCTACGAGCCACTGTGCTGCCGGCTGTTCCTTTGGGGACGCCGTCGGGGTACCGATCGTCGCCCTTACGGGTATAATGATTGCAGGCTCTACATTATTTGCGCACTACACGATTGAATTTATATTGGCTTATATTTTCGGGGTGATTTTTCAATTTTATGCGATCTACCCTATGAATAAAGAACAAGGCATGATGAACGCTTTGAAAGAAACCATTAAAGCCGATTCCTTTTCGCTGATTGCTTTTGAAGTCGGCATGTTCGGCTGGATGGCGATCGTTCACTATCTATTGTTCCCTACACCACCAAAACCTCATGAAGCGACGTACTGGTTCATGATGCAGATCGCGATGATTTTAGGCTTCTTAACAAGCTACCCGGCCAACTGGCTGTTAGTAAAAAAAGGTATCAAAGAAGCGATGTGATTCCCAAGGCTGTCGATAAAATCGGCAGCCTTTTTTATGTGAGGAATTACCTGCCCTAGAACGCAAAAAACTTGCAGAAGGTTCTTCCTGCAAGTTAAGCCTTTTTGCTAATGTAAAGATTCCCGTTGCCTTCGAGCTCCGCATAAAACACCTGCTTTGGCGACTCAATGTTGTGACTGTTCAACTGCTGTTTCAACCAATTCACATCAAGATTAAACAGATCTAAATTGTCAAGCAGCACTTTCCCATCGGATATAATGGCCGTATCCAGCGGAGGCGGAGGCGGTGTCGGTTCGGGCGAAAGGGAGGTTTGAATGTCTTCCTTGGCGGCCGGCTGTTTATTAATCTTTTTTAATACAGACAGCTTGCCATTCGTTTCGAAAATAGCATAATCCACATCAGAAACAGAAAATACTTTTTCCCTTCTTAGCAGTACCCGAAGAGAATCAAGATCGAGCCGGGTTTTCCGCAGTGCTTTTTCATTCAATACACCGTTCTTAATTAAGACAATCGGTTCGCCGGTTATAAATTTCCGTGCTGGCCTCGACTTAATATCCACCCATCCCATAATCACCGTAAACAAGGACCAGCCAACAAGAGCAAGCACCCCATTAAAAATCGTTAAGCTCCTGTCGGTGATCAAGGAGCCCCCGATCGTTCCAATGGAAATCGCTGATACAAAATTAAAGAATGTCATTTGGCTGATTTCTTTTCTTCCCATCATTCTCGTCAAAGTTAAAAGCACAATAAAGGAAAGCAGCAGCCGAATCAGCAGCTGGGTCGTTTCCATACTTCTCACGCCTTTCCATTCGCTAATAGGAAGTCTCTCCACATCCCCGCCTATTTAAACGAATAGGTCCTTAGTCTTTCATATCGATCAAAAGACTTTTATTTTCACTAGTTTCCCGTCATTCCAAGGAACTACATAAGACACAAACCACAAAATAATGCTGATTCACCTCAAAAAAATGCAGATTGCTCTTTCTATTTTTCGCGTTCATCCGTGTTATAGTGACGTTGTATGCGCTTACATTATTTACAAGGAAAGGGAGGTGCACCCATTCAGCTTCCGATCACACTGACCGTCGTTCAGGAAGATTAACTAAGGAGGGTATTATGGTAAAAAACAAATCCTTACTAGGCTGTCTGCTCGTGCTTTGCTTATTTCTGTCTCTCCCCCTTACCGCTCATGCAGACGGGGCTGACACATCAATGAGTTCTCCAGACAAAAACATAGCAGTGAAAGTCTCACTCCAAGAAGATGGCACTCCGCAATACCAAATTACTTACAAAGGAAAGAAGAGGATTGACCCTTCCTCTCTCGGATTTCATTTTAAAAATCAAGATCCCATGGACAACAATTTTGAAATCGTGAATACCTCTGTGAAAACGTTTAATCATACTTGGAAACCTGTCTGGGGTGAAAAATCCAGCATTACCAATCATTACAACGAATTAACCGTAGAATTGCAGGAAAAATCCGGCCAGCAGCGGAAGCTGAATCTCGTCTTTCGTGTCTACGACGATGGCGTCGGCTTCCGTTATGTGATTCCAAAACAGCCGAATGTCGATGAAAACCTGCAGATCGTTTCAGAAGATACGGAGTTCAGCTTTTCCGATAACAATACCTCATGGTGGATTCCAAATGATTGGGACAGCTACGAATACAACTACCATCAGACCCCTTTAAGTGACGTAGACGAAGTCAGCACCCCATTAACTATGAAAACTCCTGACGGGGTACATCTCACCGTTCACGAAGCCGCTTTAATCGATTATTCAGGTATGGCACTCAAAGCAGAGGAAGGAACAGAAACGTCGTTGAAGAGCATCCTGGCCCCGTGGCCGGACAGCGACGTCAAGGTGAAAAAAGATTCTCTTCCTGTCGAGACGCCGTGGCGCACCGTGCAGATGGGGGATACCGCTGGTGACTTAGTGGAGTCCGACATGATCCTCAATTTAAACGAACCAACCGATTATAAAGACACCTCTTGGATCAAACCAATGAAATACATGGGCATCTGGTGGGAAATGCACATCGACAAATCCACCTGGGCGTCCGGTCCAAAACACGGAGCCACCACCGAAAATGCCAAAAAATACATCGATTTTGCCCACAACTATTTAGACAGCGAAAACAATAACATCGGCCTCTTAGTGGAGGGCTGGAATGAAGGCTGGGACGGCGACTGGACCGAAAATGGAGATCAGTTCAGTTTTACAGAGTCTTATCCTGACTTTGACTTAAAAGAAGTCGTCAATTATGCCGAACAAAATGGTGTTGAATACATCGCCCATAATGAAACGAGCGGTGATATACAAAACTATGAAGACCAAATGGAAGACGCTTATAACCTTTATGAAAGCTTGGGGATCAATGCGATAAAAAGCGGCTATGTGGCTGATAACGGCATTAAAGACCCAGTCGGGCAAAAACACCACGGACAGTATATGGTGAACCACTATAATAACGCTGTAAAAAGAGCCGCCGAGCATCATATTATGATTGATACACATGAACCGATCAAATCGACCGGACTTGAGCGGACGTATCCCAACTGGATGAGCCGTGAAGGAGTCATGGGTATGGAATACAATGCCTGGAGTGAAGGCAGTCCTCCCGACCATTTAACGATTCTTCCATTTACCCGGATGATGGCTGGTCCGATTGATTACAATCCTGGTATTTTTGACGTGCAGATTGAAGAAAAACCAACTAACCGGGTCCATACGACACGTGCCCAGCAGCTAGCGCTTTATGTTACCGTAACGAGCGGTACACAGATGGTGACCGACCTGCCGGAAAATTATACTGACGAGGAAGGCAATATTCTTCCTGAATTTGAATTTATCAAAGACGTTCCCGTCACCTGGGACGACACTATGGTTCCGAATAGTAAAATTGGTGATTATATTACAACTGTTCACAGAAGCGGCGATGAGTGGTATATCGGCACTACTACCGACGAACATGCCAGAGACTTAGACGTCAGCCTGAACTTTTTGGATAAGGATAAAATGTACGTCGCAGAAGTCTATTCTGATGGTCAGGATGCCGACTGGGAGACCAATCCGAACCCTGTTGAGATCGATAAAGTCATCGTAGAAAGTGCGGACACCTTTACCGCCTCCCTCGCAGCCGGTGGTGGACAAGCGGTACGGATTTATCCCGCTTCTGAAGAAGAGGCAAAGGAACTTCCTGCCTACAATGCACCTAATGTAGAAGTGAACTATAAGGATGTTCCGAACGAAATTCAATCCAACGATGCATTGAATGTGAAAGTGGAAGCTGAAAATAAAGGCACCGTTGTCACGAGTAAGAAACTCGACCTCATGGTAAACGGCAGCAAGGCTGCAGAAAAAACCGTAAGAATTGCTCCAGGAAATACGAAAGAAATCACGTTGACTTACGATCAGTTATTTGAAACAGGCGACTATCAGATCAGCATCAACGACCTCGAGGAAAAAACGGTGAAAGTAAAAGAAAAAGCGCCAACGTTTGCTTACAGCGACCTTGAAGTGACCACAGATAACGGGGTCATTACCGCTAAAGCAAAAGTAACCAACTACGGGTCTACGAAAGGAACGACAGAGGTCCCGCTTAAAGTAGATGGAATGAGAGTGAAATCGGAACACGTGGAAGTGCCGGCAGGAGTAGGTGGAGAAAGTAAAATGGTCTTCTTCACGTATGACACTGGTCAGGAAGCCGGTGCTTACGAAGTAGCAATTGGCGACCTTGAGCCAAAGCTCGTTGCTGTACCAACGATCGGCCTTAAAGGCGAGTGGCGCTTCCACAAAGGCGATAACATGGACTGGAAATCCCCAGATCTCGACGAAAGCGGCTGGGAAACCGTCACCCTTCCTAACAGCTGGGAAGATCACTCCAACTATACGGAAGATAACGTCTTTGGCTGGTATAGAAAAACGATAACCGTACCAAGGGAATGGAAAGGATACGACTTAAAAGTAAGACTCGGAAGGATTGATGACGTCGATGAAACCTTTATGAACGGTGAGAAAGTCGCTCAATCCGGAACCTTCCCGACTGGGGAAGGGGAGCAGGGCTTAGTTTCCGCCTGGGACTGGGACCGTGAATACGTAATTCCAGCCGAAACGATCCGCTACGGGGAGAAAAACGTCATCAGCACCCGCGTCTTTGATGCTTCCTTCGGTGGCGGTTTGTATCAAGGACCGCTCGGGCCGATTGAGCTTGTAAGAGGAGATGAGACGGACGATACAACCGATCAACGTCTGGCAGGCAAAGACCGATATGAAACAGCCATTGAAATCGCAAGAGAAGGCTGGAAGAAATCCGATACCGTGGTGATCGCAAGAGGCGATCGTTTTGCTGATGCCCTTGCAGGTGCACCGCTCGCTTATAAAGAAAATGCCCCAATTTTACTGACGAAAACAGATCGTCTGTTAGCGGATGTAAGGCAAGAAATCGAGCGTTTAGGTGCCGAACATGCGATTATCCTCGGCGGCCCTAACGCTGTCTCCAGTTACGCGAAATACCAGCTGGAAGGAATCGGACTCAGTGTTGAAAGAATCCATGGCAAAAACCGTTATGAAACAGCCGCTTCCATAGCAGCAAGGCTTGACGGCAACCCTGAAAAAGCCATTGTGGCAAACGGCAGCAAGTTCCCGGATGCCCTCTCCGTTGCCCCGTATGCAGCAGAAAATGGCTATCCGATTCTGCTCACGAAAAATGATCAGCTGCCAAACGCAACCAAACGGACGTTACAGGACATTTCTGCTTCCATTGTCGTTGGAGGAGAGTCAGTCGTAAATAAAGACCTCCTGCACCAGCTGCCAAACGCCACCCGTGTAAACGGTGACCACCGCTTTGAAACAGCAGCAAAAGTAGCTGAAGAGCTATATGACGACACCAATACAGCCTTTATTTCCACAGGCTATGAATTCGCCGATGCTCTGACAGGATCGGTGCTCGCGGCCAAGCACAACGCGGTATCCTTGCTCGTAAAAACAGACAAGGTACCCGAAAGCACTCAGTCCGTCTACAGCCGCATGGATATTAAAAACCTATATATTCTAGGAGGTCCTGGAGCAGTAAGTAAAGAAGTTAGAGAACAATTAAGTCCAAAACACAAGTAAAACAATAAGCCCGCTTGAATCTCAGGAAGGATTCAAGCGGGCTTTTCTGCTTAGAAGTAAAACCAAAATGCAAAAACCGTAAACACCACGATGAATAAAGCTTTGCTGATCCAAAAGGATTTCTCAGGGATACCAAGGCTCTTTTCTAAAAACCTTAGATAGGTGAGTAAAAAGATTATCCCAAAAATACTTAACCCTTGGCTGCCAGGACCAGCGACATGCTTCACAACCGATAAAGCAATAAGGAGAAGGCCGATATAGCCGATCGCCATAAATAAATGCAGCGTCTGCCTATTCAACTGAATGCCTGCTTTCCTTCAAAGTTCAGCTGTCTTTCTCATCATTCTTCTTTCCGTCATAGTCATAGCCTGACTTTCCCCAGTAGTACAAAAATAAGGCAGATGAAAGAACGGCTAACATGGCTGCGATTCCCTGCATCATCAGTCCTCCTTAAAATCGGATTGGTTATTCCAATTATTTCAAACCATGAAGCTGAACTCAAGTCTCACTTAGTAAATGTCCGAGAAAGGCGGCTTTTCTAATGAACGATAGAGCTCTACTATTTCTTTCCTGCTGGGATCCCTATGATTTAAGTTCGTTTCCCAGGCCAACGCCACTAATTCACTCACGAGCTTTAAAGAAACTAGACTTTCTTCCGCTACTAATAGGATCCAATAAAAATCGGAATATTTTTGGTTATCAAAGAGTAAGATTTAATAGATTAACAAAACAGTAATCGTTACATTTAAGGAGGTCTCCTGTTATGCTCGTCAAAACTTCAAATGCGCTCATCTATTTCATATTTTCCCTCGTGTTCGTGGCTATCTTTGTCGCTTTTGTCGGCGGGGAATTTATCCCCATTGAAAAATACGCAGCTCTTCCGCAAGAAATCCTGGATATCAATACGCTGTTTCTTAGTATATTCCTAGAAGCTATCCCTTTTGTACTAATCGGTGTTTTTATTTCGGCGCTTATCCAGTCGTTTATTAAAGAAGAACATTTACAGCGTTTTATTCCCTCCAATCCGATCCTGGCGATTATCCCTGGGGTTATCATTGGAGCGATCTTTCCTATTTGTGAATGTGCGGTTGTACCAATCGTTAGACGGCTCGTTCAAAAAGGCATGCCCCTCCATGTAGGATTTGTTATTCTCGTTTCTGCCCCCATATTAAATCCGATTGTGTATCTATCCACCTATTACGCTTTTCAGTCGAGTCACCACGTCGCACTTGAACGAATGGGACTGGCCTTTGTCGTATCCATTATACTAGGTCTGCTCATCTATTGTTTTTACGGGGACAGCAACCAATTGAAAGGAATTCATTCATCTGCATCCGGTCACCATCATCCCCATAAAAGGATAGGAAAATGGAAAGAGACGATGCACCACGCCATTGACGAATTTTTTGGTATGGGAAAATACTTACTATTTGGCTCCCTGGTAGCTAGCGTGATTCAGGCTTTTCTGGCACGGGAAACGTTATTAAATGTCGGACACGGGCTGGTAAGCGGCCCTTCAGCTATGATGGGAATGGCTTACGTTCTCTCTCTTTGTTCGGAAGCTGATGCATTTGTTGCTGCTTCCTTTAAGTCAGTTACTTCCGGCACCTCTTTGTTAGCCTTTTTAGTTTACGGTCCCATGATTGATTTAAAAAATACCATTTTATTATTCGCCTATTTTAAAAACAAGTTTGTGGCAGGGTTTTTAGTACTTGTGACGGTCGTTGTATTCTCAGTTATTCTCCTGTACAGCTTTTGGTATTAACGAAGGGAGGGCACAGAATTGAAACAGTCGACTCATTTATTTATCCAGAGGATCGTTTTGCTGGGATTTACGTTTTTAATTTTTAAATTGATGGTCACTGGCAATATTTATAACTATGTATCACCGAAAATGTTTCCGTATGTTTATTTTTCATTTTTTGTTCTTGCCCTTTTGTGCTTCATGCAATTCCTCCGCACCAAGGAGGAGCATGAAGAAGAAAATTGCGACTGTGGACATGACCACGCACCGACGGGATCCCCGCTTAAAGTCCTGCTGGTCTACTCTTTATTTCTTGTCCCTATTTTCACAGGACTGCTCTTCTCTGATCACACGTTAGGTACGACGATCGCGCAGAAAAAAGAATTTAAATATGAAGCCTCGGGTTCTCAAAATACGGATTCCTCTATAAATAATAGTCAAAGTACGGGCAAGTCAGCCGGTAAACAGCAGCTTGATGAAAGTGGCATCATTACCGAGCAGCAGCTCCATCCTGAGCTTTATCAGCAAATGAGTTCAGAGAACAGCATAACGTTAACTACAGAAAACTACATGGGTGCGATCAGTATTCTTGAGGAAAACCCGGCCAAATTCCGAGGAAAAAAAATCACGATAGATGGGTTTGTCTATCGGGAAAAAGAATTTCCAGATACTCGGATCGTACTTGGAAGATTTGGAGTAACCTGCTGCATTGCTGACGCAAGTCTGTATGGGCTTATGGCAGAAGGGGATAATTTACAATCATTGAAAACAGATTCCTGGCTGCAAATTACGGGAACGTTAAACGAAGCTGTCATCAATGATTGGTCGCTGCCATTAATTGAAATCGATAGTGTAAAAGAAATGAACAAGCCTTCAAAGGCTTATGTATATGAGAACATCGATTATAGTAAACTCCCTTAAAAATAAAACCTCCCTATGGAATCCATAGAGAGGTTTCGGATGCAGGATATTTTTATTGGACGACTCTTCGGACTACGCCACTAAAGGTAGATTTCCAATAAGGGTTGTTCATCGAGTCTATCGTGACTCCAGTTGAACTGTTATCATTTAAAAACCTGCCATTTCCTAGATAAATTCCTACATGGCCATTGGTTTTGTACGTGTCAAAAAATACGATGTCTCCTCTTTTCATGGAAGAAGCACTCACGCTTATACCACGGTTGACGAGCGTATTGGTCGTTGTGCCCGTCACTGAACCCAAGTTCACTCCCGCTTGTGAAAATGCCCAGCGTACAAACGAAGAACAGTCAAAGGAACGGTTTGCAATGTCCGTACTGTTTCTGCCGCCTCCCCAGTTGTACGGAGAATTTCCAACAAGAGCAGAACCGGCATGAATCGCTGTTTCGATCGCACTGCTTCCTTTTTTCACAGTTCCAGAAGGAGCGGACGCCACCTCGACTTTATTTTGCCGGACTTCATGCTGCTGTTCTTTACGTTGTTGTTCCTTACGCTGTTGTGCGAGTCTTGCTTTTCGTTTTTCTTCCTTAACCAATTCTTTCTCCCGCTCGGAAAGCTCAGCAGAATCCTGTTCGAGGTCCTTAAGATCGCTGGAGGTAAGCAGCTGCTCTTCCTTCATCTTTTCTATTAAACTATTTTTCTCATCGATCTGATAGTTTAATTGCACTTTCACACTTTCCAATTCATCAAGCGCCTGCTTTCTCTGTTCCATTTTCTCATTTAACGCTTTTTGGTCGTGTTCCAGCTGCTGCTGGTTCTTCTTCTGTTCTTCCAGCAAATTTTGGTCTGCATTAACAATGGTCGTTACCGCCATCGCTCGTTCAATAAAATCCCCAAAATCCTGGGACCCCATGAGGACACTCAAATAGCTTGTCCGCTGGTCATTGACCTGCATTGCCCGCGCTCTTTTTTTAAGAACTGCTTTTCTTTCTTTGATCTTTTTTTTCGTGGCCGCAATGTCTTTTTTCAAAGACGCAATCTCTTGTTTCGTTTTTTCGATCTTCTCATTTAATGACGCCAGCTTCTCATTGTTTTCTTTTACTTTCAAGTTAATCTTAGACAAGGCATCTTTCATTTCTTTTTCTTCTGCCTTTAGTTCAGATAACTTGTTGGATTTTTCGTTCATTCTTTCTTCTACTTTCTTTTGCTCATTATGTACTTCCTGCTTACTCATCTGATCCGGATCATTAGCGAATACAGAATTATGTCCAAATAAACCCAGTAAACTCATCAACAAAATAGGAATAGCGCAAATACTGAACTTCTTCATCATCTTCTCCTTCTTGGCAATAATTTCAAATAATAACGGTTACGATCTATTGCAATTATAACAACACTACTTCGACAAGAACAGACAATTTATATTACAATTATATTTCATTTTCATATAAATAGAATGAATAGCAGTCTGATTTACCCATTAAAAAAGAACTCCCCTTACTCTGGGAAGTTCTTTGTCTTTGACTCTATTTAATCTCCGCAGGATTCCGATCGACGAAAAAGCTTCGAACCGTTTCATCGCTAACCTCAGATAAGTTTTGATACTTGTACTCCGGTTCATGATCTTTATCGATGAGCACTGAGCGGATTCCTTCATAAAAGTCGTCATGAAGGAGGAAGTTTTTTGCAATGGTAAAATCCTCATCTAAACAAGAAGACAGCGATTTTCCTTCTCCCTTGATCAATTGTTTTAACGTTACTTTTACGGAACTTGGAGACTTAGATAAGATCGTGTCGCGTGTCTTCCTTGCAAAATCGGTTTCCGAATTCTGAAGAGAATCCACAATTTCCTCCACAGTTGCTTTTGAGAAGTGAAGGTCGATTTCCTCCTGCACGTCTTTTAACTGGCTAGGTTGAGGTGGCTTCGCTGCAAATTGTTCCACAGCCTTTTGTAATGTGTCGTCTACTGAAAGCTGGTGCCAATCGATTTCTTCTAAATAAGCAAGAAATTTTTCCAAAGTATCTCTAGTCATATAGTCATCTGCAGCCCGGCTGTAGATAACATCTTCAGCTTTTAAGATTGAAGCAGTCAAAGCCAAGTAGCGTCCTGTGTAACCTGGAGCACGATTCAGAAAATAGGCTGCCCCTACATCTGGGAAAAAGCCAATGTTCATTTCGGGCATAGCCCACTTGGTTTTTTCCGTGACAATCCGGTAATCTGCCCCATAGCTGAGCCCAACTCCTCCGCCCATAACAATGCCATCCAGACAGGCAATAATAGGCTTACTATATGAATAGACTAACTCATCCACCTCATACTCCCTTTGGAAAAACTGTACGGCCTTCTCCATTGCTTCTTGACTACTTCTGGCTTTATAGAGTGTTTTAATATCTCCACCCGCACATAATCCCTTCGTTCCTGCTCCCTTAAGAACAATCAGTTTAACCTGGTCATTTCGTTCCCATTCCATGAGCTGCTTACCAATCGCATCCAGCATTTGATCATTGAGCGAATGGAGAGCTTCCTGTCTGTTTAACGTAATGGATGCTACCCCATTTTCCTGCTGCGAGAATAATACTTGATAATACATATAACCCCTCCTACGAGTGAATGAACTCAGGTTTCCGCTTATCAATAAAGGCGTTAATACCTTCCTTTGCATCGATAGTAGAGAAAAGCTCAGCAAAGTTTTTCCTTTCCAAGGATAATCCTTGTTCTCTGTTTTCCACAGAACTTTTCATTATACACTCCAAGGCCCTTGTTACACTGGTCATGCTCAAGTAAGCCGTTCACGACGCCCTTCCCTCCATGGATCAGATTTAATACCCCTTTCATGATTCGAGAAATCATTGTTTACTTTCAAAACATTTGATATATTGAAGAAGTAAAACTGAATACGTTTCAGATTCAGGTGCAGATAAGCTTAAAGTTTATTTGCTTAATAGGGAAATCGGTGAAAATCCGATGCTGTCCCGCAACTGTATATGGGAGCGAACTGGAAAATCCACTGATCTAAGCTTGTTTCATAGATTGGGAAGGTTCCAGGGAGTGATGATCATTAAGCCAGGAGACCTGCCTGTTTCAGCGAACATCTAAACCTACGAGGATAGGAGGTGTTAAGTGCGAGTGGTAAGAGTATGGCAAGGTCTGTTTCCTTATGCCCTGCTCTATCCAGATGAACGAACGCAACTTAACAACTTTCTCAGGAAGTTGTTTTTTTATTGCCTTATTTCTATTTCGACTAGAGGTGTTCTTTTGACGAAATCAACCGAGTACTACGTAAACCGACTAAGCTCATGTGTTATGAATCACCTGTTTTCTTCTGGATCCTGCTCCCTCAGAGAAACTTATGACCAATGGAAACAAGAAATCACGGAACTAGAAAACCGTGATCATGAGCTGAAAAATTTAGAAACAGCCTACGCCCTTGTCTTTGAAGAATTGGCCGGAAAGCCCCCGGCAATTTAATTTTTTGAAAGCGTTTACTATAAAAGGAGGGTCCTTATGCCTGAGCAAACGGTCTATAAACCCGGACTAGATGGAGTGGTCGCAGCCGTAACAAAGCTTTCTTATTTGGATGTGGACGCTGAAGAAATCGTTATACGTGGATATGAACTAATTGAGCTTGCCGAAAAAACGCAGTATCTCGATCTCGTTCAGCTGTTATTACGAGGTGAACTTCCTTCTAACAGCGAACGCTCTTCATTGGAGATGGCATTAAGAACGGAATATGATCTACCAGATGGTTTCTTCCAGTTGTTTAAACAGCTGCCGAAAGAAACTCACCCGATGGATGCACTACGAACTGGTATTTCTGCCCTTGCAGGCTACGATAAGCAATTAGAAGCGCGAAAAGAAGAGGAAATTAGCCAAACCGCCGTCCGTCTGTTAGCAAAAATCCCCAACGTCGTAGCAAACAGCTATCACATTCTTCATGATGAACCAGCTGTAGACCCTAAACAAGAACTCCCATTCAGTACAAATTTTCTGTACATGATCACCGGTCAAATGCCTACACCGACGGATGCAGATTTTTTTGATCAATCATTAATGATGTACAGTGAACATGAAATGCCGAACTCTACATTCACCGCAAGAGTGATCGCCTCTACAAACTCAGATCTTTATGGAGCCCTTACAGGAGCAGCAGCTTCATTAAAGGGAAACCTTCATGGTGGGGCAAATGAAGCTGTCATGCACATGCTGCTCGAGGCGAAAACGACTGATGGATTCCGCCACCTCCTCCACCAAAAGCTTAAAAACAAAGAAAAAATTATGGGCTTTGGCCATCGCGTGTATATGAAGAAAATGGATCCCAGGGCAACTCTTATGAAAAAAGCGTTAAAGTGTCTGTCCGATGACAAACAACGGGGAGATCTTTATGAAATGTGTGAGGCAGGAGAACAACTGATGAAAGAAGAAAAAGGTTTATATCCGAATTTGGATTATTATGCCGCTCCTGTGTACTACCTATTAGGCATTCCCATCGATTTATACACCCCGGTCTTCTTTGCTGCTAGAACCATAGGATTATGCGCTCACGTAGCTGAACAATATGGGAACAATAAATTATTCAGACCTCGAGTGCTTTATAATGGACCTCGCGGCTTGCACCCTTAAGCGCAAGCCCGTCCCTGCTTTTTTAAGGCAATATTACATAATAGAAAAAGGTGGAGATGAAAGTGACAGAAGTGAAAGTACCGACGACAGATCAGATATTAGAACAAATCGCCGATTATGCTGTTCATGGCTCAATTACTAGTCAAGAAGCTCTTGAAACGTCTCAGTACGTATTGATGGATACTTTAGGCTGCGGCTTTTTGGCTCTTCGATTTCCGGAATGTACAAAGCATCTCGGTCCAATTGTTCCAGGAACAGTTGTACCTAATGGAGCACGAGTTCCAGGAACAGCTTATGAACTGGACCCTGTCCACGCAGCCTTCAATATTGGATGTATGATCCGATGGCTTGACTATAACGATACATGGCTGGCAGCGGAATGGGGACATCCTTCTGACAACATCGGTGGAATTTTGGCAGTATCTGATTATCTCAGCCGGAAATTACTCGCTGAAGGAAAAGAACCACTGACCATGGATCAAGTGTTAGAAAACATAGTAAAGGCCCACGAAATTCAAGGGGTTTTAGCTCTCGAAAACAGCTTAAATCGGCAAGGACTTGATCACGTCCTGTTCGTTAAAGTCGCTACAACTGCAGTCGTAACAGCTATGCTGGGCGGAGGTAAAGAAGAAGTCGTTGACGCGGTTTCACAAGCTTGGATTGATAATTCCAGTCTTCGTACGTACCGTCATGCCCCGAATACAGGATCCCGCAAATCCTGGGCTGCCGGGGATGCGACCAGCCGCGGAGTAAGATTAGCCATGATGACGATGAATGGAGAAATGGGGTATAAAACAGCGCTTTCCGCACCAGAATGGGGCTTTCAAGACGTGTTTTTTAACGGTAAAGAGCTGACCATCGCCCGTCCGTTCGGCTCCTATGTGATGGAGAACATCTTGTTCAAAATCTCTTATCCCGCTGAATTTCACGCCCAGACGGCAGCAGAGGCCGCCATCGAACTGCACGATGAAGTAAAAGGAAGATTAAACGAAATCGATCGGATTACGATCACTACTCACGAATCAGCCATCCGGATCATTGATAAAAAAGGTCCTCTTCACAACCCGGCTGACCGCGACCACTGCTTGCAGTACATTACGGCCATCGGATTAATCTACGGAGAACTTAACGCAGATCATTACGAAGATGTCGTTGCCCGTAACCCCGAAATTGACCGGTTGAGAAATGTGATGGAGACCATTGAACATGAACAATACAGTAAGGACTATCTGGATCCTGATAAGCGTTCAATCGCTAATGCCGTGCAAGTGTTCTTTACGGACGGTACGTGTACCGACCAGATCGCCATTGAATATCCTATTGGCCACCGACGCCGCCGTGACGAAGGACTGCCGCTCTTATTGAACAAATTCCAAAATAACTTAAAAACACGTTTTCCTTTCAAACAAGTCAACCGCATTTTAAACTTATCTGAGGATTACGATAAGCTGGCGAACACACCAGTAAATGAATTTATCGAACTCTTTCGTGTGTAACCCATCTGTATAAGGAGGAACTTTCTATGTCCTGGATTGTTGAACCAAGATCCACACAGCCGGAGCGTGCTGAAGAATTTAGGGAGCTGATCGAACTGCCCGAAATATTGAAAATCCCTGGTGCTCACGATGGGATGTCCGCAAAAATCGCAAAGGATGTGGGTTTTAAAGCTCTCTATCTCTCAGGGGCCGCCTACACGGCCAGCCGCGCTCTGCCTGATCTCGGGCTTATCTATTCGAATGAGATGGCTGAAAAAGCAACCGAGCTTGTCCGCGCCTCCGACCTTCCTGTACTTGTCGATATTGACACCGGTTATGGCGGTGTCATCAACGTTGCCCGTGCGGCAAGAGAAATGGTTGACGCAGGGGTTGCAGCTGTCCAGATTGAAGATCAGCTGCTTCCTAAAAAGTGCGGCCATCTAAACGGGAAAAAACTGATTGAAGCAGAAGAAATGATGCAAAAAATTAGAACGATCAAAGAAACCGCCCCGACACTGGTCATTATTGCGCGAACAGACGCCAAATCCGTGGAAGGAATGGAAAAAGCAGTAGAGCGGGCAAACTTATATGTAGAAGCTGGCGCAGACGCTATTTTTCCAGAAGCGTTAACAAGCGGAGACGATTTTCGACACGCTTCTAAAACTATAAAAGCTCCTCTGCTTGCTAACATGACCGAATTCGGAAAAACACCTTACTTCACAGGTGAAGAATTCCATTCGTTTGGAATGGATATGGTGATTTACCCCGTCACCTCCCTACGCGCGGCTGCCAAAGCTTACGAGCGCATTTTCAAGGAAATCATGGAAAAAGATACTCAAAAGGGTCGACTGGAGGATATGCAGTCCCGCGAGGAGCTGTACGAAACAATTAAATACTATGATTATGAAGCGTTGGACGAAAAAGTAGCGAAAAGCATTCTCCCGGAAATCGGCAAAGAAAATAAATAAGTGAAAAGACCCTGCCGGCAGGGTCTTTTCTTTTGTTCTCGAAAAAAATCGTGCACAGCAAGTCTCTAAAAGAGAAGGCTGTGCACGATCGTTGTCTGCTAGTAAGCTTAGAAATTAATCATTGACTTTGGATTAATGGCATTGGTTTTTCCGTAATTCCAAGTGCCGCGGTGAAGTTCAAAGTGCAGATGAGGACCGGTAGATTGTCCAGTTGTTCCCATGGAGCCAACCCGGGTGCCTTTTTCTACGTATTGGCCTTCGCTGACGGCGCGGCCGCTCATATGCGCATAAACCGTTGTATAGATTTGACCGTCAATGGAATGGGTAATAAATACTACATTGCCGTAACTGCTCGATTTGTAGGAACGGAACACTTGTCCGGATGCCGCTGCTACGATTGGTGTGCCGCTGCTGTTGGCAACATCCACGCCAGGGTGGAATTCAGATCCACGTGGTCCGAAGCCTGAAGTAATGATCCCGGTCGTCGGCCGCATGAAGTTTCCACTCGTTACTGCTGGAGCAGAGCCTCCTGATGAGCCGGATGAACTTGAGCTTGAACTTGATGACGAGCTTGACGATGAACTGGAAGATGAGCTGGCTTTAGCTGCTTCTCTTCTCGCCGCTTCTTTACGTTTTCTCTCTTTTTCTCTTTTGATTTCAGCTTCAATTTCAGATTGTCTTTCCTGAGCTTTTTCCATAGCTTCTTTGATGGATGCTGCCTGTTTATCAAGAACTTCCTGCTGCTCTTTCAGTTCCATTTTGTGGCTATGTAATTCATCGTGCTGATCTTTTAATTGATCAAGCAGCTTTTGTTTTTCTGCTTTCTGCTTGTCCAGTTCAGCTTTAATGGATTCGAGCTCTTTCTTCGCTTCTTCCAGCTGTTTCTTCTTCTTTTCTACTTTTACTTTCTTCTCTTGAAGAAGCTTTTTCTCTTTCATATGGGTATCAAGAATGTTCTTATCCTGGTCCATAATCGTCGTCACTGCAGAAGCACGGTCCAGAAAATCGCCGAAGCTTTGGGACCCCATGATGACCTCAAGATATTTGACATCTCCGCCGCTTTGCTGCATGGCTCTCAATCGTTTTTCCAAAAGCTTTTCACGCTCTTCAATTCGTTTCTTTAATTGAGCAATTTCTTTTTTGAGCTGTTTAATATCTTCTTCGGTCTGTTTGATTTCTTCTTTCTTCGAGGCAAGCTTCTGTTCATTCTTCTTCAGCTTGTTTTCAAGATTCGTGATCTTTGATTCCGTATTGGACTGCTGCTTTTCGTTTTCTTTGATTTCCTGCTCTGTCTTTTTCTTTTTGCTTGAGACGTCATCCTGTTTATTATTGACATCCCCCTGCTGCTTTTCAAGGTCGTTAAGTTTTCCATTTACGTCATCTAGATCTGAATTGGCGGACACATGCCCAGACGAACTGAGCAGTGCCCCGGCAATGAGTAGTGTAGATAATACTGATAGATTGAACTTTCTCATCCGGCCCTTTTCTCCCCTTTTCCAATTAAACTTTTAAGAATTTCCGTACACTCATCACGCTTCCCCAAATCCCTATGAATGCTCCAATAGCTAGAATAATAGCTGCGAGCTGCCATGCAAACGGATTAAAAGGAAGAAGGTGAACAAAATCAAACTGAATCCGATCCCGCAAGTGGTAGTACAAGTAGTAGTACGCAGACACGACACCTGCGATCGGGATAATTGATCCAAGAACTCCCAGCAACATACCTTCTATAAAAAACGGCCAGCGGATAAATCCATTCGTTGCTCCTACAAGCTTCATAATTCCTATCTCTCTACGGCGGGCGATAATCGTAATTTTAATGGTGTTGGAAATGAGGAAGATTGCCGTAAAGACAAGGCCGATGATGAGCGCCAAGCCAATATTTCTTGCATATTGGTTAAACTGGAACAAACGCTGCACAATCTCTTCGCCGTAGTCCACTTTGTACACGTGGTCAAACCCTTCCACCTTATTAGCAATGTCAATCACATCAACCGGGTTTTCAGGTTTTACTACATAAGCATCGTTTAACGGATTGCTTTGTTTAAATAATTCAAATGCTTTCCCTTGATCGCCGAGGCTGTCGATCAGCTCATTCAGCTCTTCTTCTTTAGGAGAAAAATCCACCGTGCCTACCTCGGGAATATCCTTCAGCTTATCACCAAGATCATCGATTTCCTGATCATTGGCTGTCAATTCAACTAGTACTTTTATCTCAACATCTTTTTCGACAGAACTTGCGATTTCATTTAAGTTCAGCATCACGGCGAGAAATACGCCGACGAGCAGTAACGTTGTTGTAACCGCCCCGATAGAAGAAACCGTCATCCAGCCATTTCTGACCACACTTTTACTACCTTCACGAATATGTCTGCCGAGAGTTCTAATTTTCATAGCCATACTCCCCTCGGCTTTCATCGCGCACAATCATGCCGTCTTCAATAGCGATAACCCGCTGCCTGAATGTGTTTACGATATCCTGATTGTGGGTAGCCATTAATACTGTAGTACCACCTGAATTAATTTCCTCTAAAATGTGCATGATTTCCCAGGAGGTTTCAGGGTCAAGATTTCCGGTAGGCTCATCTGCGATCAATAAACCGGGATGATTCACAATTGCCCGGGCAATGGAAACACGCTGCTGTTCTCCCCCGGACAGCTCGTCCGGCAGAAAGCGGGCTTTATTCTTAAGCCTCACCTGATCGAGGACGTCCATGACACGTCGTCTTATACTTGCTTGCTGCTCTTCGATGACTTCCAAAGCAAACGCTACATTTTCATAGACTGTTAGTTTAGGAAGTAAACGAAAATCCTGATAGACGACACCGATTTGACGTCTTAAATGCGGGACCCGTCTTTCTTTAATTGATGATAAGTTAATATCGTTCACGAGCACGGTTCCTTTGCTTGCTTTTTCTTCACGGAACATCAGCCGGGTAAATGTCGATTTACCAGCTCCACTCGGTCCTACAATATAAACAAATTCTCCTTGATCGATATGTACATCAATACCATTCAAAGCTGTAACACCATTGGGATACGTCTTATATACACCCTTCATATTTATCATAGAATCAATCACCTTAATTTTTTTGTTTATTATCATGATGCGTGTTTGTGACAGTTTATCTGTCCCAAGTCCGTACCCATTATAACATCTTATTTCTATTTTTTTAGACATAAAATTATTACATTTATATTTCATAAACCCCTTCACTTTGATATAATTCGCCAAATTTCTCGTAACCCCTTCTTTTTTCCTAGAAAAAAAGCCCGACTTTTAAAAAAGTCAGGCTTCGGTTAAGTATCGCTATTTTTTGGCGGCGAGCCAGCTTGCAATTAAATTCTTATCCTCATCGCTCACCGATTGAGGCGGCATACTCCCTTTTCCTTTGGAGATGATTTCTTTAATATCATCCTCGGAGTATTTCTTTCCTACTTTCTGCAAGGAAGGTCCGTATCCTCCGCTCAGATCCCCTCCGTGACAGCTGATACAGTTATTTTCTTCAAAGGCTTGCTTTGCTTCTTTAGCATCCACATCTGAATTCGCTTGCTCACTGCTTCCTTGATCCGCATTCTCTTCAGTGGATGGATCCGATTGATCACCGGCACCTTCTTCATCTCCTCCGCCGCTGCAGGCGCCTAAAGCTAGAAAAGAAACAAAGAACAGACCGAATAAGAGTTTTTTCACGATGCTCCCCCTTTACTGCGCAAAATATCAAAACACAGAGATATTATAACCTAGTTAAGATGTTTTAAAACCCTCTCCGAACACCTCTGTCGCGTTCATAGCGACGACAAAAGCCCCAGGATCAATCGTTTTAACCGTTTGTGTCAATTTAATGAATTCGTTCTGCTGAACGACACACATAATCACCTGTCGTTCCCGTTCGGTATATCCCCCTGCTCCACTCAGGACAGTGACTCCGCGGTCGATTTCCGTTAATATCGCGCTTCGTACTTCATCGATGTTCTCCGTAATAATCATGACATTTTTCGATGTATTTAATCCGACCTGGACAAAATCAATCGTCCGGCTCGTGGCAAACAGCCCAATAAGCGCATATAACCCTTCTTCCACCGAGAAGACGATCGCTGACGTTAAAACGATCATTCCATCTAGCATCGCTACGCTGATCCCGAGAGGAAGATGCGTGAACTTGTGAACGACTTGTGCCGCGAGGTCAATGCCGCCCGTGGAAGCTCGTCCTCGAAATACAATTCCAAGCCCTAAACCAACGCCCATGCCGCCGAAAATAGCTCCGAGCAGCGGATTCGGAGTGGCTGGTTCGAGGCTGCTCGTTAAAATAACAAAGCCCGGTAAAACCATGGTTCCGACAAATGATTTAATGCCGAAATTTTTACCAAGAATTATAACTCCGGTAATAAAAAGCGGGATATTAAGCACCCACTGGACGATCCCGGCTCCCAGCCGAACACACCTTTCGTTATGGTACTGATTCCAGCGACGCCGCCAGAAGCAATATTATTCGGAAGTAAGAATATATTAAATGCCAAAGCCACAAAAAAAGCCCCTACAATCACGAGCACATAATCAAGCGCTTCGCGCAGGTGGTGAGGCATCGGTTCCCGACGGTATTTTTTTGCCATCATCATCATGGTGCGATTCCCCCTGTTTAACGTTTCACATAAACCGTAAGGAGTATATCACTCCTTCTTCGAGCTGTAAACGAGACTCAGATAACGCATTAACACAGTAAAGCGGCGTGTATAAAAAAACTCTCACTGGGATCAGTGAGAGCTTTTGAATCAGGCATCCATTGTGGAACGCAAATAGGCATCAATAAACTTGTTGAGATCGCCGTCCATCACGCCTTGCGTGTTTCCTACCTCAACGTTCGTGCGGTGGTCCTTCACCATAGAGTAAGGATGGAACACGTAGGAGCGAATCTGGCTTCCCCAGCCAATTTCTTTCTGTTCGCCGCGGATGTCATCAAGTTCCCGCTGCTGGCGCTCAATTTCAAGCTGATAGAGCTTGGCCTTCAGCATTTTCATCGCCTGCTCGCGGTTTTTAATTTGCGACCGCTCCGATTGACATGTGACGACGGTATTGGTCGGCAGGTGAGTAATACGGACCGCAGAATCGGTTGTATTGACGTGCTGCCCGCCTGCACCGCTTGAACGGTACGTATCGATCTTCAAATCCTCTGTGCGGACGTCAATTTCTACTTCATCATTAAATTCCGGCATCACTTCGCAGGAAACAAAGGACGTGTGACGTCTTCCGGAAGAGTCAAACGGCGAAATCCGCACGAGGCGGTGAACGCCTTTTTCTGCTTTTAAGTAGCCGTAGGCGTTATGGCCTTTAATAAGCAAGGTGACACTTTTCACTCCGGCTTCTTCTCCCGGCAGATAATCCATCGTCTGTACCGAAAAGCCTTTATCTTCAGCCCAGCGGGTGTACATACGAAGCAGCATGCTGGCCCAGTCCTGCGATTCCGTTCCGCCGGCACCCGGGTGAAGCTCAAGGATCGCATTGTTTTTATCATAAGGCTCGCTGAGCAGCATATTTAATTCAAATTGGTTCAAGTCGTTCCGCAGTTCCTGTACTTGTTCTACGAGTTCTGTTCTCAAGTCTTCGTCATCTTCTTCTTTCACTAATTCATAGGAAACCTCAAGGTTTTCATGCGTTTCCTCATGCTTTTCCAGCGTATGAACGAGATTTTTCAGCCCATTGACTTCATCGATTACTTTTTGTGCTGTATTCTGGTCATCCCAGAAGCCTGGCTCAGTCATTTGTTCTTCAAGTTCAGCTATTCTCGTCTTTCTTTGATCGACGTCAAAGAGACCCCCTGAAGTCCGCTAAACGCTTAGCTGTATTATCCAATTCGTGGCGAATTTCTGCCATATCCATAATCCATCACTCCTGTAGCCGATTTATTTTCCATAAGGGAAGACACCCTCGGATGAACGAGAGTGCCTGCCTGTCTCTTATTTGCCGTGACAGTTTTTGTACTTTTTGCCGCTTCCGCAAGGACATGGGTCGTTACGGCCGACGGTATCTTTTTTCACATAAGGCTGTTTCTTTTTCTTCTCTTTACTTTCCTCACTATCACTGTTGGAGACCGCTTTTGCTCCTTGTGCGACTTCTTCGCGCTGCAGGTTGCTGCGGATCTCTGCTTTCATAACGTAGCGGGCAACTTCTTCATCAATCGCAGATACCATTTCCTCGAACATACGGAAACCTTCGAATTGATACTCACGAAGAGGATCATTCTGACCATAGGCACGCAGGTGGATTCCCTGACGCAGCTGATCCATCTGGTCGATGTGGTCCATCCATTTCTGATCGACCGTACGAAGCAGAATCACTTTTTCAAACTCACGCATCTGCTCTTCGGTGAGCTCTTCTTCTTTTTCGTCATAACGCATTTTCACTTTTTCAAGAATTTTCTCCTGCATTTCGACAGGGTCTAATCCTTTGATATGGTCAAGGGTAATATCTCCTTCTTGCAGAAGGTTCGCCTTGACGTAATCGACGATCATTTCAAGCTCCCAGTTTTCGTCCTCTTCATCTGACGTATGGACTTCTACGGTACGCTGAACAGCTCGCTCAATCATCTGTTCAATAATGCTGCGCAGATTTTCTGAGGTTAACACTTCGTAGCGCTGCTTGTAGATCACTTCACGCTGCTGACGCAGGACGTCATCGTAGGAAAGAATGGTTTTCCGTGCGTCAAAGTTGTTTCCTTCCACCCGCTTCTGGGCAGATTCTACGGCACGGGAAATCATCTTACTTTCAATCGGCTGGGAGTCATCCATACCTAGACGCTCCATCATGTTCCTCATATTGTCAGATGCGAACCGGCGCATCAGCTCGTCATCGGTGGCCAGGTAGAATTGACTCATCCCAGGGTCGCCTTGACGACCGGAACGACCGCGGAGCTGATTATCGATCCGGCGGGATTCGTGGCGTTCTGTACCGATAACCGCAAGACCGCCTGCTTCCTTAACGCCTTTACCGAGCTTAATGTCGGTACCACGGCCGGCCATGTTGGTCGCAATGGTAACCGCTCCCTGCTCGCCGGCTTTTTCAATAATCTCCGCTTCACGGAAGTGGTTCTTCGCGTTCAAGACGTTATGCGGGACGCCCGCTTTATTCAAATATTTTGAGATAATTTCGGATGTCTCCACCGCCACAGTACCGACCAGCACCGGCTGGCCTTTTTCATGGCGCTCCTTAATATCTTCTACAACCGCACGGAATTTGCCGTCCATCGTTTTGTAAACGAGGTCCGCCTTATCATCACGTATGATTTCACGGTTCGTCGGAATGACGATAACGCGCATGTTATAAATGTTTAAGAACTCTTCTTCCTCTGTTTTCGCTGTACCCGTCATCCCGGAGAGTTTTTCGTACATGCGGAACAGGTTCTGGAAGGTAATCGAAGCAAGCGTCATGCTTTCATTCTGGATCTGAAGGCCTTCTTTTGCTTCAATGGCCTGGTGCAGACCATCGCTGTAGCGGCGGCCTTTCATCAGGCGCCCGGTAAACTGGTCCACGATGACTACTTCGCCGTCATCCACGACATAATCAGTATCCCGGTGCATGCTCGTATGGGCTTTTAACGCCTGGTTAATGTGGTGAATTAACGTCACATTAGCGAGGTCAAACAGGTTGTCCACTTTAAAAAAGCTTTCCGCCTTATTGATGCCTTCCTCCGTGAGCATTACGTTCTTCGTTTTAACATCATACGTAAAATCGTCGTCTTCATTTAACAGCCGGACAAACGAATTAGCCGTCTGGTAAAGATCGGCTGATTTAGAAGCTGTTCCGGATATGATTAACGGGGTACGCGCTTCATCAATTAAGATCGAGTCCACCTCGTCAATAATGGCAAAATGAAGCGGGCGCTGTACCATCTGCTCTTTGTAAAGCACCATGTTATCGCGCAGATAATCAAACCCAAATTCGTTGTTCGTTCCATACGTAATATCTGCGCTGTAGGCTTCGCGTTTTTCATCCTTGGACATGTTGTTTAAGTTCAGCCCTACCGTTAAGCCGAGGAATTGGAAGAGTTCCCCCATCTCTCTTGCGTCACGAGTAGCTAAGTAGTCGTTGACTGTAACGATGTGTACGCCTTTACCTGTGATCGCATTTAAATAGGCCGGCATCGTGGAAGCTAAGGTTTTCCCTTCCCCTGTTTTCATTTCGGCAATGTTACCTTCATGAAGGGCAATCGCCCCATACAGCTGAACCTTAAACGGCCGCATATTTAACACACGTTTAGAGCCTTCCCTGACTACGGCGAAGGCTTCCACTAGTAGATCTTCTAATTTTTCGCCATCCTGGTAGCGTTGTTTAAATTCTTCCGTTTTGTTGCGAAGTTCTTCATCTGACAGCTGTTCGTATTTAGATTCCAATGCATCTATATCGTCCGCCATCTTATCTAACCGTTTCAGCTGACGAGTATTCCCGTCGCCGAAAATTTTCTTTAAAGTTCCAAGCATTGCAACCGCTCCTCTATTGATTTCCAATCTTCGGTTGAATAGTATAATCCACTCTCAATAATAACACTAAGAGGAACAGGATGCCAATAAATCTCCCTATGTAAACAGAAGCTTAACAAACGAAATCCGATAAAAGGAATAAGGGGCAATCCGGGGATGAACTGCCCCTTAGCGGAGGCGGTTTATGAAGATGTAGAAGGGGCATAGCGGGGGTTGTGCTCACGGATGAGCTGATGCTCCATGCCGGATTGGCGCTGATCGAGGTCATAAATGCGCCGGTTGGTAACCGCAATAATGTCTACCAGCTGGGCAATCACTTCTTCCTGCTGCTTCAGGCGCCGGGACAAATCGCGGCAATCAGGGCAAAGATACGTCGTTTTCAATTCATCGCCTCCTTGGAAGGATCTTACATCCTATTTATATCATGGGGGTGAACAAACGAGTAATCTCCATAAAAGCGTTGTCGTAAATTGTCCTATAAAGGAAAAGGAATTATTCAGATAGAGAATTTCATTTTTGGAAGGGGGATGAGCGTAATAATGAAGGTTCAATAGTATTCTAGAAGTTTTATATAAGGGGGAGATCGAGGAATATCCACGAAAAAGCATCCCTCCGGAAGAGGGATGCCTGAAAGGTCTATCAGGTTTCAATTAACCCGTATTTTCCATCTCTTCGTTTATAAACGATATTGGTTTCATCAGTATTCGCGTTAGTGAAAACGTAGAACGCATGGCCCAGCATATCCATTTGCAATGCTGCTTCTTCACTATCCATCGGCTTCAAATCAAAACGCTTCGTTCTTACAATTTCAATATCGAAGTCGCTTTCTTCTTCTTCCTCATATTGCCTTTGGGAAGCTTCTCTTTCCATTTCTGCAAACACATGTTTAGGTGCACCTTCCTGTCGAAACTTTCGGTTTACCTTAGTCTTATGCTTGCGAATCTGTCTTTCTAATTTATCTACCACAAGGTCGATGGCAGCGTATAAATCTGTGTTGTGTTCCTCAGCTCGAAGAAGCAAGTTCTTCATCGGAATTGTGACCTCGATAGTCTGCTCATCATTATAGACACTTAAATTGACATGAACCTCAGAAGTCGGCGGAGTATCAAAGTAGCGCTCAAGCTTGCCCACCTTTTTCTCCACATATTCCTTAATGGAATCCGTCACCTCTAAGTTTTCACCACGAATGTTGTACGTCATCATAGAAGTGTCCTCCTTTCATCCTTATGTGTAATATATTCTACCATACCCAAGGCCATTCCTGCATAAACTATCTAAATATTTTGACGAATTTGTGTCGGAAATTGATGGGAAGTTGTGCTATTATAGGCAATTCAAGCGTTTTTTGACTATTTTCTGCTTTATTAAAATTGTTCTTTTGTCCTATTTTGCAGAGAATGCTTCGGTCGTACAACCTTCGTATCCAAACAGAAAAACCTTATGGTAAAAATGAAAAACCAGCCTTTTGGCTGGTTTCAGCTTGTAGAGAAACCCCGTGTTTCTCTACAAGCTTTTCTTACCGCCATGAGCGTTGGTCCCTTCCCTTTCCGCGGACGAGCGCCCGAGCTTCCTCGCGAAACCCATGCTCGGCGATCTCGGCCCACTCGTTCTTCCGCAGGAGTGGAAGGGACCTCGCTCCTTGGTATTCTTTAAAGACAGAAAAAGACTCTCCTTCACCTAGCTTACCCTAGCTAGATGGAGGAGAGTCTTCTTCATGTTCTGATAGGCAGCTGTCATCAGCGCCTGTGCCTTTACTTTTTCTTTTCTACGCAAACGGCAATAAAGCAGCCCATACAGTTCTTTTGAATCTGTGAAGCTACGCTCTACTTTCTCTTTTCTCATTCTATAAACCCATTGTCCCTCATTAAGCCGGTTCAAAGCCGGTTCAAGCGAACCTGCTCTTTGACATCCTCCCACAACTGGCGCGTCAGCGTTTGTTGATGGTTCTTATTCTGGGTACAGGTTAGGAGTAATGGAGAAGCAGCACCTTGAGAGAGGTCTGACTTGTAGTGACAATGATCGAGATAGAAGAACCCTGCCGCTTATTCTCCCGATATAAATAATCACTCTTCGGATCGGTCTCCCTCCTTTTCACTTCTTTGGTTTTCTGGCACAAGTTCTTCCATCGTTACGATTTCTATTTCATTTTGTCGTGCTTTGATTGAAACTAAAATCTGGCTGTCGAGACATTCTCGACAGCCAGATTCCAGCCTTTTGGCTGGTTTGTACATCTAAGTATGTAATTAATGAGCGATGTACGGCTTCACAAATAACTGCATCTGCTCCCGAAAGCTTTCATACGCCGGAACGATCCGCTGGATAAGCAGCTGCTGCTTTTCTTCATGGGTATCTAGCTCAAACCATTCCTGCAGCAGTAAAGCCATTTCGTGAAAGTCATCAATCATCCCTTTCACGTCAGGATCCTCTTGAAATAGGTTAACCAACTGCTCATGCGTTTTGCTCATTTGCTGAAAGGACAAGAGCACATCTTCAAACACCTGCTGCACCTGAGGAGGCGCATCTTCTTTCGTATTGTCCTCTAAATATTGAAAGCCTTCACTCGTCACCGTCAAAAGCCGGTCGTACTCCCTCAGCATGTGGTGCTGTTCTACCGTTAAGTCTGTCAAAAAATCACCTGCTACTTTCTATGATCCAAAAACATGCCATCATAGCTGGAAACGCTGCGATAAGGGTTGGTATATCGCTGATTGCTGGATTTGGTCTTTTTTACATTGCGCATCTCAGTCTTCAACTCGCGGAAAAGCACGTCCAGACGCGCGGTGAGCTCCGGTTCTTTAGCGAGCACCTGCTCCTTCATGTCTCTCTCTTCAGCTGACTGTACCTGCGCTAATTCTTTCATGAGAATTGATCGTTCGTCAAGAATATCGTTGACGCGCTCGATGATTTCCGATCGATTACCACGGGTGACGTTTTCGTTTAAGGTCAGCTCAAGCTTAAGCGTTAATCCGTAAAAATCCTTCCAAACGCTCATTACGCGTTTCCGCCCTGGCCATACTGGACTTTTCTCGTCTGCAATATAACCTGTTTCCACGTATCGCGGAATTCCACCGCTAATCCTTCTACTTCTTCCAGGATCTCTAAATCGTTTTTCACATTCGCTTCCATCAGACGTCGGTTCATATAATCATATAAAGGCAGAATCTGCTGGGTGATTTCATACCCTTGATCCATTGTTACCATGAGTTCCTGAACGATGTTCTGCGCTTTTTGAATGCTCGTATTTTTCGCTTCAATCTGGTTGGTTTCCATCGCTTTTTTCGCCTGTTTAATAAATTTCAAACAGCCATTATACAGCATTAACGTAAGCTCCCCCGGCGAAGCGGTTTCCACCGAATTGTTTTGATAAGCTTGAATTGACATGTAGCCGGCACTCCTTTTATTGACTAAAATTCTGCATTAAATACGAAGATTGGGAATTCAATTTCTGAATGGCTTTCTCCATCGCACCAAACTGGGACCAGTAGCGGTCTTCAATATCCGTTAACCGATCTTCAAACTGATCAATCCGGTCATCCATATCCTTAAGCTGACGCCCGAGCATGTAAGTCTCTTCCGTACTGGAAGCTTTTCCTGCTTTTTGCTCGATATTTTTCATCGTCGTGGCAATTGACTCTTCCAGCTTGCGGACAATCCCTTGCTGGTTGGCACCTTCCCCGTCACTGGCAAACAGCTTATGGACGGCATCCGGGTCATTTCTCAGAGCTTCCCTGAGATCCTCTTCGTTAATTAATAGTTTTCCTTTATCTAAGTAATTGGCAGACGTTTCAATGCCAATCTGAGACAGCTGGGTGTACTCGCCGCCTGTTTCCACTTTGCCATACCAATTCTGACGCATTTCAAACAGCCCGTTACGAATGACACCATCACTTTTCAAAAGGCCGCTTTTCGCTTTATCGTTCCAAAGCTCGATTTCTTTATCTTCCATATCTTCTTTTTGCTTATCTGTCAGTGGCTGATAATCACGGTAGCGCTTTTCATCGATTTTGCCATTTAAGTCTTCGATGATTTTGTTGTACTTATCCACGAATTTCGTAATTGAGTCGACGGCTGCATCGACGTCGTTCGATACGTTTACGTTCACAGGGCTGTCCATTACACTGTTAAATTGAAAATCGACCCCATTAATCGAATAGTGGTTGTCATGGGTTTTGATTTCGAGGTCATGATTGTATACGAAGGTAGCGTCTGTCCCGCCTTTTTCGTTAAGCTTCCAGGTCCCTGATGAATTATCGCCATTTTTTAAACCAAGCGTGTTCGATAAAAATCCAGCCGTAGAGCCGTTAAAGCCGATTTCAGCCCCTAAAAACCGGGAATCGTCCGTGTTAAAATTCCCTGTCTCAGTCCGCTCAATCATCACTTTATCTGCGCTTTGGTCATAAAACGCCCGCACACCGACGTCTGAATCGTTAATTTCACCGAGGATATCGTTCAACGATTTATCCATCGTTACGTCTACGTTAAGGGAAGTCGGCCCATCTTCACCGTATGTTTCGATTGTAATCGTGCCGGTTTCGATGGCATTAGCAAATTTTCCTGCTTGAGAAGAGAGCGGCTTCGTCGGATCAATCTTGTCATTCGGGTCGTTCGACAAAGACGTTTCACTCAAATTGTAGGCAGCAGACGCCAATTCTTTAACCTGGACATTGTAGTTGCCATTCCCGGCACTTGCGGTAGCTGTTGCGGAAATAGCGGAAGACGGTGAAGAAGTCGTCTTCGTGTTATATGTTCTCTCAAGCTTCATATCAAGCATCATGTTATCAAGCTCAAGCAGCTGCTTATTGACATCGCGGTATGAATCCCGCTGCCACGTCATCCACTTCTTGTCCTGCTCCATTTTATCGAGCGGAATCCGCTCTGCCTTCATGAGCTTGTCTATGATTTCATCGGTGTTCATTCCGGAGGCAAGGCCGCCAACTCTCATATCGTTCATTCTATCACCTGCTTATATTTTATGATCGACAATAATCCCAAGCGATTCCGCCATCGCCGCATAGAGATCGAGCATCTTTTTCGGCGGAATTTCCTTAATCACTTTATCCGTCTTGTTATCAACAATCGTAACGTAATACTCCTCCAGCTTTTCGTGGTACTGGAAGCGAATCGACGTTTTCACCGGCTCTAAAAACCGGTTCAATCCATCTACAACCTTCTTCACATCCTCTTTCGTCGGTGCTTGCTGTTCTTGTTCATTCTTTACTGCGGATTGAATTTCTGCTTCGGTTTCTGGCTCCTGAACTGATGTACGAAGTCTGGGCTGAGATGAATTCTTCTGCAGGAGTTGTGATTGAGTTAGAATGGGTCCTACATTCACTTTCTACAACTCCCTGTCCTATATGTGTTTCTTTTTATATCGGTTTAAATGAAAAAAGTTAAAGAAAAAAACCTCCGATTTTGGAGGCAGGTGAAAAACTTCTTCCTATCTAAGAGGGGTTGATTCTCACGAATCGCTTATCGGAGGGTGCTTGCCGCGGGCACGGCCTCAGCTAACTTGGTCAAGAAGACCACTTGACCAAGTGGATCTTCGGCTCGCGCTGTTCCCACAGGCGTCACCACCGAACGCTCATTGGATAATCAATGATCTTATAGACTTTTCTTTCGAATAGAAGGACTAATACTGTCATGATAATGATTGTATTCATATGTAACCTGGGACTATAACCAAGAGTTACTCCAGTTTCCTAAAATCAGAAGAACATAGGGATCTATCAGACTTTCAAAACAGTGAAACTTCAGATAAAGGGTTACAGAAAGATATTAGATTGAATTGAAGAATAAGGAATGAAAGTATAGACATGGGGATGAGACTACCTTATTTACAGGTCTCGAAGGCATGCCCTTTAAAGCGCCTTGTGGAAACTCATAGAAACAAATGAAGGAATAGAAAGCGTAAGTCTCAAATAAATAAAAGAAAAGAGAACTGTATAGAATTAAATTCCATACAGTTCTCTTTATTAAATTCTAGTTTTCAAAAATCTTCAGGCTTTCATAAGCTTAGATTTTGAAAGGGTTTAAAAATAATGATTAACGTAGAAGTTGAAGTACGCCTTGTGGGTTCTGGTTTGCTTTTGCAAGCATAGCTTGAGAAGCCTGAGCAAGGATACTTTGTTTCGTTTGGTTCATCATTTCTTTCGCCATGTCAACGTCACGGATACGAGATTCCGCGGCAGTAAGGTTTTCTGAAGATGTATTTAAGTTATTAATAGAATGATCTAAACGGTTTTGATAAGCACCTAATTTAGAACGCTCAGCAGAAACGGTTTGAATGGCATCATTTATCTTAGTAATAGCTGTATCTGCAGAAGATTGAGATGAGATGTCAATACCACCTAATGATACGGCATCAGCAGTTTTATCACCATTAGCAAATGTTGCTGCACTTGCTGCCGTAGTAGCTATATCAATTGTGCCATCAGTATTTACATCTACTGAACCATCCAATGTGATATTTACTCCTGCAAATTTAGAGGAATCTGTAAATGAAACACTAGAGGCATTATCTTTTACAATAACATCTTCTGTTAAAGAACCACCATCAGTTAGTGATAGTTTTACTTCATCATCAGCAAGGCCCCTGCTAGAGTGCCAGTTCCTACTACTGGTGTCGCACTAAATTCAAAATCTGATCCACCTGTTTGCGCTTTAATAAATGAGTTAGCACTACCTACTGAAGCGGCAGTATCATCAGCATCTAAAGAGATTGTAATTGTCTTTGCATCATTATCAATATTAAAACTATCAGCCGCACCAGAAGTAGAAGTAACAGATACAGTATAACCATTATACTTAGAAGTATTATTTACTGTTTGAAGTTTAGTATTAGTTTCTGTAGCTTGAATAGCAGTATCTTTTGCTGATAATTGGAGGTTTGCTCCATTAAGAACTCCAGAACCTACACTAGCGTCCAATGAAACTCCTGTAGTATCTGTTGCACCACTTTGTAAAGTTGCAGTTGTAACATTTCTTCCTACTCCCAAAGAAAATGCGTCCATAGCATTTATTTCTAATCCTAAGTTTTGGCCGGAATTTGCTCCAATATGAAAAGTAGCCTTACCAAGGTTACCATCTTTTATTCCACCATTTAGCAATGATTGAGTGTTAAACTCGGTATTATTCGAAACCCGAGTAATTTCCTGAGCTAATTGGTCTACTTCTTTCTGAAGCTCAGCGCGATCAGAGTCTGTATTAGTGTCATTTGCTGATTGTGTTGCTAATTCACGCATACGTTGAAGAATACTATGTGTTTCATTTAAAGCACCTTCAGCAGTTTGAATGAATGATACACCATCCTGTGCATTTTTAGACGCCATATCCAACCCACGAATCTGTCCGCGCATTTTCTCTGAAATCGCTAGACCAGCTGCATCGTCCCCAGCTTTGTTAATTCTCATGCCAGAAGATAGTTTTTCCATTGATCCGGACATAGCTTTGTTCGCCTGTCCTAGCTGACGGTAAGTATTCAATGCCGCGATATTGTGATTAATTCTCATAAGAAAAGATTCCTCCTTGAATTTTACGTTCCACGTCCTTGTGGAACAGGTTTTTTAACAAAACAAAAAGCCGGCCGACTTTGTAATGTTTTACATTAGTTATATCGGACAGCTTTTCACATTTGTTAATCTTTTTTTTGGTTTTTTAAGTAATTTAACAGTTCGCCGGAGAACGAAGCCGCTTCGGTGTTCTCTTCTTGAATCGCCCGGTAGACTTCCTCTCGGTACACGTCCAAACTTCGCGGGGCATCGATGCCGAGCTTAACCTGGCCGCCTTCCACAGAAACAATTTTCACTTCGATGTCGTCGCCGATGCGGATTGATTCGCCTTCTTTGCGGTTAAGGATGAGCACGGCGTTCCCCACCTTCTTGTGACTGGATCAATGGATGACGGGTGTGGTAATGGTCATCAGTCAAAATCAGCTGTCTCCCCTTTTTCGATTCCACATTAATAACGATTGGCGCCTGCAGGTTAATCGTTGAGGAGCTGAACGGCTCTTTTAACGTAATCACGTTATAAACAGCTACGTCTTCCCGTTTTGATATGGCTAATTCCTCTTTCACCGCTTCATCCAGATCAAATGAATACTGCTGATAAAATAAATAAGGGTTCGTAATGATCAAGGCGATTTCTGCTTCATCGACCGGCTGCAGAGCAAAATATACCGACGTTTCATCTACCGGCAAAAGCGCATACGTCTTATATTGTTCAAGTCCCGGGATGCCTTGTTCAAACCGGATCAGTTCATTCCCGTCCACTTCCACAGTGCCAAAGTGCTTCGTTTGTAATTCCATTATTTTTTCCCGTCCTTTTTATACTTTCCAATCAATTTTTACGTCAGGATACTGTTCCATGTGCAAATCAACATTTCCCCGCTGGTAGCCGAGTTCAGGTTTTCTTGGCTGGGCTTCAATGACTGGCTTCTGAGGCTCAACGTTAATTTCAGCCTCGGATGGAGCATAGTGTATGTCAACGAGATCATACGCCGGCAGTCCGCCAGGATCAAGCTCGAATTGATAACGCGAGTTTTCTTCGGCTTGCGTCGCGATCGGGTTGCCTTTATGCTCAATCCGCATCAGTTCATCACCTTCCTGAGCCGCGCGGGCGATCCCTTCAAGCCACAGCTGACGGGCATCGGACACCATTTCGTCACTCCGGACAAATATGCTTTTTAAATCAATGTTCTGCCACGCCCTCGTCTGGTCGATGGTAAGCTTGCCTGGACGCTGTTCGATCAACAGTCTCGCTTTTGGCTGCTGAATCGACAGCTCCGCATCCGGCTGGCGGATTGTCTGTCTGGCATTATGAGTCATGATTCCGAGTCTTGCCGGCGTCGTTTCTACTTGTAACCTCGGCATCTCCATCCTCTCACCCTCCTTGAAGAAAAACAAGACTGCCCCTAAAGAGACAGCCTTATCTTAAAAAGTCCATCAGTGTTGGTTGAATGATTCGTGAACCAACACTCAAAGCGGCGCGGTGGACGCTTTCCTGCGTTTTCAAATTCGTAATGACTTTTTCAATATCCGCATCCTCGTTATCAGACATCATTTGGGACGCAGTCACTTCCTGCGTGGACAGACGGTCTTCAATTAAGTCGACACGGTTCATCCTCGCTCCAAGATCGGCGCGGGTATTGACGATATCATCAATATGAGAATCAAAGGTATCTAAATATTGATCCAAATCTTCATCGCTTCCTGTGCCTTCTAAAGCATCCGCAAATTTTTCAATGTCATCAAACAGCTGCTGGTTAAACACTTGATCCGGCTCGACATTCACCTGCATCTTAACACCGGCAGAAACAGGAATATCGACCGTAGAATCACTGTTGTTAACCGTGTATGTGTCCTGGTCTACGGGAGCTTCTGTCGTATTGGCTCCATTGAAAATGTATTTATCGTTCACTTTCGTATTGGCGATACTGGCGAGGTGATCCTTCAATTGGCGGATTTCCTTTGCGATATTCGCCCGCTGTCCTTCTTCATATGTACCGTTACTCGCCTGAACGGTCAGCTCGCGGATCCGCTGCATCGCCTGTGTTGCTTTATCAAGAGCCGAGTCACTGTTATCCATCCAGTTATGCACTTCTCCAATATTGCGTTTGTACTGCTGCACCTCGGTAAGCTGGGAGCGGTAGTTAATTCCCTTCATTGCAACCACAGGATCTTCAGATGGCTTTGAAATTTTCTTTCCTGTTGAAAGCTGCTCCTGGTATTTCCCCATCTGGCCGTAGCTCTGGCTTAAGTTACGCAGCATATTGTTAGCAAGCATGCTTTGTGTTACACGCATCAGTCATTACCTCCCTACTCGTCCCATTTGGTTAATAATCCGGTCGATCATTTCATCCACAGCAGTAATATTTCGAGCCGCTGCGTTATAGGCGTGCTGGTATTTAATCATGTTCGTCATTTCTTCATCTAAAGAGACGGAGCTCACGGACATTCTTGACTCCTCGACAGACTGGCGCAGCGTTTGCGAGTTGTTGGAAAGTCGGGATGCTTCCTGGGCATCAACCGCCATTCCGCCAATTAAGGCTTCATAAAAGCTGTTTAAATTCGTCTCTTCTCCGAGCAGTGGATCGTTTTGCTCCTTCACGTCCGCAAGTGCCTGTGCATTGTCGCCGTTACCGGCAAGCGCTGACGCGTCTGAAGCAGCAATGTTATCCAGATCATTTTTGATCGCATCAGTAATATCAAGCGATGCCGAAAGCCCGACCTGGACTCCGTCTTTTAATGTGGAACCTGCCAGAGAGAAAAAGGCAGGCGGTGTGTCATTGTTATCCAATGTGTTCAGTGATTCCCCGCTCTGCTGCACGCTGTTGAATTGATTCACGAACGAAGTCGCCATCGTATCAAGGTTGTGGAGCATATTGGAGTAGACGCCCACCGTCTCTCCTGCGCTGTTTTCATAGCCTGATACGTCCATTAACGCCCGCAGCTTTCCGGGCGATGAAAATTCATCCATCGTATAATTCGTACTTCCAACGCTCACCGAGCTTACTAGGGCCGGGTTATCTGTAGAATAATTGACTTTCACTTCCTGGACCGTGTTTTGCGCCCCATCGACAAGGGTTGCTTTTGGAGTAAGTGCCTGGCCGTTTTCATCGACTAAGGAAATCGTTGCTTTTCCCATCGCCAGCGGATCGGCTGAGCTCGGCGTCTCCTCGTAGGAAACATCAATATTCGCAAGCCCCGACAGCTGATCAATCAAGCGGTCGCGTTCGTCATACAAGTCATTCGGAACATAGCCGTGCGGCTCTACTTCTGAGATTTGTTTATTGATGCTGTTGATCTGGCTGGCGAGCGAGTTGATTTCCTTGGTCGTGACGTCCGTTTCGTTTTTTACGTCTTTCTGCAAAGTGGTAATCGTGTTAGCCAGGTAATTAAAGGTTTCTGCGACGGCTTTCCCGCGCTGTCTGACGACCGAACGGGCACCGGAATCCTCGGGGTTCACCGATAAATCCTGCAGCGACTGCCAGAAGCGGTCCATCGTTTTGGCAAGCCCGTTATCCGACGGTTCATTCATAACCTGCTCGAGACGGCTCATCGCATTCGACATCGCTTCATAATAGCCGCTCCGGTTATTTTCCCCGCGGTACTGATCATCAAGAAACTGTGTCCGCACTCGTTCTATGGAACCTGCCTGCACACCGGTGCCGATCTGACCCGGGATCTCGGCCCGGTTCCTTGATGCCGCTGGAAAAGGGCTAGTCTGTTCAAAATTCACGCGCTGGCGGGTGTAGCCCGGGGTATTGGCGTTTGCGATATTATGTCCCGTTGTATATAAGGCGGACTGCTGGGTGAATAGGCCGCGCTTGGCTACTTCCAGTCCGTGAAATGTTGATACCATATCGATTCTCCTCTATCTTGTTAGGCTTTGGAATCAAATACAGACCGCTTTTGTTCTGTATTTGCCGGTTTTTGTGCGCCGCTGTTGTAGTTCATCGATTTCAAGGATGGCTGAAGCATATCCATAGATAGGTTGATAAACTGCAGCGATTGCTTCGTCAGCTCGGCATTCAGCTCTTCCTGGTACTTCAAATCAGCCAGGACAAGAATAAAAGCTTCATAGGCTTCCTGAAGCTTTTGTTGTTCCTCCCCATGAGTGAGCTCAATCATTTCCGAAATCGTCGGCTGCTCTAAAGCGTGTCCGTTTTGTTCATACCAGCCTGCTACATGCTCCAGCCGCTTCTTTTCCACTTTTTCAATCGCTTGAATGTGTTTACGCTCAGCAGCTAACAGCTCTTGAATCACTGTCGTTTCGTTATTCTTTAGAGCTTCTGTCTTTTTCTTTGATAAAGCGAGCAGGCTTTCATGCAGCTGCTGCAGCTGTGCCATCGCCGCTACGATTACATCGATCATTTAAGGATTCTCCTCTATTCCTTGTTAGACCAGAATTGGAGCATTTTTTTGGCCGTTTGCTGCGGGTCGACTTTATAATTGCCTGTCTCCAAATCAGCCTTAATTCTATCCAATTTCTCCTGACGCGCCGGATTGACCTTGTCTGTGCCCTGCATTTCCTTTGCCTGCTTGGAAATTTCTAAACGATCCTGTCTGCTGCCATTGTTTTGTGTAGGGACTTGCTTTTGCAACTGTTTCTGGTAAGGGTTAAAGTTTGAATGATTAGGACCATTAATTTTCATGCCAGTCACCTCATTTCGATTTTCGTTCCTTTGATTGCTTCTATTATCGGACATTGTAAAGAATTTGTTTAGTACTTCTTCTGATTGTTTACAGAATAGTAGGTAAGTCCTTTTTTCAATTCCTGCTGCTTTCTTCTCTCTAGGCCTTTTTCCATTCGTTCGTGATGCTTTATGCCTGAGACGAGTTCATCGATGCAGTTTTTACATAACCGGTCTTCCTGAATCTCTGCACCGCACTTCTCACAAGGATAGCTGAGTCCGGGAAATTCAGCGGGATGCAGTCTCCGCTGCTTCACAAATTTTCTGATCAGCTGCTCCTCAACGCCTGTTTCTTCAACGATATCCATAACCGTTGCAGTTCGATTGGATTTCTTTCTAATAAACGCATAAACCTTTTGGAAATCTTCTTCCTCAAGCCTACGGCAATTCTGGCATACCTCTGCCGTACCTTTCAAAAACAATTCTTTACATCGTGGACAATTGGCTAATTCCCCCATGTCAGCCGCCTCCTCTATCTCTTTCTTTTATTATCGGCAGGATTTATCGAGAAACAAGGGGTTAGGAAGAACTTATCGAAAAAGGGTAAGCGCGTACACTTTTGGACAGCCGGAGTCTTTTAAAAGCTTGGCGGCATGCCTGACCGTCGTTCCAGTCGTATAGATATCATCAACGAGAACGACAGGTTCGGTGATGTGCTCGTGCAGATGGAACGGGTTCTCTGAACTCATGCGCTCTTTCCGGTTTTTCTTCGCCTGCTTTTCACTGCTTATTCTTGAAAAAAGCGATGTAGGTGAGACGCCGAGCGCATGGATCATAGCTTCTGCCTGGTTAAAGCCTCGTTCACGAAGTCTTTCCGGACTAAGGGGAATCGGTACAAGAGGAAGTCTTTTCAAAGGTTTATACGTTTTTTTAAGCTGCTTTTGAAAGACGTCGATCAAGCGGTAATCTCCGCGGTACTTCCAGCGGGCAACGATGTCCTTCGCACCATCCGTGTACTGAAAAGCAGAGAAGTTTTTCTCGAGGACGCCCTCCCACTTCCGATCAGCTTCCCACCGCTCACAGTCAAGACAAATGCCGTTCGCATCGGTTCGTGAGCATCGCAGGCAGCCCGGCTTCGTAAGCGGTGTTAATTTTTCTACACAGGCCGGGCAAAGAATCTCTTCATATTCTATGCGCCAAAAATCCGTCCACGTCGCAGAGTGAAGCATATCTTCAAAACAGAGCAGACACCTCATAGCTTTGCTCCGAGCTTATTCATTTTGACAATCGCATCTCTCGCATCCAGCATCGCGTTTGATTTTCCAATATGAAAAAAGATGACCTCACCTGTCGGATCAGCGGGACTTCTTCCGGCCCGGCCGGAAATCTGTACAAGCGCCTGGGCGTCAAACACGTGGTGGCTTGCATCAAGTACGAAAACGTCGACGGAAGGAAACGTTACGCCCCGTTCTAATATGGTGGTGGTAACAAGGATGCGGAAGTTTTTATTTCGAAAAGCGGTGATTTTCTCCGAGCGATCCGGGTCGTCTGCGTGGACATATTCAGTGGAATAACCTTCACCAGCAAGCCGTTTGGCAACTGACTCAGCAGCCGGGATGGTAGGGGCAAAGAGAAGAAGCTGACGTGGTCCTTGCTGCTGTTTCGTGATGCGGGTGATGGCGGTAGCGGAAAGCTCTCCGTTAGCAAGCTTTCTTTTTAATAGGGGAGAGAGTTTAAATTGGGGGACAGGTAATGGCGCACCGTGGAACCGTTTCGGGATAAACACGACAGGCAGCTGCTTCGCTTTCACTTTCCGTTCCTGCCGCTTACGCGGAGTGGCGGTTAACTGAATGACAGATCCATTTGCTTTGCCTGCACGCCGGGAAGCAAAATGAAGCGAGGCATCTAAATGATAAGGAAAGGCGTCTACTTCATCAATGATCATAACATCAAATGCTTCTTCAAACCGGAGCAGCTGGTGCGTCGTCGCAATGACAAACTGTGCAGCTCCCGTCTTATCAGGGCTATCTCCGTACAGTGCATCGATCGGAACGTCTGGAAAAGCTGCTTTCAGCCTAGGTTCAAGCTCGCGGACGACATCGGTACGCGGCGTGGCTAAACATAGTCGTTTCCCCTGCTCCAGTGCTGCTGTAACCCCGGGAAACAGCATTTCCGTCTTCCCGGCGCCGCACACGGCCCAGACGAGCAGCTGCCCACCTGACTGGATCGTCTCTATGATACGAGCCGCCGCCTTTTGCTGTGCCGGTGTAAGCTCCCCTTCCCAGGCGCAAGGATTTAAAATCTGCGGCCAGGTGTGATTGGATGTCGCTTGATAGAGAGGCTCACATTCCAGCACCCGCCCCATTTGAATGCAGTTACGGCAGTAAAGACACTCTTTACCGCAGGCGGCATGCGGCATATGCGAAAATTTGTAAGATGCCGTATTGCCGCAGCGCTTGCAGCGTCTGCGAAGGAAGCGTTTTTCAATCGAGGGGACAGGAGTGAAATATTTATTGAGGTGTTCTGGCGGAATTTCTGCTTTCAGGAGCAGTTTTCCGGAGTATTGCGGGGGAATGGACATGAGGATCGTCACCTTCTTTATTGGATTTTGGAGAGTTTCGCTGAATTAATTTGGTTTCCGCTGAAAAAATCTCGTTTTCGCCGAATTATTTAATTTTTTGCTGAATTGTTTCTATTATCGCCGGATTATTCTTATTTTCGATGAATTATCCCCATTATCGCTGTATCAGTCGTCATCACCGCTGTATCCACCTCCATTTCAGCTCGATTTGCAGTATTTCCGATGAATTAGCTCAACTTACGCTGAATCATCAGGATTATCGCTGAATTCCCGGAGGCCAGCCACAATTTTACGCCGCGTCTTGATTCTTTAGCATTCTACGAGCTTCCAGAAGTGCGTTCGCTGAATTATTTCTGTTTCCGCTGAATAAATTTGGTTTTCGCCCGATTATCAGCATTTCCGATGAATTATTCTGATTTACGCCGAATTATCCCAATTTTCGCTGAATCGGCCGCCATTACCGATGTATCAGCCTTCATCATCGCAGATTACGCTGCCATCTCAGCTGACTCCTCACCTCCTTTCCAATAAAATCATAAAGAAAGCTGCCGGCAGAACGGCAGCCTCTCCTCTCCACATCACGATTGATTATACCAGCCCAAACCGATCGCGCCTTCGCCAAGGTGCGTGCCGATGACAGGACCAAAGTAGCTGACGGTCACTTCGACGTTGTCAAATTCCTCTTCAATCGCGCGTTTCATCTGCTCGGCTTCTTCCAGACGATTGGCGTGAATGACGGTCGCTTTAACTTTGCCGCTGTTGCGGGCGGATTCTTCAAACAGGGTGAGGATTCGCTTAATCGCTTTTTTGCGGGTGCGGATTTTTTCGAACGGGACGATCTTCGTATCGACAAAATGAAGCACGGGCTTGATTTGCAGCAGGCTGCCGACAAAAGCCTGAGCGCCGTTCAAACGGCCGCCGCGGTGCAGGTGGGATAAGTCATCGGCCATAAAATAGGCGTGCATCGATGGTTTCATTTCATTTAACCGGGCGATGATCTCGTCGGGATCTGCGCCGTTATTGGCGAGTTCAGCGGCTTCGAGGGCGTAAAATCCTTGCATTAAGCAGCTCATTTCGGAGTCGAACACGTGCACGTCGATGCCGTCGACCATCTCTCCTGCAGAAACCATCCCCTGGTACGTGCCGCTGATGCCGCTGGATAAGTGAACAGCAACAACCGCATCGTAATCGAGCGCCAGCTCCTCCAGCTTTTCTGCCATCAAGCCGACAGACGGCTGGGAAGTTTTCGGCAGCTCTTGATTTTCCTTAACCATGTCGTAAAAGTCCTCGGTTTGAATGTCGACTTCTTCCTGATATGTATCGTGCCCGAAGATGACGTTGAGAGGAACCATATGTATATGATGTGCTTGACGCACGTCTCGCGGCAGGTAGGCAGTACTGTCCGTAATCACAGCAGTTTTCATGCATTTCACTCCTTATCCTGTCTATGTATGTGCTTTTCTACATTTTACATGAAGCATCTGGCAATTGCACCAATAAATAAAAGCCCCGGAGAATTTCTCCAGGGCCTTTGCCGGCATGGGTTAAATGACTTCCACCCAGCCGTTTTTAATCGCTGTCACAACAGCCTGCGTACGGTCGTTGACATTCATTTTCTGCAGGATATTGCTGACGTGGTTCTTCACGGTTTTCTCACTGATATACAGGGATTCTGCAACACCGCGGTTGCTGTTTCCATCTGCGAGCAGCTGAAGGACTTCACATTCTCTGCGCGTCAAGAGATGAAGCGGCTTGCGGTATTCCACTGTACGGTAAGCATTGCTGCCTTTATTTTCTGACAGGCGACGGTATTCAGCCACCAGGTTGTGGGTTACTTTCGGGTGAAGGTAGGATCCGCCTTCGCTGACGACCTTGATCGCATCGATCAGGGCATCGGAGTCCATTTCCTTAAGGAGGTATCCTTGAGCTCCGGTCTTCAGGGCATGGGTAACATAATTCTCATCATCATGGATAGAAAGGATGATGACTTTAAGCTCCGGGAAGCGTTTGATCAAATCTGCTGTGGCTTCCACACCGTTTTTATCCGGCATATTGATGTCCATGAGCACAACGTCTGGATTGTATTGTTCGATTAAATCTACAGCCTGGCTTCCGTCATCGCCTTCTGCAACTACTTCAAAGCTTGATTCGAAATCTAATATTCTTTTTACTCCCTCACGGAATAATTTATGATCATCAATCAGGACTATTCTGGTCGTCATGACTACTTCCTCCTATTATGTTTACATTCAGTTGGATTTTTGAAGATCCCCATTTCCTAACCTAAACATATTTTTTCTCTCTATTTTTTTATTTGGTGTCTTACCCTAATCCTACCTTCTATTATAAACGATTTACTCCAAATTACATAGTTTTTCATTAAATTAACTATTTATTGGAATCTTAATCGTGACAATGGTCCCTTCTCCGGGGCTGGAGTCAATCGATAGTTCTCCGTCTAACATATCAACTCGTTCTCTCATTCCGACCAATCCGAATGATTTATCTCTTTTTGCGGAAGGGTCGAAGCCTTTGCCATCGTCTTTTACGATTATCATCGTCTGCGCCGGTTTCATCTCTATTTTGACTTGAATATGGGAGGCTTGCGCATGCTTGACGGCATTTTGCACAGCTTCCTGGATCAAGCGGAACAGAGCGACTTCGTATTTGCTTTCAAACCGGCGTTCCTCACCGAAGGAAGTGAAGGAAATTTCTAGGTCGTTATAGTCCCCAACGGTATTTAAATATTTCTTAAGCGTGGGAACAATGCCAAGATCGTCTAGTGCCATTGGTCGTAAGTCATAAATAATTCTGCGCACCTCATACAGAGCTGAACGTACCATGGATCGTACGCTCTTCATTTCTTTTTTGGCTTCTGCTACACCTTTTTCGCGAAAGGTCCGTTCGACTAAGTCGGAACGAAGCATCACGTTGGCGAGCATTTGTGCGGGACCATCATGAATTTCTCTGGAAAGACGCCGCCGCTCTTCTTCCTGGGCTTCAATGATTTGCAGCCCGAACTCCTGTTTTTCCTTGGCGTCTTCAAGAGCAGCCGTCACATGCTGGAAGTCTTCGGTTAAGTAATCGAGCACCACCGATATTTTGCCAGCTAATGCTTCCGCCCTTTCGATGGTTTCGTCAAGATTGCGCAAGCGAAGTTCAATATCGTCCCTGCGCTTTCTTAACTGCTTTTCTTTTTCCCGCTTCATGGACAGATCCATTTGAAGCCCATGTGTTTGTTCATATACTTCTCTAATTTCTTCTTCTGAATACTGCTGGAATTGCTTGCTTACTTCGGACAGTCGCATTCTTGAAAATCGGACTTTCTGTTCCAATTTGTCGCCTTCATCAATGAGTGAGATGACTTGTTGTTTGATGTCATTGAGTTCTTTGTTTAAGTTCTCGAATTCACTTCGGGATTCTTCCCCGATTTGAAAAATTTCATCCTTACTATTAGTGACGGTGTCTACCATCTCATTAATGATAAAGTCAAGTGCTTTGTCCCCAGTTTTACGATTTCTCATTTGAAGACTCCTCCATCAATATTCACATACACATTCGACTCATCTAAGTCATTTTGTGGGGGTTAGTGAAAGAATGTTTTTCCAAAGTATAACGTTAGGTCTATAACATTTGCTGGACTAACTTCACAACTATATAATAATGGACTAGGAGGCTGAAGCCAATATGCTGGAAAATTATTATACGGTACATGCAGAAGGTCATAAGGAAATCGTCATTCAAAAATCGCGGTTTATCGGATATGTCAAAAGATGTGAAACGGAAGAGCATGCCCAGGCATTTATTGACTCCGTAAAAAAGAAACATGGAGACGCCAACCATAACTGCTCCGCCTATATGATCGGTGAGCAAAACTTAATTCAAAAAGCGCATGATGACGGGGAACCAAGCGGTACGGCCGGTGTACCCATCCTCGAAGTATTAAAGAGAAAAGACTTAAAAGATACAGCTGTAGTGGTTACCCGCTATTTTGGCGGTATAAAGCTTGGAGCCGGCGGGTTGATCCGTGCTTATTCTTCTACCGCTGCTGAAGCGATTGATGCGACAGGAATTGTAGAGCGCCAGAGGGTACATACGATAAAAATCATCGCTGATTACACAATGCTTGGAAAATTAGAAAACGAAATAAGAAATTCGAATTACCACTTATCGTCCATTGATTATTTAGAACAGGTGCATATAGATGTATGGGTAAAAACGAGTCAAGAGGAGGAGTTTACTGCCTGGATCACCGATCTCACGAGCGGTCAGGCGGTAATTGAGACCGGTGAATTTTCCTATATGGAACGACCTGTTGAATAATTAGAGGTTTCAACTCCTTGCTTTTTGTCTATTATGATAGGGTACTTCTTACTACAGTCATACAACTTATAGGAGGCTCTTACGTAATATGGCAAAAGAAAGAAAACAGCTAGAACGATCATTGAAAGCACACTGGGTCTGGGCGATTGCCTTTGGCTCAGCCATTGGATGGGGAGCCTTTGTTCTTCCTACAGACTGGATCGGCCAGGCAGGGCCTGTGGGTGTCATCATCGGCATTCTACTAGGTGCTGCCTTAATGATGGTTATCGGAGTCAGCTATGGATTCCTGATTGAAAAGTTTCCGGTTACAGGGGGCGAATTTGCTTATGCCTATATCGGGTTCGGCAGGTTCTTTGCTTTTTTTGCCGGCTGGTTTTTGACCCTCGGCTACACCTGTATTGTGGCCTTGAATGCTTCTGCTTTATCCCTGTTAGCAAAGTTTCTGTTTCCAGGAATCGTAAAGCAAGGATACTTATATACAATCGCAGGGTATGATGTGTACTTGGTGCAGATTTTAATTGCAAGCGCGGCCTTGATCGTGTTTGCCTTGTTAAACATCCGCGGGGCGAGTTTTTCTGGACGCACCCAATTTATTTTCAGCATCATCTTAATCATTGGGATTCTCCTGCTTGCCATCGGGGCCATTGTCTCAGATGGGCCAAGCCTGACTAACCTTGCTCCGGCGTTTAAGCCTGAACAGGCACCGATAGCTTCAATATTAACGATTCTTGCCATCGCCCCCTTTGCTTATGTGGGATTTGACAACATTCCCCAGGCAGCTGAGGAATTTAAGTTTGAATCGAAAAAAGCGTTTGGATTAATTATTCTTTCCCTGCTCGCTGCTGGACTTGCTTATGCGGCTATGATTACCATTACAGCCAGCACGATGCCGTGGCAGCAGCTGCTCAGCCAAACACAGGATTCGGTATGGGGCACTGGAGATGCGATCGAGAGCTACCTAGGTAAAACCGGCGTATTTATTATCGCCGTTGCCGTTTCAATGGGGATTTTTACTGGATTAAATGGTTTTTATATTTCATCCAGCCGTCTCACTTTCGCAATGGGAAGAGCCCGTATTCTTCCAAATGCTTTCCGCGCGCTTCATAAAAATTACCATACCCCTTATGTAGGTATTCTGTTTACGATGGGGCTCTGCTTAATCGCGCCATGGTTTGGCAGACAAGCTCTGCTGTGGGTGGTGGATATGTCTTCTACTGGAGTTGCCATTGCCTATTTCTTTTGTGCGGCAACGGCTTATAAGTTTTTCACATGGTCGAAGCAGCAGCGGGCCAAACATACATCAACGGAAGTATCTCCCGGAAGAAAATTACTCGCTTTAATCGGGATGATCAGCTCTATCGGATTTCTGCTCTTGCTTTTGATTCCCCAATCACCAGCATCGCTTGGTAAAGAATCGTACATTGCTTTAGCTGTATGGATCTTGATTGGAGCCGTCTTCTATCTCGTCAATGCAGGACGCTACAACTCAATCGAAGAGAAAGAAATGAATTATTTAATCCTGGCTAAAGAAACAATTGATGAATAACAAAACGCGGCAGGGCTTTTCTATTAAGCCTCTGCCGCGTTTTTCTATTCTTGATTCTTTACTTTTTTCACGTTGGTGTCTGCCATTTCCTCCATGGATTCACTGCCTGTAATCATCCACTGTCTCTTATCCATATCATACTTGAAATGGTAGTTCCAAAAGTTTTCATCTGTTTTAAGCTGAACGTTAGATGGGTCTTCCCCGTCTTCGTAATAAGCGCTGTTAAAGGTCAGCGCCGTTTCGACCGAAGCAATGTAATCCCCTTTGGATTCCTCAGCAAAAGCCAGGCTGTCCAAATTGAATACTGCTTTTTCGAACTCTCCTTTAAAGTGCATGTCATTTGCTTTTAACAAGCTTAACGAATCCTTTGCACTTGCCAGGTAATTCTCATTTTTCACGAGTTTAAACGCTCCTGCATCCATTGTCTTTTGCGCTTCCACCCATTGGTTGGCGTGGGTCGTCACAGTTTCGATTAAATCCGTTTCAAGATTCTTTTTTAAGTAATCGGCTGTAATCTCCGGCTCCACTTCGTCAAAGGAAATTTGGACAGGTTTTGCGTCATCCGCTTCAAATGTGTTGACGGTCACGTTTGTCACGTGCGGCTCGCCATCTTGTTTGTAGCTGCCTGTAATCTTATGTACGCCTGGCATGAGTCCACCCAGCTCGTAAATTTTCTTGTTTTTCATTGTGTTGATTTTTTTATCGTCGACATATAACTCCACATTGGGCAGGCTGGCTTGCACATTCAAGCTCACCGGGGAAAGGACAAATTGATAATTAGGAAAGAACAGCCACTTGCTGCCTTGCTTCTCAAGCGTTAAGTACCGGCTCTCAAGGGCCGTTTGGTTGCCATTTTTAATATGGCTCAAAAGGGAAACCATTTCATCACGATTGTCCTGGTAATACTCCATTAAATGCTCTGCCTGGGATTCATTAAAGGATTGCTCCTCACCGTTGAACGTTACGAGATCAGCGAGCTTTCCTGTATCATTGGATTGAATGGCTTTTTCCAATGCTTTTGTCGTATAGGAGGGAGAAGTGACCTTCTGCAAAATAAACCATCCCGTAACGAGTAAAGCAGCAACCATCACAGAGGTGATGATTATGGTAAAAACAGCCTTCCAATTCCTCTTAGTGTAGACTTCCTCTTCCTCATATTCATAAGGGTCCGGGGCCAGCTGAGTGGCATGAACCCAATCGGCCTGACTTCTCGCAAAATCCGCCGGCTCTTTTCTTGTTCTCTGTTCCCGCGGCTCTACCGCTTGTGTTTTATTACAAAACGGACAAGTCTCCGTATCTGGATAAATCAAGTTCTCGCAGTTTTCGCACTTTTTCATCATATCCCCCCAAAATAACCTATCATTCTATATATTACCATATAAAGAGGTTGGAGGACATAACAAATACGGGACATTAGACTCACGAAAAAACATAAAAAAGCCCCCCTAGAGGCGGCCAAAGGTTCATTTTTTCTTTTGATCTAAATAAGCACGGATCTCTTCTTTTGTTAACCCTATCCGTTTAGCCTGTTTCACTAAATCGATCCATTCAGCGTCCAGCCTCTCCATTTTCGTATGAGTCCTCAATGAATGATCCCTCCATCATTCATCCTTAGGCAACTCGGCGATCTTCTTCTACAGTATGTAGATAAAATCAATGGGAGTAGAAGACCCGTAGCTTTGCGTCCTTACCTTTCGATAAGTTTGCCATTATACTAGGAATGGAATAATTTGATAGAATTTTACTGTATACTTATTCTAATCTATTATTTGCCAATTGTACAGAAAAATCTAACAATTATTCGTCCTCTATTCGATAATTCGTGTGAGCTACCACGGTGCGGTCAAATTCAAAATCGATCTCCTCAAGGTTCTCCATGATCGTTAAATCTACAATCACCGAGCGCTGGCACTGACTGGGAATGACTTTTCCTTTAAAAACGATGTCGTTTCTCTCGAAGCTTACAACTTGTCCTGGATTTGCAATTCGATCGTCTGGTTGAATCATCATATGTATCCATCCTTTGCAAGAAAATTTACTAGCCTAATCGCTGAATAATTTCTTCGATTGCTACATTTGTATCTTCAACTAATCCATTGTCTACCCGGTCAATAAGGGAAGCGAGAATCTCTTTCAATTCCTCTGTTGTGCACACATTTTTCATTCCTTTGAAATGATATTTACAGAATATACTACTTGATACGACAGAAAAATACAAGCAAAAACTATTAATCTGACAATTATTAACTAAAAATTTATGGGAATTATTAATAAATATGAATAGAAAGCCGTGATCGTAAAAAGATCACGGCTTTCTATTGTTATGAATTTAATTCTTTTATCATATTATGAACTTTACTGACCTCTTCCTGAGGAACCATCAAGTAGTAGATATCATTGATATACTTGGAATGCCCGCTCATTTCATAGGTCGTTACATTTTTTCTTGTAGAACGATAATTGAAAAACAAGTTTTTCATATCGGAGAATTCCATGTTCGTTTTGACATTGCTGCCTAGTACATCTAATACAGAGCCGATTTTACTGACAGAGCCGACGTTTGCTCCTTTATCGATAATCGCCTGGATCACCTGACGCTGGCGTTCATTTCTGCCAAAATCTCCGCGCGGATCAAGGTGGCGCATGCGGACGTAGCCCATCGTTTTTTCCCCATTCAATTGAATATCGCCTTTTGCATAATGATAGCCTTTTTTATAATAGCCTTCATCATACCAATCGATGTTATTATGAACGGTAATACCGCCGACGGCGTCCACCATTTCGGACAGCCCTTCCATATTCAATTTCACGTAGTAATCAAGATCGATATCAAGAAAATTTTCCACCGTATTAATCGACATTTCTGTTCCGCCAAAGGCATAGGCGTGATTAATTTTATCTTCAAAGCCTTTTCCTACGATCTGTGTACGGGTGTCGCGCGGGATACTGATCAGCTGCATCTTGTCCTCTTTCGGGTCAAGGCTCATTACCATCAGAGCATCCGAGCGTCCTGAATCATTTTTCCGTTCATCTACACCGAGCAGAAGCACATTTATCGGCTTTTGTTCTTTCATCTTTTTCTTTGTAACAGATGTTTCAATTGAATCTACGGATTTATGAATTTCCTTATTGACGGTATCTTTTGCATCGCTCCATATACTGTAGGCATACACACCACCAGCAAGAGCTAAGAAGACAATCGTTAATCCAAGGACTTTCAGCCAGGTCCATGATTTTTTCTTATGTTGCTTTCGTTCTTTTCTACTCGACATTTCGACACCTCTACCTAAATAGTTTCATAGTTCACCATACCTAATATACCATATTTTTGCAATGGACGATCATTTGGGTACGATTTATTTTGGATCTGTCACAGGCTTATCCTTCTCCTTTTGCGGCTGCATAATTTTTTTCAAATTTTTATGCACATACAGGGATATGGAAGAACCGCCTGCCTTCTTGCACCGGAACTCATAATAAGGCTCACCATTCATTTCTTTATCCTGTGTGTAAGAGCATTCTAAAGAAGGCTGTTTTCTTCCTAAGTATTGCTTCGCTTCTTCGACAGTTACTTTCGGGGGAGAATCCTCTTCTTCTTGGCCGGATGATGGAGTGTCTTTTTCAGAAGGGGGGTGCTCAGAGGTGCCGCATCCTTGCAGACTTGAAACCGCAGCCATGACCACCATTATTGTTAAACATGTCCGCTTAAAATTCCTCATTGTTACAAACGTTCCTAAAATAATTATTCCGAAAAGCAGCCATACACACTGGAAAAGACCCATTGTTCTTCACCCTTTCATCCTATTAGACGGTCTTTTGCAGAAAAAGTTTCATTTCAACATAAAAAATTACGGCAGTCGAAAAAAATCATTTCAAGAAAGATGCGGATGAGAATAGCGAACTTTTCTAAAGGGACCGAAGCGAAGACCTTTGATTGTGTCCGTAGACAATGGCAGGAGAAAATGTATATGCTTTACACGTTAAAGCCAGACTTAATAAATTCGCGGCCGCTAATAACCTGCTCTTTTTGAGTTATGCCTATAAAAAAGAAGCCGCATTGAACGATACATTCGTCCAATCCAGCTTCAAGCGTATCTTCGGTTCGTTTCGTAGGAAACTTTTTCTTCATCCATTCAAAGAAAATCGCTCTATTAATCTCGGCCACTGTTGATTCTCCGAAAAGTGATCGATGGTGACGCCGGCGGGAACAGCGCGAGCCGAAGATCCAATTGGTCAAATGATCTTCTTGGTCAAGTCAGCTGTACCTTGCCCGCGGCAATCATCCCCCGACAAGCGATTCGTGAGTTTCAACGACAAACTATACTAGCAGCTCTAAATAAGAAAGAACTCTTTCAGTGGCCTCCTGAAAAATCAGCCGTGTTTCTATTAAGTATTATCTCCGCGCTAGAAACCATGGATTCCGCAGGTTTTCTTTATTATAAGCGAGCGGCTCTTGTTCAGTTGCTGTCAGCACCCTTCCACCGGCTGACTCGACGATGGCCTGTCCCGCACCGGTATCCCATTCCATCGTTGGTGCGTACCGAGGATAGTAGTCTGCTGAACCTTCAGCAATTAAGCAGAGCTTGAGGGAGCTTCCTGCTGAAATCGTCTCTACTATTGAGCCGTCAGATTTCAGTTCTTCGATGAATGCTTTCGTTTCCTCGGATAAATGCGAACGGCTGGCGACTACTCTTATCTTATCCGTTGATTTGTGGCTTGCTGGCAGTTGCTCCGCCTGCTTGAGCAGTTCATCCAAACTCGTCAGCCGGCCCATATGCTTGGAAAATTGTTTGAGTGTAAAAGCGCCGTTTTGTTTATCGCCGTAATAAAGCGTATCGAGAGCAGGCGCATAAATGATCCCTGCTTCCGGTTTGTTGTTTTTCATGTGGGCAATATTTACCGTAAATTCACCATTCTTTTTAATAAACTCCTTCGTTCCATCAATAGGGTCTACCAGCCAGAAATCCTCCCATCCGGCTCGTTCTTCGTAAGTAATCTCACTGCCTTCTTCACTCAGGACCGGCCATTTCGGAGTCATTTGCTTTAACGCTTGGACGATAATACTGTGGGAAGTTTTGTCTGCGATCGTCAGCGGAGATTGATCCTCCTTGTATTCGACTTCCATCTCCGTTTCATAAATCTTCATGATTTCCACGCCTGCCTGATAGGCAGCTTCTACAGCTTTCCACATGTCGATTCCCCTTTCCATGCAAAAAAGGCATTGATCTCTTTCATCAACGCCTTTTTCTGTCTATTAAATAAGTTTACGATCCTTCAAATAGTCCATGATTGCAGCGACGGATTCCTCCTGCGTCTGCTTATCAGTTTCTACAACAATTTCTGGTTTTTCCGGTTCTTCATAAGGAGCATCAATGCCTGTAAAACCTTTAATTTCACCCGCTCGTGCTTTTTGGTAAAGTCCTTTCGGATCACGGCTTTCACATTCCTCAAGAGAACATTTTACAAACACTTCAATAAATTCCCCGTCTTCCATAATGTCACGTACATGGTCACGATCCTGACGATAAGGCGAGATAAATGCGGTCAGTGTCACAAGACCCGCGTCGCTCATCAGCTTTGCCACTTCTCCGACTCGACGGATATTTTCGGTCCGGTCTTCAGGACTGAAGCCCAGGTTACTGTTTAACCCGTGACGTACATTATCCCCGTCTAAACGGTACGTATGGACTCCGTGTTCGTAAAGAGCTTTTTCAAGCTCCACAGAAACAGTGGATTTACCAGAGCCGGATAGTCCTGTAAACCAAAGAACAAAGCTTTTATGATTCTTCTGCTTTTGGCGATCTTCTTTTGTTACTTTAGAGTTGTGCCATGTGATGTTGCTAGACTTCATTCAAAAATCCTCCTACATATATAAATAATAAACAATAAATACCGACGTCACCATGACGATTAATGTTAACGGCAGTCCCGTACGAATATAGTCTTTAAAAGTATAACCGCCAGGACCGTAAACAATCAAGTTCGTCTGGTAGCCGATAGGTGACAAGAAGCTTGCCGAAGCAGCGATGGCTACAAGCATCGCCATGCCGATCGGTTCAATTCCTGCGGCTCCCGCTACTTCATAGCCAATCGGAAACATAATGACAGCTGCAGCATTGTTCGTGATGAGTTCAGTAAACACATTCGTCATAATGTAAATCGCAGCTAAAATAGCCAAGGCCCCGACCGGTGCAAGGGCATGCACGATCTGGCTGCCAATCCATTCAGCTGTTCCGGTAGCAGTGATCACATTTCCTATTCCGAGCGCACTTGCAATAAGCAGCAGCACTTGAAACTGCACCGACTTTCTGGCTTCGTGCGGGGAGATGATCTTCGTGATGAATAAGATACCGACTGCGATCACCATCGCTTTAAAGATCGAGAGCACTTGGAAGGTAACGAGTGCAATCATGGTAAGCAGGAGAATAAGAGCAAACCATCCTCTTGCTTCACTTTCATAGAACTTCTGCTCTTCAATAGCTGATGTCGTGTAAAAATCCCGGTGTTCCTTTTGCTGGTCATAATCATGACCGGTAACTAACAGCAGTAAATCTCCCGCTTTTGGAACGATATCGCCTATTTTTCCCTGGACACGTTCATCGTTCCTGTGGACCGCCATAACGGCTGCCTTGTATTTTTCCCGAAACCGGCTCTGCTTGATCGTTTTTCCAATTAAGCTCGATTGGTGGGAAACCACTGCTTCCACAAGCTGAGTCCCGTTTTGCTGAATATCATTCAGTGATAAATCGGTTCCCGTATCCAGTTCCAGCCCTTTGCGTTTTTGTAAATCGGCAATGGTAGATAACATCCCTGTGAACAACAGCCTGTCACCGGCAAAGATTTTTGTCTGCCCGGTAACGGGGGTGATACGGTTTGAACCTCTTATGATTTCGATCAAATACAATCCCTTTAGATTCCTCAAGTTCGCTTCTTCTACCGATTGGTTTTGGAACGGGAAATCGTTGGTGACGATCATTTCGCTTAAGTAATCTTTCGTATTCTCTCTTACTTTTTCGATCAGGCTCTGGTTATCCGGAAGCACCCTCGGCCCGGCAGCGATTAAGTAAATCAGGCCAAACACGGTGATCGGAATTCCTACCCATGCCAGCTGGAAAAATGAAAATCCATCGCTTTCCGTGTCTAACAGGAGGCCGTGAACCACCAAATTCGTGGAGGTTCCCATCAGTGTAATCGTTCCTCCTAAAATCGCGGCGTAGGACAAAGGAATTAAAAACTTAGAAGGTGAGATGTTATGAGCGGATGCCCACTTTCGAATGATGGGTGTAAGAGTGACCACAATTGGCGTATTGTTTAGAAATGCTGAAAATGCCGAAATCGGAATAAGCAGCCTTGTGAGTGCACTTCTTTCCGAATTTGATTTAGCTAAAAACGCGGCGACCAGTCTCTCCACCAGTCCGCTTCTTTCAAAAACGCCGGCCACGATAAATAATAGTGCAACAGTGAGCATACCTTCATTAGAAAAACCGGATAACGCTTGTTCAGGGGTGACATACCCCATCATGAGAAAAAAGAAAAGAGTAAAGAATACAAGTAAATCTGGCCGGGCTACTTCAAAAAATAGCCCGACCAGCATCAAAACGATAGCAATGATCACAACGATCATTTCAGCTGTCATTTCATGGTCACCTCTAGTTCTGTTTCATTCCCTTAATAAGGACGTCCGCTACTTCTGGACGTGAGAACTCCTTCGGTGGACGCTCTCCGTTGCGAAGCAGTTCTCTTACTTTCGTACCGCTAAGGTGAACGTGGTTTTCTTTATCATGCGGGCAGGTTTTAGCAGATGCCATATTTTCACATACGGTGCAATAGAAAGCATGCTCAAATTTGAAAATGCCAATACCCAGCTCTTCTTCTACTTCTTCAATAAGATCCTGCGCATCATATGTTCCATAATAATCACCGACACCCGCGTGGTCGCGGCCGACGATAAAGTGTGTACAGCCATAGTTTTTACGCACAGTGGCGTGGAGAATCGCTTCTCTTGGACCAGCGTAACGCATAGCTGCCGGATAAATGACCAGACGGACGCGGTCTTCCGGATAATAATTTTTCAAAATGACCTGATAGCTTTCCATCCGTACATCAGCAGGGATATCATCAGACTTTGTTTCTCCTACCAGCGGATTCAATAAAAGACCGTCAACCGCTTCAAGCGCCGTCTTTTGGATGTGCTCATGAGCGCGGTGAACCGGGTTACGCGTCTGGAAACCAACGATGGTTTTCCAGCCTAAGTCAGCGAACAGCTTACGGGTTTCTGATGGATCTAAATAAAAATCTTTAAATTCGCCGTGATCTGGACGATTGATTAATGTAATCGGGCCGCCAAGGTACACATTGCCTTTCTCGTATACTTTTTTCACCCCTGGGTGAGCTTCCTCTTTCGTGCCATACACTTTTTCAGCTTCCAGATCCTTATCATACGTGTACTTTTCCTGAACAGTAAGCGTTCCGTAAATGACCTGGTCCTCACCCACAAGAGCGATCTTTTCGCCAAGTGCAAATTGGTCTGCTTCTCTTTCAGTAACTGGTAAAGTGATCGGAATACTCCATACTTCCCCGTCAGTAAGACGCATGTTGTTGACGACATTGGTGTAATCCTCTTCACCCATAAAACCTGTAAGCGGGCTGAAGCCGCCAATGCCAATTAATTCCAGGTCGGAAATCGTCCATTTGGAAATCGTCAGCTGCTGCAGATTCTTCGCTTCGTCCAACGCTTCCCGAGAGTCGTCGATCTGGTTGATTAGTTTTCCTCCATGTGGTTCGATTGCAGATTTTTGTAACATTTTAACCATATTCAAAACCTCCCAAAAAATGATAAGAATTTATAGATCAAGGCCAACCGATGGTCTTCCGATCGAATGATATTGAAGCCCATGGCTTGCTGCTTCCGCTAATGGGAAGCAGTTCCGCCCGTCAAAAACGACCGGATTTTTCAACTGTGTTCTGAATTGATCAAGCGGGTATTCCTTAATTTGCTTCCAGTCTGTCATAATAACCGCAAAATCCATATCTTGAAGTGTTTCATCAATGGATTCTCTATAAACCGTTGCCCCTGGTAAATAAATGCGCGCATTCTCCGCTGCAATCGGATCATAGGCGTAAACATCTGCACCGGAGTCCACGAGCTCACGAATAACTTTAATCGATGGAGCATCACGCATATCATCGGTATTCGGCTTAAAGGCAAGGCCGAGCACTCCGACTTTTTTGTTCGTTAAATCAGGAATGAACTGCTTAATTTTATCCACAATGATACGCTGCTGCTTTTCATTTGTATCAATGACGCTCTGGATGATGGACATGTTATACTCCACACTGTTGCCAATGGACAACAAGGCGTTCGTATCTTTAGGGAAGCAGGAACCGCCATAGCCGACGCCCGCATTGAGGAATTTACTGCCAATCCGCTGGTCCATCCCCATTCCTTTTGCCACATTCTCAATATTAGCTCCAAGCCGTTCACATAAGTTCCCAAGCTCGTTAATAAAACTGATCTTAGTTGCTAAAAAGGCGTTGGAGGCGTATTTAATCATTTCTGCACTTCTCAAATCCGTCGTAAGGATTGGAAGCTCAAACGATTGATAAATTTTCTTAACTCTCTCAAGGGACTCTTCATCCTCTGATCCAATCACAATCCGATCGCCGTGGAAAGTATCATGGATGGCAGAACCTTCCCGGAGAAATTCAGGATTGGAGACAACGCTGATGGAAAAATCGCGGCTCATGTGAGATTCAATGGTGCGCTTCACGTGCTCATTCGTTCCGACGGGCACGGTACTTTTCGTGATCACGATTACATCGTTTTGAATGGATTCGGCGATGCTTCGACATGCGTTGTTTAAGTATTGTAAATCGGCAGATCCATCTTTGGACTGCGGAGTTCCGACGGCTATAAACACGAATTCTTTATCTGCCAGTCCTTCTTCATAGCTTGAAGTAAAGAAAAGACGATTCTCTTCGATATTCCGTTTCATCATTTCATCGAGACCCGGCTCATAAATCGGCGAAATGCCATTCCTCATAGATTGTACTTTTTTCTCGTCAATATCGAGGCAAGTGACTTCATGACCTGTTTCTGATAAACAAACGCCTGTGACCAGCCCGACATATCCTGTACCAATTACTGATATTTTCATTTGTTTCACCTGTCTTTACCGATTAATTTTTTCAAGCTTTGCAAGCAAGAGTTCACGAACATCCTCTTTAAGATCATCGCGGTTTAAGGCAAAATCAATAGTTGCGTCGATGAAGCCTAATTTATTACCGATATCATAGCGGCTGCCTTTAAAATTATAAGCAACGACTTTTTGCTGCTGATTTAACAGTTTAATGGCATCCGTCAGCTGGATTTCATCTCCCTTACCAGGCGGCAGCGTTTCTAAAATATCAAAAATTTCCGGGCGCAGGACGTAGCGTCCCATTATAGCGAGGCGGGAAGGGGCGTCCTCTTTGCTCGGCTTTTCAACGAGATCAACAATTTCAATCGTATCCTTTGAGACATCCTCCCCGGCTCCAGGTGTGACGACACCGTATTTCGATACGAGGTCTTCATCGACTTCCTGGACACCAACGACGGAAGCTTCCGTCTGATCATATACATCCATCAGCTGCTTCAAACATGGCGTGTCAGACTGCACAATATCATCCCCGAGCAGAATCGCAAACGGTTCGTTACCAACAAACCGGCTCGCACAGGAAATGGCGTGACCGAGACCCTTCTGCTCCTTTTGACGGATATAATGAATATTGGCAAGGTTCGAAATCTCCTGCACCTCTTGTAAAAGGTCTTGCTTTCCTTTTTCCTCGAGTTTTTCTTCAAGCTCGTAGGATTTATCAAAATGGTCTTCAATCGCACGCTTCCCGCGTCCGGACACAATAATAATATCTTCAATCCCTGATGCAACCGCCTCTTCTACAATGTACTGTATGGTCGGCTTGTCTACAATCGGCAGCATTTCCTTCGGCTGAGCTTTTGTTGCAGGTAAAAACCGTGTTCCCAAGCCAGCGGCTGGGATGATGGCCTTACGTACCTTCATTAAAATCGCTCCCTCAATATTAGTTCCAAGTTTATCACACTTCACCGTTAAAAACCTAGTAAACTACTATGAAATAGTTAAGCTTCATTAATAAAATCTTCAATGATCGAAAACATCCGCTGTCTCCCTGACTGAAAAGGCATCGGTTCGAATGCTTCTGTCTGCTCGATCACTTTCTGTAAGCTTTCTCCTTCATTCCAGCTGAGGATGTGTCCTTGATCTAAAAATACATCCACGAGCTCCAGCTGGTGATCATCGTTATGCTCGCCATATTTCTTAAGACGGGCCACAGCGATTACCTTCTTGCCTTTCTTAAGTCCGGTGGTCACAGAACCGGTCCCCGCGTGAGTAATAATTAAGCGGGCCTTTTCAAACAACTCGTCCATTTCATCATAACTGACAAACGGCTTTAACGTCATAACGTCACTTTCATATTTCGTATTGCCGTTTTGAACGATGATTTCATCTTCAATCGCACCTGTTTTTTTCAAGTTTTCCACTTCTTTTAACAAACGAGTAAATGGAAGCTCGTGTGTTCCTAATACGACAAAAATCAATAGATTGACCCCCGTACACAGCTTTCGGATAAACCTTTTTCATGGATTCCCACTGAACGATAAATAAATCTGCAATAGGATACACCATTCTTCCAGCAAGTGTCGGACTTGAAGACTTCGCAAAGCTTTCGATGAATATCACTTTTTTCCTGAACAGCTTCGCAATATAACACATCGGCACCGACGTATGTACCCCGGTCGTAATGACTACATCAGGACGCTCCCTTAAGAAAATAAACAACGATTTAACTATATTATAAGAAAACTTAAAAATATAGCGGAAAGGATAATTTCGGGCGCCATAAACGAGGAAGGAAACCGGATATTTGCTTTTCAGCTGCTTAGTAATTTCAGATTTTTCCGTGACTAAATGGTAATCATATTTTTTAAACAGCGGCTCTAGCTGAAGCAGCTGTGTTAAATGACCTCCGATAGATGAAATTAACAATAACTTTTTCTTTTTCATTTAATTCGCTCCGATCTGCTCATAAATCTCATGAAGTCGATCCGTTAAATGGTCCTCATCGTTCAGTTTGGCTTTTTGTTCACCATTTATCAAGAGTTGTTCCCTTATCTCATCGTTGTAAAGTACTTTCTTAACTCCTTCAGTAAGCGAATCTACATTCTTCGGCTGTACGAGCACTCCCGCTTCGTTTTTTAACAGGTACGAAAGACCGCCGACATCTGAACCGACCACCGGAGTCTGACAGGACATCGCTTCTACGGCCACTAAACCAAAACCTTCGATATACGAAGGCAGCACAAAAACATCGGCGGCAGACATCCACAGGGCGACCTCCTTTTGAGGCTTGGCTGGATGAAAATGGACATTCTGGATGGCTTCCGATTTCACATAGTTTTGTAATTTTTCAAAAAAACCTTCTTCTTTTGGGTGCCCGACAAAATGGAGCTGTAAAGTCTCATCGTCTTGCTTCAGGCGTTGAAATGCCTTCGTTAACTCAAGCAGCCCTTTCGCTTCAATGATGTTTCCGGCAAACAGAAGCATTTTTTGATCCGCAGTCAGGCCAAGCGTTTCTCTCGCTTGTGTCTGGTCAACGGGAGCAAAAACATTTCGATTTACACCCATGCTCATCAGGGAGATCTTCGTTTCATCGACCCCAAATTCGTGGACCATTTCATCCTTCAATGCTTCTCCTACGGCAATGATATGATCCGCTTGTTGAAGAATCCGTTTGGTCTGTTTATAAATCACCGGGCTTTTCTTGGGCATTTTATCAATATCGCCGCCATGGGCTGTGATCACAAGCTTTGCGCCAAACATCTTTTTAAATAAGAGGCCGAAGAAGCCGCTCGGGAACACATAATGAGCGTGAACGAGCTTATACTGTCTGCCTTTAAAGAGCAGCTTTACTAAGATTTGCAGCATCCACTTCCCATACTTCCGCAGGACGTATTTTTTGCCCATCCGCGGATCTTTTACAACCGCTACATCTATGTCCATGCCTTTCTTACGAAGTGCCTCCACTTGGTTCTTAACAAAAATACCAAAGGTCTGGCTGATTCGTCCGGGATACATATTTGAAATGACTAAAGCTTTCTTTTTCATCTAACCCCACCATTATTATGAATTAGGTTCTGCTTCATGCTTCTTCGGCTTCGTCAACCGGTACAAGTAAGCGATAAACACTGCGAGGTAAATGCCTGATGCGGGAGAGGAAAGTACGTGGCCGGCCATAAATGCCGTACCAAGCCCAAGCCCGACAGCGAGTCCAATAAGAATCGTATCCGAATTAAACGTCTGAAAGCGCGTGACGATTAAATGTTTGATAATCGCATAACCAAAGTACAGAATCGGAATGATTAAAATGATAAACCCTAAGACACCGAAGTTGAAAAACCAATCAAAAAAGTCCATTTCAATCAGCTTTGGCACGTCTTCATAGTTTCCGCCGCGCCCCATCCCTAATACTTTCTGCGAAACGTTCGCTTGTACGTAATCTCCTTCCACTTTGTTGAAGAACTCGTTACGATTACTCAGCAGCTCTTTCGCTTGATCTCCCCGGGTGGGACCAGTGCCTTCTCCCTCTCCTTCTGCACCTTCTTCCAGCTGACCGGCTTTGTTAAACTGTTCCATTGCAAAACCGAGGTTGTTACCAATCGCTGTAACGGGGACGGCTGCAAAAGTCAGCGCAAGAAGAATCGGCAGGATAATCGCGTTGGCCCACTGTTTTTTCTTCCAGGCATCAAACCACGCAATTAAAGTGCCGACCGCAAGAATAACGACGAGTGAACCTAAAGCTACCTTTGTCCCCACTGTAAGAATTCCATACATCGCACTTAGAACCAGAGGGAGAAAATACAATTTCGTTTTCAACTCATATTTTTTCATAAAGTAAAGAATCATAACGGCAAAACCCATGCCAAGAATCGCACTCAGCTCGTTTCCAGAGAAAAACCAACCGGAGTGGCCTTCTTTTGCCAGTGCTTCATAGCTGCTTTTCCCGGTACCTGTAAGTGATGCAAGAACCATGACGACCCCAATTACAGACATGCTGAAGAACACATAACGCTGCATCGGCATTTTCCAATGGGTCTGTCTGCTTAAAGAACGGAAAACAAAATAATACGTAATCAACATCATGATAAAGTAGACCGTTTTGAACATATAGACCAACTCGATCGATAAAGTGAACGGATCTTTAAAAATAACGTTGTTCACAAAACTTGCCACCATGACTAGAGCCAGTAATCCAATATAACCGATGGCGTACTTCTTTGCTTTCGCATTTTGTGTCAAAGCAATGTAAACCGCGCCTAAAACCATTGAAAGCACTCGAACCGGCTCAGACAGCGGCAGGGACAGGAAGGCCGTTAAGTCCAGGAACGGCTGAAGCAGAATGTATAAAATGAAATAAGCCTCTGCCCATTTCATAAATTGACTTGTATTACTCCCCATGAACATAGTGTTTATTCCTCCATTTTAATAATCCTAAAGAGCGTTGGTTAGAATTGTAATCCAATTAAAACCTTTCTTTATAGATACGCTTTTTTTGTCGGTGGTTTTTATAAATTGCCCATAACAGCGTGACTGTACGATTGGCCTGCTTAAACATTTGATGATAGGGATAGCTTTCCTTCCTGAGCTTGTCAAATTGCAGAATAAAATCTTCCGGAGTCACTTCTATGAAGACTTCCACTGCTTTGGCCTTTTCTTTTACGAGGCCGGTTTTTAGTCGATTCAGCTCAAGAAACCCATCAAATGCAATGGTTTGTGAAGCAAATATATCAATCGCTCGCTTTTTCGTATCAAAAGTAGACGAAATGTCTATTACACAGTTTATTTCATCAGGAGGGATAGGGCAATTGATTTCATACAAACGTAATGTTAATTCATTTTTTTTCCATATTTTCAAGGCATCGCTTAAAATGGCTGTCGTCCCTGTATGATCCGGATGGGCATCCACATAAGGCGTGCAGTAAATCAAATCAGGATTAATGTCCTCAAGCAGCTTTACAAGCTTATGTTGAGCTTCTTCGGTACTTTGTACACGTCCATCAGGCAAATCCATGTAGTAGATCGCTTTCATTCCTAAGATTTCATTGACGCGCTCCATCTCCTGCTTTCTCATTTGACTGAGTTCTTCTTTAGGCAGGCTGCTCTCACTGTTGGAGCCATCGGTACTGAAAATACAATACACCTCTGCCCCAGCTTCAATATGACGCCGGATCGTTCCCCCTGCCCCAATGGTCTCATCATCCATATGAGGGGCAAAGACAACGACCCTTTCGTACGACCCGGGTTCTGAAAGCTGCCTATCCGCATGGTAATGTTTTTTTAATACGCTTTTTGTAATCGGATTGATAATCGGCGAGCCGAATGTCATCACCGTTTGTTTAATGCTCATGGATCACGAACCTCCTGGACTTGTTTTTTTCTTTTTTAGTCGATTTAAAAAGATGGATAGTGTTTCAACTTTTAACAGGATGACACATCCTAAATATACAACAGCGCCAATGACCGCTACGATAATAATTTGGACGAGACTTCCCCAGGATTCTATAAAATGAAGCACTCCAACTGCTGCACCTGCCATGAAGGCCGTTGCAACGGTAATTTTGAAATATTCGAGACCGATTTCTTTCAGCTTCAGACCGTCCACCAGCTTTAGAAAGATGATGAAACAGCTGCCCACATAAAAGAATGCCATTACAGATGAAGCCAGCGGAATTCCGCGATATCCCATAAACGTGGTAAACAAATAGTTGAGTCCTGCATTCAATAAAATAGCGAGACCGCCTACCATCATAATTAAATGACCCTTTTTCAGGGTATAAAAGCCTTTGTTAATGACGTTGTGCAAGCTGAAGAATAATACGGAACCAAAGTATAAAAACCCGACTTGGCTTGTCGCCATCGTCGCTTCTTCCCCAAACCTGCCTCGCTGGTACAAGAGTTCTACAATATTAGGAAGTAAGAGCATCATGCCGACGATTGCAGGAAGCAGGATAAAAAACATCGTCGTCAATCCCTGCTCAATTCCCCGCTTAAACAGTTCTTTATCATTGTTAGCATTAGCTTTAGAAAGTATCGGAAAAATAATCGTTCCAATCGTTACTCCAAAGATCGCCTGGGGGAAATGGACAAGGTTCTTCGCGTAGTTGACGTAAGTCACGGCCCCTTCTTCAAAGTAACTGGCAAAAACGTTATCGACAGCCAGGTTGATCTGCCCTACTGCTACCGTTAACGCAACCGGGATAAACACAATGTAAAACTGTTTGATCTCCGGCAGATCAAGTTTGACCTTCACTTTAGGAATTTTCCGCTTCCATAAAAGTCCTAGTTTAAATAAGAGAGAAAGGACAGCACCGGCAAGATAACCATAGGCAAGAGCATAGACACTGAACTGATCGGCAAATAGAATGGCCCCAAAGATCAGTCCCATTAAAACGATAATCTGCGAAACCATAGAGAGCGAAAATTTATTCTCTGCGTCAAGCAGTGCTTCAAGTACCGCATTCATCCCGATAAAAAAGATGGCAATAAAATAAATGGACGTAATCAAAATCGCAATATGTTCTGCCTCAGGCTTGAATTCAGGGAACAAAAGCGGCACATAAAATTTAGCTAGTCCAGCACCAAGCAGCGAAATGATCAAACTGATGACAATGGTACCGCTGAATACCTGATTGAGGTGATGATGCTCCCGTTTATTCGTCATAGCTTCTATGTAGCTAGGAACGAGTGCATTTTTCATGCCGGTTGTAAAAAATAAAATGATCATATTTGGAATGATAAAGGCTGCTAAATAAGCATCCGCTATATAACTGTCGCCAAAATAATACGCGATGACAATATCGCGTACCATGCCGGAAATTTTTAAAAGTAACGTCGCCAGTAAAAATAAAACGCTGGCTAACCCTAGGTTTGATTTCACTAGAAAGACCTCTTTCACTTCAAGTTTCGATAAATTTCGAATAACCACTGCAATATTATAACATTTATAAACGAGGGAAAAGAGAATTTTTTTACAAAATAGCCCCTATTCCTAAAAAGGAATAGGGGGCTTAATCAAATGGTTTTCTCTATACAGTTATTTTTTCACCCGCTCCAACTCGGAAAGAGAAGTGTAACCGTTGTCGCCTTTTACTTCACGTGTTTCTTTAATTAATCCTAGATCCTTGGCGTAATAGTTGGTGATGACAGTCTTATTTCCGGAACCTTCCCCAGTGAGGGTCTGCTGGACTACATAGACATCATCGAAAGTACCATAAGGGACTTTCACTTTAGCATTCGCTTTTACGATCTGCCATTTTTCACCGTTGCCTTTGCCTTTTTCATTTAGATCTACAAGCGTCATAGGCGGCTCATATGTTTCGTAGGAATCCAACTGGCTTGAAGTGTCTTCAGGGTTCTGCTCTTGATAAACGATCGAAGCTCCCTCTGAAGTCCACTTCAAAATTTGCAGCGTGACAATATCTCCAAACTTAACCACCCGCTGGATGTGAGTGTCATTTGCAGCCACGATTTCGTGAATGAGTTCATACTCTTCATCCTGAATAAAGGTTTTTGTCATCCCCTGCTTAGGGCGATATTGATTAAATCCTTCATTCAAGTCCACTTTTTTCTCGCTGTCCCCTGACTTATCATCAGAATTCTGATTGTCAGAGGATTGGTCGGATGAACTCTCATCTGAATCTTCCGAACTGTTGTCATTACTGGAATCTGAATCGCCTGTCTGATTATCGTCTTGTTTATCTGCGGATTGTTTGTCTGTCTTCGTATCCCCGTCATTTGCTTGTTCAGAAGAACCCTGTTCACTCGTATTCGATTGGTCTTTGGATGATTCCAGATCATCCGCTGATTCGTTTGAACAGGCTGCTAATGAAACGAGTAATACGCCGATCAGCCATAGATGTTTCACGATTTACCCCTCCCAAGCACACTTTTACTTAAGATAATTTGATACTTTTTCCACTGAGCTGTCGCTTAGAACCCCGCCAACAACTTGCAGGTCTTTTACGACATTGGAATTTCCATAGCTCTCTAAGAAGTCACGTGTAGCTGGGTCTACATCTTTTCCTATTAATACAAGGGGTGCATGATGCTTCACCGCTAATGAAGAAGCCGTGAGAGCATCTGGGAACTTTTCACCAGTTGCTGCTAGTACATAGGAAGAAGAGAGATCGTCTTTAAAATAGTTCAATACTTGTTTCTGGGTCTCGTATCGCTGTTTACCAGCAAGTCGAACGACTCTGTCTTTGCCATTCTGGGCGATCAGTTTTTCTTCTACTTGACTGGAGACGACCCCGTCACCACCGACTATGGCGATATTTTTAAACTTAGCATAATTCATACTTTTATCATCCATTTTGTCGTCAGTCAAAACGATGGCCCAATCCTTCATCGCTGCAATCGGGGCGGCCCCTAAAGCATCTGGGAAACTTCGGCCGGAAGCAACAAAGGCACCTTTTACGCCATTCAAATGATCGTTAATTTTCTGATTGGTTTCAATTCGTGTTTTACCGGCAATTCGATCTACATCATAACCTTTTGCTTTCAGCTTCTGCTCGATGCCTGGGCTGATAGCATTCGGCCCACCAAGAATGATCACACGCTTCGTGTGCAGACGGTTGATTTCATTCATTACCTCAGACCTGATGGAATCCACGCGGCTGAGAAGAATCGGTGCATTTCCAAGCTGAGCAGCTAAAGGAGCAGCCGATAATGCATCCGCATGATTTCTTGAAGTAGACAAAATGACCGTCTTATTAGAATGGTTTCCTGGGAATCCATTCGGATACAACGCCTTGGAAACTTCTACAGCTGTTGTTTCCCTGGCATGGGAAGAAACTTCTTCAGTTTTAAATTTGTACGAATCGTCTTTATCCGGATTTTCCCAAACGACAGATCCATCTCTAACGACCGTTGTACTTCCCCACGTTTTCGCGTAGTCAACGGCAGGTCCCTTATGGTAAAACTCTTTTAATACACCTTTTGCCGGATGCTTCACGGTGTATTTTTTATCTAAATAATTCGTCCATAGGACTTGATCTGTTGCTGTATCGATCACCGCTGTGTGCTTCCATTTCTTCGCATAGTCGATTGCGGACTGAGCCTGATAATTTCTTGAGAGAATGCCGTTCGCTGGGTGCTCGACGACAAAATCTTTCGACAGATAATTGGACCAGAGAATTTCCCCTGTATCATTATCTACAACTCTCGTATGCTTCCAGTCTTCCGCATAGTTCAGCGCTTCTTGTTTCGAATAGAATAGTTTGCTAATTTCGCTTACAGATGTGTGATAGACGCCGTAGCGCTTATCGATATTGTTGAAAATCCGCTTCTGATTTGCTTTGTCGAACACATACACGTTTTCTTTTGATTTCGCATAATTTAACGCGTCATCTTTATGTTCGAATATTTTCAGGCGGTTGTCTTTATAATCATAAACTTCATATACATTAAAGAATTTATCAACGGCTTCTCCAATCGCCTTGGCGACTTGACGCTGATAACTGTCCGTTTTAATAAGCTTTTCTTCCTGCGGATTGGACATGTAACCTAATTCCATCAACACGGAAGGCATTTGAGCATTTCTCGTCACGAAGAGATCGTTTCCGGTTATCCCTTGTGGCCCTTCAGAAATAGGTACATCGCTGAGGACTTGATTATGAATGTCATAGGCAAGCCGCTTACTTTCCGGCGAATATTCTTTTTGCATTGGGTCCGGTGGATAATCCGGATCCACCCCGTTATCGATATTAAAGAAATACGTTTCATATCCACGTACCCCAGGTCCATAAGGAGCAGCATTATGGTGGATGGAAATAAATATCGAATTGTCATTATTCCCTTTTGCCCAGTCATTGGCTAAATCGACACGATTTCGCAAGTCAGTATGTAAAGGGGAACCGAAATCCTTGTCTATATATCTCGTCATATGTACGGTATAACCTTTGCTTTCAAGCACGTCCCTTACCTTGAGCGCAGCTTCTAAATTTGCCACTTTCTCTACATACCCTGTAGAACTTCCCGAATACCCGGCAGTCCCGCTGTATCTTCCCCCGTGTCCCGGATCCAGGATCACGACCTTTCCAGATTCAGCCGCATCTACAGGTGTCTGCAAAGTTAGCAGCATAAAAGCTGTAAACAACACCATCAACAAGCTTTTCTTCAAAATTCATCCTCCATTCTAGTATTTTGAATTGACGTGAGTTCATACATGTTTACTATATAACAGGAAATGACCTACTTCTACAAAAAGTTACAATAAGATTAAATTTTAAGACTATAGAACTACCAAAAAAAGAGCTTCCATCCAGTAAATGGAAACTATTAGTGTATGATTATGAAATTAATAGAAACGAACCCGCGATAAAAACGAACAAAAATTAAAGCTTGGTAGAAATACGCATTGCCTGCATTATCTTCACTTGATCACCGGTCAGATAGTTAGACTTAACTATCTGACCTCTTAAGGAATCATAAACAAACTCCTACATTTATTAATGCCAACATAAACAAGAACAGCCTGGAAGTGACTATACTTCCAGGCTGTTTTTAACAGTTATTTTACGAGTTTCGGCTGATACCCGAACTCTTCCATTTTGGGTCCACAAATCGTTTCGATCTTCTTCAAATTTTCTTCTCCAAAGAACTCTAGCTTATTCACTTTTTTATTTCCTGCCGGCTGGTACTGAATATCAACTTTACTGGAGATATCGTTAATAGCTTCGAGTCCCAGTTTTCTAGCTAAGGAAGCTATTTGAGCTTCCTTGTCTTTAACAAAATCTTCATAACGAATCAACAGCATTTGCTCTTCATGCTTTTTGTAAATATCAATGGCATAATTCCAGCGGTGAGCCATCCACTCAATGTAATTGTCACCCTCCATACCGAGCCAGCGGCTGTCAATGACTCTTTCCCAGTCTTTTGGTGCTTTTGCAAGCTTTCGACGGCTGTCCGGATCATCAATGGTTTCCAAATTCCCCATAATGTTTACGCGGTTTAAAATACTTCTTATGTTATCCCTCGGGTCACGCACAATGAACACAAATTGAGATTCAGGAAAGTAATCATGAACTTCTTCATATAAAAAGGTGAGAGAAGGTTCTTTAATGACTTCTTTGCTGAAATCATATTTATTTCTTTCAATAAACTCAGGAAATGAGATTTCCTTATTATGAATTTTTAATTGGTTTGGCTCTAAAATGCCAGGAAGGTCAATCGCAACAGATTTTCCAGAGATATCAGCTAATAAGGCACCGATAGCTGAGGTGCCGCTTTTTTGATTCCCAATCACAAAAATAGGGTGTTCATGCACCTTTGAAATCTTATTTAGTCTTGCACGTTTGATGTTGTGGGGCAGATGATAAACTTTTCTAAGCAGCTTCTTCAACGTCGTCACCTCAAAGTAGTTGTAGTTTCTTTGCTTTAATTCGGAATTATACCATATCACTTGAGTAAATAACATCTATAGTATTCGGTAGAAACAATCAGGGAGAAGGAGTGTAAATATAAAAACAGACTGCCGAGATTTCTCGGCAGTCTGCTATACGCCTTGCAATTAGTTATCTAATTCGTCCTGTACTTTTTCACTTACTGCTCCAGGACCGCCAAGAACGTGGAAGTTTTGAATGTTTAGCTCATCAATAGCTTCCATAGTGGCTTCTGGAATTTTATTCTCTTTGACAAGAAGAATAGAAGCATCTTCTTTCGCAGCTAATACAGAGCCTGCTAGTGCATCTGCAAATTCATCACCAGTGGCAATGAATGATTTACCTGTTTTTGGTGCTAGTTCATCAGCAATCACTTGGGCTGTTTCAAAGCGGTTCTTACCATTGTAACGCATAGGTTCAGGCAGCATTCCCATTACGGAATCGGAAACTGCTGTAGGACCGCCGACTACCACACTTTTCTCATAATCTTTTAAGGCAATAGATGTAATATGCGGTAACTGATTAGGCTTGGTAAGTAAGATTGGGTATCCGTTTTTAGCCGCATAAGGAGCCGCTGCCAACGCATCCGGAAAATCTGTACCATCTGCCACAATCACTTTTTCAGGATTTCCATCTAAACGGGCCGCAATGCTTGCAGCTGTTTTGTAACGAGTGTTTCCATAGATCCGGTCAACATCAACACCCATACCGTCAAGCTGGTATTTTACGTAGTCCGCTACGGCACCAGTTCCGCCTAGAATGACGACTTTGCTTGCGCCAAGACGTTTAATTTCATCGGAAACTTTCTTGTTCAAATAATCAGTGTTCGTTAAAAGGATTGGAGCATCCATTTTATAGGCAAGCGGAGCTCCTGCTAGTGCATCTGCAAATTTGTCGCCCCGGGCAAGGACTACGGTATCTGCTTTATCCCAGCCCTGCTTGGAAATTTCGATAGCTGTTTCCATACGGTCTTTCCCGTTGATGCGTTCGTTCATTTTTTGAACGACACGACCTTCGACCATTGGATTCACTGGATTGTTTTCATCCAGGTATTCTGTGAATACTTCATAATCTACAAATCCAAGATTGTTCAATTTTCCAGCTTCTTTTGCTTCTTTGAAAGAAGTATAACCATCTCCGCCATCAGCTACAAAGTTGTTTGTAGCCACTGTGTACGTTTTATCGGGATCAATCGCTTCGTATCCGTCCTCGGTCTTAACCTTGGCATCGACAATCCGATTCCCAACATCTTTAGAAAGATCAAACGTATATTTCATTCCTGCTACCTGAGCAAAACGGCCGGCGATATTATCATAGTCACTGACACTATTTTCAAGAGCACTCATCAGCTGTTCGCCAGTTACATCCAGAGTAACCAATGTGTTACCAAAAGGCATAACGGTCAGTACTTCACCAAGAGTGACTTCTCCCTGGTTGATAGAAGCACGGATCCCGCCGCTGTTTTGCAAAGCAATAGTTGTATCAGGGTCAGCTTCTTTTGCTTTATCAAGCATAGAGTCAGCGATTAAGTTACCAAGATTGGTTTCTTCCTGACGAACGTCATTACGCTCCCCATCTAACGCTGTCTTTGTATCTCCAACTACCTTTTTCTTCATATCATCAATTGGAGCTTCAAGCTCAGCAAGTCGATCAGCAGCTTCCTGGTCTGCTTCAATAGCTGGTTCTGCATCAGCAGATAGATCGACCAGCTTTTCATTCCAATCTGTCAGGACACCCTCATCATCGAAAGTAACTTGAAGATCACCAAGATAGTCTAAGTATTCTTCCGCTTGTACTACGATTGTCGGCTCACTGTCTGTGTTAAATTCTAAAGCTTTATCAAGCTCAGTATGGCTGTGGCCGCCGACTACAATATCAATTCCTTCCACATTCTGTGCTAAATCCTTATCATAGTTCACACCGAGGTGAGTAAGAGCAATGATTTTATTAACTCCTTGCTTTTCCAGCATATCGACCGTTTCTTGAGCTTTTTTCTTATAATCTTCAAATTGAATGGTTTCTCCTGGAGAAGAAAGGATTTTTGTTTCCTCAGTAGTCAGACCAAACACGCCTACCTTTTCACCGTTAACCTCCATGATGGAGGCAGGGTAGATGTTCCCTCCATCCCCCGGCATCCCCATTTCATCTTTGTAAAGCGGGTTAAGCTTATCATTTTCACTATAATCAATATTGGAACTGATAATAGGAAACTTGGCTTCTTTAATGAAGTCAGCAAATTGACCAGGGCCGTCGTCAAACTCGTGATTACCAGGAACCATTGCATCATACTTCAGCATGTTCATGAATTCTACATCTGCAAGACCTTTATATTGGTTGTAGAATAAGGTCCCTGAAAATACGTCCCCTGCACTTAATAAGAGTGTATTTTCACGGTTGTTACGGATGTCTTGAACAGCAGTGACCTGACGAGGTACATTGGTTAAATGCGCATGAGTGTCGTTCGTATGCATGACCGTTAAATCAAAATTGTCTGCCGCTTCAACTTGATGACCCGGAGCTCCAAATACGGCAAGCGCTATGGCTCCCGCAGAAGCCACCGTTGCCAAAGGCTTTAACATCTTCATAATCTCCATCCCTTCATTCCTTGTGTATTTATCCCAAATGACATTACGGGCGATTAATGATCGAGCTTGTCTTTCACATCTTCACTTACGGCATTAGGACCGCCTAAAATGTGATAATCTCTGTAACCCATGTTTTCAATTACTTGCTTCATGCTTTCAGGAATCTCTTCTGGCTGGACTAACAGCATTGGTGCTCCGTTTTTCGCAGCAAGCACTGAACCGGTAAGAGCATCCGCAAAGTTTTCTCCTGTCGCTACATAAGCATCTTTGCTTTGGCCGACGAGCAGCTTAGCGATTTCTGCTGCCGTTTCATATCGATTTGTACCGCTGTACCGTGTCGGGCTCGGCAGTTCAGCCATTACTTCATTGCTGACTGCACCAGGGCCTCCAACAACAATGGTTTCTTCAATATTTGATAATGCACGTTTTGTCGCATTCGGTAACTTTTCCCCTTGGGTTAAAAGGATGGGATAACCTTTTTCCGCAGCATAAGAGGCTGCTGCTAAAGCGTCTGGATAATTATCGCCATCAGCAATCACCGCTTTCTTCGGCTGACCATCCAAACGAGCTGCAATACTGGAAGCTGTTTTGAAACGGTTCGTGCCGGATACGCGTTCTACAGAAAGCCCTATTCCTTCTAATTGATAACGGACATAACTGTCGATCGCTCCTTCGCCGCCAAGGATGACTGCATGCTTAGCTCCAAGACGTTTAATTTCCTGTTTCACTTCTGGAAGCAGACGACTTGTTTTTGTCAAAAGAATCGGAGCGTCTAATTTATAAGCTAGAGGTGTTCCTGCTAAAGCATCCGGGAAAGAATCTCCTCGTGAGATGACTATGGTATCGGACTTGTCCCAGCCTTTTTTAGACATCTCAATGGCGCTCTTAAACCGGTCGGTTCCGGAAACACGGTCCACTTGAGTGCTTAAATCGAGCTGTGCAAGCATTGGGTCATGATCACTGGCACGGCCATCCTCTTCTGAAAAGTCAGAATTAATATTGACGCTGTCAATGGCTGTTCGGTCTGTTAAATTATTGCTCACTAAAATGTGATCAAGCACCTGGGAATTCCCCTGATACACATAAGAATATCTCTCTTCTTGAGGAAGCTTGTTAACCATATCGGTCAGAGCACCGTCAGCAAGAGTTTTTACCGGCTTGGAGAATTCAAAATCATTAAGGTCGCCTAGGACAACGACATTTGCATGGTCAACCTTGCTTTCTACTTTATCTACGAAGCTGTTAACTACTTCAGCCTGCTTCATTCGTTGAACTTCGCTTCCAAGTTCCACTGGATGAGAAGCACCAAACAATGCATCATCTCCGCCTTTTGAATTCAAGTGATTCGCGACAACAATAACTTTTTCTCCTTGGAATTCAAATTCAGCAGCAAGCGGCTTGCGTGAATCGTAAAAAGCATCATTCGTTGGATCAATGCGCCCAGGGTTAAAAGTGAGCCCAGTTTCATTTACATCTACTGCAGTTACCGCATCTCCTTTTGGTTTATCCGGCATGGTGACACGAGCTGGATTATAGATAAATCCGACACGGATGTTTCCACCAGGCTGCCCGCCGTCCGTTTTATCCTTCGGAGCGATATCTGTGTACTTGTACTCTGGACCGCCATCAGCTTTAATCGCATCGATCAGCTTTTCGTAAGATTTGCTCGCGTCCACAGTTCCGTCATCCGTCGGACCATTGTTGTCCTGAACTTCGATTAAACCGATGATATCCGGCGTTTTAAGGTTATTATTGATTGATTCAGCCAGCTTGTTTACTTTCTCCATTGAAGTTTCAGCGGAGAAATTTTCGATGTTGTAAGAAGCGATGTTTAACTTTTCCTCGCTCGGAGTAATCTGCGTTGTTTCACGTTCTGTTCCTCCGTCAACCACTTCAGGGAAGGTGCCTGTCGGGCGGATCTTAAAGTTGCTGTAATCATAACTGACCACCCCGGTAATCGCACCTTCAAACTGGTCACCCGTTTTTACATTAACGTCAAAACCGTCCACATCTATCATGATGCGTTCTGGGTTATAGTCTTCTTCAGAAATAAGAAGTCCTCCCGCATCGGTCATCGGCTGATTTTCGCTTTTATTCACGTATACAGCAATCTCATCGTATTTAGGAGGCGCTACTACATGAGCATCATCCATTTCAATGAGCATGCCTTCCATGCTTTCGTAAAAATCAAGTCCGTCCTCGCCAGGGTCAAAGCTCGTCATTTTATCATTTTCAACGACTTCTGTTGGAGGAGTCCGGTCTTTTCCGATAACCATTGGATCCGGAAGCGTCTGGTTCGATGCTGTAACTTCTACATTCGAGGCAGAAATTTCGGTGGTTAGCAGATCAGCAGCATCTTCATAACCTTCTTCACGATATTCCTGTACTTCGCCATTCACTTTAACGCGGTCTTTTACTTTCGCGTCCGAGTCAGGTGCGTAGACGTAAATCCCTTCTGAAGTAGCAGAGTCATTATCAGGCTCTTCATCCTGCATATAAAAACCTTTTGAATTGGTTTTTGTTACAATACCATCTACATTCGATACGTTTTTATTTTTATAAGGTGATTCATGGGATGCGCCTTGAATGTCATGAATATCCAAGTTATCTGCAGGCTTTAAGACGTGATAAGAAAAGGTAGAAACTTCACTTGTTTCCCCTTCCGGCTTCACAGCTACTGCTTTAATCGTTGTGTCCTCGTCAATCGTAATTGCCTCTGTAAATTCCTGGCTGTTCTTATCAGGTGTGCTTCCATCCATTGTATAGTGGATAGATGCTCCCGCTTCTGCCGTATTTAATGTTACTTCTCCGCCTTTTACAATATTTCCCTGGCCAGGATTTGCCGTAACGGAAAATACTTTTTCAACAATATCCGATTGATTCCTCGGCATTAAGCGATAGTGGTCGTACGTGTAATTAACTACACCTTCCATCAGTTCATATGTTTTGCCTACTTCTAGCTGAAGTGAATCGTCAAGCTCGATTAGAAAATCACCTGTTGTATCCGTTCCAGTGTAAGAGCCATCTTCATTCTTCTTTGTGATTTCCACATCGGAGAGTGCTACGAATTCTCCTTCTGTATCTTCACCATTTTCATCTGATAAGTTCGCAGCTTTTATATTTTGAGGGGAAGGCACGCCTTTGTCTTCTGTTTTAATAGAGACTTTATCTTCAGAAGTTTGAATCTGCTGCATGCCATAATAAGAAGAAACCTGACCTTGAGCTGTAATTTCATCTCCTGTCTCCGCCTCGACATCGGAAGTACGGACGATCAGCCCGGCAGTGTCATCTTGTATGTAATAATTTGTTGATCCGCCGACTTCAAAAGCTGCCGTAATCACCCCGGTTACTTTTACTTCCCCGGTAGAATCTCTTGCTTCAGCTATCGACTTTTCTTCGACAGGGCCGGGAGTAGTGGTCTCGTCAGGATATTTCCCTAAGAAAGAAACTGTGTCCTTTGCTTGTTCCGTGTAAGAAGCAGTTAAATCAACGGTGTCGTTTAGATCAGTATCTCCCGTGATGGCACCTGTTTTTCGCGTTAAAGTGACATCTTTCGCAAAGTCATCGGCCGATCCAATTTGACCAAGCGAATCGATCACTTTTCCATTCTGTTTGATCACTATGGTATCGTTGCCGTTGAAATTAATGACTTCGCTGTCATTAACGTCCGTTTCCGCTTGAATTTGGGCATTAGCTGACGAATGAGACAATACGAATACGTCTCCATCGGCGAGGGTGCCGCTAAGCGTGTAAGTGGTGTTGGCCGCCTCAGCACCACCGGAATGCAATTCTACTGAAATCGTACTTAAATCAATGTCACTTCCAGTCCCGTTATATAGTTCAAGCGCTTTGTTATATGAGCTGCCTTCAATATATTCAGAGATTAATAGTGTATCCGGCTTCTCAGTATTATCAGCAGCTTTAACTGTATAAACAGGACCTGAAATTAAGCTGAATACCAGCGAACCAATTAACGCAGTATTCATTCCACGAGCAAAACTCTTCTTTTTCAAATTGTTACCTCCCTATTACTTTTTGATTTCAAAAATGCAACATAGCCATTATATAACAATTTTTGTTGGAATTGTGTAAATAGTATTAATTTTAGACAAACAATTGGTAAACGTTATCATAATTTGGAGAAACTAGACAGAACTCATTAAACATGTAAGAATAGGTCAAATGGTGATTAAACTTTTAACAGAATAGAGGGAGTAGAGTATGGCTAAACAAAGAATTACCTCTGTGTACTTCCTGCGATTGATTGCGATGCTATGCGTAGTTCTTGTCCATGTTACAGGTATTTATTATAGTGTCCTTGATATGGGGACAGGCGCTTTTCAAAAATATCATTTTTTTAATAGAATCATAAGAATAGAAGCAGGCATATTTATCATGATTACAGGACTCGTATTTTTCTATAACTACTATCCTAAGAAATTTACCGCTTCTTTATTGAAGGATTATTTTAGAAAACGAGTGTTTTTTATCGTTGTTCCTTATATTGTTTGGGCTCTCTTCTATGAGCTGTATGCCCATTACACAGGTGGCCGCTCTTTAACCATCTTTGGAGTATTGGAAAGGATCCTTAAGGGAGAGTCTTATTACCAGCTCCACTTTATATTTCTAATCGTCCAATTTTATATATTTCTGCCTTTGTTTGTCTATTTGACCCAAAAGTTTTCCTTGTTTAAAAAGTACTTCTGGCTTTTTGGAATCCTGATCGAAGTAGGATATTTTTATTTAAATTCCACCTACGGATTTACAAATATGGTCGTGTTCCTCAAAAGCTTCGGAACCTTCAGCCTGGGGGGCTGGTTAGGGATTTACTATTTAGAGCAAAGAGAAAAGGTTTATAACAAAACCATTTATCCGCTTGGCATTTTAACGTTAATTGCCGGGACTCTTACCGCTCTTTATTACTATTACGTCTATACTATGGGTGAAATCAAAGTCGATTGGGATTATTATAAGCTGTTAAATGTTTCATATTTAATGCTCGGCGGCTATTTCTTCTTCCGCATAACGGAAATACTCAGCCGTAAATTGCCAAAGCTTCCTAATGAAATTGTGAAAAATGTCGCACTCTATTCATTTGGTTTTTACCTTGTCCACCCATTTATCTTAAAAGAAGTCGGAAGATGGATTCCAATCCACAACAATTATTGGTTTCATCTTGAAGTATTTGTAAAATATATCGTTGTCGTTGTATTTTGCTATCTATTCATTTTCACGATTCATAAGTTTGCCCCGAAGGTTGCTAGTCTGCTATTTGGAAAACTCCCACAAAAAGCTGTCTTTCTTTATGAAAGAAAAGAAGAAGCTGCGGAAGAGAAAAAGCAAGCTAGAGCTTAAAGGGATATTTACCAGTAAGATGTAGATATTTCCCGGGAAATTTGCTGGGTCTGTCGAACTATCGAAAAAAAACGACCCCACTGGATCGAATTTATTCAGTCCCTATTCAATTCTTTCCATAAAAAAATGCCTGCCGAGGTAGTTCGGCAGGCATTTTTTATGAATATAATCAGGATTTAATCGATTCGTGATTTTTTATTGTTTCTTTTAGAAAGCTAAGCAAATCATCTTTTAATTCAGGACGTTCCAAAGCAAGTTCAATGGTTGTCTTAATGAATCCATGCTTCTCTCCAACATCATAACGGGCACCTTCAAAATCATAAGCAAACACACGTTGAATACCATTCAGTTTTTCAATAGCATCCGTCAGTTGAATTTCACCGCCGGCTCCTAGATCCTGTTTCTCAAGGAACATCATGATTTCAGGAGTTAATACATACCGGCCCATAATAGCAAGATTGGAAGGTTCTTCTCCTTGTGGCGGCTTTTCGACAAACTGTTTCACTTGGTAAAGTCTGTCGTTTTGCGATTCTGGGTCAATAATTCCATAACGGTGGGTCTGGTTACCTTCTACCTGCTGCACCCCAATTACCGAAGAATGCGTTTCTTCATATTGATCAATTAACTGCTTTAATCCAGGTACTTCTGCTCGAACGATGTCATCACCTAAAAGGACAGCAAAAGGTTCATCTCCAATGAATTTTCTCGCGCACCATACGGCGTGACCTAATCCTTTAGGTTCCTTTTGACGGATATAATGGATATCCACTTTGGAAGATTGTTTAACTTTTTCAAGAAGGTCAAACTTTTCTTTTCTCATTAAATTCTCTTCCAGTTCAAAAGAGTAATCAAAATGGTCCTCAATGGCTCTTTTCCCTTTACCTGTTACGATGATAATATCTTCAATTCCAGATTCTATCGCTTCTTCTACTATGTATTGAATCGTTGGTTTATCAACGATCGGAAGCATTTCCTTTGGCATAGCTTTTGTAGCCGGCAAAAACCTCGTACCTAATCCTGCCGCAGGTATGATCGCTTTTTTTACTTTTTTCATGTTATACCTCCAAAAGTTAGTTCATGAGAAGATTGTATCATAAAAATCTACTTTTTTTTACATCTTAGTTAATTTCTATCAAATGATTAATAATTAATTTAAAAAACCTTCTACTTAATAGTAGAAGGTCCTATTGATTAAGTACCATAATAATAGTAGTTCTGTTTCTTACGCTCGACATCATTCAACACCGTTCCAAGCAAGCGGCCGTTGGACTGGTCAAGCAGCTCTTTTGCACGTTTTACTTGGTCAATTTCTGCTTGTTTGTTGCGAACGACTAATAGGGTCCCATCACAAATACTTGAGATGATTTGCGCATCTGTAACGGCAAGCACTGGAGGAGTATCGAAAACAACTAAGTCATATTGGTTCTTACTTTCCCTAATCAATTGCTTCATCGCTTTTGAGCCGAGAAGCTCTGAAGGATTAGGCGGGATTGGCCCGCAGGTAATCGTATCCAGGTTGTCAATATGAGTCTCATTCGTAATCTCATCTAGAGACTTATCGCCAATAAGGTAGTTGCTTAAGCCCACTGTATTTTGTGTATGGAAGGTGTAATGAACGGTTGGCTTACGCAAATCTGCATCGATTAACAGTACTTTATTGCCCTGCTGTGAAAAGACGATCGCCAGGTTAGCCGTTGTTAATGACTTCCCTTCCGCAGGTCCCGAGGAAGTAACCATCATTGTTTTTAAGTCAAAATCCACGGCAGAAAAATTTAAATTAGTACGTACAGTCCGGTATTGTTCAGAAATTGGTGATCGCGGATTAACGTCAGTAATCAAAGTCCTCTTGACTTTATTAGACAGTTTTCTTTTCTTGCTGCGCATACTTTACCCCCCTTTTCTGCCTGGGACTGACATCCCTGTTTACCGTTTTAGGAAGATCCTCTTCCGTTATGTGGGCAATGGATCCTAACACAGGTAAACCAATTTTCTGTTCAAGCTCATCCTCTGTTTTGATGGTGTTATCCAAGTATTCAAGAAGGAAAGCTAAACCAACACCGACCATCAATCCAACTACCAGCGCGATCGCCATATTTAAGTATGGCTTTGGACTGACAGGAGAAGGATTGCTGGCAATTTCAGCGTCTGATAATGTCGTCACGTTATCGACATTCATATATTTGGGGACTTTATCTTTAAACACTTCTACTACACTGTTTGCAATTACCGCTGCAGTTTCCTGACTCGTATCCGTCACTGTAACAGTCACGACCTGAGAGTCCTGTTCGCTGGATACTTGAAGCTTTTGGCTTAAAGTATCTGCACCCACGGCTAAGTCAGCCTCTTGGACAACTTCCTCTAAAATTGCCGGGCTTTTTATAATGACATTATATGTATTTATTAGTTCAACGTTGGTGCGAATATCATTAACGTCAAATTGACTGTCACTTTGGTTTTGTTTCGTATTTACAATAAACTGAGATGATGCCTGATAAGTAGGGGTTAATACGAAATAACTAACAAGTGCTGCAATCACTAATGCCCCGATGGCAAGTGACGCGATCATCAGCCACCTTTTTTTCAAAACCTGGCCGATTTCTTTCAACGAGATGGTTTCTTCCATTGATGTCCCTCCATTTGCTAAATGTATCACAATTCAATCGCTTTTCATTATAGCATAAATCTACCAGTCGAAACGTCGAATTATAGATTTTTTTCACGATTTCCCAAGTTAAGGTAAAAAAATACCCGTCTCTGACTAGTTCAGAGACGGGATTGCATAGAAGTGTAAATCAATTGTAAAATCTACTCTGCTGATAGTTTCTTAAGAAGGGTATCTTTTACGTCCTGACTGACTGCCGTTTCTCCACCAACGGCAACGATGTTTGTAACTTCAGACTGATATAGATACTTGTTCAAGAAGTTATCGACTTCTCTAGGTAATTGGTCAGGATGCGTTAGGAGCATAACGCCGCCTTTCGCATTGACAAGTGGTGTAGATGCCAAGGCATCTGGATACTTGTCTCCCGTTGAAACGAAGAGCGTATCTTTAGCCGTAGCGAACGTTTTCAATACTTCAGCAAGTGTACCATAACGGTTCGTACCTGCTAAACGCTCAGAGCTGTTACTCATTTGATCAATTTCACTCTTCACTTCTTTAGAAACAACACCTTCGCCGCCAAGAACATATACATCCTGGCCTTTAAGGAAGTCTTTCGTAGTTTCTGGAAGTTCATTTTTCTGAGTGAGTACAATTGGCATTTTATTTTCTCCGGCAAATGGTCCGGCACTTAGAGCATCGGCAAATTTTTCACCAGTAGCTACAAAGACACCATTTGCACCGAATCCAAGATCCGCCAGCTTTTCAACTACTTTTTGGTTCGTTTCGTAGCGGTTTTTACCTGCAAGGCGCTCTACATCATTAGCGTCCATGCCCAAGTCCCTCAGCTGATCGACTACTTCCTTCGAAACGACTCCATCTCCCCCAACAATATAAGCAGTTTCAGCCCCAAGGCGTTTAATTTCATCAACGACGCCTTCGGTTAGAGGCTTACCAGAGTTGGTAAGAAGAATCGGCGCTTTGTAAGCATCGGCTAATGGACCAGCAGATAAAGCATCCGGGAAGTTATTCGCTGTTGCAATTACGACAGCTTTGTTGTCCATTTCATCAGGCATACCGTCTGGATACATCGCGTTTGATGCTTCAACAGCAGTTTTCACACGATCTGTTCCTGCAACAGTAGTGACGGCATTTTTCTGAACATACACTGGAATTGTTGTAATGGTTTCATCTGTCTCAGCATCTTTTAGGAAAATTCCTGCATAATACTGTTCATTGTCTTTTGGAGTCACAATTTCAGCATTAGCTGTGATATCCCCTGATACAGGTACAGTGAAAGTCTTATCCGGCACTGTAATTGAACCTTCGCCTTCTTCATCTGAATCAAGTACTTTTACTTCTTTGGTGAACAAATCAACGTTAATGTCACCTGAGAAGCCAAATACGGCCACGCGGTATTTACCATCTGACAAGCCTTTAAAGCTTATGCTTTCATCAGAAGATCCGCCTGCTGACATGCCGATGTCTTCATATTTACCCTCTTCTTCGTTATATTTCTGGAAGTAGAGGTCTACGTCGTCTGATGCCACTCCAGGATCATAAGTACGTACATCGAGTGACACGTTGTTCTTGATTGTCATTTCTTTATAGTAGTAGGCTTTGTTCGGAGCGAGAATACGATCTTCTTCCACATTCGGCTTGCTGAATGCTCCACCTTCCACGTAAACCTTCTTATCTTCAGAATAGAAGTTAGTGAAGGTCACATCTTTGTTCACTGTGTGCTGGCCATTGGATACACCAAGGTTAATAAATCCAGGTTCTTTAACAAACCCTTGAGCCATTGCTTTAAGCTCGTAGTGGTTCATCACCTGATCTTCTTTTGGAGAAGCAGTTCCATAAACAGCTACTTCCCATGTACCTGGCTTAGGACTTTCAAACGTATTGGATTCGACATCCAGACCTCCATAGCCGGCATATCCTTGGAATTCACTGACTTCTCTTCCGTCAGGATCAAAGACGATCATCCGGACACGGCCTTGATATTCTTCGTCTTTGTTCTGAAGGGAACGGAGATCAAAATGAATTTCATCTAATCCTCTCTTCACATCAAAGAAGTAACTCTTTGTTTTAGAAGACTGGACTTGATCTGTCTTATTCCAACGATAATGATTGTCTCCCGTAAACTCATTCGGCTTAACTACTGTTTGTGGAATTCTTGCTTCTACATAAGGAGTAGAAGTGTCATCCACTTTGATGAAACCATCGTTATATCCCATCTCTAGTTTACTAGAATCATAGGATGCAGTGATTGTTTTGCTTTCATTCGGCTTTAAGGTGAACTCATCTTCGGATAGGCTGAACCAATCTGCCATATGAGAAAGCGTTAAATGTTTTTCTTCATCAGACGGGTTATGAAGTGTCATCGTTACCTCATCTGGAAGATCCTTATTGCGGACATACAACCCTTGTCCGCCAGCTACTTTCTCTCCGTAGTTTACTTCTACGTCTACTGTTTTCATATCTTTAATGAAATTGGTCTTCAAGAAATCGTAGGCATCCTGAACGTTGATAAGTCCGGCACCTTGGGCTGCACGAGTATATCCGTCAAGCGGTTTTGCCGTCTGGATCAGTGCTTCGCGGACTGACTTGTACGAAAATGGAATTCGATCTTTTGAAGTCGCATTTTTCAACAAGGAAACAACACCAGTTACGTAAGGTGAAGCCATACTTGTTCCTTGAAGTACTGCATAGCTTCCGGATTGTTCTGGGTAAGTGGAATAAGCAGCTCCTGGAGCAACAATATCAGGCTTTTGGGCTCCATCTTCTCTCGGACCGTTGGAGGAGAAGTACCATAGACCTTCACCTTCCTTGCGTTTTCCATCATCATCTTTTCCATATGGGAAATAACCGTATTCCGTTTCCCACATTTCACTGTTGATGTAGGCCCCTACAGAAATAGCATGATCAGATGTTCCCGGTGAACCTACTGTATCCAGTCCCGGACCGCTGTTTCCAGCAGAAATGACATAAGTAATACCATAATCTTCAGACAGAACGTCAATTAAGGCGTTGTATGCATCTGCTCCATCATTCACATCAGGAACGGATCCTAGGCTCAAGTTGGCAACATCCGCATCATAGCCGTTTTCTTCTTTCGGCATCGCCGCAGCAGCCATCGCGTTCATAATGGACAGGGAGCTTGCGCCTTCACCTGCACGGAATACTTTCAAGCCGACTAGTTCAGCCCCTGGAGCTACTCCATTCATATCGGCATCATAAATGTCATCCTTCGTGCCATCTGGTGAATTAGCTGCAGTAATTCCTGATACGTGGGTACCGTGACCACCGCCTGTATCTGCAAAGAAGTTAATGTAAGCCATATCCACTTTGTCCGTTTTCATTTTTTGGAAATGGTTAAGTCGGAAGTTTGCTCCTGGAACCTCATCCGATGGATCCACATCAAATGTATCTGTAGCATCTAAAGCAAGTGGTGTTTCATCGGTAAAGTCTTTATCCAAATCTTTATCGATATACAGTTGTTCTCCTGCCACCAACACGCCGAACTTTTCATTTTGTTTAATATTGGATTGTCCATCGGCGTTTAGATCCTCCGGTTCTTCCGGATCAGCCGCGAACTTAAGTTCCCCGAAATAGTAGGCATCATCTGAGGAGTCAATTCCTGAAGTAGTATATGTACCTGACTCAGAGGTTGAAATGCTGTTTCCTTCATCGAATTTTTCATCAAGCATGACGTCACCGTCAGCTACGAAATAGCCTTCAAGTTCGTTCTGCATAGTGAAGTCCTGCACTGCTGCAATTTTTTCTTTTCCAGAGGTCGTCTTTTGAAACGCCGGGTGCCCGGGGTCTACCCCTGTATCGATGATTGCTATTCTTGTACCAGTACCATCGTATTTATTTTGAAAGGTGTTTACATCTGTTGGTTTATGGGTTTCTACGTTTGAAGGCTTGACGACATCAGCAGCTTCTTTCCCTGTCTTTGTTTTCATTTCAGGATCAGGAGATTCAGCTGGTTTAAACGTTTGGTTCTTCGTTACTGCCGAAACGTGATCGAGATAGTAAACTGGAATGACTTTTTCCGTAGGGATTTCGGCTAAGTAAACGTATTTGTTCTTGTTGTATAAAACTTTTGCACCTAAGTCTTCTAATTTAGAAGTGATGTCGGCTTCTCCATCGGTAACGATGATTAATTCCTGCTTTTCCTGATCGCTTGTAGATAAAGCTCTCAAGCTTGAACTGATAGCCGGATGCGCTTTCTTTGTGTCCTTTAACGCAGCTTCTGCTTTGGACGCAAAGTTTCCAGAAAATGAAGAAAACACTAGAGCTGCTCCCGCAACTACTGTCAAAGCTTTTCTTTTAAATTTCACTAATGATTCCCTCCCAATAGTAATATCTAGCTATCTAGCTAAATGTACCCCCTTTCCAAAAACTCTCATATTTCATTCCTTTTACATTATATTTAAAATTCTGTCATATTTCAATAATTTAGAATTTTTTATTATTTTTATCAATTTTTTTAGACATTTAGTTTTACTCATAAAAAAAAGCCGACAAAATTTGTCAGCTTTACTAGTTATTTAGTCTTTGATCAATGTGCCACGCTGTTTTCATAGATATAGCTCCTGGTCCGCCTAAGATACGATAGTCGGTGATTCCTAGTTTTTGCAAATAAGAGAGTCTCGAGTCCATCGCCTTGTCCAGGTGATCAGGTTTAACAAGCAGAACCTTTTCATTTCGTTTCCCGGCTAACGCGGCTCCGGTTAGAGCATCATTATACTTTTCCCCCGTCGCAAAGAAAACTCCTTGTTTATTCGGCGCAAAATGCTTCATAACCTGGAAACTGGTTTCATAGCGGTTTGTTCCATTTACCCTGGACGTTTGAATCCCAAGTTGATTTACTGTTTGTTCACTGATGGCTCCTGGACCGCCGACCACTTGGGCAGAAGTGATATCTGCCAGCTGTAAATAGTTTTTCACTTCTTCAGGGACTTGATTCTTTTTCACATAGATAATCGGCATTCCAGCATTTTCAGCATAAGCAGCTACAGACACGGCATCGGGAAAATTCTGTCCGGTTACTACGATCGCTTTGCTGCTGTCGAGACCTAATGTTTTATTGATGGCGAGTGAAGTCTTATAGCGGCTTGTCCCCGCGACCCGTATGGTTTCTATATCATTTTTAATTAATTTGTCCTTTACTTCTGCAGATAGAGCACCTTCTCCTCCAACTAATACAACGTACTCCACATTTAATCGCTTTAATTCCTCTATGTGTTCGTCTGTTACCTTATTGTGGCTGACAAGCAGAATCGGAGATCCAAGCTTATTAGCTAACGGAGTTGCTGCCAGGCTGTCAGGAAAACGGTCTGCTGTTGCCATAACAGCAAATTTTCCGTGATAAGTCTGTTGGTTAGCCGAATAACTCGTCTCCTCTAAAGAATCCCAGCCATTTTTTGAAATTTCGAGGGAAGTTGCGACAGAGTCCCGCCCGGCAATTCTTTTATTTTTTTCTATCAATTGGCTGGCATCTGACGCATCGATTCTTCCTTTGCCAAGCTGAGAGTGGGAGTCTAATGAATCTGCTCCGGACTGGATAAGATAACTGATTTGCTCACTTGTTAAATAAGGCGCTTTTTCCAGCAGGCTGGCTGCCAAGGAAGTAACAAGCGAAGTGGACATGCTTGTCCCATCCATATAATCATACTTCCCATCCAAGTATGTACTGTAAATGTCGGTACCCGGCGCCGCCACA